>CAMFHP010000089.1 GCA_945952225.1 uncultured Myxococcaceae bacterium
GGACACCTTCAAACCCCACCAGATCGAGTGCCGCGGTGACCTGCTCATCGGCGCGCGTGAGGATGTCGTGCGATCCGTCGATGGCGTGAAGTACCGCGCGTATCTGTTGCCGAAGCTGCGGGAGCTCATCGAGCGGGAGCCTCCGATCTGGTGAGTGCTTCTCTTCCGACGAAGTATCAGGTGGGCGTCGTGAGCGGCGCCACGGCAGACCAGAGCGCGTTCACCGTGCTTCGCTGGGACGCGCGCAGCAGCCCCACCCACGAGAGCTCCGAGACGGTGTTCTTCACCGGCGACGGGGATCGGTTCCTTCGTCTGGCGACCTCGCAGGGGCCCTTCGGTGGCGCGTGGCGCGCGCCTTCCGGTGCGGCGCACTTCTCGATGCCCGGACGCATCGTGGAGGTGCGCGCGCAGGGCGAGTCGGTGGAGCGGGTCACGCACGACGTGGCGGGGCTGTTTCCCGAGATGTGGGGTCGCTTCGACGACGAGGCCTTCGCATGGGGCACGTCGTCGATGCTTCGGTGGAACGGCGCGACGTGGGCTCCGTGCGCGTGGCCCGGCGAGGTGTACGCGATGCACGGCGCGTCGCGGACGCAGACCTACGCGGTCGGTCGTCGCGGGCTCGTGGCGCGCTGGGATGGCGGCGCATGGCGCGTGATGGAGCCCGCGCACACCGGGGACCTCCTCGCGGTGCACGTGGTCGACGAGCACGAGATGTATGCGATCGCAAAGCCCGGCGTGATCCTCGAAGGCTCGGCGCTCGGGTGGCGCGTGCGTGTCGACACGGGGCGCACGCTGCGAGGCATCGCGAAGTTTCAGGGGCGACTCTTCGTCGCCGTCGAGGGCGAAGGGCTCTACGAGCTCGATGCGCGCAACGAGCTCGTGCTCGTGAAGGACACCTTCAAACCCCACCAGATCGAGTGCCGCGGTGACCTGCTCATCGGCGCGAGGGAACACGTCGTGCGCTCGGTAGACGGCGCGCGGTACGTCGCATACGTGCTGCCGAAGCTGCGGGAGCTCATCGAGCGGAAGCCGCCGATCTGGTGAGTGCTTCTCTTCCAACGAAGTATCAGGTCGGCGTCGTGAGTGGCGCTTCCGTCCACCAGAGCGCGTTCACCGTGCTTCGCTGGGATGCGCGTCGAAGTCCCGCACACGACTGCGCAGAGACGGCCTTCTTCACGGGCGACGGTACGACCGTTCGACTGCTGCATCGCAGTCAGGGTCCGTTCGGTGGTGCATGGCGCGCGCCCTCGGGCGCGGCGCATTTTTCGATGCCCGGTAAGATTGTCGAACTTCACCTCGCGGGCGAGCGCGAAGCGCGTACGGAGCATGCGGTCGCGGGGCTGTTTCCCGAGATGTGGGGGCGCTTCGACGACGAGGCCTTCGCGTGGGGCACGTCGTCGATGCTTCGGTGGAACGGCGCGACGTGGTCTCCGTGCGCATGGCCCGGCGAGGTGTACGCGATGCACGGCGCGTCGCGGACGCAGACCTACGCCGTCGGTCGTCGCGGGCTGGTGGCGCGCTGGGACGGCGGCGCATGGCGCGTGATGGAGCCCGCGCACACCGGGGACCTCCTCGCCGTGCACGTGGTCGACGAGCACGAGATGTATGCGATCGCGAAGCCCGGCGTGATCCTCGAGGGCTCGGCGCTCGGGTGGCGCGTGCGTGTCGACACGGGGCGCACGCTGCGAGGCATCGCGAAGTTTCAGGGGCGACTCTTCGTCGCCGTCGAGGGCGAAGGGCTCTACGAGCTCGATGCGCGCAACGAGCTCGTGCTCGTGAAGGACACCTTCAAACCCCACCAGATCGAGTGCCGCGGTGACCTGCTCATCGGCGCGCGTGAGGATGTCGTGCGATCCGTCGATGGCGTGAAGTACCGCGCGTATTCGCTCCCGAAGCTGCGGGAGCTCATCGAGCGGAAGCCGCCGATCTGGTGAACCGCGCTCGCGCGTCGCATGCGACACTCGCTGCGATGGCGCACTACTTCTGTGCGGTGCCTGCGGGGGCGCCGCTTTCGACTCGCGCGGTGGAAGTCGACGAGGGCGATGACCCCATGGAGACCGTCGACGCCTACAGCACGCCCGACGCGCTGATCGCCGACCCCGACTTCGCCGCGGGGGTGGTGCTCGACGGCGCGGATCGGTGGGAGGTCGTGCTCCTCGTGGGCGATGCCGTGGGCGAGGGACTCGCGCAGGGGGCGTGGCGTGTGCTCGTGACGAAGCTCGCGGCGCGCACGTCGGCCGCGCGTTGGCTGGCAGCCATGGCGGCCCAGCCGGATCGGTGGCTCCGTGACGCCGCGGGCGCGGTGCTCGACGAGGCCCACGCGGCAGCGCCCGAACGCGAGGCGCTCAGCCCGCGCTCCACGGAATGATCCGCGACACGCGGCGCTGATACTCGGCGTAGCGCGGGTACTTCGACGCGGTGATCGACTCGGTGAACTGCGCGCTGCCGTGAAAGAGCAGCGTGAGCAGCACGGGGCCGACGAGCGTCGGGTGCACGAGCGTCTCCGAGGCCGACACCGCGAAGAGGTAGATCACCCACCACTGACCGAGCTCGCAGAAGAAGTTCGGGTGCCGCGAGTACGCCCACAGACCCGTGTCGAGAAAGCCCAGCGGCTCGGCCTCGCCCGCCGCCGCGCGGGCCTTCTTCTGCTGGTGGAAGTTCCACTGCTGCTGGTCGGCGACGGTCTCGCCCGCGAGGAGCGCGAGAAAGAGCGCCGCGAGCGCGAGGTCGACGCCCGTGAGCGGCGCGCGGTGCACGGCGGCCGTGTGCGCGGGCAGCGCGATCAGCAACAGCAGCAGGTTCTGGTAGCCCGCGATGAAGAAGAGGTTGAAGAGCTGCCACTGCCAGGGCTTCATGCGCCCGCGGAGGATCGACCAGCGGTAGTCCTCGCCGCCCGGCGCGTAGCCGCCCTTGCGCGCGTAGTTGAACGTGAGCCGCGCGCCCCAGAGCGCCGTGAGCGCGGTCATGAGGTTCAAGCGCGGATCGCTCCACGCCGACGCGGCGGCGAAGGTTCCGATGTACACGGGCGGCACCACCGACCAGATGCGGTCGACCCACGAGTACTCGCGAAACACCAGCGAGAGCAGCCAGCACAGCGCGGCCACACCCGCGCAGAGTCCCATCGGCAGAAGGAGTTCAGCGGGCACGTTCATCGGCGCAGCGCTGCGTCTACCACAGCCCGCGGCGCCCACGACGCTTCATGAAGTGCCTCGCGAAGTGGACGCTCAGGGCGCGGACGGCGCGGCGGTGACCGCAGGCGTGGCGGTGGCGGTGGCGGCTGCGGGCGTGGCGGTGGCTGCGGGCGCGCGCTCGTCGAGCCAGCGCACGAGATCGTCGATCACCTGCTCGCGCTCGGGTTCGTGAATGAGGTCGTGACGGAGCCCGCGGTAGAGCACCAGCGTGTGGTCGCGGTGGCGCGCGCGGCGGATGAGCTCTGCGGTGCCGCGCGGGTCCGTGAGTCGGTCGACGGTTCCGTGGACGCCGAGCACGGGCACGTCGAGCGTGTCGGCGAGGGCCCAGATGCGTTCGAGCGCGGCGACGAGCGCGGCGGCCGTGCGCGCAGGGCCCGCGGGGTGCCACACGAGCGGATCGGCGCCCATCTCGGCCACCACTTCGGGCGAGCGCGAGAACTCCTCGTCGGGCGTGTCGACGGCGCCGAAGTTCGGCAGCAGCGCGGCGGCGAGGGGCGTGGCGGCGGCTTCGAGGGGAGAGCGATCCACACGCAGCGCGGGCGCGAGCACGATGAGCCCCGCGAGCTCGGGGCGACGTTCGAGCGTGAAGAGCGTCACCACCGCGCCGCCGACGCTGTGCCCGAGGAGGAACACCGGGCGTCCCGCTTCGCGCTGACGCACACGGTCCATGAAGCGTCCGAGGTCGCCGGTGAGGTCGTCGAAGCGGTCGAGGGCCGCGCGCATGCCCGACGAGTGTCCGTGGCCGCGCATGTCGTAGGCGTACACCGCGAAGCCGCGCGCCGTGAGCCGCTGCGCGAAGTCGCCGTAGCGCGTGCTGTGGTCTTTGAGTCCGTGGTGGATCACCAGCACCGCGCGCACGGGGCCCGTCGGGTGCCACGACTGTTCGAAGAGCTGCGCGCCGTCGGGGGCCGTGAACACGCGGGTCTCGTGCGTGAACGATGCGCCGGGCGTCGCGGCGATGGGCGCCACGGGACGCGCGGTGAGCGTGGGCGGCGCACACGCGGTGAGCGCCGAGAGCGACGCGAGCGCGAGGAGCGAGGCAAAGGGGCGGGGGATCATCAGCGGGCTCCCGTGAGGTCGATGCCGAGCACCACGCCGATCGCGCGGGCGCCCATGAACTCGCGGTACACCACGGCAAGCGACGGTCCGCCGCCGGCGTTCGTGGTGGACCAGTAGTGGTGCTGACGTCCGAAGCGCACGCGCACGCCCGCCTCGGCCTCGTCGGCGAAGGAGAGCGACGGAGACCCGTTGCGACGGAGGTCATCGCCGACGGTCCACGCGACGGAGGCCCACACGTTCACGCGCACGGGGCCGAGCGATTGCGCGACGGAGAGTTCGACGGGAAAGCGTCCCGCGAAGGGCACCGCGCTGCCCGTGGCGCCGAGGCCCGCGCCGCCGCAGAGCGACGCGCCGTTGCCCGCACCCCAGCGCGCGCCCGCGCCGAGGAGCCATCCGGTGACGCCCCAGGTGAAGCCCGCGTCGGAGCCGCCGACGTCGCCGTCGAGGCCCACGCAGTAGCCCACGGAGCGACCGAGCAGCGCGCGGGTTCGCACGCCGAAGGTGACGGCGTTGGTGAGGGGCGCGGCGTCGGGCGAGAGCGTGCGCTGGTAGCGCAGCCCGAGGGAGACGTCGGCGAGGTGGGGGAGACCTTCGGTGGGGAGTTCGTCGACGGTGGCGTAGGCCGCGCGCTGCGCCGAGGCCGTGAGCGGCGCGGCGAGGGCTGCGAGGAACGTCCACCGCGCGAGGGCGCGGGCTTCGGGGCGCATGGGTGTGTGGGGGAATCTCGTCGAGGAGGAGGGAGGTCGAGCGCGTGCAGCGCGTGAACGGCCGCTCTACGAAGCATCGCGCAAGACAGATTGCGCGGCGATGGCGAATTCAACGGCGTCGCGCGCCGAGCGGCCATCGGGGGAGCGGTCGCTCACATCGGGCTGCGCACCCACGCGATGATGTTCCGCAGGTCGGTCTGCGAGAGCTCATCGGGCTCGAAGAAGGGCATCGGACCGGGCGTGCTGTCGGTGGCATCCATGGCGCCCGAGGGCGGCGGACCGGAGGTGCGCACCTGCTGGGCGATGCGTCCGACGGAGAACGCGCGGAGGTTCGAACGGGGCAGCGCGCGGGCGTTGTGCACGGTGGTTCCGACGCTGTGGCAGGTGCCGCAGAAGCGCGCGTAGAGGGGCGCGCCGAGGGTCGCGTCGCCGCCCGCGTAGGCGGTCTCGTAGGCGGCCTCGTTGGCGAGCACCTCGGGCGCGAGGGTGTTGGGCGTCGTGAACTCGGGGCTCGAAATCGAGCGGAGGTACGTCTGCACGCCGAGCCATCGCGGGTCGGTCTCGGTGAGCGCGGTGCCGCCCATCCATCCCGTGACGCACGCGTTGGTGGCCGCGAGGAGCGTGGGCGCGGCGCCTCCCTTGAAGGCCGTGTGGTACGCGATGTTGCGCAGCGTCTCGCCCGATCGCGGTGTGCCGTCGTTCGAGTGGCAGCTCGCGCAGGTCGCGGTGTTCGTGCTCGATCCGAGCGCCGACGACGCGGTGCCCGAATAGAGGGGCGAGTCGGTGGATGGGGTGCTGACGGCGTCGTCGCCACAGCCCGAAAGCAGCGCGCACACCACGGCGGCGCCCGCGGTCACGTGAACCGTACGGAGCATGGGAGTTCCCTCGCGAAGGAGACGGTTGGGGAATGGAGTCGACGGCTACTTCGCCGCGGCGCGCGTGGCGGTTACAGCCAATCGACGGAGGGTCTCGGTTCGCGCGTTGTCGTCGGGAGTTTGCGCGAATCGACGCGCTCGCCGATGAGCCCCGGAGCCTCGCGCAGTCTGTGGGCTGTCGAGCGTTTCGACCTCACCGTTCGCGGCGCGCGCGCCGCTGCAAGGAGCATCCGTCCCATGAGCAACGACCGAAAGATCTTCGTGAACCTCCCGATCGCGAACCTGAAGCGCTCGGTGGCCTTCTTCTCGGCGCTGGGCTTCACGTTCAACCCCCAGTTCACCAACGAGAGCACCACCTGCATGATCGTGAACGAGGGCGCCTACTGCATGCTGCTCGAAGCGCCGGTGTTCCAGGGCTTCATCAACAAGCAGCTCTGCGAGACGGCGACGCACACCGAGGTGCTGCTGGCCTTCTCGGTGGGCAGCCGCGCCGAGGTCGACGCGGTGGTGAAGAAGGCCCTCGACGCGGGCGGCTCGCCGTCGATGCCCGCCATCGATCACGGGTTCATGTACGGGTGGAGCTTCCGCGATCCCGACGGCCACAACTGGGAGGTGTTCTTCATGGACCCGTCCCACGTGCAGGGCTGAGCGGACCTCACACAACGCGGTGCGGATCGTGCGAGCGTCGCGCGCCATGGCCGCTGCGAAGAAGCCCGCGAAGACGTCTCCCACGATCCGTGCTGCCCACGCGTACGCGCCGGGCGAGGTGATGGCGTTTCCCTTCGCGCGCGGCGGATGGGGCGCGGTGCAGGTGCTCCGCGTGCTGCCGACCCTTCTCGACGTGGTGGCGCTCGATCACTGGAGCGAAGCGCTGCCCACGGCGGACACGGTCTCGCGCGCCGTGCTCGAACAGCGTTCGTTCCTCTGGTCGCGCGGTGTGCTTCGCGCGCACGTGCTGCCGGGGCATCCCGCGGACTTCGTCTCGCTCGGTGTGGGGCCGCTCGTGTGCGAGGCCGACGACGTGCCCAACATGGCGCTCGACTGGGAAGACCTGCGCGACGCGGCGGCGAAGGAGTTTCGCGCGAGAGCGCTTCCCGACGAGGCGTGGCGTGCGGCGCGCGCGGTGTACGAGGCCCCGGAGCACACGGTGTCGCTCGCGCTTCCGGGGGGGGGCGGTGGTGGTGCGCGCGTCGGTGGGCTCGCTCGACGTGGCGATTGGCGCGGTGCGTGGCGTGCCCGGTCGTGCGCTGCGCATCGCCGAGGGAGGAGCGCTCGACGCGTCGGTGTTCCGCGCGCTGCCGTGTGTGTTCTGCGTGTCGGTGTGGGGCGATCCGCGGCCGCTGCTCCCGTGGGTGGCGCGGTCGCCGCTGTTGCGCGAGCTGCGTCTCGAAGCGCTTCCGGGCGGCGCGTACGACCTCTCGGCGCTCACCGGACTCGACGCCGTCACCGTGCGCGCGGAGGCCCCTGCATCGGTGCGTCTGCCCCCGTCGATCGACGCGCTCCACCTCGATGCGCGGCGCGCGCCGTGTGAGCTCTCGCTCGATGGAGTGTCGCCCGCGCTCGCGGTCACGTTGCATGGCGCCGAGGGAGATCCGCTCGCGTCTCTGGCTGCGTTCGAGCGCGTGACCTCGCTCACGGTGTGCGCGCCCGATGCCCTCGACGGACGCGCGCTGGCCCGCCTCACGGCGCTGCGTCGCCTCACGCTCGAAGGCCCCGGCGGATCGCTCACGCACGCCGACGCGCTGGCCTCGCTCGTCGCGCTCGAACGGTTGCAGCTCCGCGCGGTGCGTACGGTCGATGCCGCGGCGATGCCTGCGCCCGATGTGTGGCCGCGATTGCGGGAGGCGAGGGCGTCGGCGTTGCTCGACGAGGAGAGCGCGGTGCTCAAGCGTCGGTGGGCGAAGGACCCGCGCGTGTCGGTGGTGTCACCGTCGAAGGCCGCATGGTTCGAGGAGTTCGCGCCGCCGGTGTTTCGCGCGTGGTTGCCCCACGAGGGCGGCGCCGCGCTGGCGTCGGCGTGGGTGCGCGCGCAGAAGGTCTACGCGAAGAAGGGCGACGGGGAACAGGCGATGGCGGGCTTTGCGAAGGCCGTCACGGCGATGGAGGCAGAGCGCGCGGAGGCGCCCTTCACGGCGCGCGAGCGGGCCGACCTGCGCGACGCGTGGACGCGGCTCGCGGAGGCGGTGGGGGCTGCGGAGACGGTGCGCGCGCCCGCGGTGTGTGGGTGAGGCTCAGAACTCGAAGGCGAGGCCGAAGGTCCAGGCGTGCGAGCCCACGCGGAGCTGCTGCGCGTTGAGGTCGCGCGTGAGCATGTACTCGGCGAAGAGGTAGCTGTGGTTCACGCCCATCTCGAGGTCCCACGCGCGCTGGGCGCGGGGTTCGAGAAAATCGAGGCGGAGCTGGAGTCCCGCCGCGGCGTGCCACGTGGTCGAGAGGCCGACGGCGGCCTGGCCGTAGTCCGCGGTGTTGTTCGTCGGGGCGCTGGGCGAGAGGGCGTTGCGGCGCGCGAGGTTGTCGCCCGAGGTGATCCACCAGTAGGTCGCGCCGAGGCCCGCCTTGCCGTAGAGCACGAGCGGCACGACGGTGCGCCGCGCGAGCACGTCGAGGCGCAGCACCACGGTGCCGTACATGGGCAGGAGGTTGAGCGAGCTCTCCTGTCCGCTCGACGCGCCGGTGGCCGTGATGGGCGCGGTGGCGGTGAAGGTCGAGTACATCACCCCGACGCCGATGCCGAGGCTGCCGAGGGGGTTGATGCGCAGCGCCTGCCAGTCGAGTTCGAGGCCGCTGAGCAGACGGTCGGAGACGCGGCGCTGACCGTTGCCGTCGCTCTCGCCGAAGTACGCGAGAAAGGGACCGTTGCGGGTGAACTCTCCGTCGACCTCGGGCTGCCACGGCGAGAAGCGCAGTTCGAGGGAGAAGTTCTGCGGGGTCTCGTAGCGGCTGCGCGAGGGGTCGGGGCCGAAGAGTTCGAAGGTCTGCGCCGACGCCGTCGCGGGCACCGCGAGGCACAACGCGAGCGCGCCGAGAGCGCGCGAGACGGTGCGGGTCATGAGGTCCTCCGGCGGCGCCGGATGAGGGAGGCGAGAGCGACGACGAGGGCCGCGGCGAGGCCCGCGGTGCGAGAGATCGGAGCGCCGGGATGGGCCGCGCACGAGATGGGCTGCGCGCCGCCGCCGGCCTGGCGGTAGCGCTCCCAGAAGTCGGTCACGGGCACCGGCACGATGCACTGCGTGGGCGACGACACGCTGCGGTTGCCCGAGTTGTCTTCGGCCACCACCACGCAGCGGTACGGGGTGTTGTCACGGAGCCCCGTGGCCGTGGCCGTCGTGGCCGAGGCCGACGTGCGGTCGGTGCGACGGTAACGGTTGAAGGCCGCGGTGTCGTAGAGGTCGACGGTGGGAAAGGCGTTGCACGTGCTGCTCGTGCCCGCGTCGTCGCCGAAGTTCTGGTCGGGCACGTCGAGGCCCGTCGACGCGTCGGCGCCGCTGCCCGCGTCGCCCTCGCTGTCGAGGGGCGGGTCGCAGAGGAGGTAGAAGCCCGCGAGGTCGGTGGTGGCCGTCGTGGTGCTCGTGGTGCTCGCGTCGGTGTCGGTGCTGGTCGTCGTGGTGGTGGTGCGACGGTCCCAGTTGACGGTGACCGTGCCTTCGCCCGCGAGGCCCGTGACGCCGGTGGCCGCCGCGGGGGGATCGAGGTCGTAGGGGATCGCGAGGGCCATGCCCTGCATGTTGGCGCCGGCCGACGTGACCGCGAGGAGCGAGAGGTAGTTGGTCGCGATGGTGCCGCGCGCCGTGGCGGGCGTGGTGCAGTTGCCATCGATGGGGTCGATGAGGTCCTTCGCGGCGATGCGGAAGTCGTTGTTCGCGTAGGTCGACTGCTGGCCGCCGACGGTGGCCGTGGTGATCTGCCAGCAGGTGGCCGCCGTCGTCGAGGTGCGCGACGTGGTCTGCATGCAGGTCATCGCGTCGGTGCCCATCCAGAACTCGAGCTGGTTGAACGTGCTCGTCGACGTGTACGAGACCTGAAGGCTCACGGTGCCGTTGCGGCAGTCGGGGATGCCCAGCGGACGGGTCGCGTCGACCGCGTACATGTTGCCGCCCACGCGGATCGGCGTCGCGAGCTGGGCCCGCGCCTCCGTCGAAGCGAGCGCGAGCGCGAGCGACAGGGCCAGCGCGCTTGAGAACTTCATCGACGGAGCCAACAGCAACCCTCGTACCTTCACGGCGAGCGCAGAAATCTCTGCGAATCAGCGGGGGAATCCATCGCGGGGCCGTGCCAGATTGTCACCGACGTGGCGACGGACCGACCGCGTTTGTCAGCGCGTGGCGAAGGCGCGCTCGGCGATCTGCACTGCGTTGAGGGCCGCGCCCTTACGGAGGTTGTCGCCCACCACCCAGAGGGAGAGGGCCTGCGGGTCGCTCGGGTCGTGGCGCACGCGGCCGACGTGCACCGGGTCCTGGCCCGAGACGGCGCGGGGCTGCGGGTGCTTCGCGGGACCGACGGCGTCGTCGAGCACCACGCCCTCGGCGGAGCGGAGAAGCGAGAGCGCCTCGTCGCGGGTGATGGGTCGGGCGAAGCGCGCCCACACGGACTCGGAGTGGGCGTTGCGCACAGGCACGCGCACGCAGGTCGGAGAGACGTGGAGCGCGGGCAGCTCCATGATCTTGCGGCTCTCCTCGATCATCTTGAGCTCCTCTTCGGAGTAGCCGCTGGCGTCGTGCTTCCAGTCGCAGAGGAGGTTGCCCGCGAGCACGCCGGGGAGCACCGACACGGGCGCCTCGCGTCCCTCGTGCTGCGCGGCCTGTTGCTGCGTGAACTCGTCGACGGCGCGCGCGCCCTTGCCCGAGATGGCCTGGTACGTCGACACGACGATGTGCAGGAGCCCCGCGGCGTCGTGCAGGGGCTTGAGCGCCACGAGCATCTGGATCGTCGAGCAGTTGGGGTTCGCGATGATGCCCTTCGGCGGGTTCGCGATGCGGTGCGGGTTCACCTCGGGCACGACGAGGGGAACGTCGGGGTCCATGCGCCACGCGCTGGAGTTGTCGACCACGAGGCAGCCCTTCGAAGCGGCGATGGGGCCCCACTCGCGGGAGACCGACGCGCCCGCGGAGAAGAGCGCGAGCTGCGATCCCTCGAACACCTCGGGCGAGGGCGCTTCGAGCGTGACCGACTCGCCGCGAAAGGTGACCGTTCCGCCCGCGGAGCGCGCCGACGCGACGGCCCGCAGACGACCGACGGGAAACGCGCGCTGTTCCAGCACGCGGAGCATCTCCTGGCCGACGGCTCCGGTGGCGCCGACGACGACCACATTCACGCTGCGACTCATGGCGCCGGTGCGTATATCAGGGCTCCGGGGGCGCTGACCAGCGATGCGCGTCACCGCCCCTGGGCGGCCTCGTAGCGCGCGGCGAAGCGGTCGGCCTGCGCGCGGTCGGTGAGCAGCACGAGCTGATCGCCCGCGCCGACGACGGTGCTCCCCGGCGGATGGGGACGCACGGAGAAGCCCTTCTCCGCAGGGGTCGCGAGGCCCACGAGGAGCGGGCCGTCGAAGCTCACGAGCTCGGCGCGCACCTCGGCGACGGTGCGTCCCGCGAAGGGGGCGGCGCGGTACTGACGGAGGTCGAAGCCGTCGTCGACGCCCGAGGTCACGTCTTCGATGAAGCGGGCCACTTCGGGTTCGAACGCGGCGCTCGCGACGAGGCGACCGGAGAGCTCGTACGGCGAGGCCACCCAGGTGACACCGCTCGCGATGAGGGTCTGGCGCAGGGCCTCGGCCTGCACGGCCACGATGACCCGCGCGGCGGGGTTCACGGCGCGCGCGTTGAGCGAGGCCACGATGTTGCGCGCGTCGTCGGTGCCCGCGATCACGAAGGTGCTCGCGCCGGGGCCGTTGAGGCGCTCGCGGATGACCTCCTGCGAGAAGTCTCCCGTCGTGACGAAGACGCGGTCGCGGGGGCCGAGGCGTCGCGCGCTGTGCACCTCGTCGGGGCGGTCGACGAGCCATGCGAGGTCGCGTCCGGCGGCGAGGAGCTCCTCGGCCGCGGTGCGGGCCACGGGGCTCCAGCCGTAGACGATGACGTGGTCGGTGAGGTCGGTGCCGATGAGTCCGTTGTCTTCCATGCGCTTCACGTCGAGCACGGCGTCGTTGACCGCGGTGAGGAGGAAGCTCACCGCCACGAGCACGAAGAGGATGAAGCCTCCGAGCACGGCGCGGCCCGCGTCGGTGACCGGGTACACGTCGCCGTAGCCCACGGTGGCGAGGGTCACCACGCAGAGCCAGATGGCGTCGCCCCAGGTGCGAATGTGCGAGCCCGGCGCGTCGTGCTCCGCGAGGTACGAGAGCGCGGCCACGGAGACGAACACCGCCGCGAAGAGGGCCGACACGCGGGTGGCGCGCGCGACGAGCATCGCGGCGAGCACGCGGGTGCGGGCGGTGATGCGTCGACGGAGGGCCATGGCGCGCTACCGCGACGACGCGGCGAGGCCGCCGGGCACGAGGGCGAGGAGCGCGTCGGTCCAGAGCGCGAGCACGTCGTCGCGGGCGAGGTCGCGGCGTTCGAGCCAGTCGATGGAGGTGGCCTCGACGAAGCCCAGCCAGCCGCGCATCACGAGGCGCAACCGGGGGGGAGGCTCGCGCATGCCCACGCCCTCGAAGATGCGCGCGAGGAGCTGCCGTCGCGTGTCTTCGACGATGCCCGCGAGGCCCGGGTCCGCGCCGATGTTGCCGCGCAGGAGCGTCACGTACGCGTCGGCGCGCTGCTCGACGAAATCGAGGTAGCGCGTGAGGCCCGCGGTGAGGCGTTCGAGGGGCACCATCGTGGGCGGCATGTCGGTGGTGGCGAGCAGGCGCCGCGCGGCCTCGCGGATCACCTCGGCGTAGAAGTGCTTCTTCGTCGGAAAGTAGTGGTAGAGCAGGCCCTTCGAGATGCCCGCGGCGCGCGCCACGTCGTCGATCTGCACCTCGTGCCACGGGTGCTTCGAGAACATCTCGACGCCGAGCGCGAGGAGCTGCGCGCGGCGCTCGTCGTTGGCCATGCGCTGACGGGCCTCGGGCTCGGCGGCGGTGCGACGGGCGGCGGGGCGTCGTCGGGCGGGGGCGGTGGGTTCGCGGCGGGCCATGGGCGGGGGCTGTCGCTTGTACACGACCGCGGCGCCGACGGGCATCGCCGCGACGAGGGGCGCCGGTGTTGACATCGCCGCGGCGGGGCTCTACCACTCGCTATTGAACAGGAGTCAACAGCATGGACGGCAACGCACCCTCGACCTCGGACCGCCGCGCGATTCCCGCACGTTCCCCGGCGTTTTCGTACGACGACCTGCCGCGGCACTGGTTCGCCAGCAACGGCATGGCGACGCAGATGGCGAACGGGGTGAACCTGCTCTTTCCCTCGGGCGAGCGGTTCTTCATTCGCAGCGTGAAGCACTTCGCCGACCGCATCGCCGACCCCGGTCTGCGCGCGCAGGTGCAGGGCTTCTACCAGCAGGAGGCCCGCCACGGCGCCGCGCACCAGAAGCAGTTCGAAGTGCTCCGCGCGCAGGGCTACGACCTCGACGGCTTTCTGCGCGTGTACGAGCGCATCGCGTGGGGCGTGCTCGAACCGATGTTCTCGCCGGAGCATCGCCTCGCGGTCACCGCGGCGCTCGAGCACTACACCGCGATCATGGCCGAGGGCGCGCTCGCGCACGGCACCCTCGACCTCGCGCACCCCGCGATGCAGGCGCTGCTCAAGTGGCACGCGTGCGAAGAGATCGAGCACAAGGCCGTGGCCTTCGACGTGCTCAAGGCCGTCGATCCCTCGTACGCGACGCGCGTGTGGGGGATGGTGACGGCCACCGTGGGGCTCGTGCTGTTCTGGGCCGCGTCGACGGGATACCTCCTGCGCCAGGACGCGAAGGCGGGCCGTCCGTTGAGCCTCCGCGCGCTGCGTGAGTTCCGTCAGAGGCGCGACCAGTCGGTGGTTCGCAACGTGTTCGTGCGCGGCATGCGCGAGTACTTCCGCAGGGATTTTCACCCCTCGCAGAATGACAATTACGGCCTCGCCGAGCGCTACCTCGCGAGCGCCGGTCTCGCGCCCGCGTAGCCCTTCACCGCCTCCGCCGACGCAGCGCCCAGAGCACCACCGCGAAGCCTGTCAGGGCCCACGGCGCACGGGGCGCGGTCGTCGGCACGGTGCATCCCACACATCCGCCGTGACGGCGCATCGCGAGGGTCTCGGTCTGTGCGACGCGCGGTGACGCCTCTCCGCCCGACGCGGGCTCCGGCGCGCTCGGCGGCGGCGGCGCGGGCTGGTTCACCGTCACGCCCGTGATCGCGCCCGTGGGCCGCGTGAGCGCGCCGTTCACGGTCTCGTCGGAGAAGTCGAACTGCGACTCCTGGAGGCTGGTGACGCCCGCCGCGCGGAGGTCGACACCCTGCGGCGCCGTCGCGGGCTGCGCCACCTGGAGCGGATCGCCGGGCTGCGTCGCGGGCGCGTCGTCGACGGCCACGAAGGCCGTGTACTGCGACACGAGGTGGTGTTCGAGCGCGAGGTCGGTGATGCGCGCGACGAACTCCGCGGGCACCGAGGTGGCGTGCATCGCGCGTTCGAGGTCGGCGATCTCGGCGCGGGCCCACAGCGGCGCAAGGGCTTCGTGCGAGGGCTCGCGCGCGGGGAGGTTCACGGCCACGGACTGCTCCCAGGGGCGTCCCGCGAGGCGACCGCGCACGCGGAGGGTCTGCGGTCCTGCGTCGCGGTAGCGGCCGTGCACCACGAGGGGTTCGAGGGCCGACACGTCGGGCAGCGCCGCGGGCGTGGTGTCGTGCACGCCGTCGCCGGACCATTCGAGCGACACGTCGACGAGGTACGGCCGTCCGATGCGCGCGTAGAAGCGGTCGATCAGCGCGCGCGGGTCTTCGTGCGGGCGCAGGTACTCGGCGGCGCCGCGTCCGGCGATGGCCACCTCGTCGAGGAGGTAGCGGTTCACCGACGATCCGATGCCGAAGCTGAAGAGCCGCGCGTCGCCGCGCTCGCGGGCCGTGAGGGCGATCACCTCGCGCTCGTTGCCGATGTACCCGTCGGTCATGAAGACCACGTAGCGCGTGCGTCCTGCGCCGACGGGCGTCGAGAGCGCCGCGTGGATGCCCGCGAGCTGGTTGGTGCCTCCCGAGGCGCGGAGCGTGTCGAGGTACTCCCACGCGCGGTGCAGGTTCTCGGGCGTGTTGGCGAGGGGCGCGGGGCTCAGGTGCGAGGCCGTGTCGGCGAAGTCGATGATCTGAAACGTGTCGTCGCGGTGGAGCGTGTCGAGCGCGCGTCGCACCGCCGAGCGCGCGGTGTCGAGGGGCGCGCCCTGCATCGAGCCCGAGGTGTCGAGGAGGAACACCAGCTCGCGCGGCGCGATGGCCGCGTCGGGCACCTCGGCGCGCGGAAGGAGCGTGAGGGAGAAGTATCCGTCGCGCGTGGTGTCGACGCGGTGGGTGAACACCGTGGCCGCGAGCTCGGGCACCGCGGGACGCCAGCGCACGATCACGTCGCGGTTGGGGATCTCGTCTTTGTCGCGGAGCGTGACCGAGAAGCGCTGCGCGGTGGGGCGCGTGATGACCGTGTCGTGGGCGGGCGTCTCGACGTCGGCGAGGGCCACGCCCGCGTCGCCGTGGAGGGTGAGCGCGAGCGCGTGGCCGGGGCGCGTGGTGTACGCGGGCGAGAGGCGCGAGGCGTCGGGCACGCGGTCGGTGTCGGGGTGCGTTCCGGTGCCCGAGGGAGGGGCCGCGCGGGGTGTGCCGGGCACGTAGCGCGGACCGACGGTGGTGGGGATCGCGGTCTCGTAGACGCCGTGGTCGTAGCGGGCGCGGTCGAAGTAGTGGAGCCGCACTTCGAGGGTCGCGCCGGGCTCGATGTTGGCGACGGAGAAGGTGAAGACGTTGGGGCGTTCCTGTTCGAGGAGGGCGGCGTGGCGGCCCTCGCGGCGCGCGGCGGCGTAGGTGCGCTGCGCGGCCTCGCGGCGGTCGATGCGGGCGCGCACCACGCGGCTGCCGATGCGCATCTCCATCGCGTCGACGGCGGCGGTGTCGGGGAGCGGGAACACGTACACGGCCTCGATGCGCTGCGAGAACGTGTTGCGAAAGCGCTGCGACACCGACACCGAGAGCACGTCACCCGCGACGTCGCCCTCGATGGCCGTGCGCTCCAGCGGAAAGCTCCCGCGCTCGGCCCCCTCGGGATCGCGCGCCACGAGGAGCCCCTCGGCCTGCGCCCGTCCGCTCGCACACACCACCGCCAGCGCCGTCGCGCCGATCACCCACGCTCGCATCGTTCACGCCTCCGTGAGCGCCCCCAACGCGCGCGGCGTCCGCGGGCTTACACCCCTCCGCGCGCGGTGACGTTCAGGGGCAGCCCGTGACCGTGAGCGTGCCCGCGAGGGTCGGGTCCCACACGTCGAACGCGGGCGTGGCGGGCGCGCCCTCGGCGGGCGGGGCCCAACGGCAGTACGTCCACGGTCCGGTGCCCACGCGCACGCGCCAGCCGAAGTGCCTCGGCGCGCAGTCGGCGGGACCGCGCGGCGCGGCGCTGTACTCGATGTTCTGACAGTTGCCCTCGATGAGCGGCATCGTGCTGTCGCGGTGGGCGTTGTAGCGCCCGTCGGTCCACGTCCACGTGGCGCCCGCGGGGATCGAATCGACGGGCCCGTAGCCCCACTGCACCGCGAGCTGCGCGGCCGTCGGCTGGTCGCTGCACCCGCGGTTGGTGACCCCGCTCGCGAACACGCGGCCGTAGACCATCGACGCGCTCGTGGCCCCCGTCGCCACCGACAGCGTGCGCGGAAACTGAAGGTTGCAATACCCCGCGCGCGGCGCCGTCGCGCTCGCCACCGTGAGCCGACCCGCGAAGGCCGGCGCATACGTGTGCGGGAGCGTGTCGACGAGATCGCACGCCATCCACGGCCCGCCGCCGACGCGCGCCCGCGCGGCCCACGCGTACTCGCCCTCGGTGGTCGGTGACGTCGGCGAGGTCTGGTAGCGGTCGTACTCGCGCGCGCCCGTGACCCCGCGGCCGTCGATGTCGCGGTCGAAGCTCGCGGCGGTCCACGTCCAGCCCGCGGCCGTGAGGGGATCGCCGCCGCCCGGACCGACGCCCACTTCGACGGTCACGCCCGCGCCCTGTCCGACGCCCGCGGTGACGGCCGCGACGCGCACCGCGACGCCCACGGGTCCGAAGCTCATGCCCGGCGTGACCGAGGCCACACGCGCGTCGAGGAGGTAGCAGTGATCCACGCGCGTCGCGCTCGCGTCGGAGGCATCGCTGCGCGCATCAACCGCGTCGCTCGCATCGCTGTTCGCGTCGGCGCTCGCGTCCGCGGTGAGGTCGTTCGCCGTGTCGCTCGCGGTGTCGGCGCCGAGGTCATTGCCGGCCTCCGTGGCGTCGCGCGCGTCGTCGACCGCGGGCACGTCGAATTGCGGTCGGTCGAAGGCCGCGGCGTCGATCACGTCGACCGCATCGGGCGCGTCGGGAACCGTTGCCGCGTCGTTCACGAGGAGCTGTCCGCTCTCTGCGCAGGCGGTGGTGAGCATCACGGTCGCGAGGGCGAAGCGGCGCGGGCGCATGGCGCGCGATCCTATCAGCGGACGCGCGCGAACATGCTTGTGAGTTGATGCCCGTCGCGACGCTGTGATGCACTGCGCGATGCACCGGGAGGTATTCGCATGAAGCAGACTTCACTTCGCACGCTGGTCGCCATGATGGCGACCGTGGCCGCGTGTTCCACGGGCGGCACGGGCGGCTCGGGGGGCACCTTCGACGACGACGCGGGCGTCGACGGGAGCACCGACGACGTCGCCACGCCCGACAAGCCCGCGACCGAAGACCGCGCGTCGCCCGACAGCGCGACGCCCGATGTGACCGTCGACAGCGCGACGCCCGACGCGACCGTCGACGACGCGCCCGACAGCGCGACGCCCGACGTGGCCGTCGACACGGGGCCCGACGTGGTGTGTCCCGCGGGGCGTGTGGCCTGCGCGGCGGTGTGTGTCGACACGCAGACCGACAACGGCAACTGCGGCGCGTGCGGCACGACGTGTTCGGGCACGCAGACCTGCGTGGCGGGCGCGTGCGTGGCGAACTGTTCGGGGGCGCAGACCCGCTGCGGCGGCGTGTGCGTGAACACGCAGAGCGACAACGCGAACTGCGGCGCGTGCGGCACCGCGTGCTCCGCGGGGCAGGTGTGCGAAGCGGGCGCGTGCGTGGTGACCTGCGCGGCGGACCAGACCCGCTGCGGCGGCGCGTGCGTGAACGTGCAGAGCGACGGGATGAACTGCGGCGCCTGCGGCAACGCGTGTCCCAGCGGGCAGATGTGCGCGATGGGCGCGTGCGTGACGACCTGCGCGGCGGGCCAGGCGCTCTGCGGCGCGGGCATGGGGCGCCCCGGGAGCTGCGTCGACTTCACGCGCGATTCGAGCAACTGCGGCGCGTGCGGAAACGCCTGCGCGGCAGGGCTTTCGTGTGTGGCGGGGGCGTGCGCGTGCCCGACGGGGCAGGCGCTCTGCGGCGGCGCGTGCGTGAACACGCAGACCGACAGCGCGAACTGCGGCGCGTGCGGCACGGCGTGTCCGTCGGCGCAGAGCTGCGTGGCGGGCGCGTGCGCGTGTCCGACGGGGCTCAGCGTGTGCGGCACCGCGTGTGTGAACACGCAGACCGACGTGAACGCGTGCGGTCGCTGCGGGCTCTCGTGCGCCGCGGGGCAGATGTGCGTGGCGGGCGTGTGCACGACGCCGGGACCGTCGAACGACGCGTGCGCCTCGCCGCTCACGATCGACCTCGCGGCGGGCGCGGCGCAGACGATCACGGGCACGACCACCAACGCGACGCAGAGCGCGAACTCGTGCACCGCGAACCCCGACGTCTTCTACCAGTTCACGCTCACGCAGCGCGAGGTGGTGTACGTCGACACCTTCGGCACCGCGTGGGACACGGTCGTGGGCCTCACGCGCCCCGGCTGCTCGACGACGGCCACGACCTGCGTCGATGACTCGTGCGGGCTCGTGCAGTCGCAGCTCTCGCAGGTGCTCGACCCGGGAACGTACGTCGTCGTGGTCGATCAGTACGGCACCGGCGGCGGCGCCTTCACGCTGCACTTTCAGCACTATCCCGTCGGCGGAACGGTGGCCTCGCTCGACCTCACGGGCGGCACGCGTCGCCTCTCGGGCACCACCTCGGGCACGAGCGCGGTGAGCTCGACGTGCTGCTCGGGCGGCGCGGAGAACACCTACTACGCGACGACGTGTCCGAGCTTCGCCGAGGTGAGCTTCCGCGCGTCGACGTGCGGCAACGCGACGTACGACACCGAGCTCGACTTCCGCAGCGGCAACCGCGCGGCGAGCGGCGGCAGCGTGTGCAACGACGACGCGTGCGGGCTCCAGTCGACGATCACGGGACGCGTGCCCGCAGGCGCCGGGCTCCACGTGCTCTACGCCGACGCGTGCACGGGCTCGGGCGCCTACGCGATCGACCTCCAGATCGGCGACTGCCCTGCGGGCCAGAGCCTCTGCGGCACCACCTGCACCGCGCTCACCACCGACCGGAACAACTGCGGCACCTGCGGCAACGTCTGCGCGGCGGGCCAGGCCTGCGCGGCGGGCGTGTGCCGCGCGCCCACGAGCTACACGTTCACCACGGGCACGGCGACCTTCATCGACGCGTGCGCCATCGCGGGTCGCTCGCAGCAGCTCGCGAGCGTCGACGACGTGGTGGGCACGGCGGTCAACATCGGGTTCACGTTCCCGTTCTACGGCACGGCGTACACGCAGGTGCGGCCGACCTCCAACGGCTACATGCTCTTCGGCGGCACCACGGCCACGGGGTCGATCGACAACGCGTACTACCCGACGATGGCGCTGCCCGATGCGTCGCGGCCCTTCCCCGCGCTGTTCGTCTACAACAGCGACCTGATGACCGGCGCGTCGGGGGTGTGCCTCGCCACCACGGGCACCGCGCCGAACCGTCAGTTCATCTACGAGGGCGTGGGCCAGAGCTACTGCTGCTCGCGCACGGGCAACTTCACCTTCGAAGCGATCCTCAACGAGCGCGACGGCTCCATCGACTTCGTCTACCCGACGATCACCTTCCCCGCGGGTGACACGCACAACAACGTGGTCGGCCTGCAGAACAACGGCACCACGGGCGTCACCTACGAGTACCGCGCGGGCGGCGCGCTCACCCGCATCACGTCGGGCACGAGCCTGCGCATCACGCCCTCGTTCTGATCCCCGCATCCACCCACCGCATCGTCGCGCGATCCCTCCCGATCACGGAGGGATCGTCGGCGAGGCGTCGCGCCCTTCAGCCCGCGGAGAGCGTGCGCTCGTCGTCGCGCGCGCGCAGGTCGTGGGCGATGAGAAAATGCAGGTTCTCGTGGTTGATCACCGCGTGGGCCGCGATGGGCGCGAGCACCTCGCCGGTGGCCACGTAGAGCGCGCCGAAGACCACGCCCATCACGCACGCGGTGAGCGTCCACGGCACGAGGGCGCGGCTGCTGGGCACGTGCACGAGGCCGAAGAGCACCGCCGAACCGAGCACCGCGAAGCCGGTGCCCACGAAGCCCGCGAGCGTGGGGAGCAGCGCGCCGCGAAAGAGCAGCTCCTCGCCCACGGCCGATGCGAGCGCGATGACCGCGGGGGCCGTGCGGTCGCCTTCGAGTTCGAGCACCGACTCGCGCAGGGTCGTGTGCATCGCGCGACCCCATTGGGTGCGTCGCGCGAGGGCCCGCGTCGCGCCCACGGCGGCCACGCCCACGAGCGCGCCGACCGACAGCGCGAGGGGCACGGCGATGACGTGCGTGGTGCCGAGGGGCGCGCCGTCGTGCCATGCGCTCGCGTTCTGGAGGTGACGCCACACCATCGCGATCGCGACCAGCGCGGCCTGCACTCCCACCGTGGCGAACACCCTCTCGGACATTGACCTCGCGCTCTCTCCGTCGACTGCGGGGATGTGGCCGTATCACCGCCGCGCAGCGCATGCAATGGAGGGCCGCGCGCTCCCGCATTGACCTTCGCGCTCGGGTCTGGTGAGACTCGCCGTTCGCCACGATGGAATCAGGTTCTGCCGAGCAGTTGCCGCGCGTGCTGGTGGTCGACGACGAGAAGGTGATCCGCGAGATCCTCGCGGACTTTCTCTCGCTCGAAGGCTTCTGGGTGCGCACCGCGGAGGACGGGCGCCTCGCCGTGGCCGAGATCGACGCGCACCCGTACGACCTCGTCATCTCCGACCTGAAGATGCCCAACATGGGCGGCATCGAGCTGCTGGAGCACATCAACAAGCACCACCCCAACGTGGTGACGGTCATCATGACGGGCTTCGGCACCGTCGAGACGGCCATCGATGCGATGAAGCGCGGCGCGTACGACTACGTGCTCAAGCCCTTTCGCATCGAGGAGGTGGTGCACATCATCCAGCGCGGGCTCGAGAAGCGACGCCTCGCCGCGGAGAACCTCCGGCTCCGCGAGGCCGTGTCGCTCTACAAGGTCAGCGAGGCCATCGCCGCGTCGCTCTCGCTCGACGAGGTGCTCTCGACGGTGACCGAGATGGGCGTGCACGACCTCGGCGCCGACCTCGTGACCGTGGTGCTCAAAGACGGCGAGGGCCAGTGGTTCGAGCGCACGCGGCGTCACAACCCGGCCATCCCCACGGAGCTCATCGGCGGTGAGGAACTCCCCGTGCACGTCGACCCCGGCGCGCTCTCGGAGCACTTCGCGGGCGAGGTCACGCTCAACGTCGCGGGGGCGCGCACGGCGGCCTTTCTCGTGCGCCCGTCGGAGCAGCACCCCGTGTGGTCGATGATGGCGGTGCCGCTGCGCATCCGGGGCGAGACCGCGGGTTTTCTCGTGACCGTGGGCTTTCAGCGCGGGCGTCGCTTCGAAGAGTCGCAGCGGATGCTCCTGCAGGGCGTGGCCTCGCGCGCCGCGGCGGCCATCGAGAACGCGCGGCTCTACGAAGACCTCAAGGCCACCTTTCAGCAGACCATTCAGGGCCTCGCGCGCACCATCGACAAGATGGATCGGTACACCGCGGGCCACTCGGACCGCGTGGCCTACTACGCCCAGATTCTCGCGAAGAACCTCGGGCTCGGGCCCGACGAGGTCGAGATCGTGCGCCAGGCCGCGCTGCTCCACGACATCGGCAAGGTGGGCTGCGTGATGAATCTCAACAAGGCCGGCAAGCTCACCGCCGACGAGTACGAGATCTTCAAGAAGCACCCGGGCTACGGCCGCGACATCCTCGACCCGATCAAGTTTCTCCATCCCCTCGTGCCGGGCGTGCACCTGCACCACGAGCGCTGGGATGGCCGCGGATACCCGTTGAAGCTCAAGGGCAACGAGATCCCCGTGATCGCGCGGATCATCTCCGTGGCCGACACCTACGACGCGATGACCTCGAACCGCAGCTACCGCAACGCGCTGCCCCACGAGGTCGCGATCAACGAGATCGAGCGCTGCGCGGGCTCGCAGTTCGACCCCGACGTGGCGAACCCGTTTCTCACCGTGATCGAAGCCGATCGCGAGGAGCGCGTCGCGCGCGGCGAGACCGTGCCCGAGTGACGCGTTCCCCCTCGCGGGGATAGAGTCTCGGTGATGGTGAACCGACGCACGCTCGCGCCGGGGTTGCTGCTCGCGGCGCCCCGGCTGGGGGATCCCAACTTCGAACGCACGGTGGTGCTCCTCGCGCGCCACGACGACGAGGGCGCGCTGGGCTGGGTGATCAACGGACGCGCGCTGGGCACGGTGCGCGAGCTCCTCGCCGGGGCCGACCTCGTGCCCGAGGGCGTGAGCCTCCCGATGGTGGGACCGTACGCGCGCACCGCGAGAACGGGCGGTCCCGTGCAGCCGCGCACGGGCTGGGTGCTCTACCGACGGAACACCGGCGCGCTCTCGGGCGAAATCGACGCGGGCGATGCGCTCGCGGTGACCGGCGACGCTGCGGCCCTCGCGGACCTGCTGCGCCGTCGCGATCGAGACTTTCGACTGTTCCTCGGCTACGCGGGGTGGGGCCCGGGGCAGCTCGAAGGCGAGGTGCGCGAGGGCGTGTGGCTGCCCTGTGATGTGCACGCCGACCTGGTCTTCGACGGTGACCCCGAGAGCCTCTGGGACACGGCCTACCAGCGCGTCATCGGCACGCTGCCGGGCGCGTTCATTCGCACGAAGGGCGGCTCCGCGTAGACTCCGCGCGTGACGCTGCGCACGACCACGGCGCTCCTCGCGCTGGCCCTCTCGCTCACACTTCCTGCCTCCGTTCGCGCCGACCCTGCGGCGGTTCGCGATGCGCTTCAACGCGGTGAGTACGCCGTCGCCGAGCAGTCGATCCGCGCGCTGCGACCGAACGAGCGCGCGCAGGGCGATCGGCTCCTCGCGCGGGTGCTGCTGGAGACCGGGCGCTACGACGACGCGCTCGCGCTCGGGCAGCGCATGGCCCGCGCGGCGACGAACCGCGTCGAGGGCCTCACCGTGCAGGCCGAGGCGCTGCTCGCGAAGGGCGAGTACACCGAGGGCCTCGCGCGGCTCGCGCAGGTGCTCGATGGACCGGGCGGCGCGACGGCGTGGCGGGCCCGCGCGCTGGCGTGTTTCTGGCGCTGGCGAACGGGCGATGGTGACGGTTCGCGCGAGGCGGGCAACGCGCTCATCGACGCCTACAACGACGCGACGGAGGCCGAGCAGTCGGGGCGGCGCGCGGCGGTGCTCCACGACGCGGAGTTCCTCACGGCGGTGGGCACGGCGGCGCGGGCGATGGGCGCGGTGCGCAACGCGAACGAGGCCTACAACGAAGCGCTGCGCATCGACCGCACGCGCGTCGAGACCAACCTCGCGCAGGCCGAGCTGATGTTCTCCACGGAGGATCTCGGTCCCGCGGGCGAGGCGCTCACGGCGGTGCTCCGCGCGAACCCGCACCACGCGAAGGCGCTCGTCGCACGGGCCCGCGTGCGGCTCACGTCGGAGCTCGATTTTGTGCGCGCCTCCGACGACCTCGACGCGGCGCTGCGCGTGAACCCGCGGCTCGCCGAGGCCTACGCCCTGCGCGCGTCCATCGTGCTGCGCGACGGCGACGTGGCGGGCGCGGAACGGCTGCTCGATCAGGGCGCGGCGATCAATCCCCGCGACCTCGACGTGCTCACGATGCGCGGCGTGGTGCGCTTCTACGCGAACGACGAGCCCGGGCTCCGTCGCGCCTTCGATGCGCTCTTCGCCGTCGCGCCCACGTACGCCGAGGCCTACGACGCGCTCGGTGATTTCGCCGACTGGGAGCACCGCTACGCCGAGGTGATCCCGCTGTTGCGCGAGGGGCTCGAACGGCCCGCGCTCGCGCGCGATCGACGGCTCGGGGCGCGCATCCGCGCGGCGCTGGGGATCAACCTCCTGCGCATGGGGCGCGAAGACGAGGGCCTCGCCGAGCTGCGCGCGTCGTTCGAAGGGAGCCGCTTCAACGTGCGCGTCGCCAACCTGCTCAACTTCTACGAGCAGACCGTGGGCGCGCAGTACGTGACCGACGAGGCGGGACCGTTTCGCATCCGGTACCTCCGCGACGAGGCGCCGGTGCTGCGCCGCTACGTGCCCGCGCTGCTGCGAAGGGCCTACGACGACATGGTGCGGCGCTACGGGTTCACGCCGGAGGGGCCGCTCTCCATCGAGCTCTACGCCGACGCGGAGCACTTCTCCGTGCGCACCGCGGGCCTCCCCGAGATCGGCGTGCAGGGCGTGTGCTTCGGCCGCGTGGTGACCGCGCTCTCGCCGCGCGGAGGGCCCTTCAACTGGGCGCAGATCCTCTGGCACGAGCTCGCGCACGTGTTCGCGATCCAGCGCTCGCGGTCGCGGGTTCCGCGGTGGTTCACCGAGGGGCTCAGCGAGTGGGAGGCGTTCCATTCGCACCCCGAGTGGTCGCGCGAAGACGACCCCGCGCTCGCCGCCGCGCTCGCCGCCGATCGACTCCCGCGCGTCGCGGATTTCAACACCGCCTTCACGCACGCGCGCCACGCCGACGAGATGCTCACGGCCTACTACGCCGCCTCGCAGCTCGTGGCCTTCATGATCGAGCGATGGGGCTTCGACCGCGTCGTCGCGATGCTCCCGCTGTGGGGCGAAGGGCGCGCCACGCCCGACGTGATCGAGCGCGCGCTGGGCGTCTCCGCCGAGGTCGTCGACCGCGAGTTTCGCGCGTCGCTCCAACCCCGCCTCGCACGCTACGCGCGGGCCTTCTCCGTCGACCCCGCGCGCTACCGCGACCGCGCGGCCCTCGATCGTGCGGCCGAGGCGTCTCCCGAGTCGGCGTCCGCGCACTCGTCCGCCGCGGCCGCAGCCCTCTTCGACGGAGACCCGCAGCGCGCCGCCGCCCTCGCCGAACGCGCGGTGCGCCTCGACGGACGCGACCCCGTCGCCCACTGGATCCGCGCGCGCCTCGCGATGGCCGCGCATCAGCCCCGCGAGGCCCTCGACGAGCTCGACGCGCTCACACAATCGGGCCGCGACGGATTCGAACTGCGCATGATGGAGTCGGCCGCCGCGCGCGCCCTCCGCGACGACGCGCGCACCGAGCGGGCCCTACGTGCCGCGCGCGAGCTCGACCCGTCGCAGGTCGAGGCGGCCATGGCCCTCGCGTCGCTCTACCAGCGCACGCACCGTGAGGAGGATCGGCTCCGCGCGTTGCGCGACGTGGTGCGGCTCGATCAGCACAACCGCGAGGCGCTGCGCGCGCTCCTCGATGCGCTCGTGGCGGCGAGGTTGTGGCGCGACGTGGTGGCGCTGCGCGAACACGCGACGAACCTCGACCCCGAGTCGCTGGCCGTGCAGTTCGCGCTGGGGGCTGCGCTCACGGAGACCGGCGATCGCAACGGCGCCGTGGAGGCCTACGAGACGGCCCTCGCGCTCGCGCCGCCCGACGCTGCGGCGGTGCGCGCGCGCATCGAGGCCGTGCGACGTGGGCAACCGGGATTGGCCCCGCTCGCGGCGCCGCGCGCGAACCCTCGCGAGGGCGACTGAGGCCGCGGCGCGCGGGCGTTGACACCGCGAACGTCACGCGCGAGCTTCGCGCGCCTATGGCGAACACACGGCAGCAGGGCGTCGACGACGCGCGGCTCAACGGAATCACCTGCGGTCCTCTCCCCGGCTCTCGCAAGATCATGGTGCCCGGCGCGCGCCACGCGGGCGTTCGCGTGCCGATGCGCGAGGTGAAGCTCTCGCCCACGCGCGCGAAGGGTCCCGACGGTCAGTCGCGGCTCGTCGAGAACGCGCCCATCACCGTCTATGACACCTCGGGTCCGTACACCGACCCCGAGGCCCGCATCGACCTGCGCCGCGGCATCGCCACGGACCGTCGCGCGTGGGTGCTCTCGCGCAACGACGTCGAAGAACTCCCGGGGCTCACCTCGGAGTACGGCCGCGCGCGGATGGAAGACCCCGCCCTCGCGGCGCTGCGCTTCCCCGGCGAGCGTCGTCCGCTGCGGGCGAAGGGCGGCCGCGCGGTGTCGCAGATGGCCTACGCGAAGCGCGGCGAGGTCACGCCGGAGATGGAGTACGTGGCCATCCGCGAGCAGGCGCGCGTCGAGGCCGCGATGGGCCGCACGCACCACCGCGGCGAGGCCTTCGGCGCGGTGATGCCCCGCGAGATCACGCCGGAGTTCGTGCGCGACGAGATCGCCCGCGGCCGCGCGATCATTCCCGCGAACATCAACCACCCGGAGCTGGAGCCCATGATCATCGGGCGCAACTTCCGGGTGAAGGTGAACGCCAACATCGGCAACAGCGCCGTCGCGTCGACCATCGAAGACGAGGTCGAGAAGATGGTGTGGTCGATCCGTTGGGGCGCCGACACCGTGATGGATCTCTCCACGGGTCGGAACATCCACGAGACCCGCGAGTGGATCGTGCGCAACAGCCCGGTGCCCATCGGCACGGTGCCGATCTACCAGGCGCTCGAGAAGGTGGGCGGCCGCGCTGAGGACCTCACGTGGGAGCTCTTTCGCGACACGATCATCGAGCAGGCCGAGCAGGGCGTGGACTACTTCACCATCCACGCGGGCGTGCTGCTGCGGTACATCCCGCTGACGGCGAAGCGCGTGACGGGGATCGTGTCGCGCGGCGGGAGCATCCTCGCGAAGTGGTGCCTCGCGCACCACCAGGAGAACTTCCTCTACACGCACTTCGACGAGCTCTGCGAGATCATGCGGGCGTACGACGTGTCGTTCTCGCTGGGCGACGGGCTGCGTCCGGGGTCGATCGCCGATGCGAACGATGAAGCGCAGTTCGCCGAGCTCACCACCCTCGGCGAGCTCACCCGCAAGGCGTGGAACCACGACGTGCAGGTGATGATCGAGGGCCCGGGCCACGTGCCCATGCAGCTCATTCACGAGAACATGAAGAAGCAGCTGGAGCTGTGCCACGAGGCGCCGTTCTACACGCTGGGGCCGCTCACGACGGACATCGCGCCGGGCTACGACCACATCACCAGCGCGATCGGCGCGGCGATGATCGGGTGGTTCGGCACGGCGATGCTCTGCTACGTGACCCCGAAGGAGCACCTCGGGCTGCCCGACAAAGACGACGTGCGCGACGGGGTGATGGCCTACAAGATCGCCGCCCACGCCGCGGACCTCGCGAAGGGCCACCCCGGCGCGCAGCACCGCGACGACGCGCTCAGCCGCGCGCGCTTCGAGTTCCGCTGGGAGGACCAGTTCAACCTCGGGCTCGATCCCGAGCGCGCGCAGGAGTTCCACGACGAGACGCTGCCGGGCGAGGGCTCGAAGCTGTCGCACTTCTGCTCGATGTGCGGCCCGAAGTTCTGCTCGATGAAGATCACCGAAGAGGTGCGCGACTACGCCGCCTCGCAGGGCAACCTCGTGCCCGAGAACGCGCTCGCCCGCGGCATGCGCGAGAAGAGCGAGGAGTTTCTCAAGAAGGGCGGCGAGATCTACCGCGAGGAGTGATCCGCGCGCGGTGATCGGGCGGGCGCCCGCTGCGTCGTCGCGAGACGGTGCCGCGGGCGTCGGCGTTTCGAAGGACGGGAACGGTGCGCGTCGCGCTGAATGGCGATTCAGCGGGGCACGGCGAGCCACGTCGCCATGGCGTCGCAGGCCGCGCGCTGGAGGCCCGTTCCCTCGCGCACGGTGTCGCCGATTTCGAGGTGGTTGTCGGTCGCGGCGGTGTAGGGCCGCCACATGGGGGCGCCGCCGCCGTTGGGGTCGCCGGTGGTGGCGAAGCGGGTCCAGTAGCCCTGCGTGGCGGTGACCACGGGCTCGTCTTCGGGGGCGCGCGAGAAGAAGCCCGTGAAGTTGCCGAACACGTACGGCAGCTCCGCCGAGTGGAACACGCCGAGCCCGAGCACCGCGCCCGCGCGGTTGAGCCGCGTGAACTGGTAGAGGTACGTCGGCACGCTGTAGAGCGTCGTGGTGCGCGCGAACGCGCGGGCGGGACACACGAACACCGCGTCGCGCAGAAACGCTTCGTACGCGGCCTTCGGCGAGGCGTACATCGCCACCGGGTAGAGGCGAATCACGTCGTCGACGTGGTCGGGCAGCACCGCGCCCACGAGCGCGCGGTACGCGGCCTCGTCGGGGATGTTCACCCCGAGCGTGAAGGCCGTGCCCTCGTCGAGGTTCGTGCCCGTGATGACCGGAACGCGCTGGAAGCGTCCCGCGAGGAGCGACACCCACGGCGCCTCGGCGAGCACGTAGCCGTCGATGTTGGGCTGGTAGCGCACGCCGTAGCGCGTGAGCTCCACGGGCGTCGGCGCGGCGGCGAGCACCTCGGCGGCGGGCTTCGCGCGCATGCAGGCCGACACGTCGCTCGCGGTGTTGCATCCGACCGCGGTGGCGAAGCGCGCGCCCAGGGCCTCGGCGCTTCCCACCTGCGGGAGCGCGGCGATGTCGTGGAGCGGCGTGATGAGGAAGGTGCACACCGCGCTCTCGCCGATGGCCTTGTGAAAGAGCCCCGCGCTGCCCGGCGCGACCATGTGCGCGCACACGCTGATCGAGCCCGCGCTCTCGCCGAAGAGGGTGACGTTCGACGGGTCGCCGCCGAAGCTCGCGGCGTTGTCGCGCACCCAGCGGAGCACGGCCTGCTGATCCATGAAGCCGTAGTTGCCCGACGAGTGGTGCTCGGTGTCTTCGGCCGTGAGCGACGGGTGCGCGAGGAAGCCGAACTGCCCGAGGCGGTAGTTGAAGGTCACCACCACGACGCCCTTCGCCGCGAGGCTCGCGCCGTCGTAGTCGGGGCCGCTCGTGGTGCCCGCCGTGAAGCCGCCCCCGTGCACGAAGACCATCACCGGACGGCGCGTGCTGTCGCCCGTGGCGGTCTTCGCCGTCCACACGTTGAGCGCGAGGCAGTCTTCGCTCATGGGTCCCGCGCCCGAGAGCGTGCCGCGCGTCTGGAGGCACGTGGCGCCCTTCGTGGCGGCATCGCGCGGGGTCGTCCACGCGGGCGCTTCGGTGGGCGGACGCCAGCGGAGCGCGCCCACGGGCGGCGCCGCGTAGGGGATGCCGAGGAAGCTCGTGACGCCGTCGGCGATGTGGCCGATGACCGGTCCGCGCGTGGTGCTCACGGTGAGCGTGGTGCCCGCGGGCGAGGCGTCGGTGGAGGCATCGGCGGACGCATCGACGGCCGTGTCGGTGGCCGCGTCGGAGGGTGCGGGCGACGGGTCGGAGGAGCACGCCGCGAGCAGCGCACAACACGAGAAGAACAGCGGAGAGCGCATCGTGGCGCGACGGTATCGCATCGTCGCCGCGCCACGGAGCACAACGTCGCGCAGGCTACTGGAGGGGAACGAGCTCGGTGCCGTTCCAGCGGTAGCGGTAGACGTCGCGGGTGGTGCCGCGCTGGTCGACGACCTCGACGCCGCGGCGGTCGGCGGTGGGGCGCAGGGTGACGGTCTCGACGGTGCGGTCGACGCGGCGCTGCGTGAGGGCCACGACCTCCCAGCGGTCGTTCACGCGGCGGTTCACCACGAGGCAGTCGCGCACCTGAAAGACGCGCTCGCGGATGCGGTCTCCGTCGAGGTCGACGTCGACGTACGAGTCCGTGAGGTCGGCGTCGATGATCGCGGGCGACACGCAGCGTCCGCCGCGGGGATCGTTGCGCAGAAACGCATCGACCTCGGTGTACCGCGGCGCAGGCGGACCCGGCGGCTCCGCAGGCGGAGGCGGCGGAGGAGGAGGCGGCGGTGGCGGAGGCGGTGGTGGAGGAGGGGGCGGTGGAGGCGGCGGCGGTGGAGGAGGCGGCGCTTCGTCGCCCGACGAGGTCGACGACGACGGCGCGGTGGACGACGACGGCGCGCTCGAACAGGCCGCGGCGGTGAGCGCGGTCGCGAGCGTGAGCGTGAGGACGTGGCGCATGGGGCCGCGGAGTGTTTCACACTTTCGCGCGCGGGGCGGCGGACTCGTCGGCGCGGAGCTCGTAGCGGATGCAGAGTCCGAGGGCCGTGCCCGCGACGAACCAGCGCTCGTCGGGGGAGAGCGCGAGGGCGGTCACCTGGTCGTGGCGGTGCGCGAGGCGAAGCGGGGTCGCGCGGCCCGTGCGGAGGTCGCAGAGGTCGAGGCGTCCGTTGCCCGCGGAGCCCACGGCAGCGCGGTCTCCGAGCGCGACGTGCGGATGATGGAGCAGCGCGGCGCCGCCCGCGTGGCGCGCGCGAAGCTCGCCGGTCACGAGGTCGTGAAGGAGCATGCCCGCGTGGGTGGTCGTGGCCGTCGCGAGGTCGCCCGCGTCGGTGATGCGATGCACGAGCACCGCGCCGCGCGGCGGGTCGAGGGTGTGCGTGCTGGAGGGCGATCCGTCGTGGGCGTGCACGAGCGAGAAGCGCACGCCGCCGTCGCGCAGGGGCTGCCACGCGAGCAGTGCGTGGAGGCCGTCGGTCGAGAAGCCCAGCGCGTTGCGGGGGCATTGCGCGACGCGCGCGCGGGCCAGCACGGTGAGCGAGTGCGCGTCGAGGAGGAGCGTCGTCGTGTCGGCGTCGTGCGGGCCGTGGTGCGACGCGAGGAGGCGCGTTCCGTCGGGCGAGAGGGCCAGCGTGTCGAGGGGCGGGAGCGCGGGCGCGTGATGGGTCTCGGTGAGGTCGGCGAGGCTCCACGCGCGCACGCCGTCGCGCTCACCGACGGAGAGCGCCGCGCGTCCGTCGCGGGAGAGGGCCAGCGCGCGCACCGGGCCCGCGTGGCCTTCGAGCGTGGCGAGCACCTCGCCGTGGTCCGTGTCCCAGAGTCGCAGCGTGCCGTCGCGACTCGCGGTGAGCGCGCGGCGTCCGTCGGCGGTGAGCGCGATGGCCGTCACCGCGTCGGCGTGGCCGCTGCGTGCGTCGTGACGGGCCGGAGGGTTCCATCGCACGAGCACGGCGCCCTGCGGCTCGCGGTGCAGCGATGCGCCCGCGGCGGCGATCGCATCGACCGCGCCCGCGGACCACACCCTCGGCGGCTCGTGGGCGGGTGTGGCCACGGTGCCGTCGTCGTGACCGCGCGCGACGGCGTGCGTGTCGGGCGCGGCGCAGAGGGCGCGCACGGGCGATCCGTGGGCGTGGTGCGTGACCGCGCGGGCGCGGGCCGCGAGGGGATGGAGCGCGCTGCGTCCGTCGTCGAAGCCGAGCGCGAGGGCGTCGAGGGCGCGGAGGTCGAGGGCCGTGATGCGCGCGCCGCGCGGGGCCGCGAAGGTGCGTCGCTCGCGGCCGAGGGCGTCGACGAGCGTGGCCCGCGTGCGGGCGCGGTTGCACCACGCGGCGAGCGTTCCGTCGGGGTGCAGCGCGAGGGGGGCTTCGCCTTCTGCGTCGACCCACGGCGCCGCGCCGTCGAGGCGCCAGGCGCGCACGCGTCCGTTGCGTGCGAGGAGCGCCGCGGGGGCGCGCGCGAGTGCGACCGCGGCGGGGTCACCGGGCGCGTCGGTGAAGCGCGCGAGCTCGATGCCGCGACGCGCGTCGAGCACGAGGCACGCGCCGCTCGGGTCGGTGAAGAGCAGCCGCGCTCCGTCGGGCGACACGTCGAACACGCCCGCGCGGGGCAGGGGAACGCGCCACAGCGTGCGCGCGCTCTCGGGCTCCCACGCGACGAGCAGGGCCTCGCCCTCGGGGGGAACACAGTGGGCCCACGCGACGGTCGCATCGTCGGCGAGGCGCACCGCGCGGGGCCACGGGAGACGTCCACGGCGCGATCCCCACGAGGCCACGGCGCGCGCGCGGTCGTTCGCGGGGGGCGCGTCGCTCCATCGTTCGGGGCTTCGGCTCGCGGTGCGCATCGACCCTCCAGAACGGATCTCGGGCCGCGGACCTGCATCGATCGTCGAAGGCGCGTGCGGCCTTCGGACGCCGCGCGGGCGTGTGGTACGGTCCGCGCCGCCGCAGCGCCCCGGGGAGCCACACGGTGTGGCCTTCTTCGCCACCCACCGGGACGCCGCGCTCGCAGGGTCATGGCGAACGAATCGTCTGCGCTCCTCTCCGTCGCGTTGCAGCTCACGGCCACGCGCAGCCTCGACGCGCTGCTGCCCGTGGTGCTCGAACACCTCGTCGACCTCACGGGCGCCGAGCGCGCGCTCTTCGCCCTCTTCGACGAGCGCAACGAGATCGAAGACGCCGTGGTGCACAACCTCGCGTGGGAGCCCGGCACCGACCTCCCCATCTCACGGGGCATCGTTCACGAGGTGCTCGCCACGGGCGAGATGCGCGAGGTGGTGAACGCCGACCTCGACTCGCTCCGCAACGTGCACGAGAGCATCCGGCAGTACGGGCTGCGGTTCATTCTCGCGATGCCCGTCTTCGAATCGGGGCGCGTCTCGGGCGTGCTCTACGCCGACAGCCGCGGCGCCGTGCGCGCCGAGGGCGACCGCCGCGTCGAGGTGATCCGCGCGCTCGCGGGCATCGTGGGCATCGCGCTCGAAAACGCGCGGCTCCTCGACGAGCAGCGCGCGCGGGCGATGCTCCTCGGCAAGGTGGTGCACGACCTCCGCGGGCCGCTCACGGCGGTGACCCTCGGCGTCGACGTGGTGCGTGGCGCCGTGCGCGACCCCGACGTCGCCCCGATGATCGACCAGATGGCCTTCGCCGGCGGCAAGATGGAGGCCTACTGCGAGAGCGCGCTCCGCCTCGCGGGCCTCGACGGCGCGGTCGACGAACCACCGCCCGCGCCCATCGTGTGGGGCGAGCTCCTTGCGCGCCACGCGCGGCTCTTCGAACGTGTCGCGGGGCAGTACGGGGTCTCGGTGTCGACGTCGGTCGACGAGGGGCTCCCGACGGTGCACACGTGGCCCGACCGCGTGGGCCTCACGCTCGACAACCTCATCTTCAACGCGCTCAAGCACGCGGCCGCGGGCACGGTGGTGAACGTGACGGCGCGTCGCCGCGACGACGCGGGTCCGTGGGGCGGGCGTGAGCGCGCGCGCTCGGCGATGGCGGGGCTCTTTCGCAAGGTGCCCTGCGCCGAGGCCGACCCCGCGGGCGGATGGGTCGAGGTGTCGGTGCACAACCGCGGCGCGCCCATCGCGCCCTCGCTCATGCCGCGCATCTTCGAGGAGCGCGTGACCGACGACCACACGGGACGCGGCGTGCGCGCGACGGGGCTCGGCCTCGCCATCGTCGATCAGTGCGTGCGCTCGCTCGGAGGCCGCGTGTGGGCCGAGTCGTCGGCCGACGAGGGCACGACCTTTCGCTTCACCGTGCCCGTGATGGCGCGCTGAGCGAACCGCGCGGTCAGCGACGCAGGCGGTGGAAGCGCACCGTAGGCGCGTGCGGATAGAGCGCGCGGAGCTCGTCGCGGGTGGAGAGCGTCCACGGGCGGAGCTGCGTGTGGCCGTTCTTGGTGAACACCACGTTGCCGGCCACGACGGAGGCCGTGTGCACGAGGGCGCCGTCGTCGGCGTAGAGGGCCATCACGTCGCCGAGGCGCGCGTCGGCCGCGGTCACCTCGTCGGACTGCGCGCGCAGCCACGGCGCGACGTGGTCCGCGGTGGTGGCGTCGGGCGGCGGGGCGGGGCGCGGTGAGCCGTCGAAGAAATGGGCCGCGGTCCAGAAGCAGTCGCGCGAGGGCTCGCCCGCGGAGGGGTAGCGATCGAGGTGTGCGCGGGCCATGGGCGGGAGCAGCTCGACGAGGGGCACCGTGCGCGTCGTGGAGGCGGCCTGCATGAGCGTGCGGCGCACCTCGTCGGCGGGCGATCCGAGGCTCCAGTAGCGCACCATCGCGTCGAGGTCGGCGCCGCGCGGAAGGGTCACCGTCACCGCGAGCGAGTACCGCATGCGCAGCACCCGGATCGCCTCGATGCGCTCGGCGTCGGTCGCGAGTCCGTTGCAGAGCCACGGCACGTCGGAGAACGCGTAGTGGTCTCCGTCGCGCCATGTGCCGCGCGCGAGGCGATCGCGCACCGCGGGGGAGAGTCCCTGCATCGCGCTCCACGGACCGAACTGCGCCTCGCGAAGGTAGGCGTACACCTGGAGGCGGTTCTCGCCGCGGCGGCGCAGCGTGCGGTAGAGCTGCGCGCGTCCGTCGGGGGTGAGCGACTCGACGAGGGCGTCGTCGGGCATGAGCGAACACTCGCGCGCATCGCAGTGAAGCGACGCCTGCGCGCGGGTCACCATCGCGTCGGAGAGGCCCGCCGCGCGGAGCTGTTGCACCGCGGCGTCGAGGGGCGGATCGAACACCCACGACTCCCATCGCCGAAGGCACTCGTCGGCGTGGAGCGCGCCCTCGGGCAGCGGGAGCTCGATGGGGCGCGTGGTGAGCTCACCGGCTTCGAGCGGCCCTTCGGGGAGCGGGTTCTCGTGGGGCGTGGGCTCGGCGGGCGGCGTGCGCGGCGCGGGCTCACGGAGCCACGCGAGTCCGGCGAGGGCGGCGATCACCGCGGGCATGGCGAGGAACGCTGCGAGGTTGCGCGGCCCGCGCGGCGGCGTCGCAGGCACGTCGGGAATCGACGGCCGCGCAGCGGGCTTCGGAGATGTAGACGCGCGATGCGGCGCGGGCCGATGCGCGCGAGGAGGCCTTGCCACGGCGACACTCCGCGAGACGTTGAGGGCACGTCATCCGCGCGCACGGAGGGAGTTGCAGGGGGGGATCCTCGAAGCTCCGTGGCGCAGCGACGGCGCCGACTGTATGGGCCGCGATGCGCGCCGCGCTACGTGGGTTGTGCGCCGCTCCGTGCGAAGAGTTTGCTCTGTGAAGCGGCTGTGACGACGGCCGGTGATCAGCGTCGCGCGATGCCGCGGAGGATCTCCAGGTAGCGCTCGGAGAGGCTCTCGCGGGTGGCGTTCGCGAGGACCCAGGCGCGTCCCCGTTCGCCCATGGCGCGGCGCTCGTCGGGCGCGTCGGCGAGCTCGCGGAGCCCTTCGGCGATGGCGCGCGGATCTTCGGGCGTGACGAAGCGTCCGGCGCGGGCCTGGTCGCACACGAGCTCGCGCGCGACGCCGTCGATGGCGAGCACCGAGGGGCGCGCGCAGGCCATGTAGTCGAAGACCTTGTTGGGGTAGACGGTCTTCATCATCGGGTTGCCCTGGAGCACCGCGAGACCCGCGTCGGCGGCGTTCACCACGTCGGGCATGCGGTGCTTGGCCACGGGGCCGTGGAAGATGATGTTGTCGAGTCCGCGCTGCTTCGCGAGGGCCGTGAGCCGCGCGCGCTCGGTGCCGTCGCCCACACACGCGATGAGAATGTCGGGACGGTCGCGCAGCAGCGCCGCGGCCTCGACGAGCTGGTCGAGCGCGTTCACCACGCCGTGCGCGCCCGCGTAGAGGAACACCGTGCGATCGCCCCAGCCGAACTCGCGCCGCGCGTCGTTGTCGCGGGGCCCGGGGTTGAACATCGACACGTCGGCGCCGTTGGGCACGAACACGATCTTCTCGGGGGGCACGAGACCGCGCTTCACGATGTCTTCGCGAAAGGCGGGCGTGAGCACGTTCACCAGCGTGGCCTGCTCGCAGGCCCAGCGCTCCATGCCGTAGAGGGCGCGCGTGAGGAGCGCCTCTTCGCGCAGGAGCCCCGACGTCACGATGCTCCCGGGCCACAGGTCTCGCACTTCGAACACCCACGGAACGTCGCGCCAGAAGACCTTAGCCGCGAGGTATCCGGGCACGGCGATCGAGAGCGGCGGCGACGTGGCGATGAGCACGTCGGGCTTCTCGACGGTGAGCGCCGCGGTCGACGACGAGGCCACGAAGCCCCAGAACGCCACCGAGCGACCCACGCGCCCGCGGCGGTACACGCCGGGCACGTAGCACCGCACGACCTTCACGAGCCCGTCGCGCTCGTGCACGAACCATCGGCCCTGGTATTCGGGCGGCACCGCGCCGGTGTTGTAGTTGAGCGTGCCGGTGATGACCGTCACGTCGTGCCCGGCCTCGGCCCACATGCGTGCGAACTCGTTGAAGCGCGAGCCGCCGGGCTGCCCCGCGCTCAGGTAGTTCTGGTGAAGGATCGCGATCTTCATGGGCGGCGCGACGCTATCACGCGCGACGCGGCGCGCAGCAGCGGTGTGATACGGTCGCGGCCCCTCCGATGGCCCCCCGCGCGCGCAGCGTACGCACCGAGATCGTGACGGGCTTCGCGCTGGTGATCCTCGCGTTCGGCGCCGTGGCCACGTACTCGCTCGCGCGGCAGCAGCGCGCCGTCGCCTCGATGCGCCTCGCCAACGAGGGATACCTCCGCCTCGCCACGCAGCTCGTCGAGCTCCGCGTGAACCAGGGCCTCTTCAACACGCAGCTCGATCAGCTCCTCGACGTCGACCCGCGCACCCGCGTGGCCTCGCGCGCGTGGCTCTCGCTCGCCCGCCGCTCGCGCCGCGCCCGCCTCGCCGCCGCCGTGGCCCTCGTGCGCGAGACCCGCCTCCGCGCCACCGACGCCGACGACCGCGCGCTCCTCGACCGCGCCGCCGCCT
>CAMFHP010000090.1 GCA_945952225.1 uncultured Myxococcaceae bacterium
TCACAAGCCGGTGCGGGGGTTTCGCTTTTCGAAGTCCCTTGAACCGGGCTCACGCAATAACCCCCGTCACAGCACGCAGGCGCCGTCGCGGGGGTTTTGCGTTTCGAAATCAGGGCTGTGGATCAAGGCGCATCGATGATCACGTGCGCCCTGCCCGTGGAACCGCAGCGTGCTTCACTCCACGATCGGGAGATGGCGTCCGACTCGCACCGGGAGGGCGTCGAAGTGCTGCGCGCGCGGCTCGTGTGCTTCGTCGCGCTGGCCGTGGGGGCTCGCGAGCCAGGCCTCGCGAACACGCGGGTCGAGCAGATGCGTCGGACGCACGTTCGAGAGCGCATGGGCCATCACCGCGCGCACGTCGGGCTGCTCCGCTTCGAGGGTGCGCAGCAACTCGGACACCCGTTCGCGGCGCAGCCCCTCCTGCGAACCGCAGAGATTGCAGGGCAGGATCGGGAATCCGGCCTCGGCCGCGAAGCGAGCGATGTCGGCTTCCGCACAATCGATGAGCGGACGGATCACCTCGAATCGACCATCGTCGGTGGTGAAGCGCGCGGGCATGGCCTGGAGCTTTCCGCTGTAGATCAGATTGAGCAGAAAGGTCTCGAGGCCGTCGTCACGGTGGTGGCCGAGCGCGACCTTGTTGCACCCGAGGCGCGCGGCGGCCGTGTAGAGAATGCCCCGACGAAGCCGCGAACACAGCGAGCAGTAGGTTGCGCCTTCGGGGAGCGTGTCCTTCACGACGGTGTAGGTGTCTTCGGACAGGATTTCATAGGCCACACCCCGCGCATCGAGCCAGTGAACCAGAGAGGTTCCGTCGTAGCCCGGTTGACGCTGGTCGAGGTGCACGGCGATGAGCTCCACCGCGAGACCCGCCGCGCGCACGTGCTGGGGGAGCAGGTGCAGGAGCGTGTAGCTGTCCTTGCCGCCCGAGATCGCCACGAGCACGCGATCCCCCGACGCGAGCAGGTCGTGGCGCTCGCAGGTCTCTCGCATCGTGCGGTAGAGCCGCCGTTCCGTTCGCTTCGCCTCGTTCGAACTCATGGGATGCGGGGTGTATCCGCAGCGTCAGTCAGACACCAGCGTGCAGCGCATCGAAGCACCCTCACGGCCACACTCCACCGCGCGCACCGCCACGAGGCAGCGTCCGCCCATCGCGCAGTCCAGGGCAATGCCCGCCCGGCCGAGCGCGGTCGTCAGCGCCCGTGCCGATGCGCCGCGGAGCGAGGCGTCGCCGGTGCAGGTGTAACGGGGCGCAGGAGGAGACTGGTGGGGACGGCCGACCCAGCCTGCGCCGACGCCGAGGCGCTCGCAGGTGAGCGAGGCGACGTGGGCCGAGCGCGCGTCGACGCCGCGAACCCGCGCACGATGGAGGGCCCGGTGCAACGACACCGCGCGCGCTCCGTGGAGTGTGATGGGATCCGCGGAAGCCGTGAGGGGCAACGTCGCGATGCCAGCGAGCGACACCACGTACCCTGCGAGCCGGGGAGCGATGTGGATCACGTGGGAAAGAGGTTGATCCGCTCGCCGTAGATGGGGAACTGCCGCGCGGCTTCGGCTGTTTCGACCCCAGCGAGCTGCCGCAGCGACATGTGGATCGACTTCGGGTTGAGCTTGCGCGTGGCCGTGTCGCTCGGGGTGAGCGTTCCGAAATCGAGTCCCCGCGCGCGCTGACGGTCGTCGGTTGCGCCGATCACGCGGCCGCCCTGGATGCCCGCGCCCATGAGCAGCATCGAGGTGACGGACCAGTGGTCCTTGCCGCGCGAGGTGTTGTACTGCGGCGTGCGTCCGAAGTCGGAGCCGACCATCACCACCACGCGGTCGCGGAGGTTCGCGGCATCGATCGCGTCCATCAGCAGGTCGACGCCCGAGAGCAGACGGCCGAGCGCGTTGCCCTGCGCGTTGTCGTGGTCTCCGTGCGTGTCGAAGCCGCCCACGGAGAGATTCGCCGCCGCCGAGACGCCAGCCTGGTAGGCCGCGAGCGCCACGAGACCCTGCTTCAAGATCGGGTTGCGCGCGTTGTTGAGCACGTCGTTCGACGGCAGAAACTGCATCAGCCGTTCGAGCAGGTTGCCGCCGTTGCGGGTCTCGAGGGCCTGACGCATCGAGAGCTGCCAGGTCGGGAGCGTCTGCGCCGCCGCCATCGCCGCGAGGCGCTCGTTCTGGGCGCGCTGGATGCGATCCATCGTCGCCGTGCTGTGGAACTGCACCGCCGCGTTGTTGGGGTCGGGGCGGTTGGGACGCGCGATGCGCGCGATCGTGTCGATGCTGTTGAGCCGCGTGAGGGGCACGACGCCCGCGGTGTTCTCGTAGCCGCCGTTGCTCAGAAAGCCCAACGGACGGCCCGGCGCGAGCGAGGCCGCGATGATCGCCGCGAGCGGGGGATAGCCGTCTTCGAGGTGTCCCGACCAGGTGTACCGCGTGCCCGTGTCGTGGTTGTTCGTCTGCATGTCGATGCCGTTGAGCACCAGCAGACGGTCGCGGAACTTCTCGAAGAACTGCTGGTTGCTGATCATCCGACGGCCGTCGTCGGAGAAGGTCAGCGGCGCGTACTGAAAGGGCCCCGCGCTCCCGATCTGCGCGGGCATGAACTGACGGTTGATGTCTCCGCCCTTGGGGTCGCAGACCATCGTCGGGTCCCACCCGCCACCCGCGTTGATGAACAGAAAGAAGCGGCCCGCGTAGGGCTCGAGCGCCGTGTTGCGCGGCATCGGCTGCGCGTGCAGAAGCCGACGGGCGACGGGAGAAACGCCCGCGGTGAGTCCCGCGAGCACGCTCAGTCCGAGGAAGTTGCGACGGTCCATGGTGGTCCTTCGTCTCCTGCGTTCACTGGTAGAGGAAGCGGTAGTCGGAGAGGAGGTACGTGAGCACGGCCATCCACGCGCGCACCGTGCCCCGCGGATCGGACGTCACCTGCGCGCCCGCCGGCGTGATGGCCTCGTTGGTCACCGGGCTCCGCGTCGCGCGGCATGCCTCGGGGATCGCGCTGCCCGTCATCACCGCCTCACGCCACGTCTCCAGAAAGAGCTGGTACGTGCGCTCGATCTCCGGCGAATCCGACGGGAGCCGCTCGCCGAGAATGGCCTCGTGGAGATCCACGATGTTCTGCCGGATCTGCGCGATGCTCCCGGGCACGGACTGTCCCGCGCTCTCGGGCACCGTCTCGATGTACACCCGACGGAAGAAGCGACGCTCGGCCAGGGGCTTCGTGAAATCAAACGCCGTCGCGCGGCACGCCATCTCGTTCGCCATGCGCTGCGCGATGCCCACGATCACGCCGCTCGGGTCGGTCACGCGCCGCACGATCGTGTCGGAGTCGATGCCGCCGTACGAGAGATAGAGCCCGTTGGTGAGCCACCCGTAGTTGCCGTTCGAAGCCACGTCGCGGGCCGCGTCCTGCGCCCAGCCGAAGCCCATGATCGCGCGGAGCTTGCGGTCGAGGAGCTCGGGGGTGAGCAGTCGCGCCGTGCCGATGCCGCCGTGCGAGGCCATGCGCGTCGCGTCGCCCTGCGTGACCGCGCCCACCGCGCGGTAGATCGGCGAGCGGATCATCTCCAGCACGGCCGTCTTGAAGTTCATCCCCGAGGCGGTGAAGCGGTTGGCGATCGCGCGGAAGATGCGGTCCTGCTCGTTCCACGAGGACGCGCGGGCGGCGTAGAGGGGATCGGCCGTGTCGGTCGGGTAGACGAGCGCGTCGCGTCCCGTGAGCGTCTTGTAGAGAAAGCGCACCACGGAGACCGCGAAGCGCGGATCGCTCACGATGCGCGGCCCGAGCCACCGGAGGCCCGCGCGGTAGCTCGACCCGGGCATGTCTTCGCCCGCGAATCCGGGCGGCGCCATGTCGGTGTACCAGGCGTCGTTGGGGTCGTAGCGCCACGATCCGCCGAAGGACGACAGGCTGCGGAACGCGCCCGCGATCGGGTCGTTGATGCGATGGCACGTCACGCACGGCCCGTAGTTGAGCGTCGGCGTCTGCACCAGCGCCTCGCTCGCCGTCGGGTCGATGGGACGCTCGCCGACCTTCAAGATGTCGGTCGCGAGGAAGTACGACTGAACGATGCGCGCGCGGTGACGGTTGCGGTTGGTCTCGGTGTTGGGATACCGCGCGAGGAACACCGGCATCGTCAGGATGCCCGCGTGGGGAAAGTCCGCCGACTCGCGGCGCGTGGCGCTGTACACCCGCGTGTAGCGCAGGCGCGCGGGCTGGAGCTCGTCGGCGTCGTAGGTGCCGTTGAAGCGCACCTGGTCGGTCACGCCGTACACGTGCGCCGACTGCGGATTCACGAGGGTGTAGTCCGCCGTGAGGATCTCGGAGAACGGGCGGTTGTTGCGCACCACGTACTCAAAGAGGTTCACGGGTTCGCGCGCGATCGCGTTGTTCGCCGCGAGGAACGACGCCCGCACGTCGGCGCACACGGCCATCGCGCGGTCGCGTCCGCAGCACTCGAGACCGTCGGCGCCCGCTCCGCCGCCGTAGGTGCCGCGGTTCGGGAAGTCATCGCTGTTGAGAAGGTTGAGTGCGCGCTGGTCGCATCCGTCGCCCGACACGTAGCGGTCGGTGAGGAGCATGTCGTTCCACGCGGTGCGCATGCGCGCGTAGAAGGCCGGCGACTCGATCATCGCCGTGAAGGTCGCGACGAAGCCCGCCTCGCTCACGCCGCCGCGCGCGTACTCGTCGTCGGTGGGCAGCCGCCCGAGCAGATCGAGCGAGGCCTTGCGCAGCGTGGCCCGCCAGTCGAGCAGCGTCACGCCCGAGGGCGCCGCGATGGAGCCGTAATCCGCGCACGACTCCGCGCCGCTCGACGTGAGCCGGTCGACGAGTTCGGAGAGCGCCGCGTACTCGGGCGATCCCTCGGTGAGCACCGCGCCACCACCATGCTGAACGCGCCCGAGGGGCTTCGCGAGCAGCGTGCTCATCGTCGTGCCGTCGACGTTGTAGCTCTGGTTCGCCATCGCGATGGCCGCCGCGAGGTTCGTGTCGGCGAAGTCGGGGTAGCTCGCGGGCAGGAGCTGAAAGCGCGCGCCGCGGTCCTGCGCGACGCCGCCGGGCGCGTGGCATCCGACGCACTTCTGCGCCATCACCGGGCCCCACACGTCGGTCAGAAAGTACGACCGCGTCGACTCGCAGCTCGCCCCGGGCTCGCCGATGTCGCCGTCGAAGCACCCCGAGGGGGCCACCGTCGCTGCGGCCACCACAAAGGCCGCCGCCGAGAAGCGCGAACGCCACGTGCGCTGGTGCATGGAGGGATCTCGACTCCTTGATTCGCCCCCCGGCGGCTCGATGCGCGCCCGCATGGACGCCGCAACGCGCGGCAGGCGAAACACCTATCGTTCGCACAGTGCGCGCGCTGCGGTCAACGGTGCGTCGTGTGTCTTTCTCCGCACGCGTGATAGGGTCCGCGCCCCCTTCGATGCGCACCTACCTGGGCGATGCGATGGCGCTCGGTTGCGCCGTGGTCTGGGCCGTCGCCGTGCTGCTGTTCCGCTCGCTGCGCGGGGTTCCGCCCGTCACGCTCAATCTCTTCAAGAACCTTCTCGCGGCGGTGCTCCTGGTGCTCACCACCGCGGCGCTCGGTCACCGTTGGGAGATCCACCACCGCCCGTGGGACCTCGCGAGCCTCGTGCTCTCGGGCGTGCTCGGTCTCGCCGTCGCCGACTCGCTCTTTCTCGCGGGTCTCGCGCGTGTCGATGCCTCCGTGGCCGCCGTGGCCGACTGCGCCTACTCGCCCACGGTGCTCGTGCTTGCGACGGTGTTTCTCGGGGAGGTTCCGGGCGCGGGACTGCTCTGGGGCACGCCGCTCGTGCTCGCGGGCCTCGCCGCCGTGGCGTGGTCGGGATCGGGCGCCGCCACCGTCGACCGCCGCGGCCTCGCGCTCGTGCTCTCGGGCGTGACCACCACCGCGGTGGGTGTGGTGATCGCGCGTCCTGCCCTCGCGCGTGCGGACCTCTTCGAAGCCACCGCGGTGCGCCTCCTCGCGGGCTCCGCGGCGCTGCTCGTGGTCTCCGCCGCGCGCGGTCGCCTCGCCGAAGCCGTGGCCCTGTTGCGTCCGCAACCGCTGTGGAAGAAGGCCGTTCCCGCGGCGGTGTTCGCCACGTACCTCTCGATGCTGCTGTGGTTGGGCGGCATGAAGTACGGCACCGCCTCGCGCGCCGCGCTGCTCAACCAGACGGGCACACTGTGGCTGCTGATCGTGTCGCGCTTTCTCGGTGAGACCGTCTCGCGTCGTCGCGTGGCGGGCGCGCTCCTCGCCGTGCTCGGCGTGGTGATCGTGCTGCGAGGCTGACCTTCTCAGGCGTCGCCCGCGTCGCTCGCGTCGCTCACGTCGGACGCATCGCCCGCGTCGCCTGCATCGCGCACGTCGACGGACGCGTCGCCCGCATCGCGCACGTCGACGGACGCATCGCCCGCATCGCGCACGTCGACGGACGCATCGGCCGCGTCGCTCCCATCCGCGGCATCGCTCGCGTCGGACGCATCGGCCGCGTCGCGCTCGACGGCTCCGTCGGATACGTCGGAATCTTCCGACGCATCCGCGGCATCGCTCGCGTCGCGCGTGGCGTCGATCGCTGCGTCGGCCACATCGGTGGCATCGGGAACGTCGGACACGTCGGACACGTCGCGCACGTCGGCCACGTCGACGGTCGCATCGACCGCGCCGTCGGGGGACGCGTCGAGACCGGCATCGCCGCGCAGGGTGCCGAGCCAACCGCGCACGCAGGCGAGCTCCGACGCGCTGAGCGCAGGGGTGCCCAGGGGCATGCGCGATCCGCACGTGGGTGACGCGCCGAGCTTGGCCATGAAGTACCCCGCGGAGGGGGCGTTCGGATCGACGAGCACGGCGCCCATGCACCCGCTCGAACGCACGCCCACGAGCCGCGAGGCCACGTTGTCGGACGCGAGGTCGAGGCCGCCGGCGCGCATCCCGCGGTCGTGGCACCCGGCGGTCGCGCAGCGCGGGCGGATGAGCTGCGCTTCGACGTTGTTCACGCCGAGAAGACACGCCTGCGCGCCGCTGTCGGTCGCGCCGTTGCCGACAAAATCCTCGGGGTTCTCGATGCGCCCGGGGCAGGCCGCGAGGGCCATCGCGAGGAGGGTGAGTCGCGCGAGGTCGCGCGCGTGGAGAGAGGTCGCGCTCATCGCCGGTACGCCAGGCTCAGGGTGGTTGCGAAATCGTCGTCGATGGCGCCGCCCGCCACGCGGTGGTCGCCGACCTGCGGGTTCATCGAGAGGAACCATCGACGCCAGTCGAGGTCGAGGCGCGCTTCGAGTCCGTGCGTGAGCGAGAGCGTCGCGCCCGCGCCCGCTTCGACCCCGCCGCCCGAGGCGCGCGGAAAGAACTCGTCGCTCCCGAGCTCGCCGAAGGCGACGGGGAGAAGGTATCCGCCGCGCACGCGAACCCCGATGCGGTCGGTGATCCGAAGGCGTCCGTCGACGCGCGCGTGCACGGACTCGTAGGTCACGTTGGGGAGCCCCTCGGGCGGCGCTTCGGCCACGGCGCTGCGGTCGACGGTGAACGACTGCCGCGTGTACGCGAGCGTGAGACCGAGCTCCGCGCGCCAGACCGTGTACCGCCCGCGCGCGCCCACGGTGAGGCGCGTGACCGACGTGGGATAGCTGCGTCCTTCAGCGTCGCTCGACGTGAGGTACGGCACCACGGAGCCCTCGACCACGAGGCCGAACCACGACGCTACGCCGCGCGAGAACAGGGCGCCGGGGTACACCTCGACGCGTCCTGCGAGCGCGGGCACGCCGATCACACGGTACGGCCGGAGCTGCTGGAACAGATCGTCGGTGAACCACAGGTCGCGCGCGAACACCCGCACGCCGAGCTCCGCATCGAGCCACGCGGGACGCGGCGCTTCCGCGGCGGGCGGAGGTGGAGGCGGAGGCGGGGGCGCTTCCACAACGGGCGGAGGCGGCGGCGGCGGTTCGGGCGGTGGCGGCGGGGCCTCGGGCGGCGCTTCGGGGGGCGGCGGCGGCGGCTCCGGGGGAAGCGTCGCAGGGCGCGCGGCGGGGCGCTGCGGAGGCCGCACGAGGGGACGCGCAGGCTGCGGACGGCGCGGGGGCTGTGCGGGCGCAGCGCGGGCCGCAAGGAGCGCCGCGGTCAGGCCGACGAGCGCGTGCAGACGAACGGGAGGGCGCGGCATCGGAGAAGGCCGCGACGATACCAGCAAGCGCCCCGCGAGACGGAGCGACAAGTGTGGGTCAACCGCCAGGCGGGAGGCGCAGGCGCGCGGCCTCGACCAGTTCGAGGAGCGACGCGCGACGGCCCGTCTGGTTGTACCGATACGCGTACGCGACGCCCGCGACGGCCGAGAGCGGCGACACGACGGCGAGCAGCGAGGCCGCGAGCGTGGGAGGTAGCACCGCCGACACGAGGGCCACCGCCACGATGGCGGGCACGGCCTCTTTGAGCGGCGCGGCGTAGAGCCATCCGAGGGGGCCGAACACGAACGACAGCGCGCCCGAGGCGATCAGGGATTTCTCATCGCGCACCGTGGGCTCGTCGGCGAGGCGCGACGCGAGGCGCACGGGTTCGGGCGAGGGCGCGGCGCTGCGTGTGGCCGTCGGCGCGCTGCGAAAGGGGCGCGACGGCGACTCGGCGTCGACCTCGCGCTGGAGCCGTTGGAAGCGCTCCATCTCGTCGAGGGAGCGCGGTCCGTTGACCGACCGCTTCGCGCCGCGCACGCGCCACAGCACCTCGCCCTCGTCGTCGGAGTCGAACTCCACGAGGCCCGCGAGGGTGAGCTCGTTCATCCACTTCTCGATGCGCTCGCGCGGCGCGCCCGTGAACACCATCACGTTGGCGCGCGTGAGCGGGATGCGCGTGGTCGCCCACATGCGCACGACAGCGGTCTCGAACTCGTGCTGGTTCATCGACGGCGCCGCAACGTCGCACCGCGCGCCGGGGCCGTCAACGGAAGGGGATCAGTAGTCCGCGGGCGGGCAGTCGCCGTTGCGCCGACGGCGGTACACGGGCTCGCCGTCGACGTAGCGCATGAAGCAGTAGTTGCGATCGAGGTAGGCCCGCATCTGCGGGTAGTTGTACATGTACCGACCGTTCATCGACCGACCCGCGTCGACCACGAGCACGGGGCGCTCGCGTTCGAGGTCTTCGAGCATCTGCTCGCGGCTGTGCGGCACCACGCGGTGCTCCTCTTCGTCGCGCGTCGACTGGAACCACGGCACCACACCCGACGGGTACACCGTGTAGACGAAGCGCGACGCGGGGAGCCTGCCCGACGAGAGGTACGTCTCCGCGCGGAAGCCCCACACGAAGATCTTCTCGTCGGGGTTCGAGCGCTCGATCACGTAGCGCACGATGGGGTCGGCGTGTGGGTCCTGGTACCAGCGGTCGGTCTCGCGGAGCATGTTCACACGGCGCGAGAGGGCGCTCGATCCGATGAAGAGCGCGAGGGCGCCGCCAAGCACCAGCGTCGCAGCGCCCGCCACGGCCGCGCGGTCACGGCGGTGCGCGGGGTCGTACCCGAACGATGACGCCGCGAGCCCCGCCACGATGGCCGCCACGGGGTAGAGCTGCACGAAATAGTGCGGGAAGAAGCGCCACGTGAACGACGCCCCGAGGAGGCCGCACGCGAGCTGCAACACGAGGAACATCGCCGTCGCGCCGTGGCGCCAGCGCTCGATGCCGCGCACGTGGTCCGACACCCACGCGCTGACCGAGCGCGAGAGCGCGTAGAGGCCCAGCGATCCGACGGCCACGGCGCCGAGAAAATACCGGTCGATCTGCTCGCGGACCTTGTCGCGCATGTAGTCGCGCGTGAGGGGCGCCATGAAGATCTCGCGGCCGTAGCGCTGATAGTAGTAGACGAACTCGCGCAGGTGCCCCGTGGCCGCATAGACGCCCAGCACCAGCGCGTAGGGCACGGCCATCGCGCCGAGAAAGAGCCCCACGTCACGGAGCCGCGCGCGCAGCGGACGGTCATCGTTGGTGCGACCGAGCGCGAGCCACAGGAGCGCCGGGCCCACGTGGATGAGCGCCATCTGCTTGCTGAGGCCCGCGCAGGCCGAGAGCAATCCCGCGGTCACCAGCAACCGCGTGCGACGGGCGGGCAACGGACGCGCGCCGCCCACGGGCCGCTGGGCCCTGCCCACCACGAGCATCGAGCCCAGCACGAACTGCATCGCGACGATCTCGCCGTTGTAGCCGATGCCGTCCCAGGGGTTGAGCTCGTAGCCCAGAAAGTACGTGATGAAGAGCGCCGCGACGCCGCCGCCGAGGGGCGTGGTGAACTCCGCGGTCACGAGGAAGCACAGCAGCACCGTGCTCACGCCCGCCGAGAGCGCGAGCCATCGGATGGGCAGCCACGAGAACTGTCCGCCGAGCTTCATGAACAGCGCCGCGAGCCAGTACAGAATGGGTCCGCGCTGCGACACGCCGTCGACGTAGGGGAGCCAGTGGCCGTGGATCATCCGCAGCGCGAGGGCCGAGATGTAGCCCTCGTCGTTGGAGACCGGCGTCGCGTAGGGCCTGAAGAAATGCAGGTGCGCGCGGATCAACACCCCGAGCGCGATCGCCAGCGCCGCGAGGGGAACGGCCCATCGCATGCGCCACATCGGGTCGCGCCAGAAGGGCGTCGGTGACGTTCCCGCAGAGGTGTCGGGCGCGGTGTCGGCGGGCGCGGTGTCGGCGGGCGCGTCGGGCGCGGACGAGGCGTCGGCAGGGGCGTTCGCGCGGTCGTCGGTCGGAGGCGAGGAGGGGTCTTCCATCGGCGTGCGGGGTGAAGGGATGAAGCAGTCGAAGCAGTGGGAGGAGCGTGCGAAGGGAGTGCGATGCGGCGCGTTCGGTCAGGGGACGCGCGGGCGTCCGCGGCGGGGGCGCTCGTCGGGCGCGCGCAGCGTGGCGAGGGCCGAGGGAGGCAGCGCCACGAGCTCGTAGACCTCCGTGCGAAACCCGTAGGCCGCGTGGATGCGCGTGAGCAATGCCACGGCCTCGTCGTGGTGGATGGTCGTCGGCGCGGGGACCTTCACCGCCTTGCGAATCGCCGCGAAGGTCACGCCCATTTCGAGCAGGTCGTGCGCGTGCTGGAGCACCTCGATGGGCTTCAACCGCGGGGGCTCGGCGTGCGTGCCCTCTTCGAGCTCCTTCAAGAGCCGCTGACGACGGCGTGCGGTGCGACCATCGCCCGCGGGCGAGGCGGTGGATCCCTCGGTGAGCAGCCGGTTCAGCTTGCGCGCGAGGCGCCGCTTCTCGACCGCTTCGGGGCTCCCGCGACGGTTCTCCGTCGGGCTGCGGGTCGGTCTGGCCATGAGCGTCGCGCGGAGGCATCGCGCGTCTTGCCGCGCCCTGTCAATCCCCGTGCATTCCCCGCGCAGCGTGAGGGGGACGCACGGAGACGCGGGACGGCCGTGCGCGCCATGCGGGCGACGGAGGGAGCGGGAGGTTTCGGGGAGCGTCGAGGCGGGGAGCGCGCGCGCCGCGGGTCACCGTCGGGCGACCACGCGGCGCATGCGAAGGGTCACATCACGGACGGGTGATCGCCGCGGTGTACGCGCCGGCCGCGCCGCTGCAGCCGTCGACGTAGAGGGCGTGGAGGCCCGCGCCGCGCGGAATGACCGTCGTGAGCGACGACTGGCGGGGGCCGCACGAGTCGTCGTTGCAGAGGCTCGCGGTGGCGCCGCGGCCCGGCGAGACCTGGGCGAGCTCGGTGTCCCACGTGGCGCGGCCGCAGGTCGAGGCCGTGAACGCGCCGCCGACGAACGACGGGCACGTGTACCAGTAGAACGTGTCTTCCGCGCCGTTGGAGCAGCAGGTCGACGTGACGCGGCCCGTGCCCGAGGTGGTGCCCGACACGACGCTCGAACCCGCCGTGAGCGAGCGCACCGCGCCGTTGCCGACCGCCACGCGCTGGAAGCGGATCGACGCAGCGCCGCCCGTGCCGCAGCCCGAGAGCACCAGGAAGTACTGGCCCGCCGGGAGCTGCGCGAGGATCTGCGACTGCGAACCCGTGGCGCACCCGAGGAGGCCGCCGTCGTCGTTGCAGGTCGTGCCGTTGGTCACGCCGCCCGCCGAGGCGACGTTGGTGCCCGTCGCGTCCTGGAGGAACAGCGACGTGTCGAAGGTCGAGCCCACCGTGTCGGCGTACACGATCTCGGGCGCCGTGAGGGTGAACGAGTAGAAGACGTCCTTGCCCGCGGTGCAGCCGCAGACGCCCGTGGTGTCATTGCGGAAGCCCGTGGTGTTCACCGTCACCGTCGCGGGCGAGGCGATGGGGAGCGGGTTGTCGCGGGTCTCACCGGCGGGCACCGTCTGGCAGGCGCCGCGCACGCAGGTCTGGCCCGTGCCGCAGCGGCGGTTGCATCCGCCGCAGTTGTTCTCATCGACGTTCGTGTCGACGCACGAGGCGCCGCAGCGCGAGCCCGACGCGCAGTTGTTGAGGATGTAGCTCACCGTGTACGTGCCCGACGACGAGCCGCACGAGTCGACGACGAGCGTGTTGAGGCCCGCCTGCGTGGCCGTCGTCGCGGGGATCGTCGACGTGGTGGTCGCGCCCGCGCCGCACACGAAGCCCGTGTCGTCGTTGCAGACCGCGCCGGTCGTGCGGAGCGCGCTGTACTGCGCGATCTCGACGTCGTAGTTCGCCTGGTTGGCCGCGCCGTTGGTGCCGCAGCTCGACGCGAAGAAGCTCGTCGCGGCGCCGCCGGGGCAGGTGACCCACCAGTACGAGTTCTCGGGGCCGCCCGAGCAGCAGGTCGAGGTGACCTGGCCCGTGCCCGAGGTGGCGCCCATCGCGGTCTGCACCGTGGCGTTCGGCGCGATGCGCGCCGTCGGGCCGTTGCCCGCCGGGAGGTGCTGGAAGTGGATCGTCGACATGCCCGCGCCGCAGCCCGAGAGCACGAGGTAGTACGTGCCGGGGTTGAGCCGCGCGATCACCTGGCTCGTGGTGTTGCCCGCGAGGGTGCAGGGCGCGCCCGACGACGCGTCGTCGTTGCAGGTCACCTGGTTGGCGCCGGGCGCCGTGAGGTTGTTGCCCGCCGAGTCCTGGAGGAACAGCGACGTGTCCCAGGCGGTGCCGAGGGTGTCGGCCCAGATGATCTCCGGCGTCGTGAGCACGAAGCGGAAGAACACGTCGTTGCCCGACGTGCACGAGCAGGTGCCCGTGGTGTCGTTGCGCGCGCTCGTGGTGTCGGCCGCGAGGTTCTGCGCGGCGCCGGTGCCGAGGTTGATCACCGTCGCGCCCGTGCGCGTGTCATTGGCCGGCGGCGTACCGCGGCACACGCCCGCCATGCAGGGAACGCCCGTCGGGCACACGTTGCCGCAGCGGCCGCAGTTGGTCGCGCTGGTCATGAGGTTCTGGCAGGCCGCCGTCGTGCCCGTGCCGCAGACCGTCTGGCCCGTGGGGCACGCGCAGGTGCCCGCGGTGCAGGTCTGACCCATCGCGCAGGCGCGCCCGCAGGCGCCGCAGTTCGCGCGGTCGGTCATGGTGTTCACGCAGGTCGTGGCGCCGCCCGCCGTGCAGGCCGTCTGGCCCGTGGCGCAGGCGCAGCGACCCGCGGTGCAGGTCTGGCCGCCGGTGCAGGTCGTGCCGCAGGCGCCGCAGTTGGTGGCGTCGGTCTGCGTGTTCACGCAGTTGCCGCCGCAGAGGGTCTGGCCCGTGGCGCAGGCGCAGCGGCCCGCGGTGCACACCTGGCCCGTGGGGCAGGCGTTGCCGCAGCGGCCGCAGTTCGTGGCGTCGGTCTGCGTGTTCACGCAGGTGCGGCCGCAGAGCGACTGGCCCGTGGCGCAGCGGCAGGCGCCCGCCGAGCAGGTCTGGCCCATCGCGCAGGCGGTGCCACACGCGCCGCAGTTCATGCTGTCGGTCTGCGTGTTCACGCAGGTCGGCGTGGCGGCCATCGGGGTGCAGTCGGTCTGGCCCGTCGCGCAGGTCGGACGCGCCGTGCGGCACGTGCCCGTCTGGCAGGTCTGCGTGGCCGAGCAGGCGTTGCCGCACATGCCGCAGTTGGCCGGGTCGCTCTGGAGGTCGGCGCAGGCCGTACCGCACATCGTCTGGCCCGTGGCGCACATCGTCGTGCCCGTGCACGCGCCCGCGGCGCAGGTCTGGCCCGCGGCGCAGGTGCGACCGCACATGCCGCAGTTCGCGGTGTCGGTCTGGAGGTTCGCGCAGGTGGTGCCACAGAGCATCTGGCCCGTCGGGCAGGTCATCGCGCGGCAGGTGCCCGTCTGGCAGGTCTGGCCCGCGGGGCAGGCCGTTCCGCACGCGCCGCAGTTGGCGGCGTCGCTCGACGTGTCGACGCACACGCCGCTGCACGAGGTCTGACCCGTCGGGCAGGTCATGGTGCTACGGCACATGCCCGCCATGCAGGCCTGGCCCGCCGAGCAGGCCGTTCCGCACGTGCCGCAGTTCGACGCGTCGGTCTGCGTGTCGACACAGCTCGTGCCGCAGCGGGTCTGGCCCGCCATGCACGCGGCCTGACAGCTGCCGCCGGCGCAGGTCTCGCCCGTCGCGCAGGCGTTGCCGCAGGCGCCGCAGTTCATCGCGTCCGTCGAGGTCTCGACACACGCGGTGCCGCAGAGCGTCTGCGTGCCCGTGCACATCATGTCGGCGACGCAGGCGCCCGCGCGACACACCTGGCCCGCGGCGCAGGTGGTGCCACACGCGCCGCAGTTGTTGCTGCTGGTCTGCGTGTCGACGCACACGTCGCCGCAGCGCATCTGGCCCATGTCACAGGGCGTGGGGCCGTTGTCCGTCGGCGGGGGATTGTCCGTCGGCGGGGGATTGTCCGTCGGCGGGGGATTGTCCGTCGGCACGGGCGTGTCTTCGGTGACGGGCGTGTCGGTCGCAGCGTCGGGCGTCGGGTTGCTGGCAGGCGGATCGTCGCTACAGCCGGCCACCGACGAGAGCACGGCGAGCGCGAGGCACCATCGGGTCCATCGCATCATCAGTCGCATCTCCAGGGCGTTGTGGGGGCCACACAGCGGCCGCGCGGGCTCCCCATGAGCCTCCGCGACCGGCCGCGCGCACCCACGCGAAGCAGTCGACGCGGTTCTATCGAAGGTTGCCGCGGGTTACCAGCCTCACCGCGGCAATCCTTGACGGCGCCAACACCAACGGGCTTGTCTGCAACGCACGTCCCGTGACCCCGAACGCTCCGCCCACCGCCCGCTGTCCCCTCTGCGCCTCCGACGACCTGCGCAGCTCCGTGCACCGTGACGCCCTGCCCGTGATGCAGAACGTGGTGTTCGCCGACCGCGCCGAGGCCCTCGCCGCGCCGCGCGCCGACCTCACCCTCTGCACCTGCGCCCGCTGCGGCTTCTCGTTCAACGGCCGCTTCGACCCCGCGCGCATGGTCTACGACGCCCGCTACGACAACGACGTCCCCTCGGCCGCGTTCGAGCGCTACTACCGCGAGATCGCCGCCGACCTGGCCGCGCGCCACGGTCTCTCGCGCGGCGTCGTGTGCGACGTGGGCTGCGGCAAGGGACGCTTCCTCGACCTCTTCTGCGAGACCGTGCCCGGCATCGAGGGGCTCGGCATCGATCCCAGTTGCGCCCCGCGCGCGGCCACGCCCGAGCGCCCCGTCACCCTCGTGAGCGACGTGTTCCGACCCGCGCACGTGGCCGTGGTCCCCGAGCTCGTGGTGTGCCGCCACACGCTCGAACACATCCCCGCGCCGCTCCCCTTTCTGCGGTCCATTCACGAAGCCCTCGCCGGCGCCCCCGATGCGCCGCTCTTCTTCGAAGTCCCCGACCTCGACTGGATCCTCGACCGCGGGGCCTTCTGGGACTTCTGCTACGAGCACTGCAACTACTTCACGGCGCAGAGCCTCGCGTACGCGCTCTCCGCCGCGGGCTTCGCCGTCGACGAGGTGCGCCACGCCTTCGGAGGCCAGTACCTCCACGCCCACGCGCGCCGCGCCGCGCCCTCGACGCCCTCCGTCGACGCTGCGTCCGCCGTGGCCCGCGCCGCCCGCTACGCCGCCGACGAGCGCGCCCGCATCGACGACGCCCGCGCCCGCTGCGCCGCCGCCTCGCAGCACGCCCGCAGCGCACTCTGGGGCATGGCCACCAAGGGCGTGCTCTTCGCGAACCTCGTCGACCCCGAAGGCACCCTCCTCGCGGGCGGCGTCGACATCAACGTGAAGAAGCAGTCGCGCTTCACGCCCGTCACCGCGCACGGCATCCACGAGCCCGCGTGGCTCCGCACGCTCGGACCCGCGCCCACGGTCTTCGTGATGAACCCCAACTACCTCGACGAGATCCGCGCCCAGTGCGTCGCGATGGGCGTCGACGCGCAGTTCGTCAGCGTGTGATCCGCCGCGCGAGCGCGCGCACCGGGAGGCCCAGCGCGATGAGCGCGAACGAGGCCGCCACGAGGCGCGCGTCGTCGCGGGCGAACTGCACCAGCATCGCCACCGTCGACGCGAAGAACAGCACCGCGGGCCACGGGTACAGCGGCATCGCGTACGGACGCACGAGCGACGGATCGCGCCGCAGCTTCAGCGCCGCCAGCGCGCCCAGCGCATAGAAGGGCCACGCGCCCACCACGAACACCTCGGCGAGCCGCGCCGCGTGCGACGACAGCGCGTACGGAACCGCCAGCACCGCCGTCCCCACGATGGCCCGATCGGGCGTGTGCCGTGGACCGAGTCGGTCGACGCCCGGGAGCACCGCGCCGAGCGCCGCGATCACGCGCGTGCCCGTGAGCACCGCGATCATGCATCCGCCGAAGGCCGAGAGCGTGACGAGGGCCGCCATGGCCCGCGCGCCCCACGCGCCCGCGAGCGCCGCGCCGAGGTCGTTGCCCGGCGCGCTCGATGCGGCGAGGGCCGCCGTGCCGAGCACGCGGTGATAGCCCAGCACCACGAGGCCGTAGAGCGCCGCCACCGCCGCCGTGCCCGCGACGAGCGCACGCGGAATCGTCCGCGACGGATCGCGCACCTCGCCCGCGAGCGAGGTCACGTCGATCCATCCGTCGTAGGCCCAGAGCACGGGCACCAGCGCCGCGAGGATCGACGGCGACGCGACCGTGTGCGCGACCCGCTCCACGGGGGGCGCGGGCGCGGCGAGGGCGGCGAGTCCGGCGAGCGTGAGCCCCACGGTGCGCGCGAGGGTCGTGACGCTCTGCACGCGCGCCGCGCGGCGAACGCCCGAGACGTTCACCCACGCGACGAGCGCCACCACCGCGAGCGCGACGGGCGCCGTCGGGAGCCCGGTGACCGCTGCGAGGTGTCGCGCGAGCACGCCCGCATAGAACGCCGCCGACGAGGGGACGAGCACTGCGAGCATCGCCCAGCCGAAGAGAAAGGCCACGCGTTCGCCCCACGCGCGGTGGAGGTACACGTAGAGCCCGCCCGTTCCAGGGAGGGCCGCGCCGGGCTCCGCGAGGCTCAGCGCGCCGAGGAGCGAGAGCAGCGCGCCGAGGGCCCACACGGCGAGCGCGCGAAGGGTGCTGCCCGTGCGGGCGGCGACGTCGGCGGGGGTCTGAAAGATGCCGCTCCCCACCATCGCGCCCACGGTCACGAGCGTGGCGTCGAAGGGACCGAGGGTGCGCGGCGGGGCGGTGGGCGGCGTGCGCGCGGCGGCGGTGTCGGCGGAGGCCATGGCCCGCGCTCGCGGAGGGGACGAGAACGTCAGTGGTGGTGGTGGCCGTCGGGGCCGTGCGCGTGGCCGTGCGTGAGCTCTTCTTCCGTGGCTTCACGAATGGCCTTCACCTCGACGTCGAAGTGCAGCGTCTCGCCCGCGAGGGGGTGGTTGCCGTCGAGCACCACGGTCTCGGCGTGGACTTCCTTCACCCACAGGACGATGTGCTCGCCGCGGCGTCCCACGGCTTCGAGCTGCATGCCCACCTCGGGCTCCTCGCCTTCGGGGAGCGAGCTGCGGGGCACGGTGAGCACGCGGTCTCCGCGGTGGAGGCCGTAGCCGTCTTCGGGCTTCACCACCACCGAGAGCTTGTCGCCCACGGCCTTGCCGAGCAGCGCCGACTCCAGACCGGGAACGATCTGTCCGCCGCCGTGGAGGTAGTGAAGCGGCTCGTCGCCCTCCGAGGTGTCGATGAGCGACCCGTCGGCGGTCTTGAGCGTGTAGTCGATGGCGACCACGCAGCGTTCGGCGATGTTCATGGTGCGAGAGATCCTTTCTGCCCGACGCATCCGAGAACGGGCAGTGCGAGGTCGCACCCGGTCGAGACAGCGAGAGCGGCGCGGACCATGCCACCACTCCCGCGCGATGTCACCGCGCACCGCACCGGTCGCGCGCATGGTGAAATCTTGTGGTCTTCGCAGCCCGTGGTGTTTCTTCGCGCGGGGCGCAGAGCTCCGATACCCACACCGATGCGCCGTCCCCTCACCATCGCCCTGCCCCTCGTCGCCCTCGCGGCGACCGCGACCGCCCTCCTCGCGAACCACGCGCCCCTCCGCGCGCAGCCGCGCACCGCGCAGAACCGCCCGGCCCGCCCGTCGCGTCCGACGCGCGCCGCGCCCGCGCTCGATGCCGCCACGGCCTCGCCCGTCGACGCCTCCGTCGATGCGCCCGCCGTCGCGCGGAGCTGCCCCGCGGGCATGGTGCTCGCCGAGGGCGACTGGTGCGTGAACGTCGACCAGAAGTGCCTCCGCTGGCTCGACCCGGTGACGCAGATGCAGTGCGCCGAGTTCGAGCCCCCGCGCTGCACCTCGCGCCGTCGCCACATGGCCGTGTGCATCGACCGCTACGAGTATCCGAACCAGCCCGGCGTGAACCCCGTGGTGCAGACCAGCTGGTATGAGGCCCGACGGCTGTGTCGCGCGCAGGGCAAGCGACTCTGCACCGAGACCGAGTGGACCTTCTCGTGCGAGGGGCCGAACTTCTCGCCCTATCCCTACGGCCTCCGACGCGACCGCAACGCGTGCCGCATCGACTACCAGCCGCAGGCTCCCGACCGCGCGCGCCTCGGCGATCCGCGCTACGAGATCGACGAGAGCGCGAGGCTCTACGGCGCGATGCCTTCGGGCACCATGCCCGGGTGTGTGAGCTGGGCCGGCGTGCACGACATGACCGGCAACGTCGACGAGTGGACCGTCAACGAAGAAGGCGTGCCCTTCGACTCGGCGCTCAAGGGCGGATGGTGGGGACCCATTCGCGCGCGGTGCCGTCCCGCGACGACGGCGCACAACGAAGGGTTCATCTACTACCAGATCGGCTTTCGCTGCTGCGCCGACCCCGATCCGCCCTACGGAACGTCGGGCGCCGACGGCGGAACCGACGGCGGCTGACTGTGCTCCGAGGCCTCGTCTTCGGACGGGGCCGCGCCCATCTCGTCACCGCGACGCTCGCGGGGCTCGATGCGAATGCGCGACGCGGTCTGGCGCTCGTCCCAGGGCTGCCCCGGTCGCCAGTTCACTTCGCCCGACGTGCCCCAGCCCACGGCCCGCACGATGTTGCCCTCCCAGCGCATCCAGAGGAAGCCGCCGTCGGGCCGCGCGGCCTGGTCGAGACACGCCACGCGGGTGACCCGTCCGTCGTCCCAGCGCAGCGTCGCCGCGTGGGGAACGTGCAGGTGACCGCAGAGCACCCAGCGCGGACGGAGCCCGCTCACCACCGCCGCCGCGTGCGGATTGCCCACCTGCGGCCAGTGCCGTTGACGGATGCCCCGCGCGCCCGCCCGGGCCACCGCGCTGTCACGCCCCGCGATGCCCCGCGGCCACTCGTGGAGCATCAGCACGTCGGCCGACGGAACGGCCCGCACGAGGTCCACGTCGGCCTGACGGAAGTACCCCGCCTGCTTGCTGCTCTCGGCGCTCGTCGCGGGCATGCGCGGCCGATCGAAGCGCGTCGGGGCGTAGATGCCCGAGAGGTACGCGACACGCAGACCGTGCATCGCGCGAACGCCCGCACGACCGAGGTAGCGCACGCCGGGCACGAGCTCGCCGCCGTGGGGAAAGCGTTCGAGGTCTTCGAAGTCTTCGTTGTTGCCGCCCACGAACACGAACTCGCGACGCATGCGTCGCTCGCCGCGCGCGTAGGCCGCGAACTCGGCGGGCATGTTGCGCTTGGTCGATTTGCGACGGTGGTCGTCGGGCGTGGCGAAGGTCTCGACGTCGCCCACCGCCCACACCGCGGCCACGGGCTCTCCGAGGTTCTTCTCCAGCTCCTCGACCCACTCCTCAACACGGAAGAATCTCCCGTGCACATCGCCGACAACCGCAACAAGCATCGCGCCGGGGCGGAGCCTACCCCAACACGCCCGGCGATGTGCCATGCAGAGTTCCCCCACGGCACAGATCGGGAATCGGGGTTTTGTCAACCGACCGGGCTTCGGGGCGCTTGGGAACGGGAGAATCCGGTGAAACTCGCGTTCGGAAGCGTTTTGACCGGGCGTTCTTGCCACGACCTCGCGTTCGGAAGCGTTCCGACCGGGAGATTTTGCCAGAACTCGCGTTCGGAAGCGTTCCAGCCGGGAGTTCTTGCCAGAGGGTCGCGTTCGGAAGGATCGGGACCGGGAGTTCTTGCCACGGCCTCCCGTTCCCGGGTGGACCAGGGGCGAAGACCGGGGAACGGGCGGGGATGTGAAGCGGCGGGAAGGACGGCGCCGGGGAGGCGCTGCGGGGGCGATCAGGCCGCGGGGGCGTCGGCGGGGGCTTCGACGGGCGCGAAGAGGTTCACGGGCTTCGCGGGGCGGCCGTTCTTGCGCATCTGGAGGTACAGCGGGACGCAGATCACCACCGACACGATGCCGATGAACTGCGAGGTCGAGAGGGGACCGACCACGCCGCGCTCGGCGTCGTCGCGGATGATCTCCAGCATCGAGCGGCCGATGCCGTAGAGGATCGCGAAGGAGAGGAAGATCTGTCCTTCGAAGCTGCGGCGGCGCCAGAGGTACATGAGCGCGGCGAAGAGCGTGAGGCCCAGCGTCGACTCGTAGAGCTGCGTCGGGTGCACGGGCACCGAGTGCTGCGCCGAGTGCGAGATGTGGCAGAGGCGCTCGGTGGCGTTCCAGAGGCCGTGGTAGTCGCGCTCGCACACCTGCGGGTCGGCGCGGAAGCCCAGCGCCACGTGCTGCTGCCACGCGGGCGAGCCGTGGTTGTCGGCCCAGTGCGGAAACGACCCGAGGAACTTCAGGAAGCCCGGCGCCGAGGGCGGGAGCGGACGTCCGAAGTCGCAGCCGTACATGTAGCAACCGAGGCGGGTGATCATCAGTCCGGTGCCGAGCGAGGGCACCGCGGCGTCGGCCCAGGGCCACAGGCGGTAGCCCTTGCTGCGCAGGAACACGATGGAGCCGAGCAGACCACCGATGAACCCGCCGTAGGCCACGAGGCCGCCCGAGCGGAGCTTCAGCATCGACCACAGCGTCGGGAACTCGCTGAGGTTCGTGAGGATGTACAGCACGCGCGACCCGGCCACGGCGGTGAACGCCGTGAACACGTAGCAGTCGGCCATGTGGCGCATGTACTCCTCGATGCGGGCCTTGTCGGTCTCGGGGCACTGCCGACGCATGAGCCCGAGCACGATGTACCAGCCCGCCACGAGCGAGAGGCCGAGCATCACGCCGTACGAGTAGATCGGGAGCGACTCCCACGGGGCGCGCCACGCGGCGCCGTTGGCGAACTGCTTGAGCACCGACACGACGCGCGCGGGGCCTTCGCCCACGATCGAGATCGGCGCGGCGAACGAGAACACGCCGAGCCCCACACCGATGGACACCAGCGCGTTGAAGGGAGAGTCGGCGGGGAGCGTGAAGCTCGACTCGGCAGGCTTCTCACCGTCCTTCGCGTCGGGCTTCTTCGGCTGCGGCGCCGAGCGGTTCACCGACACCACGATGGAGAAACAACCCCACAGGATCAGCAGCGGGACGATCACCTTGAACGCCCAGCCGGGGATCGTGAACATGACGGGATGCATATGGGCGCCGCGGTGTAGGCGGGTGCGCCGTCGGGGTCAAGAGCCCGACACCGCGCCGCGAAGAATCACCGCGGTGGGAATCTCGCAGCGCGCGTCCGTCGTTGAGGGCTGCTGGCGAAGTTCTCTGCGCGGTGCGCGCAGCGGGGAGACGTGGGGTGTGTTTCCGATCGTGCGAGCGGTCTCGCGTTGTCGTGGTGAGCGTGTGCGGGCAGTGGTGAGATCGTGCGGAGGGGCCGGTGAATGAATTCACCGGCAGGTAGGCGAAAGCCCCTCACGGGGCTCGCGCTTCATTCTCCGGGAGCAACGCAGTCCCATTCGCACGATCGCTCCCGCTGCTCCACACGCAGCACCGTTCGCACGATCGGAGACACACCCGAACCACGCGCCGCGAAGGCGACGCAGGATCGCGAGTCCCGTGAGGGACTTTCCCCTTGCTGCCGGTGAATTCATTCACCGGGAGCACGCAGGCGCATCCGCACGCAGGCGCATCCGCACCATCGGAGACACACCCGGAGACGTGCGCGGTCAGCGCAGCGAGGTGACGTACTGCACGAAGACCGGCGAGGTCCATTCGAGCGTGCGGTCGAAGCGCGCGCGGATCACCCCATTGGGGTCGATGATCCACGTCTCGGGAAAGAGATGGGTGCCGTATTTGCCCATCACCACACGGCGCTCGGGGTCCGAGACCATCACCGACGTGATGCCCGGCGGAACGAGGGCCGAGACCTCTTCGAAGCGCTCGGTGCCCACCATCACCAGGGCCACGTCGTTGCGTCCGCGCGCGAGCTCATCGAACGCCGGAATCTGCTCCGAGAGTTCTTGAATGCACGGCGGGCAATCGCGCGACCAGAAGTGCAGCACCACCGTGCGTCCGCGCAGCGACGAGAGCGTGAAGGGACGCCCGTGCGAGTCGGTGAGGGTGAAGTCTGGCGCGGTGCGATCGTCGCCCTGGTACTCGGGCCGCAGGATCGACGTGAGCTGCGTGTCGCGGCGGTGCTCGCCATCGAGGGCCGCGAGCCCGAAGGCCACGCCGCCGCCCACGGAGGCCGCGAGAAAGCTCACCACGCCGAGCGCGATGGCGGGCGACCGACGCATCCACGTGAGGAGCCTCCCGCGCGAAGAAGTCGGAGTACTCATGGGGTGTAGGAGCCTTCCTCGGCGCGACGGAGCTTCTCGCGCAGGGCGTCGGCGGTGAGCCGGTACTTGAACGCCTTGCGGCCATCGACCGTGATCACCGGAACCTCGGTGGTGTAGAGCGCCACGAGGGCGGGATCGGTGTCGATGTCGACCACCGAGAGCGCGAAGGGATGCGTGCGGCGCACCTCTTCGAGAACGTCCTTCGCGTCGTCACAGAGGTGGCATCCGACGCGGGTGTAGAGCGTGACCTGAACCATGGTGCGCGGCGACGGGTCGGGTACCACCGTCCACGGATTACGTCGAGGGCGCTTGCACGGGGAAGGGGCCGCCCGGTCGCGGCGGGAGGCGCTCTCCGTCGGCGAGAAGACCGAGCGCGAAGGTGCGTGCGCCGACGGTGATCGTGGGCGCGCCCGTGTCATCGAGCGTCGCGTGGTCGAGGAGCGCGAAGGCCGCCGAGCGATCGAAGCGCGCGAGGAGCGTTCCGCCGCGCGCATAGGCCCACGTCTCTCCATCGGGGGCGACGCGCACGGTGGCGAGGTCGAGCATCTCGCGCTGTTCGTCGTTGAGTTCGATCTCGACGCCCTCGTCGCGCACCCACGCGTGCTTCACCACGAGGGGCGCGCGATCGACGGTGACCCAGCACCAGTCGTAGGCGTTGCGGAGCACGTAGCGCCGCGCCTCGTCGTCGAAATCCACCCACGAGGCCAGCGCGCGTTCGAGGGGCCTGCGCGCGATGCGCTCGCCCTCGTGCCAGACGTGCCCGTCGGCGTCGATGCGGATGCGGCTCTCACGCGTGAATCGAAAGGGAGGCTCCGTGCTCATGGCGGTGGCGCAGAGACCTATGGCGCCGCGGCGCCGGTGACAATGGGCAGCGGTGCGACGCGGCAATTCCTTCGCGGGGTGCGAGCACCGGGGCGCGCGGTGCGTGGGGGCTGCGAGGGCCATTGCGCGCGCGGTCTCGCGAGGCACGCGCCGTGCGAACGCGGCGGCTCCATGCGACTGCGTGTGACCCTTCTTGCGCTGCTGCTCCTCGCGGGATGCAGCGCCGATCCGACGCCCGTGCCCGCCGATGCGACTGTCGATGCGCGCGACGTGAGTGACGTGAGCGATGCGAGTGATGCGAGTGACGTGAGCGATGCGAGCGATGGGAGCGATGGGAGTGACGTGAGTGATGCGAGCGATGGGAGCGATGGGAGTGACGTGAGCGATGCCGCGGCCGATGCCGACGACGGCGCCGTGGTCGACGGGATGCCCATGCACTTCACGCTCACGCCGCACTGGGCGGGCGTGCGTTCGGTGGAGGTCTACGGGTCGTTCGGGCGCAGCGATGATTGGACGCGGCCCTTTCTGACCCTCGCGCTCGAAGGCGGCGTGTGGATGGCGCACGGCACGCTGCGTCCGGGCACGTATCCGCACGCGTTCCGGGTGACGGGTGACGACGCGGCGGGCGCATCGGCGCCGACCTTCGCGCGGTGGGTGCACGACCCGTTGAACCTCCGGAGCGGGCGCTGCCCCACGAACTCGCCGCTCGCGATGCAGGACGAGACCAGCTCCTGCGCGGTGCTCTTCGTGCCGCAGTCCGAAGGGGCGCCGCGGTCGTACACGGTGTCGGGGAGGTTCACCGCGGGGAGCGCGTCGCCCGAGGGATGGCTCGCGGTGATCGAGCGGGTGAACCCCGCGCAGGCGCCGATCTTCGTCGACCGGGTGACCGTCGGACCCGAGGGGCGTTGGTCGGTGAGCCTCGCCTCGGGGCAGTACCGCGTCGTGGCGTGGAACCCCACGGCCCTCTCGATGCCCGCGACCGCGCGCCGCGTGGCGAGCGCCTCGCAGTACCTCTCCGCCGACACCACCTTCGCGGACCTCGACGTGACCGCGGCGACCGCGCCCTGAGCCGTCGACGGATCTCGCATCGCGCGCACGGCACGCGGTAGCGTCGCGACCGGCTGCGAGGGCGACGGACGCGCTCGCACCGGGGTGACGCGATGAACTGGACCTGGCTGATTTCGGCGCTCGCGGCGGCGCTCGTGGGCGTGGCGATCTACGACGTCACGCAGCGTCGCCACGCGATCCTGCACAACTTCCCGATCATCGGGCACCTGCGGTACCTGCTCGAACGGGTGGGGCCCGAGCTGCGGCAGTACATCGTCACGGGCAACGACGAGGAGCTGCCCTTCTCGCGCGACCAGCGGCGCTGGGTCTACGCGTCGTCGAAGAAGGAGAACAACTACTTCGGCTTCGGCACCGACAACGATCTGGAGCGTTCGGCGGGCTACGTGGTGATCAAGCACGCGGCCTTTCCGCTGCTCGATCCGCACGTGGGCGAGGCGGGGTATGACCCGATGTACCGCATCCCTGCGGCGAAGGTGGTGGGCGCGTGGCGTCGGCGCAAGAAGGCCTTTCGGCCCGCGTCGATCGTGAACGTGTCGGGCATGAGCTACGGCTCGCTCTCGGGCCCGGCGGTCGAGGCCATCAACCGCGGGGTGAAGCTCGCGGGCGCGTGGCAGAGCACCGGCGAGGGAGGCATCTCGAAGCACCACCAGCACGGCGGCGACCTCGTGTGGCAGCTCGGCACGGGGTACTTCGGGTGCCGCGACGCCGACGGTCGCTTCAGCCTGGAGCGCTTCGTCGAGAACGTGGCGAAGAACCGCGTTCGCGCGGTGGAGATCAAGCTGAGTCAGGGCGCGAAGCCCGGCGCGGGGGGCATCCTTCCGGCGGCGAAGATCACGCAGGAGATCGTCGAGATCCGCGGCGTGCCCTTCGGCCGTGACTGCGTGAGCCCCGCGGCGCACACGGCCTTTCGCGACGCCGACGAGATGCTCGACTTCGTGGAGCGCATCTCCGAGGCCGCGGGCGGAATCCCCGTGGGGATCAAATCCGCGGTGGGCCAGATGCCCTTCTGGCACGAGCTCGCGCGGCTCATGGAGACCTCGCACCGCGGGGTGGATTTCATCACCATCGACGGCGGCGAAGGGGGCACGGGCGCGGGGCCGCTGGTGTTCACCGACCACGTGGCGCAGCCCTTCAAGGTGGGCTTCTCGAAGGTCTACCGGGTGTTCGCCGAGCGGGGGATGCACCACAAGATCCTCTTCAACGGCTCGGGCAAGCTGGGCTTCCCCGAGCAGGTGCTCTTCGCGTTCGTGCTCGGGTGCGACACGGTCGCGGTGGCGCGCGAGGCGATGCTCGCGATCGGGTGCATCCAGGCGCAGGAGTGCCACACGGGCCACTGCCCCACGGGCATCGCGACGCAGAACCGCTGGCTGATGAAGGGCCTCGACCCGACGCTCAAATCCGCGCGGCTCGCGAACTACCTGGTGACGCTCCGCAAGGAGGTGCTCGCGCTCTGCCGCGCGTGCGGCGTGTCGCATCCGGCGTTTCTGCGCGGGGAGCACCTCGACCTGCTCGACGCGCACTTCGGCGCGCAGAGCGTGTCGCAGGTGTTCCAGTACGAAGAGGGCTGGGCGTGCCCCTCGGACGACGACCTCACGGCCGTGCGCGCGCTGATGGAAGGCCCCGTCGACCATCGCACCCCCGAGGCCCTCGCGACGCCTTGACGCTCTCTCCGCTCTGGTGGCTCCATCGCGGGCTCCGATGCGCCTGACCGACCTCGTTCCGCCGCCCTACGCGCGCGCCGTGCCCTGCGCGGGACCGTGCCCGTGGTGCGGCTCCGACGGGTCTCCGACGCTCGCGTACGGCGCCGCGCTCGCGCGTCGTGTGGCCCTCGCACCGGGCGAGACGCTCTCCCGTGTGGGCCTCTGGATCACCGTGCCCGACGGCACCCGCGCGCTCCGCGTGTGGCTCTCGGGCGACGCGCTCGACCGCTCGCTCGTGGCGCCCACGGCGGTGCGACTGCGCGGCGTCGACCCCGAACGGAGCGGCGACGATGCGGTGTGGTCGGGCGCGGCGCTCACGGCGGTGACCCACGAGGGATCGCGGGTGCTCACGGCGACGGTGCGTGTGCCTTCGGGGGCGAGGGTGGCCGTGCTCGACGTGGCGGGCTTCGCGCGCGACGGGGGCGATGGCGAGCTGGTGATCCGCGTGGCGCGCGACGCGGGGGGATGCCTCGCGCAGCGCGTTCCCGTGGTGGTGGGCGCGCGGCGCGAGGGGGGCGTGACGGGTGCGTACGTGGCCTTCGAAGCGGACCCGACGGCGCAGTGCGCGCGGGTCGCGCGATGGTGCGATGCGGTCGTGGCGGCGATGGTGCGCGCGGGTTCGCTGCACGGCGTGGCTACGGTGCGCGCGGGCCTCACGGGGCGCGACGCGCTGGCGGGCGCGGTGACGGTCTCGACGGGCGGCGTGCAGGGGGACGTGTGGACGCGCGCGCTGCGCTCGCTGGCCGCGGGCAACGTCGCGTGGATCGAGCTCTGCGATGCGCGCGACGACGAGTCGGCGGGGCTCTCGATCGCGCCGGGCACGCGCGCGCAGCCCGCGCCGTGTGAGCTCAGCGCGTGGGCGCCCGCGGTCGACGAAGGGGCGCTGTGGAATGCGGCGACACACGACGCGCCGGGCACGTTGCAGGCGCTCGTGGGGCGATGGCGCGACGTGGTGACGCCGCGGGTGCGCACGCCGTGGGAGCGCGAGCGTGGTGCGATGGGGCCCGTGGCCGAGCGTGCGGTGCTGGGGGCGGTGGTGCGCGCGCCGGCCTCGCGGGCGGCGCTGCGGGGTGTCGTGCGTGCGGGCGACGAGGTGCGCGCGTGGTGGCCCCACGACGCGGGCGGAGCGAGGGAGCGATGCGGCTGACGAAGTTCGTGGTCGAGGGATACCGTGGGTTCGAGAGCTTCACCGCGCGTCCCGGGGATCTCACGGTGGTGACGGGCGAGGGCGCGGGCGATCTCGCGGGCGCGGCGCGGCTCTTCGCGCGGCTCACGCAGGGGTGGAGTGCCATCGGTGACGAGATGGCCGCGCAGGGGGCCACGGAGGCGGCGTTCTGGCTGCCCGGCGCGGTGGAGATGAAGCTCTTCGGGCTCTTCGAAGCGGGCGACGACGACCACGACCTGGGCTTCGGCCACGAGGCGATCATCGAGCGGCTCGACGGCGCGCCGTGGTGGTGCATCGGGTATGAGCGCAGCACGCGGTCGAACGACTTCGAGGTGGTCGACCTGATCGAGCGCATCGGAGACCGCGTGGAGTATCACCCGCCGCGGAAGAAGCTCCCGGGCTCGCCGGTGACGGTGCCCGCGCGGTCGCTGGTGTCGCGCATCGCGGGCGACATGAGCGTGTTCAACACGGTGTCGGCGTATCGCAAAGACCCGCGCGTCGCGACGGCGGCGGAGCGCATCGAGGGGTGGAGCTTTCTCGGAGAGATTCCCGCGGGGGAGGGGGCGCCGATGCGCACGGTGTCGGCGGCGCCGGGCTTTCACGGCAGGCTCGCGCCCGACGGGCACAACCTGGTGAACGTGCTCTGCAACGTGTGGGATGTGCCCGCGACGCGGAAGACCTTCACGGCCGCGGCGCGCGAGGTGATCCTGGGCTTCGACGCGCTGCGCTTCCCCCTCGACGAAGAGGGCGTGCTCGGAATGGAGCTCCACACCCGCGATGGGCGCCGTCGGTCGCATCGGGAGCTGCCTGCCGGGGTTCTTCGCACGCTGGCCCTGTACGGTGCGCTGCTCTCGCCCGAGGCCCCGGCGTTGGTGTGGCTCGACGATCCCACGGGCCCGCTCGATCCGTGGGCCGAGGCCCCCGTGGCCGACCTGGTGCTGGAACTCTCGCGTCGCACGCAGGTGGTGGTGTCGCGTCCGTCGGCCGCGCTGGAGGCCCGACTCACGGCCCCCGGGCGACACCCCTCGCAGACGGTCCGTCACAGCCCGTGGCGTCTCTCGCGGGTCGACGCCCCGGGGCCGCGCACGGCCGCGCACGATCTCTAGCCTTTCGGCGCAGAGCCGGTGTACGGTCCGCGCGCCGTGATCCCCCGAGGGGGCCCCTCTCGGGCCCTGGAATCACTCAAAAGCCCGTAGAACACGGGTGATTGACACGGTTCTGCGAGGTCGCTAGATCCCGCAGCCCTGGAGAGTGCCGTGAACGACGCCTCACAATTGAGCCTCACGCAGACCTACGGCCCGATCTTCATGATCGTGGCGTTCTCGCTCTTCGTCGCCGGCGCCATGTTCACGCTGGCGTCGCTCCTCGGCCCGAAGAACCCCACGCCCACGAAGGCGATCCCGTACGAGTGCGGCTCGGAGTCGACGGGCGCGCAGCACGTGAAGCTCTCGGTGAAGTTCTATCTCACCGCGATCCTCTTCGTGGTCTTCGACATCGAAGCGATCTTCCTCTACCCGTGGGCGGTGCTCTTTCAGCGCCTCGGCGTGGTGGGCCTCGTGGAGATGCTGGCCTTTCTGAGCGTGCTCACCGTCGCGCTCGTCTACTGCTGGAAGAAGGGAGCCCTCGAATGGCAGACCTGAGCTCCGACACGCGCATCGTCGGCGGCGGCGAATCGGGTTTCGTCACCACCCGCTTCGACGCCCTTCTCAACTGGGCGCGCAAGTACTCGCTGTTCCAATACCCCTTTGTGACCGCGTGCTGCGGCATGGAGTTCATGGCCGCCGCGTCGCCGCGCTACGACCTCGCGCGCTTCGGCGCCGAGGCCCCGCGGTTCTCGCCGCGCCAGGCCGACGTGCTCTGGGTGGTGGGCACCATCTCGCAGCGCCAGGCGCCCGCGCTCCGTCGCATCTACGAGCAGATGACCGAGCCCAAGTGGGTCATCGCGTTCGGCACCTGCGCCTCGTGCGGCGGCTTCTACGACAACTACGCGACGGTGCCCGGCATCGACAAGATCATCCCCGTCGACGTGATGATCCCCGGCTGCCCGCCGCGCCCCGAGGCCGTGCTCGACGGCCTCATGCTGCTCCAGAAGAAGATCGGCGAGGGCGACCGCACGCCCGCGGTGCTCAAGAACACCGAGATGCCCGAGGAGCACAAGCGCTCCCTCGAACAGCTCCACCAGATCCGCCTGAAGCGCTGACGCACCGAGAGCGAAGAGACCATGTCGAAGATCATCCTCGATCGGCTCCAGGAGAAGTTCGGCGCCGATGTGCTCGAGACGAGCTCGTTCCGCGGCGACGACGTGGCCGTGGTGCGCCCCTCGCGGTGGCGCGAGGTCGCGGAGTTCGTGAAGAACGACCCCGCGTGCCAGTGCGACTACTTCGTCGACCTGTCGGCCGTCGACCGCTGCGACCCCAACACCGACGACCTCGACATGCCCGATCGCTTCGAGGTGTTCTTCATCGTTCACTCGTTGAAGAAGAAGCACCGCGTGAGGGTGAAGGCGCGCGTGTCGGGTGAAGACCCGCGCATCGACTCCATCGCCTCGGTGTGGAGTGGCGCCAACTGGCAGGAGCGCGAGGCCTTCGACATGTTCGGCGTGCGCTTCGAAGGCCACCCCGACCTCCGTCGCATTCTCATGTACGAAGAGTTCGAAGGGCATCCCCTCCGCAAGGAGTACCCCGCGAACCGCGCGCAGCCCCTGGTGGCCTACCGCGAGAACACCTTCGACAAGCTGGGGCCGTTTCTGCGCGACGAGGGCATGCCCCTCAACCGCAGCGTGAGCGTCGACCTGGAGCGCACGCCGGAGAACCCGCACGCGCTCGACAAGAACAACTGATCGCCGCGCGCCGACCACCGCCCCCTTCGCACGTTTCACCCTCCACACAACCGCGTTTCACGGAACCACCGCATGGAACCCGTCGATCTCGACTTCGAGGAAACCGAGCTGGAGCTGCCCAGCGAGCCCATGACCCTGAACATGGGTCCCTCGCACCCGGCGATGCACGGCACGATCCGCATGGTGCTCACGCTCGACGGCGAGAACATCAAGCACGTCGACGTGCAGCCCGGATACCTCCACCGCGCCTTCGAGAAGATGAGCGAGCGCGGCACGTGGCAGCAGGTGTTCCCCTACACCGACCGTCTCAACTACGTCTCGCCGCTGCTCAACAACGTGGGCTACGCGATGGCGGTCGAGAAGCTCCTCGGCGTGACGGTGCCGCGCAAGTGCCAGCTCCTGCGCGTCGCGCTCGGTGAGCTCTCGCGCATCTCCGACCACCTCACCTGCAACGGCGCCATGGCCATGGAGCTCGGCGCGTTCACGCCCTTCCTGTGGCTCCTCAAGGCCCGCGAGTGGGTGTGGGAGGCGTGCGAGGAGCAGACGGGCGCGCGCATGACGCACTCGTTCTTCCGCATCGGCGGCGCGGCCTTCGGGCCGACGGAGGGCTTCGACGCGCAGGTGCGCGGCATGCTCCCCAAGGTGCTCGAGGTGGTCGCCGAGAGCGAGTCGCTGCTGCTCAAGAACCGCATCTTCCTCGACCGCACGCAGGGCGTGGGCATCCTTCCGCGCGAGACCGCCATCGCGATGGGCGCGTCGGGCCCGGTGCTCCGCGGCTCGGGCGTCGACTACGACGTGCGCAAAGACAAGCCGTACCTCACCTACGACGAGGTCGACTTCGAAGTGCCCGTGGGCGAAGACGGCGACACCTTCGACCGCTTCATGGTGCGCCTCGAAGAGATCCGTCAGAGCGTGCGCATCGTCGAGCAGACGCTCGACCTGATGAAGAAGATCAAGCCGGGCTCGCCCGACGACGAGATCAACATCCGCGATCCCCGCATCGTGCTCCCGCCCAAGAGCGAGGTCTATTCGACCATCGAGGGCACGATCAACCACTTCAAGCTCATCATGGAAGGCATCCACGTGCCGCCGGGTGAGGTCTACCAGTACACCGAAGGCGGCAACGGAGAGCTCGGGTTCTTCCTCGTCTCGCGCGGCGGAGGCAACCCCTGGCGCGTGCGCGTGCGGGCGCCGTGCTTCCTGTCGCTCCAGTGCGTGCAGTCGATGATCACGGGCGAGATGATCGCCGACATCGTGCCCGCATTCGGTTCGATCAACATGATCGGCGGCGAGTGCGACCGTTGAGTCAACCGACTCTCTTCGTGAGGTTCTGAGAGATGCCTTCGTTCAAGCTCGACGACCGTGAGATCCCCTTCGAGAAGGGGGACACCATCATCAAGGCCGCGTGGCGCCTCGGGATCGAGATCCCGCACTACTGCTGGCACCCGGGCCTCTCGGTCGCCGCCAACTGCCGCATGTGCCTCGTCGAGATCGAGCCCCCGCCCGGCGGCCGCGCGATGATGCTCGACATCATGAAGTGGGACGCGGACAAGAACGACTGGGTCCCCGACCGCAAGCCCAAGCTCCAGCCCGCGTGTCAGGTGCAGGCGACCGACAACATGGTCGTGCGCTCGACGAGTTCGAAGGCCGCCGTCGAGGCCCGCGCCCACGTGCAGGAGTTCCTGCTCGTGAACCACCCCGTCGACTGCCCCATCTGCGACCAGGCCGGCGAGTGCAAGCTCCAGGACTACTGGATGAGCGAGGCGCGCACGACCAAGCGCATGCGCGACGAGCCCGTGCACAAGCCCAAGGGCGTGGTCTTCGGCGACACGATCGTCTACGACGCCGAGCGCTGCATCACCTGCACGCGCTGCATCCGCGTGTGCGACGAGGTGATCGGCGATCACATGCTCGACCTGCGCGAGCGCGGCAACAAGAACGAGGTCGTGCTCGCCCAGGGCCGCAAGCTCGAAGGCGACTACACCCTCATGACCGAGCACGTGTGCCCGGTGGGCGCGCTCACGTCGAGCCACTTTCGCTTCAAGGCCCGCGTGTGGACGCTCAAGGAGACGCCCACGGTGTGCCCCGGCTGCGCGACGGGCTGCAACCTCTGGATCGACGTCGACACGCGCGAGGGCCGCGCGTACCGCAACCGTCCGCGTGACAACGAGGCGGTCAACCGCTTCTGGGCCTGCGACGACGGCATGATGACCTACCTGCGCGAGCACGACGGGCGTGTGCTGAAGGCCCGCCTCGGGCGCGACGGCGTGCGCGAAGACGTGAAGCGCGACGCGGCCCTCGACCGCGCCGCCGAGGTGCTCTCGAAGGCGCCGAAGGGCAAGGTCGCGGTGCTCCTCGGGGCGCAGTTCTCGACGGAGGACAACTTCGTCGCGGCGGCGCTCGCGAAGGCGCTCGGCGCGGGGCTCTACCTCACGGCGAAGCCCGCGTGGCGCGCGGACAAGATCCTCCGCAACGCGGACCAGAACCCCAACCGCGCGGGCGCGCTCGCGGCGGCCAACGGGGCGCGTGTGGGCTCGCTCGCGGACCTTCTCGCGGCCGCGGCCGAGGGCAAGGTGCAGGCGATCGTGGGCCTCGGCGCCGATGCCGATGTGGACGCGAACGCGCTCGCGCCGCTGTCGCGCATCGCCGACGTGGTGCTCGCGCTCTCGCACGAGGGGCCGCTGGCGCGCTACGCGACGGTGGTGCTCCCGGCGGCGAGCTGGGTCGAGGCCGAGGGCAGCTTCGTGAACGCGAAGGGCGTGGCCCAGGGCTTCAAGCGCGCGCTCTCGCCGAAGGGCGACGCGGCGCCGGCGTGGGAGCTCCTCGCGGGCCTCGGGCGCGCGATGAACCTCGACCTGTCGTACACGAAGCTCCGTGAGGTGCGCGCGGCGCTGCTCGCGCAGGTGCCCGCGGCGCATCCCGACCACGCGCCCGCCACCAGCGCGGCCACCGACGCCAAGGCCTCCGCGGGCGCATAGAGGAACGAACGATGTTCTGGATCCAGGCATTCGTAAAGATCGCCCTGATCGTCGGGGTGCTCGTGAACATGGCGGCCATCCTCCTGTGGGTGGAGCGCAAGCAGTCGGCGATGATGCAGGACCGCATCGGGCCGAACCGCGCGGCCATCGAGGTCGGCGGCGTGCGCATCCGCGCGGCGGGTCTCGTCCACTCGATCGCCGACGGCATCAAGATGATCTGGAAGGAAGACTGGGAGCCCGTGGGCGGCGACCGTCTCCTCTACCGCCTCGCGCCGATCATCGCGCTCGTGCCGCCGCTGTGCCTCTTCGCGGTGATCCCCTTCGCGCCGACGCTCCACGTCGACCACCTGCGCGACCTCTACGACCCCGCGTGGGCCGCGGACCCCAACGACCACTCGATCCCGATGCGCATCACCACGCTCGACGTGGGGCTGCTCTACATCTTCGCCGTCGCGGGCGCGGGCGTCATCGGCGCGGCGCTCGCGGGCTGGTCGTCGAACAACAAGTTCTCGCTCCTCGGCGGCCTCCGCGCGGCGTCGCAGATGGTCTCGTACGAAGTGGCGATGGGCCTCTCGCTCGTCGGCTCGTTCATGATCTACCAGTCGGTGCAGCCCGCCGACATGATCACCTGGCAGATGCAGCACTGCTGGGGGATCTTCGTGCAGCCCCTGGCCTTTGTGCTCTTCGCCACCGCGGCGATCGCCGAGACCAAGCGCGTGCCCTTCGACGTGCCCGAGGGCGAGAGCGAAGTGGTCGCGGGGTACTTCACCGAGTACGCGGGCCTCAAGTTCGGCATGTTCGCGTCGGGTGAGCTCGTCGAGGTGTGCACCTCGTCGGCGCTGCTCACGGTGGTGTTCCTCGGGGGATGGCAGTTCCCGTTCGTGCAGAACTCGGGGTTCGAGTTCCACTACCTCGGGCTCGACATCTCGTGGCACTGGGCGCACTTCATCGTCGTGCTCGTGGGGCTCCTCAGCTTCGTGCTGAAGGTCGCCGGGCTCATCTTCCTCCAGCTCCAGATCCGCTGGACGCTCCCGCGCTTCCGCTACGACCAGATCATGATGCTGGGCTGGCGGATCCTCCTGCCCGCGGCGCTCCTCAACGTGCTGCTCACGGGCATGGGCATTCTCTTCTACAACGGCCTCTCTACGACCGGTGGTGGCACCCCGTGACCGCAACGACGAAGGTTCTCCGCAAGCCGCGCCGCACCCTCGCCGAGCAGAGCTACCTGCTCGAAGTGGTGAAGGGCCTCGGCGTCACCCTCAAGCACTTCTTCAAGGGCACCGGGCAGCTCGTATCGGGCAACAAGCCCTCGCCCGTGACCGACCCCTACGCCGACGGCTGCGCGACGCTCGAGTACCCCGACGAGAAGCGTCCGTACGCCCAGCGCTGGCGCGGCGTGCACCGGCTCACGCACCGCGACGACGGCTCGCCCCGTTGCGTGGCGTGTCTGTGCTGCTCCACCGCGTGCCCCGCGCAGTGCATCTACATCAAGCCCGCGGAGTACCCCGAGGGCGACAAGCGCCGCGGCTATGAGCGCTACCCCGAGGAGTTCGTGATCGACGAGCTCCGCTGCATCTTCTGCGGCTTCTGCGTCGAGGCGTGTCCGTGTGACGCGATCCGCATGGACACGGGCGTGCACATGACGGCCTTCGACCTGCGCTCGGACTTCGTCTACGACAAGGATCAGCTCATGAGCCACGTCGGACAGGACGGCACGCAGAAGAGCGCCAACACGCGCCACGAGCCCGGTGATCCCACGCACCCGGGCATCACCCGCCTCCACGGCGGGCACTGACCGCACCGCGGCGCACCTCCACCGCGCCGCGATTTCTCCCCCGCACCGAACGCCCCCGCCGCACCGCCCTCGCGCGGTCGGAACGCCGTTGACACGCCTCCGCGCAGCGTTGAAAGACTCACCGCGCGCGGCGTTCCCGTGACGTGCGCGCCGACGTCCTCGCACGAACGAAAGCGACCCCGAACCCCTATGCTCGCACGCCCCGCCCGCTTCCTCGGAGCGCTGGCGCTCCTCGCGCCGCTCTCCTGCTCGTCGACGCAGACCACCGTGAACGCTCCGCAGGGCGCCTCGCAGGGCCCGGTGCGCGTGTTCACCGACAGCGACCTCATCACCGACGTCGCGGCCTCGGACTCGTCGCTCTACGTCGCCACGTACCGCGGCATCGTGAGGTACCCCGCGGGCGGCGGATCCCCCACGCGCATCACCCACCACGACGGACTCCCCGACGACACCGTGCTCGCGGTGTCTTCCTCCGACGACGGCGCGTCGCTGTGGGCCGCCACGGGCGCGGGCGTGGTGCGCAAGCAGGGCGAAGGCGCGTGGGCCGCCGCGGGGCCCGCGCAGCCCGACGTGGGCAGGGTCACGGCGCTCCTCGCGGTCGGTGCGAACGGCGCGCTCCTCGGCGGCGAGCACGGCCTCGCGCGCTTCGACGGCGAGCACTGGGTGATGCTCACCGATCGCTACCAGGTGACCGCGCTCGCGAAGCAGGGCGACACCGTGGTGGCGGGCACCGCGAACCAGGGCGTGCTCGTGTTCAACACGGAGCTCACGGCCCTCGACGAGCACGGGCTCAACGCGGGCGTGCCCGAGTCGCTCGTGCGCGATGTCGTGCCCCTCGCGGGCGGCAAGATGTGGGCGCTCTTTCAGGGCACCGGCGGCGAGGTGCTGGGCTACTGGGACGGCAACCGCTGGTGCGCCTACACCGTGGGCGAGAGCGCGGCGCGCAACACGTGGCTCGCGCTCGTTCCGTCGGGGGCCAGCGCGGCCATCGTGACGCCCAACGGGTGGTTCGAGATCGCCCTCGATCGCGGCGAAGAGCTCGTGCCCACGAACGCGGCCTCGCCCGGTGGCTCGCGCCACGTCGAGCTCCAGGGCACCGTGCTCGAACCGCCGCCTCCTCCGCCTCCTCCGCCTCCGCCGCCGCCCACGCGCGGCCGTCGTGGCGCCCGTCCCGCTGCGGCCCGTCCTGCGGCCCCGGCGGCCCGTCCCGCGGCGCCTGCGGCCCGTCC
>CAMFHP010000091.1 GCA_945952225.1 uncultured Myxococcaceae bacterium
TGCGCGCGATGCGTGCGATGCGTGCGAGCGTGCGATGCGTGCGAGCGAGCGTGCGATGCGTGCGATGCGTTCGATGCGTTCGATGCGTTCGATGCATGCGATGCGTGCATGCGATGTGTGCGAGCGATGCGAGCGATGCGTGCGATGCGCGCGATGCGTGCGATGCGTGCGATGCGCGCGATGCGAGCGAGCGAGCGATGCGTGCGATGCGTGCGAGCGTGCGATGCGAGCGATGCGTGCGATGCGGGCGAGCGTGCGATGCGTGCGAGCGTGCGATGCGTGCGAGCGTGCGATGCGGGCGATGCGCGCGATGCGTGCGATGCGTGCGATGCGGGCGATGCGCGCGATGCGTGCGATGCGGGCGATGCGCGCGATGCGTGCGAGCGCCCGGGGTTCCCTTCGGTCACCGCCGGGCTGGTGTGTGCGGTCGCGTCGGAGTGCGCTCCGACGCTGCATCGCTCGCTGGACGCACCTTTGGGAGCGCCGGGCAGCGCCCGGTGCGATTCACGTCGTAGCCCGGGGTGACCTGCGGGAACCCCGGCGCCGCCATCACGCGCTCGGACGCCGCCATCACGCGCTCGAACGCTGCCATCACGCGCTCGAACGCTGCCATCGCGGGGTGAACGGCGCGCCGTCACGCGCTCGGGCGCTGCCATCGCGGGGTGGACGGCATGCCATCACGCGCTCGAACGGTGCCATCGCGGCGTGGATGGCATGCCATCACGCGTTTTGAGGATGCCATCATGGGGTGGAGGGCATGCCATCACGGGGTGTTGCGCCTGCCATCACGCGTTTCGACGACGCCATCACGGGGCGGACGGCGTGCCATCACGCGTTTCGACGACGCCATCACGCGCTCGGACGCTGCCATCACGGGGTGGACGGCGTGCCATCACGCGCTCGGACGCCGCCATCACTGGGTGTTGGGCCTGCCATCACGCGTTTCGACGACGCCATAGCGGCGTGGACGGCGTGCCATCACGCGTTTCGAGGACGCCATCACGGGGCGGACGGCATGCCATCACGCGTTTTGGGCATGCGGTCACGGCCCGCTGTGCTCGCTGCGGCGCCGGGGTTCCCGTGGGTCACCCCGGGCTGGTGTGTGCGGTCGCGTCGGAGCGGCCTCCGACGCTGCATGAACTTCGCGCGCTTCTGGGAGCGCCGGGCAGCGCCCGGTGCGATTCGCACACCAGCCCGGTGGTGACCGAAGGGAACCCCGGCCGCTGCACGGGAACCCCGGCCGCTGCACGGGAACCCCGGCCCGCTGCACGGGAACCCCGGCCGCTGCACGGGAACCCCGGCCCACTGCCACGGGAACCCCGGCCCGCCGCAACGGGAACCCCGGCCCGCCGCAACGGGAACCCCGGCCCGCTGCCGCACACGCTCTGCGTGCGGCCCGCTTCGGCTCCGCCGAGATCCCCGTCCCGACAGGCCCTACCGTGCGCTGCCCCAAAGTGAAAACCCCGGTCAGTCTCGCGACTGCCGGGGTCTTCGTGTTGGTTGCGGGGGCAGGATTTGAACCTACGACCTTCGGGTTATGAGCCCGACGAGCTACCAGGCTGCTCCACCCCGCGTCACTTGGGGAGGCGATGTGTACTCCATCGGCGCAGGGGAGCAAGCACAAAATCACCAGCGCGCGATCGTGGGCCCGGCGTCGACGCGACCGCTCGCGACGAGCGTCCACCACAGCGCGTTCACGACCACGAGCGGCGCGATCGACGTGAGCACGTGGGGAACGAGCGCCTGCCACGGCGGATGCGGATGCGTCTCGCGCGCGGCGAGGTCGCGCCACACGGCGAGCGCGGCGCCGAAGGCCACGTAGGTGAAGACGTGGTTCCACGGGCAGAAGGGGCACAGCGCGGGCAGGTGCACCAGCAGCCACCAGAAGCGGAACGTGATCAGCGTCGCCACGCCGAGCCAGAAGGCCAGCGTGCGCGCGAGGTGGACGCGGTGCTCGGGATACTTCCGTACGCCCACGAACCACCAGTGCGCCGCGCCCGCGAAGAAGCCCAGACCGAGCGTCGCGTTGGGCACCCAGAACGCGCGCGCCTCGGGCGTCACGAGCACGCGGTCGCAGTCGATGCCGACGGTCCAGGAGCAGAGTCCCGTGTGGGCCTCGACCCAGGGCGAGGGCGCGCCGTGGAGCGCCGTGTAGCGCCAGGCGAGGTACACGCAGTCGAGCACCGCGACCGTGAGGGCGACGGCCAGCGCGCGATCGGCGCGGGAGGAGGGAGCTGCGGCGGCGGTCATGCGTGGCGCGGGAGTACACCACGGAGGAGGGACGGTGCGCGCGCGGGGATGCGCGCGTCCGAGCGTCAGGGCGTCGTCGGCGTGAAGCGGATGCCCGTGGTGGCCGAGACCGCGCCCTCACGCATCGCGGACCACGAGAGGCCCTGCGTGGTGGTCGCGTCTTGAATGCCGATGGACGCGCGCTGACCCGTGGCGCGCGGCGTCGTCGAGAGCGCGCAGTAGTGGAACTCGATCACGTTCGTGGTCGCGAAGAACTTCGCCTGGAAGGTCAGGCGCTCGCCCGAGTCCATGCCGCAGCAGAAGCGGACGTTGTTCCACTCGACGGTGAGGTGCTGCGGGGTCGCGAAGCTCTGCGAGCGGATCGTGCCGACGGTTCCATCGACGAGGAGGTCATCCCAGAAGGGCGCCACGATCGACGGCGGCGAACCCGCGGCGGGGAGCGCCATGGGGTTCAGCGCGCCGTTCGACATGCCCGTCGTGGCCCAGAGCTGCGCGTAGCCGTTCGTCGACACCGACCACCCCGTCACCGCGGTGCCGAAGTACCGGAACGCGAAGGGAAGCGCCGTCGACGCACCGCCCGAGTCATCGCCCGACACCCCCGTGGGCGTGGGCATCGAGAGCGTGTCGCACGCCGCGGGGATCATCTCCATGCGGTAGGGCACGGCGCCGATGGCCGTCGAGAGGTCGAAGGTTCCATCGAGGGCCGCGGTGTTCGCCGAGACCATCACCACCACGTCGCGCGCGGCGCCGGGGTTCACCCACGTGAGCCGTCCGGTGTCGGCACTGCCCGTCATGCCCGCCGAGGTGGCGAGGCAGGTCGACGACGCGCACCCGTCGATCACGCGCACCACAGGCTGAAAGAACGACGACGACGTGCGCCGCGCCGACGCCGTGAGCCGCTCGCCCGCGCCGACGCGGGTCACGTAGTAGAGCACCGGCGTGCCCGTCGATCCGAAGGCGAGGCACGCGGTGTTGGTCTCGCGCGCGAAGGCGAAGCTCTCGCCCGTGAGCGTGCCCGCGGTGATGCGCGTGGCGCCCGCGCAGGTGGCGTTCGTGGGCGGCGTGCGCACGCGCACCGAGAGGTCGAACTGCGTGCCCAGCGCCGACGTCGCAGTGACCGCGAGGAGCACACGGCGCGGGGCCGAGCCGGTGTTCGTCCACGAGGTCGAGGTGTTCGAAGCGGGCGTCGCGCTCGCCGCGAGGCAGGTCGCATCGCCGCACGCAGGCACCACGCGGATCTGGAACGTTCCGCGCCCCGCGACCGTCGCCGCGACGGTGCCGGTCAGCGAGCTGCCCGCGGGCACGTCGGCCGCGTAGAAGAGCGTGCCGGGCTGCGAGAGCAGCGGGCTGCCGGGGCAGGGGGCGAGCTGCGTCGATGAGAGCGAGAGGTCTTCGCCCCGGAGCTCCGTGCCGTCGCGCACCACGGTGGCGCCGTCGCACGTTCCGTTGGCCGCGGGCGCGCGCGTCGTCGCGGTGATCGTGAAGGTCGCGGGCGTGGCCGTGAAGGCGTTGAGCGCGATCGTGTACTCCACGGGCGCGGCCGACGTGTTGCGCCACTGCACGAGCGAGGTGCGACCGTCGCTGCCCGCGATCGCCGTCGTCGGAATGCACGTGCCCATGCATCCGCCCGCGAACACGCGCGCCTGGAGCGTTCCGAGCATCGTGTCGGTGCGCACCGTCGTGAGCGACGCGCTCTGACCCGCGGGCACCGTGAGCCGGTACCACACCGACGGACGCGGCCCGAGCACCGGCGTGCACGCCGCGCCGATCTCCTCCGCCGCGGCCGTGCTCTGCCCTGCGAGCGCAACGCCCGCGGTGAGCACCGTGGCGCCGGCGCAGCGTCCGCTCGTCGGCGGCGTGGGCACATCGGGCGTGACCACATCGGGCGTGACGGGTACGTCGGGCGTGACCACATCGGGCGTGACGGGCACGTCGGGCGCGACCACATCGGGCGTGACGGGCACGTCGGGCGTGACCACATCGGGCGTCACCGCATCGGGAAACACATCGGGTCCCACAGGCCCATCGGGGAAGTCCGCGTCGGGCGTGACCGACGTGTCGACGGACGCATCGGGCACGTCGCGACGCGTGACGTCGGCGCCAGTGTCGACCGTCGCGGTGTCGACGACGGACACGTCGACGGTGGAGCCATCGGGTAGGTCTTCGCCACCGCCGATGGTGCGCGAACCGCAGGCCCCGGTGAGCGCGGCGAGCGCGACGAGCGCCACCGCACGAGCGTGAACAGTGCGTGAAGTCATGCTTGCGATCATCGCGCACAACGTTGCGCATCACCGCATGCGAAGGGACGAATTTGCGGCCTCGCCTCGCGGGCCACTACCGTCGCGCCCACCATGGATCTCCCCAACATGACCGCGGGCATCGGCGCCGCAATCGGCGTCTCCATCGCCATGTGGCTCACACAACGACGAAACAAGGCGCTCGCGCCGTCGATCGAGGCGAAGCTCCGCGAGGGCGGTGCGCTCACGCTGCCGCAGCTTCAGGAGGCGCTTCAGATGAACGGCTTCATGAACCGCGGCCGCGTGGTGAACGCGCTCGGGCCGATGGTGATGGCGGGCCAGGTCGAAGAGATTCCCGCGCCGGAGGGAACCGCGCTCCTCGACCGCGTGAACCACATCCGATACCGGCTCAAGGGCTGAGCGCAGCCGCGACTGTCAGCAAACGCGCGCTCGCGCGTTGGAGCACCCCATGAAGCTCACGCGCCTCGCCGCCTCGTTCGCGCTCCTCATGGCCTGCACGCGCGGGCCCGTGGTGCGTCCCCGCGCGCCCGTCGCCTCCGTCGCCGTCACCGCGCAGCCCGTCGCGGTGACCACGCAGCCCGTCGTCGTCACCGCGTACACGCCGCCCGACGAGCCGCTCACCCGCGAGGCGCTGCGCGCGCGCATGCCCTCCGGCCCGCGCCTCGACGCACGCACCATGATGGCCTCGCACACGATGCCGTTCTCCGCGGGCGTGATCGCCGACCCCACGCACGCCGACGGATTCGACACCGTGCAGCAGGGGCGCTTTCGCCTCGACGACGACGCGCTCGCCGCCCTGCGCGCGCATGGATTCGCGCTGGCGCCGCGGCACGCGCGCAACAGCTTTCTCACGGGCTACACCGACCTCTACCTCGCCGACCAGCCCGTGTACCTGAGCGTCGATCTGGTGCTCAACGCGCTGCACGAGGGCTTCGACCACCTGCTCGCGGACCTCGAACGCGACGCGCTCGCGCCGACGCTCCGCCGCGCGCTCACGCAGACGCGCGCCGCGCTCACAACGCCCGCGGGTGCGTCGCTCCCCGCCGAGACGCGCGCGGACCTCGACCTGTACCTCTCGGTCACGCTCTCGCTCCTCGATGGATCGCTCGTGCGGCCCGTGGCGGGCGCCGACGGAGCCGCGGTGCGCGCGGTCTTCGAAGCGGCCACGGCGGCGGGCGCCCCGGTGACCGTGCGACTCTTCGGCGACGCGCGCGACGTCGACACGTCGCAGATGCGTCCGCGCGGGCACTACGCGGGCGATGCGGCGCTGGAGCGGTACTTCCGCGCGGTGATGTTCCTCGGCCGCGAGGGCGTGCGCGTGATCGACGTGGTCGACGGGCGACGGGTGCTGCGACGGCGCTCTCTCACGGCCGCGCTCGCGCTCGATGCGCTCGTGACGGGCACCGCGCGCAGCGACCTCGCGCGCTTCGAACGCACGCTCCAGGGGCTCATGGGAGAGTCCGATGCGCTGGGCCTCGATGACCTGCACGCGCTCGCGTCGCGCCTCGATCTGCGCGCGTCCGACGACGCGCTCGTGGCGGCGATCGATGCGCAGCGGGGAGAGCGTCCGCGCGTGGCCACGTCGATCCTCGTGAACCCCGGCGGGCTCGTGGAAACGTCGCCGCAGCCCATCGCGTTCTCGCTCACGCCGCAGCGCTTCACGCCCGACGCGATGGTGCTCTCGCGCGTCGCCTACGACCGCATCGACCACGGACGCGTCGTGCGCCTCATGCCCGACGCCCTCGACGCGGCCTACGGGGCCCTCGGCAACGACCAGGCCCTCGCGCTCCTCGCGCCCGAGCTCACGCGCTTCGACTACGCCACGGAGCTCGACGGCGCGCGCACCCTCGTCGACGCCCACGACCGCGCGTGGTGGCAGTCGAGCCTCTACACGCAATGGCTCTCGGCGCTGCGCACGCTCTCGCCGCGCGACACGCTCGCCGACGGCGCGTCGCTGCCCGCCACGATGACCACCGAGGCGTGGGGACGCCGTCTGCTCAACACCCAGCTCGCGGCGTGGGCCGAGCTCCGTCACGACACGGTGCTCTACGCGGCGCAGTCGTACACGATGTCGCTCGGGTGCTCGTACCCCGACGCCTACGTCGACCCGTACCCCGCCACGTGGAGCGCCCTGCGCCAGTGGACCGCCTCGTCGCGCGCGCAGATCGAGGGCGCGCCGTGGGCGAACGCCGAGACCCGCACGCGCTGGTCGCGCTGGGCCACGGCCACGGAGTCGGTGCTCGCGCGGCTCGCGTCCATCGCGACGCGCGAACGGGCGGGGGAGCGTGTGGGCAGCGACGACCTCGCGTGGGTGAACCAGGCGCTCAACGCGCGCATGGAGAACCACGTGTGCACCGTCGAGATGGTGCTCGACGGCGGATGGCTCTACGACCTCTACGAGCCGCACCAGGCGTACAGCGAGCTCCGCGGCGTGGTGGCCGACGTGCACACGCAGCCCACCGACGAAGCGGGCAACGACGTGGGGCGCGTGCTGCACGTGGGCACGGGGCGTCCGCAGTTGATGGCCGTGCTCGCGGGCCCTGCGGGGCGTGAGCGGCTCTACCTCGGCTTCGCGTCGTCGTACCGCGAGCGCATCACCGAACACTGGGATCGACTCACCGATCAGCGCTGGCGTGAGGAGTTCGACCGCGCGTCGTCGCCGTCGTGGCTCCGTGACGTGTCGGGCCCCGCGTCGCGCTGAACTGGCCGGCACGCGCGCGACGGACGTAGCGTCGCGCGCCATGGCCACCCGCAGGCGCGCACCGCACGCGATGATCTTCAAGGGCGCGAAGGCCCAGATCGCCTCCCTCGACGTCGACAGCGGCGCAGACACCCTCGTAGCCGTCGACTGGCGCGGCGCCGTCTCGTGCTGGAGCCTCTCCGACGGCGCGCTCCGCTGGCAGACCGACGTCGACACCACGCGGGGCCAGGCCGTGCTGCTCGACGGCGCGCGCGTGTACGTCACCACCGCGGGGGGACGCGTGCTGTGCCTCGACCGCGACACAGGCGACGCGCGCAACGCCGTCGACGGCATCGCGACCTGCAACGGACACGACGCGCTCGTGCGCTGCGGCGCGGCGCTCGTGTGCTTCGGTGACGCGCGCGGCGGCGTCGGGGGATGCGTGACGGCCCTCGACGCAGACTCGCTGGCGGTGCGGTGGCAGCGCGAGGCGGGCGATCGCTTTCGGGGCGCCGACGCCGACGCGGTGTACACGGTGCCCTTGCGCTACGACGGGCGCGCCGTGCTCCGCGCGATCGAGGCCGCGACGGGCGCGATGACCTGGGAGCGCGCGTGTGCGGCGGTGCCCGTGTCCGTCGACGCGGCGCGCGGGCGCGTGGCCCTCGGTGAGAGCGCGTGGACGGCGTTCGCCTCCCTCGACGATCCGATGCGGCTCACGTCGGCGTGCATTCCGCGGGGTGTTTGGCAGGCCGAGCTCCCGCGCTTCTCGCCCGAGGGCGCGCGCCTCGCGGCGCACGACGGGTTCTCCGTGGCGTTCCTCGATGTGGCGAGCGGCGCGGTCACGCCCTCGACGGTGCGACACACGCGCAACGTCGGCCCCCTGCGGTGGAGCGCCGACGGCGCCATCCTCTACTCGGGGAGCTGGGACAAGCTCGTGCGCGCGCACCCCGCCCTCCGCTGATCGGCGACGGCGCACGCACGCGCCCGTTGCGGTCGACGCACCGCCGCGCGCCTTGACCCTGCGCGGTGAACGGACGTATCCATCCGCGCATCGGGATACAACGATGGATCTCGCCCGCTACGTCGACGCGCTCACCCTCCTCGCAGACGAGAACCGCCTGCGGCTGTGCGCGCTCCTGCGCGAGCGGGAGCTCACCGTGAGCGAGCTGGTGCGGGTCACGGGGCTTCCGCAGTCGCGCGTCTCGACGCACCTCGGGCGGCTCCGCGAGGCGGGGGTCGTGCGCGATCGACGCGCGGGCACGAGCGCGTGGTACGGGCTCTCCCTCGACGGGCTCCCGGCCACGGTGCGCGCGGTGCTCGACGAGGCCACGCAGTCGCGCGACCGCACGCTCGACGGCGACCGACGGAGGCTCCGCGCCCTCGACGACGCGAAGCGCGCCACGCTGCCCGAAGACCTCGCCGGCGAGATGGAGCGGCACTACTCGCCGGGCCGCACCTGGGAGTCGCTGGCCGTGGGCCTCGCGGCGCTCCTCGACCTGGGCGACGTGCTCGACGTGGGCTCGGGTGATGGTGCCGTGGCGGCCCTCCTCGCGCCGGGATGCGCGTCGCTCACGTGCCTCGACGCCAACGCGCGCATGGTCGAAGCGGCCACCGCGCGCCTCGCGAAGCACGACCACGTGCGCTGCGTCGAGGGCGACGCCGAGGCGATGGACTTCGCCGACCGCAGCTTCGACACGGCCGTGGTGTTCCACACGCTCACGTACGCGGCGCATCCGTCGCGCGTGCTGACGGAGTGTGTGCGGGTGCTTCGGCCCGGCGGGCGGCTCGTGGTGCTCTCGCTTGATGCGCACGACGACGCGGCGCTCACGCAGTCGTACGGGGCGCGGCACGCGGGCTTCGCGCCCTCGCGGCTGCGCGCGCTGCTCACGAAGGCCGGGGCCACCGTCGCGTCGTGCGAGGTGGCATGCCGCGAGGCCCGGCGCAGTCAGTTTCAGGTGGTGCTCGCCACCGCCCTCAAGGGCCCCCGCGCCCGATCACGCAGGCAATGAGGTACGCCATGTCCGTGCACCCGCTCGAACAGCTCCTTCGCGAGCGCATCGTCATCATCGATGGCGCCATGGGAACCACCATCCGCACGTACGGCATGACCGAGCGCGACATCCGCGGCGAGCGCTTCGCCGACGCGAAGAAGGACCTGCTCAACAACGGCGACCTCTTCTCGCTCACGCAGCCCGCGATGATCTGCGACATCCACCGTCGCTTCCTCGACGCGGGCGCCGACATCATCGAGACCAACACCTTCGGCGCCACGTCGATCTCGCAGAGCGAGTTCTTCGTCGACGACCCCCGCGAGCACGGCGGCCGCAAGGACGCGGCGTTCTACCAGCGCATCCTCGAAGACAGCTTTCTCGACGGCCTCGCGTGGGAGATCAACGAGCAGTCCGCGCGTCAGTGTCGCGCCATGGCCGACCAGGCCGCGCAGCGTGACGGCCGTCGGCGCTTCGTGGCGGGCGCCATCGGGCCGCTCACGGTGTCGCTCTCGAACTCGCCCGACGCCGACGATCCGGGCTTTCGCGTGGTCACCTTCGACCAGGTGAAGTTCGCCTACAAGCGCCAGGTGCGCGCGCTCCTCGCGGGCGGCGTCGACACGCTCCTCGTCGAGACGATCTTCGACTCGCTCAACGCGAAGGCCGCGCTCGTGGCCATCGAAGAGGTCTTTCTCGAAGACGGTGTGAGCGTGCCCGTGCAGGTCTCCGCGGCCGTCGGACGCGGCGGCGAGACGATGATCTCCGCGCAGACCGTCGAGGCCCTCTGGAACGCCGTGCGCCACGTGAAGCCCCTCTCCGTCGGGCTCAACTGCTCCCTCGGCCCCGACCTCATGTATCCGTTTCTCGCCGAGCTCGCGGAGAAGTCGTCGAGCGCGGTGTCGGCCTATCCCAACGCGGGCCTGCCCAACCCCCTCTCGGCCACGGGCTTCGACCTCGAACCCGCGGACATGGGCCGCTACCTCGGCGGCTTCGCGCGCGACGGCCTCGTGAACATCGCGGGCGGCTGCTGCGGCAACACCCCCGAGCACATCGCGGCCATCGCGAAGGCGCTCCAGGGCGTCGCCCCGCGTCCGCTGCCCGCGAAGGATCTCCCGCGCGCGGAGCGCACGCCCTCGGTGTCGTCGCGTCCGTTGCGGCTCTCGGGCTCGCTGCCGTTCACGCAGCAGCCCGGGGTCTTCATGATGATCGGCGAGCGCACCAACGTGGCGGGCTCGCCGAAGTTCGCGAAGCTCATCAAGGAAGGCCACTACGAGGAGGCCGTCGCCATCGCGCGCCAGCAGGTCGAGAACGGCGCCAACGTGATCGACGTGTGCATGGACGACGGCATGATCGACGGCGCCGCGGCCATGACGCGCTTTCTCGCGCTGCTCGCGAGCGAGCCCGAGGTGGCCAAGGTGCCCTTCATGGTCGACTCGTCGAAGTGGGAGGTCGTCGTCGCGGGCCTCAAGGCCATGCAGGGCAAGGGGATCGTGAACTCCATCTCGCTCAAGGAGGGCGAGGCGAAGTTTCGCGAGTGCGCCGCCGAGGTGATGCGCTACGGCGCGGCGGTGGTGGTCATGGCCTTCGACGAGCAGGGCCAGGCCGCGACCCTCGACGACAAGATCCGCATCTGCGCGCGGGCCTACAAGATCCTCACGGAGATGGGCTTCGCGCCCGAAGACATCATCTTCGACCCCAACGTGCTCACCGTCGCCACGGGCATCGAGGAGCACAACAACTACGCCGTCGACTTCATCGAGGCCACGCGCTGGATCAAGCGCAACCTCCCGCACGCCAAGGTGAGCGGCGGCATCTCGAACGTGTCGTTCAGCTTCCGCGGCAACAACCGCGTGCGCGAGGCGATGCACGCGGCGTTTCTGTTCCACGCGATCGGCGCCGGGCTCGACATGGGCATCGTCAACGCGGGGATGCTCGAGGTGTACGAAGAGATCGAGCCCGAGCTCCGCGAGCTCGTCGAAGACGTGCTGCTCAACCGTCGCCCCGATGCGACCGAGCGGCTCGTCGAGTTCGGCGAGAAGCTCAAGTCCGCGGGCGCGGGTGCGGCCGCGGAGAAGAAGGCCGACGAGGAGTGGCGCCGCGGCACGGTCGAGGAGCGCCTCGCCCACGCGCTCGTGAAGGGCATCGACACGCACATCGACGCCGACACCGAAGAGGCGCGCGCGAAGCTCGGACGCCCCCTCGCGGTGATCGAAGGGCCGCTCATGGCGGGCATGGGCGTGGTCGGCGACCTCTTCGGCGCGGGCAAGATGTTCCTGCCGCAGGTGGTGAAGTCGGCGCGCGTGATGAAGAAGGCCGTCGCGTACCTCACGCCCTTCATGGAGGCCGAGAAGGCCGCGCTCGCCGCCGCGGGTCAGGCCGTGAAGACGCAGGGCAAGGTCGTGCTCGCCACGGTGAAGGGCGACGTGCACGACATCGGCAAGAACATCGTGGGCGTCGTGCTCGCGTGCAACAACTACGAGGTCATCGACATGGGCGTGATGGTGCCCTGCGAGAAGATCCTCGAGCGCGCGAAGACCGAGAAGGCCGACCTCATCGGGTTGAGCGGGCTCATCACGCCGTCGCTCGACGAGATGACCCACGTCGCGCGCGAGATGCAGCGCCTCGGGTTCACCATTCCGCTGCTCATCGGCGGCGCCACCACGAGCCGCGCGCACACCGCGGTGAAGATCGCGCCGCACTACCAGCAGCCCGTGGTGCACGTGCTCGATGCGAGCCGCGCGGTGCCCGTCACCACCTCGCTCCTCAGTGATGAAGGGCGCGCTGGATTCATCGCGGCGCTCGGCGACGAGTACGCGTCGCTGCGCTCGCTCCACGGCGGCGCGAAGCACGACCTCGTGGCCCTCACCGACGCGCGCGCGAAGGCCCACACGCTGACGTGGAAGGCCGACGACGTGGCCGCGCCCGCGGTGACCGGCGCGCAGTCCGTCGAGGTCGAGCTCGCGACGCTGCGCCCGTACATCGACTGGACGCCCTTCTTCCACACCTGGGAGCTCAAGGGTGTGTACCCGCGCATCTTCGAGCACGAGAAGTACGGCGAGCAGGCGAAGAAGCTCTTCGCCGACGCCAACGCGCTCCTCGACACGATCATCGCCGAGCGGCTCCTCACGGCGCGCGGCGTGTGGGGGATCTTTCCCGCGCACGCGGTGGGCGACGACGTCGAGGTGTACCGCGACGGGGCGCGGCGCGAGGTGGCGGCGACGTTCCACTTTCTGCGTCAGCAGTCGAACCGCGACGCGGCACAGGGCTACCGCGCGCTCTCGGATTTCATCGCCCCCCGCGCGACGAACCTCGCCGATCACCTCGGCGCCTTCGCGGTCACCACGGGCATCGGGCTCCCCGAGCTCGTGGCGCGCTTCAAGGCCGACCACGACGACTACAACGCGATCATGGCCGAGGCCCTCGCCGACCGCCTCGCCGAGGCCTTCGCGGAGTACCTGCACCGCGAGGCGCGCCGCGCGTGGGGCTACGGGCTCACCGAAGACCTCTCCATCGCCGACCTGCACGCGGAGAAGTACCGCGGCATCCGTCCGGCGGCGGGCTATCCCGCGTGCCCCGACCACACGGAGAAGGGCACGCTCTGGTCGCTGCTCGACGTCGAGGCGCGCACGGGCATGAAGCTCACCGAGAGCTTCGCGATGTGGCCCGCGGCGAGCGTGAGCGGGCTCTACTTCGCGCACCCCGAGGCGAGGTACTTCACCCTCGGCAAGATCGACCGCGACCAGGTCGCCGACTACGAAGCGCGCAAGGGAATGACCCGCGCCGAGGTCGAGCGCTGGCTCGCACCGAACCTCGGCTACGACCCCGCCCGCGAGGGCTGATTCACGCCGCGAGCGCGCTGCGACGGCCCCGCGTGAGCCGACGGAGCGCCTCGCGTCGCGTGTGCTTCCAGAGCGCGCGCTGGCGCATCACGGAGACGAATCCGTGGTCGGCGAGGGTGCGCGCGTCGAGGGCGTCGTACAGCGGCGCCTCGTCGGGCGTGCGCATCACCGAGGGCATCGTGCGCAGGGCCTCGTCGAGGGCGTCGCGCACCGTGTCTCCACCGCGCGCGAGGCACCAGTCGATGACAGACCACGCGAGCTCGGCGTGGCGCGTCTCGTCGTCGGCGATGCGCGAGAGCGTCGCTCGAACGTCGGCGTCGGTGGCCGTGCGCGAGCCTTCGCGGGCCATGCGCGCGGCCGTTCCTTCGCCGAGGCAGCCTTCGAGGAGCGCGTCGACGGCGAGGCCCGCGAGGTCGCGCGCGGCGATCGGTGCGAGCGCCCCTGCGAGCGCGTCGAACGAGACCGGCGAGCCGCCGTAGCGCGCGGCCATCGCGGCGCAGCGTTGCGCGTGGTCGACCTCGTCGGACGCTGCCGCGTGGGTCTGTGCGAGGAGCGCGGGGGGCGCACCCACGGCCATGAGCTGCAACGCGAGGCGCGCGAACGCGGCGATGGAGGCATGCTCGTAACGCGCGTTCGACGACCACAGCGCGGCCACCGAGGCGTCGCGTGCGTGCGGCGTGACGTCGCCGCTCCACGCGCGGTCGTCGGTGAGCGCTGCGGTCACGAGACGGTCACCCTCGACGAGGGGGCGGCCCGACACGGCCACGGAGCAATCGAAGATGCAGCCGTAGGGCGCGAAGGTGTCGCCGCCCTCGTTGAGCCGCAGGATGTACTTGAAGCCCAGCGTGGCCGAGTGCTCCGTGTGCCATGCGCGCGGCGTCGACGAGAGCGGGATCGTCGCGCGGTACGCCGCGGAGATGAAGCCCGTCGAGAGAAAGGGCGCGATGTGAACGCCGAGGGTTCCGTCGTGCTCGTCGTTGCCGCTGCGCCACGCGAGGCCCAGCTCCGCGCCGAAGGGCGCGAGGTTCGCCGACGCGCCGACGCCCACGCGCCATGACCCGTCGAGGTAGAACTGGAACTGCAGAAACCCGCTCACGCCGAGGGCCACGTGGCGGTCGGGATACGAGGTGTAGTTCGCCTCGGCGCCGAGGCCCGTGCCCTGCGAGCCGAAGGTCACCAGCGCGCCGCCCGTGAGGTACTCCGCGCTGTCACGGGTGTCCTGGGCGAAGGCCGTGGCGGGGAGCGAGGCGGCGGTGAGTCCGGCGACGAGCACGAGCGCGCGAGGGTTCATGTGCGCCATGAGAGCAACGGCGATGCCTCGGTGAAAGGGCTTTCTGCACGGGCGTTCACGCGATCGTGCCCGCACGGCACGCGCGCCCGCGGCCCATCTGTGAGCGCCGCGCACACGGGGATGATCCGCGCGCGGAACGGAACGCGCCGAGGGGGAAACGCCTACGAGGAGCCCAGCGGACGCAGACACCCCGCGAGGCATTCGAAGCGGCGATCGAAGCGTGTCGTGCTGAGCGGAATGGGCACGTTGGCGCCGAAGGTGAACGAGCTGTCCGTGCCCCACCGTGTGCGCGCGTTCGAGAGCGGAATCGTCAGGCGCCAGGCGAGCGAGAGGTAGTCCACCGAGACGAAGGGCGCGAGGTGCAGACCGAACGTTCCGACGTGGTCCGCGTCGCCCGAGCGGTACGCGAGGCCGAGCTCACCTCCGACGAGCGAGAGCGTTCCCTGCGCGCCGGCCGCCACGCGAATGCCCCCTTCGGCGTACCACTGCACCTGTGCGAACGCGCTGACGCTCTTCCACTCCTGCGCGTCGGGGTAGTGGCGAACGCTCGTCGCGACGCCGAGGCCGCCGCCGCCCGTGCCGACGCTCATCAGCACACCGACGAAGAGCTCGTCGGCCGACGCCGAGCCCTGTGCCGCCGCGTCGCGCGGGAGCACCGTGGCGAGCACTCCGACGGCGATGCATACGAACGACACGACGCGCATCGGGCGAGTGTCGCGCACCGGGGCGGACTCACGAAAGTGACTTCTGCGACGGTGTTCTGCGCATCGAAGCGTGCAGCGTCGCGCACACCCGCAGGACGATCAGATCGGCGCGTCGGGGCGGTCGACGGGCGGGCGCAGGCAGCCCGTGATGCACCCGTAGGCGTGCCCGCTGCCGCGCGCGCCGAGCGGCGTGACGAGGTTGAACCCCGCGGTGAACGCGTGCTCGGTCTCCCACCGTTCGCGCGCGCGGGTGAGGGGAACCGTGACGCGCCACGCGAAGGAGACGAAGCCCACCGAGAGGAACGGAGCCAGGTGCAATCCCAGCGTTCCGGCGTGGCCCGTGGCGCCCGTGCGGTACGCGAGGCCCAGCTCGCCGCCCACGACGGAGCGGTTCGCCTGCACGCCCGCCGCGAAACGGAAGCTCCCATCGAAGTACGCCTGCACCTGGAGGAACGCGCCCACGCCCTGCTCGTCGGGCTCGTGGGCGAAGGAGACGAAGCTCCCGCCGACGCCGACGCCGTAGCCCTGCGTTCCGAGGCTCACGAGCGCGCCGCCGAGCACGTAGTCCGCCGAGGGTTCGGACTGCGCCGACGCTTCGCGCGCGAGCACGGAGGTGAGCAGAGCGACGGCCACAGAGACGCCCGGTGCGACGCGCATCGCACGAGTGTCGCGCACCCGCGGGTCGCACGGAACGGTCTTTCCACACGATGTTTCCCGCGAACGGCCCCGCGCTCACACACACCGCGCACACGCGCGGGAACCGCCGCGCGCGATGATCCGTCCGAGTGCCTTCCATGCGACGTCCGATCCTCTTCGCGCTGTGCCTCCTCGCGCTCACCGGCCACGTCACCGCGCAGCCCGCGCCCGACCGCGACGGCGACGACGACCCGATGGACCCGGGCACCGGAACGCGCCCCGCGCACGCCCGTTTCGAACGTGTGGGACGGTCCCGCGATGCGCTCCGTCGTGTGTGCGACCTCACCGTGCACCGCGACGCGCTCTACGCCGCGATGGCCAACGCGCCCCTCGGCTCCGACGGCGCGCGGATCATCCGCTACGCGCCGGGCCCCACGCCCTTCACCACGGCCTTCGACTGGAACCGCCCCGGCGAGCCCACCCGCGGCGGTGCTGGAGGACAGGGCTTTCTGCGCGTGCACGCCCTCGACGGACGCCTCGTCGTGCCCGACGCCGATCCTCCCTACGGCGGCTTCGGAACGGTGGACGCGGGCACCGAGGGCTACGTGTTCCTCTCGTCGACGGAGGGCGTCTTCGCGGCGCCGCGCATGCCCCGTCATCGCGTTCCGCGCGTGCCCGATCTGGTCCGCGATGGGCCCGGTGCTGCGGTGCTTCCGCGCGCCTACCACGTGCTCGATGCGATCACCTGGCGCGGCCTCTTGATCGCCTCGACGGGCTCGGTGCCACCCGGTGAACGCGCGTGGTACGCGAGCTCGCCCGGCGCGCTCCACGTCGCGAACGAGACGCGCACGCGATGGACCTGGGCCCTCGGATGGCCCGCCCCGGCGCCGACGAACAACGTCTGGCGGCTCACGTACATGGTGCGGTTCCGCGGGCGTCTCTACGCGGGAATTCAAGACTATTTCGGCCGCGAGACCCGCGACTACGTCGTGCTCGATGCGCCCCCCGAGGTGCGCGCCGTGCGAGCGCAGGACCTCCGCGCGGTGACCGTCACCGACCGCGGCGGCGCGGCGACGATCCGCTGGTACGCCGACGGCACCTCGCTCTGGTGGATCACCCTCGAACGCGACGGACGCACGCACCTCCGCGTGACCGACGACGGCGACCGCTGGCGCGAACTCACACTCCCCGACGACGTGGGCGGCGTGACCGATCTCGTGCGATGGCGCGACGGCCTCGTGGTGCTCTCGTCGCAGGGACTCTGGCGCCTCGATGGAAGCACCTTCACGCGCATCGCCGACGCGCCCACGGAGACCGTCTGGTCGCACAACCGCAGGACCTCCGTGAGCCATCTGCGCCTCGACGATCTGTTCTGCGCCGCGCCGCTCGCGGTGTACCGCAACGCGCTCTACACGGGCTCGCAGCGCGACGGATCGCTCTGGCGCCTCGTCGACGAGTGACCCGCGTCGATCAGCGGTCGGCGGTCGCGTCGGTGGCACTCACGTCCGAGGCGCTCGCGTCGCCGACGCCGCCATCACCGCCCGCGCCGGGCACACACACGCGCGTCACACCGCCGTCGCCGCAGTCGCAGCGGTCGCCCTCGGCGCAGTCGTCGTCCCACACGCAGGCCGTGCCCGTGGGAACGGAGGGACGTGCCGCACGCACGCACGCGCCCACCCCCGCGTCGGCCTCGCAGCGCAGCCTCCCGGGTGCACCCTCGATCTGCGGCGCGCAATCGAGGTCCGTGGCGCAGCGGTCGCCGACGCGCCGTCCCGTGCCCGCGCAGAGCAGGTTGAGGTCGAAGTAGCCGAAGCCGCGACGCGCGAGCGCTGCGAGGTTCACGGCGTTGCAGGCCACACGACGCGCATCGCACGCGCCCGTCGGACACGCGAAGCGCTCGACCTCACAGATGTTGCGCGCGAAGGCCGCCGCGCAGTTCTCCGGGGTGCAGCAGTCGTAGGGCGACGAGGCCTGTCGCGTGGCAACGCCCGCCGCACACGTGAGCCCGCCGAAGCAGTCGACGTGGAGCCGCGGATCGCACACGACGGCGCCGTCGGCGCCAGTGTCGTTCCCGGTGTCGCCGGCGTCTGCGGCGTCGTTCACGGCAGCATCGCCGGGGGACGTGGGCGCGGGATCGGTCTGACAGCCGACCGACGAGAGAAGGGCGAGCGCGAGCAGCACGCAGTGGAATCGCATCGGGGCACCTCGGGCGAGGGGAGTGACGGCCAGAACGCACCCGCCATGCGCCGCGTGTGCCGCGCGAAGAAGTGTCGCGGAACCGATGGATGCGCCTCGACGAACGTCCGCAGCGCACGCCGCGGATGTCGCGTCGGTGGAGGGCCGTGGCGCAGAGTGCCCACACTCAGGGCGTATCCATGCAGACCCGCAGCGCACGTCGCGCCCGGTGGAGCAGCACCGCGACGTGGTTCGGCGTGATGCCCAGGGCCCGCGCCACGTCGTCACCCGGAAGCTCCTCGAGCATGCGCAGCGTGACCACGGCCTTCTGGGTCTCGCAGAGCCCCGCGACGCACGCGCGCAGCCGCGTGTGCGCCTCGGCGTGCGCCATCGCCTCGTCGGCCGTCGGTGCGTCGTCGTGGGCCTCGTGGTCGTCGAGCGCCACGTGCGGACGCGCCACGAAGTGCCTGCGCCGACGGTTGCGCGCGAGGTTCCGCACGCGCGTCACCACGAGCGCGAAGAGGGCCTCGTCGGTGTCGGGGGCCTCGCCGCGTCGGGCCATCGTGAAGAGGGCGCAGAAGCCTTCCTGCACGCAGTCCACGGCGTCTTCGGGCGAGAGCCCTTCGGCGCGTGCGGCGGCCGCGAGGGCGCTGCGGCGCGTGCGGGCGAGGGTGGAGACCCGGTCGAGCAGATCGTCGGAGGCGTCGGCGGTGCACATCGTCGTCGTCGGGGTGAAGGTGCCGACCGGCGACGAGATTACAACCGACGTGCGCGCTGTCATCGCGGGCGGTCTCGCGACCCTTTCCACGCAGAAGGGAGCTCGTTCAAGCCCATGACCACCGCCCATCTCCAGTCTGTCGACGAAGCGCGTTTCGAATCCGAGGTGCTGCGCTCGCCGGTGCCCGTGCTCGTCGATTTCACCGCGCCCTGGTGCGCCCCGTGCCGCGCGCTCGAACCCGTGCTCGCGCGCCTCGCCACGGAACGCGCGGGGCGCCTCAAGGTGTGCACCGTCGACGGATCCCTCGCGCCCGACCTCGCCGCGCGTTTCGGCATCCGCGGCTATCCCACCGTGATCGCCTTCGCCGACGGACGCGAGCGCGCCCGCAGCCTCGGGCTCACCACCCGCGAGCGCCTGCTGCGCCTCGTCGACGCGGAGTAACGGCGCGCCCGACGACCCGACGTGGTCGCCTGCGTCGCGCCACGCATCGACGGCTTTACGGCCGCGTGCAGACAGTGCGAGGGTCGTCGTCCGTGCGTGCTCCACCACGGCCTCGTCTCGCGTCCGCGCGTCTCTCGCTCGACACGCCACTGCGCCTCGTCGCCGTTCTCCTCGCGGCACTCGAAGGATGCGGACAGGGCACGCTCGGTGATCTCGCCGACGCCACCGTGTCCGACGACGCATCGCACACGACACCCGATGTGCCCGACGTCATGGTGCCCGACAGCGCCACGACCGATGCGTCACTCGATGCACCCGCCGAAGCCTCGCTCGACGCGCCCGCGGAGGCATCCCTCGACGCGCCCGCGGAGGCATCGCGCGACGCGCCTGCGGACGTGACCACGCCGCGCGCGCGTGTGCTTGCATACCTGCGCTCCCTCGAAGGGCGCCGCACGCTGTCGGGCATTCACAATCGGCACAACAACGCGCCGAGCCAGTACACCGCGATGATCCACGACGTGACCGGGCGCTACCCCGCGCTGTGGAGCGGCGACTTTCTCTTCGACGACTACGACCCCGATCACAACGTGAGCAACCGCGCGGGGATGATCCGTCAGGCGCAACTGGAGTGGAGCCACGGGGCCGTGGTGAACCTGATGTTCCACGCGTGTCCGCCGACGAACGCCGAGCCCTGCGACTGGGATCACGACCTCGCGCGGCACCTCAGCGACGCCGAGTGGAGCGACCTCATCACCGAAGGCGGAACGCTCAACCGCGCGTGGCTCGCGCGCCTCGACACGATCGTTCCGTACCTCCGACAGCTTCGCGACGCGGGGGTGGCGCCGCTGTTCCGACCGATCCACGAGATGAACCAGGGCTTCTTCTGGTGGGGCGGACGACCGGGTCCGCAGGGCACGCGGCGGCTCTACCAGATCACGCACGACCACCTCGTGCGCCACCACGGCCTCGACCACATGATCTGGGTCTGGGACGTCCAGGACCTGAGCTGGAACTTCTCGGACTACGACCCCGGCACCGACCACGCCGACATCGTGGCGCTCGACGTGTACGGCGACGGATTCCGCCGCGAGAAATACGACGCGATCGCCGCCGTCGCGAACGGGCGCCTCATGGCCATCGGCGAGTGTCAGGTGCTCCCCACCGCCGCGGAGCTCGACGCGCAGCCGCGCTGGTCATTCTTCATGAGCTGGTCCGAGCTCACGTTCGAGGCGCGGTACAACACCGGCGACGCGATCCGCGCGCTCTACGCATCGCCGCGCGTGGTGACGCTCGATCAGACGCCGGGCTGGTAGCGCGTCGGTCCGTCGCGGCCTTCAACGCGCAGCGCGAACGAACGCGCCCGGCGTGACACCCACGATGCGCTTGAAGTGCCGGTGCAGCTGGCTCTGGTCGTAGAGCCCGACGCGCGCGGCCACCTCGGCCTGCGGAACGCCCCGCTGCAGAAGCACCTGCGCCGCACCCACGCGGCGGTGCGTGAGGTACGCGTACGGCGACACCCCGACCTGCGCCTGGAACGCGCGGCACAGACGAAACTTGTCGAGGCCCGCGTGCGCCGCAAGCTCATCGAGGGTGACCCGATCGGTCATGCGTTCGTCGAGCATCGACCGCGCCCGTCGCACCGCGTCGCTCCACCGCGGGGCGCGCCCATCGTCTGCGGTCGATGCGCCGAGGAGCGTGACGAACGCCGTGACCGCCAGGGTGAGGGCCTCGCGCAACGCATCGTCGGTCTCCGCAGCGTCGAGCATCGCGCGGTGCAGTCGCACGATCGATCCCACCCGCCCATCGACGCGCCCATCGAACGCCCGTCCCCGCGGCGCCCGCGCGCGTACGCCGAGCGTCACGCGGGCCTCTTCGAGCAGCGCGTCGTCGTAGTGCACCACGTCGAAGCGCGAGGTGCCGTGCCGCGCGCGCTCGGCGTACAGCTCGCCAGGCACCTTGACCCCGACGGAGCCCGGGCGCGTCTCGTACTCGTCGCCGCGCACCCGCCACTGTGACTCGCCCGCATGGTGCACCACGGTGCCGTGATGCATCGGAATCGCCGTGCTCAGCGCGCCGTCGAGCGTGAGCTGCACGAGCGCCACGCCAGGGATCGCCGCGCGTCGGGTGAACACACGCACGGGCGCTACCGCCGAAGCTCGTTCTCGCATCGCGCGACGACGATACGCGCCGCGGGCCGTCGCGTGATTGGGCGATCTTGATTCGTCGCGGGCCGTGTCGATCGAGACAACATCGCCCAAGCGCCTCCCCGGGGTCGATGCGCAGTCTCTGCCGCGATCAACGGGCGAGTGTGACCTCGCCAGAGGAGTTTCATCATGCGTGTGTTCGTGACCGGCGCGACGGGGTTCATCGGCGAGGCCGTGGTGAAGGAGCTTTGCGGCGCAGGCCATCGCGTCGTCGGTCTGGCGCGCAGCGACGCGGGCGCGGCGGCTCTTCGCGCGGCGGGCGTCGAGGTGCATCGCGGTGACCTGACGCAGCCCGAGACCCTCGCGGCGGGCGCGCGCGACGCCGACGCCGTGGTGCACCTCGCGTTCAACCACGACTTCTCGAAGTTCGCGGAGAACGGACAGGTCGAGCGCGTCGCCATCGCGGCCCTCGGAGACGCCCTCGTGTCGACGGGCGGCGCCCTCGTCGTGACGTCGGGCACGGGCATGGTGTCGGCGCCGACGCCGCGTCCGGTCACCGAAGACGACGAGCCGCTGGGAGGCGCGCAGTTTCCGCGATCGCCCGAGCGCGTGGCGCAACCGTACGCAGACCGCGGCGTGCGCGTGGCCATCGTGCGCCTTCCGCAGGTGCATGACCCCCACAAGGCCGGACTCGTCTCCTTCGTGATCGCCCGCGCTCGCGAGCTCGGATACGTCGCGCACGTGGGCGACGGCGCGACGTGCTGGCCCGCGGCGCACGTCCGCGATGTGGCGCGGCTCTATCGTCTGGCCCTCGAACGCAACGCGCCCTTCGCGCGCTACCACGCGGTGGCCGAAGAGGGCGTCTCGCTCCGCAGCATCGCCGAGGTGGTGGGCGCGGGGCTCAATCTCCCCGTGCGCTCGATCACGGCCGACGAGAGCGCCGCGTATTTCGGGTGGATGTCACACCTCGCCCAACGCGACCTCCGCGCGTCGAGCGAGCACACGCGCCGCACGCTGGCGTGGGAGCCCGCGGGCCCTTCGCTCCTCGACGACCTGCGAACCTTCGCGTGGGTGTGACCGACCCGGCGCGGGTGTGATCACCGATCCCCGCGCTGCGTCGCTTCGAGGCGCGCGAAGGTCTCGCCCACCGCCTCGACGACGGCGGCCACCCGCGGGAGCGCCCGGATCGCGCGCCGTGTGACCACATACACATCGAGCGTCGGGAGCGTCGCGGGCGTGTCGAGCGCGACGAGCGTGCGGTCGACGTCGGCGTACACGCAGGGCCCGATGCCCACGCCGAGGCCCGCGCGCAGCGCCGCGATCTGCACCTGGTACGACGAGCACACCATCACCGGCGGACGGGCCACGTGCGCCGCGAGCCACTCGGACTCCGGCGTGGTCACGCCGACGAGCTCCACCGAGACCCAGTCGAGGTCGCGCAGGGGCTTCGCGCGCAGTGCGCGGGCCTTCGCACGCGATGCGAGCACGGTGGTGCGGAGCCTCGCCACGCGCCTGCCCACGAGGTCGCCGCGGGTGGTCTGAAAGAAGCGCACGGCGACGTCGGCCTCGCGCCCCACGAGGTCCGCCGCGCGGTAGCCCGTCACGAAGTCGACCATGAGCTCGGGGTGCTTCGCGCGCAGCGCCGGAAGCATGAAGGGAACGAGCAGGTGCGCCGCCACTTCGTCCGTCGTCGCCACGCGCACACGACCGCTCACGGCCTGACTCCGCGCGCCCAGCGCCTCGTCGCAGAAGCGCGAGAACTCGGCCTCCATGCGGTGCGCGGCGTCGCGGAGCGCGAGCGCGGCCTCCGTGGGGAGCGGCGCGCGGCGCGTCCGTTCGAAGAGGGCCACGCCGAGCGTCGACTCCAGCGACGAGACCCTCCGGCTCACCGTCGACGGATCGGTGCCGAGCTCGACGGCCGCCTCGGTGAAGCTCCCCGCGCGGAGCACCGTGAGCAGCAGCCGCACGTCGTCCCACTGCAACGCGCGCAGCGCCGCAAGGGCGTCGCGGGCCTTCGGCGTTCTCCCATGTGCCATGCACGGGTGCATACCAGCGATGCACACTGCGAGGTAGTCGTGCGCCTGCGCAACGCACAGTCTCGCGCCCATGGCACACGCACTGATCCTCGTCGGACACGCCGACCCCGGCTCGTTCAACCACCGCCTCGCCGACGCCTACGCGCGCGGGTTCACCGCGGCGGGGCATCGCACCGAGCGCATCGACCTCGCGGCGCTTCGCTTCGACCCGATCCTTCGCACGGGCTACCGCGCGGAGCAGCCCCTCGAACCCGACCTCGTGCGGGCCCGCGAGGCGATCGAGCGCGCGGACCATCTCGTGTGGGTGTTTCCGATGTACTGGGCGTCGGCGCCCGCGGTGGTGCGCGGCTTCGTCGACCGGGTGTTCCTGCCGGGGTGGGCGTTCCGCTACGAGGGGCACGCGCTGCCCACGGGTCTGCTGCGCGGCCGCTCGTCGCGCGCCGTGGTCACCATGGACAGCCCGTGGTGGTGGTACTCGCTCGCGCTCCACCGCCCGATCCATCGGAGCTTCGGCTCGGCGACGCTCTCGTTCTGCGGCCTCGCGCCGGTGTCGATCACCACCGTTCACAACGTGCGGGCCATGAAGGAGCCCGCGCGCGACGGGTGGTGCGCACGGGTCGAAGCGCTCGCGGCCGACGATGCGCGGCGCGCAGGGAGCGCGATCAGCACCACACGACGGTGACGCTGCGTCCGTCAGGGGTCTCGGCGCGCTCGCTGCGGGTGCGTACGTCGATGGGGGCCGCCGTGCTGCGCTGGTCGAAGACCACGAGCCATCCCGTGTCGAGTCCGAGGCCCGCGAGGTACGCGTCGAACTGCGCGAGGCCCTGCGCGAGCGGGTTCTTCTTGTCGCCGTCGCGCCAGGTCTTCACCTCGATGGCGAGGCGGTCGTCGCCGTGGCGGAGCAGAAGATCCATGCGCCCGCGACCGATGGCGTACTCGCGGTCGACGGTGCCGCCGCCGTTCGCGACGCGGTGGAGAAAGGCCATGAGCACGAGCTGCGCGGCGACCTCGTGGTACGTCGCCGCGCCCTGCATCGACTCGCCGTGCTGGCGCCAGAACGAGAGCCACGCGTCGAGGAGCCGCGCGGGGAGCAGGTGTCCGTCTGCGTCCAACCACGTGCGCTCGATGCGCGGGAGCGCCGCGCGCGGAGACACCAGCAGGTAGCGCACGACGACCTCGCGGTACATCGGGTTCGCGATCTCGAGGCCCCCCGCGTCGGACTGCCGAACGAGCCCCAGGTCGATGGCGAAGCGCACGTCGTCTTCGGGCAGCACACCGGGTGTTCCACCCGCGAGCATCGGTTCGATGATCGCGCGAATGCGGGGCTCGCGAAGGCGGTCGGCCAGCGAGTCGAGGTGCGTCTCCTGTCGGTCGAAGAGCGTCTGCTTCGCGCGCTCGACGTGGTCGACGGTGATCGTCTGCGCCGTGTCGCGCGCGAGCTCGGTGGTGATCACATCGGCGAGCGCATTCACGAGCCACGGCTGCCCACGCGTCAGCTCGAAGACCCGCGCGACCGCCGCGTCGTCGAAGCGTTGACCCGTGTCGGCCGTGTGTTGCGCGTAGAGCTCGGCGACCTCGTCGGCGGTGAACTCGCGCAGCGTGAGCGAGCGGACCTTGATGTTGAACGGAGACGCCGTGCCGAGGTGATCGCTGCCGTCGCGCGCGACCTTGTAGTCCCGCACGTCGCGCAGGCCCACGACCGCGAGCGACGCGGGAAACTCCGTCGGTCGGTTCGGGTGCCCATCGCGGAGCTGCCGAAGCACCGACAGGAGCACCTCATCGCGGAGCGCGTCGATCTCGTCGAGAAACACCACCAGCGGTCGCGGACACGCGCGCGCCCACGCCGCGAGCGCCGCGCCGATGCGCGATCCCGGCGGCGCCTCGGGCCACGGCGGCGGTTGCAGCGCCGTCGGCAACCACCGGCGCGCACGACTCCGCCAGCCCTCGAGGATCGCGTCCTCCGCCGCGCCGATGTCACTCGGAAAGGCCGCGCCCTTCTCCATCGAGACCATGATCGCCGCGAAGCGCCCTTCGGCCGTGAGCGCCTTGCCGAGCGCGAGGAGCGACGTGGTCTTGCCCACCTGCCGCGGCGCGTGCACGACAAAGTACGACTGCCGTTCGACGAGCGCGCGCACGTCGGGGAGCCGTCGCTCCGGCGGGAGCATGTAGTGGTCTTCGGGGGTGCACGGCCCCGCGGTGTTGAAGTGCCGCGGCATCGGTGGGTCTCTCCAGGGTCGGTGGCGAAGTCGCAGCCCGATCGATCGCGGGTCAGCCCGCGCGCGGCGGATACTTGAGCGCGAAGAAGCCCTCCATCGCGCGGAGGAGCCCGTCGACGTCGGCGTGTTCGGGCACGCTGATGCGGCAGATCTGCACGTTGTCGCGCTTCTGCGCCTGCTTCACCTCGGCGGAGAGCGCGCCCTGCGTCGACTCCTCGGGGTTGATCACATAGAAGTAGTCGGGACGCCCGCCGCCGGTGCTCTGGCCGTAGCTCACGCGGCTCTTCACGAGCGTCGGCGCGTGCTTCAGCAGGTGGTCCACGAACTCGTCGACGAGGTCGGCGAAGGTCGTCGGCGCCGCGGGGAGGTACACCGACAGGAGTCCGGTGCCGAGACCCTCGGCCACCTGCGCGCGCGAGATGGCGTACATCGTGATCTCGAAGCCCCGCGCCCGCATCGCCGCGCGAAGACCGTCGGCCAGACGGATCGTGTGCTCGCTGATCGTGCGCATGCGCGCTTCGAGGTCCGAGAGGCCCTCGGCGAGGTCGGCGAGCTGCGTGGGGCGCGCGAACGAATCGGCGTCCGTGCCCCGCTCGCGGGCCCGCGCGAGGATGCGCAGCGCGAGGGGATCGCTCGCACACGCGGCCACGCCGAGCGTCGACTTGCCGCGCGTGAAGTACTTCGACCCGCTCTTCACCAGCACGAAGGGCCAGTCGCGCGCGAAGTCCTTCGCGAACACGGGAAACATCGGCGCGAGCGTCGTGTCGACGAGCACCGGCACCTTGCGCCCGTGCTTCTCGGCATCGGCGCGGAGCGCGCGCATCAGCGCCTCGAAGTCGTGCGACTGAAGCTCCGGGTTCGTCGGCGTCTCCAGGAACACACACGCCGGCGCACCGGCCAGCGCCTCGACCCCCGCGATCACGCGGTCGACCATGGTGACGGGACGTCCGTCGGCGTCGTGTCCGAGCACCGCGAGCGGCGCGGGCTTGAGGTTGCACGCGCGCGGCAGCAGTTCGGCGATGAGCTGCCCCGTGCCGCCGTAGCCGTTCTGCGCGTAGAAGAGCGTCACGGGCGCGGGACCGAGCACGTCGGCCACCGCGGAGAACACCGCGTCTTCGGCCGCGAGCCCCGTCACGAAATAGAGCGCCTCGCGCACCTCGGGAAACAGCGCGCGCAGCGCCGCATCGCAGGTCGCCGCGTCGCCCTCGGGCAGCACCGGCACGCGCACACCGGCCACCGACGCGAGCTCGGCGCGCGCGTCCACCGCGAGGAGCGCCGCGACCGTGCGCTTGCGAATGAGCTGGATGCCCTTCGCATCGATGCGCACCCCGTCGCGGAGGAGCAGCACACCGCCGCGTCCGCTCGGCAGCGCGTAGCAGAGCGCGTCGACGGAGAGCGCCTGAAGGTCGCCGGTGAAGGGCTTCGCGGCCACGTACACCGTGAGCGTCGACGCATCCGACGAAGGCACGGCGTCCGCGTGCTCGACGAGCGTGACGCCCTGCGCGCGGAGGGCGCGCTTGCGTTCGTCGGAGAGCGGCAGCGCACCCTCGGCCACGACGCGCACGGGCAACGTGCGGTGCGGGTTCTCGACGACGGAGAGCCAGGGCTTGGTGATCGACGCGAAGGAGAAGCAGCGCGCCGCGTTCGTGCGGGCCTGCACGTGGAGTTCGAAGGTGGTCGAGAGGGGCTGGCCGAGGCGCGCGTAGTCGAAGGGGAGTCCACACGCGGCGAGGCGCGTACGGATGCGCGCGGGGTCGGTCTCGCCCTCGACGTCGAGCGCCGCGACGGCGCGCGCGAGGCGCTGTGCGAAGGCCTCGTCGGAGTCGAAGCGCATGAGGTCGTACGTGGTGGCGCGGGGCTCCCAGTCGTCGGGCAGCGCGCCCTCGGCGAGCATCCGCGGGAGCACACGTTCGAGCGTCGCGGCGAAATCCGTCGGCAGGGCGATGCGCCCGTCGTGGGCGTTGGAACCGTGGGCGTTGGAGGTCGTGGCCATCGCGCGGAGCATAGTCCGGCCCCGCCCGCGGGCGGCGCGCGAAAGACGGTGACGATCCGTGACGGAAGCGCGCGGCACCGGCCACTCCGTCGTCGATGAACCTCTCCCTTCGTCTCGGTGTGGTGCTCTCGCTGACGGGTCTCTTCGGGTGCGCGAGCACCGTCGAGGGCATCGAACCGGGCGCCGACGCAGGCGTGCGCGACGATGGCGCCACCGTCGCCCCGGAAGGCTGCGCGCACTGGGCGCTCACCGACCGCGAGGAACGCTACGACGGCGAGCTCTACACCGATCTGCACGTCACCTTCGATGCGCAGGGGAGGCTCGCCACGCGGCGCGAGAACATCCGCACCGGCGGCCACGGCATCGACCGCACGGCGCAGTCGTTCACGTACGCCTGGAGCGCCACGGGCCTCACGATCACGAAGGACGGCGACCCCACGGAGCGCACGGTCTATGCGCTCGATGGCGACCGTGTCACGGCCCGCACGCGCGAGTCGTCGCAGTCGTCGCTCCGCGCCGCGATGACCTGGGAGCGCGACGACCGTGGACGTGTCGTCGCGCGCACGGAGACCCGCGACGGCGTGGCCCCCACGCGATGCACGTGGCGCTACGACGCGGCGGGGCACATCACCGAGGTCGCGTGCAGCGACGGAGATCTCTCGCGCTATCAGTGGGAGGGCGACCGTCCCGTGCGTCGCGACCACACGTACCAGGGCCGTAATCCCGGCTTCGACACGTGGGAGTGGAACGCGCGCGGCGCCCTCGTACGCGAGCGCCACGACGACGGGTACGGGCCCGGGCGGCTCTACCGCTACGACCACACCTACGACGCCGCGGGCCGCGTGCTGCGCTCGGAGTCCGTCGACGACGCGAGCGGCGTGGCCCGTCCCGCGGCGGTCTTCGCATGGGACGACCGCGGACGACTCGCGCGCGAGGAGCGGTACTTCAACGACGCGGGCGTGGCGCAGTGGGTGGTGCGCTGGGAGCGCGACGAGCAGGGACGCCTCGCAGCGCGCATCGCCCTCGACAGCGCGACGCTTCGCTACACGTACGCGGTGACGGCGCAGCGCATCGAGGTCACGGAGCGCGTCGACACGTGGCGCAACGTGCGGGTGTACCAGTGCCTCGCGACGGCCCCGCGCGGCGTGCCCGCCGACCCGACGCCCGGCGTGGCGGTGGAGCAGGTGAACCCCGCGCCCGAGGAGTTTCCCGCGAACGCGTGGGAGCCCTGAACGAAGGCCTGCGGTCCGTGCTTCGTGCCTCACACGCGGTCGCCGTGAACGCCCACACCGCCTGCCCGCCACCTACCGCGATGCGCCCGTGGGCAACGCGGCGCAGAAGGAAGGCTCCCGACCCGTGGCAAAGGCGCGCCCCCTCTCCGACGCTCCCGTTGCGAGGCGCCACCGCGTGAAGGTCGGCACCGCGCTCGCGCTCACGGCCTTCGTCGGCTGTGCGAGCTCCGTCGACACGCTCGCATCCGACGCCGACGCGGGCGCGGCCGACGACGATGCGACCGTGGGCGGCGGACCCTGCGCGCACTGGGCGCTCACCGACCGCGAGGCGCGCAACGACGGCGTGCTCGACACCGACCTCCACGTCACCTTCGATGCGCAGGGAAGGCTCGCCACGCGTCGCGAGGTCGTCCCCTCCGGGGAGTACGGGATGTCGCGGACCGCGCAGTCGTTCACGTACTTCTGGAACGACCTCGGCCTCACGATCATCGACGACAACGCTCCCACGGAGCGCACGGTGTTTCTGCTCGACGGCGACCGCCTCACGGCGCGCGCGCAGGTGACGTCGCGGTCGGCGTTTCCCCCGGCGACCTTCTGGGATCGCGATGCGCGCGGACGCGTCGTGTCGCGCACGCGCGTCTCCATGAGCGCAGACTCTCCCCGGCAGCAGTGCGCGTACCGCTACGACGCGGCGGGGCACTGCATCGAGGCCACGTGCGACGACGGCCAGATCACGCGCCTGACGTGGGAGGGCGACCAGCTCCGCGGCCTCGGTGATTGGAACGAGCGCGGGGACCTCGACTATCGCGGCTGGGCCTGGGACGAGCGCGGCAACCTCGTACGCGAGCTTCGCGGTGGCGTTCGAGACCTCGGGCTCTACGGCGGGTACAACCACCGCTACGACGCCGCGGGCCATCGGGTGAGCACCGAACGTGTCGAACGGCTCCACGCAGGAATGCAGATCGTCATGGTCTACGTGTGGGACGAGCAAGGACGTCTCGCGCGGGAGGAATCGTCCTTCGACGAAGCGGGCGTGGCCCGGTCGATCGTGCGCTGGGAGCGCGACGACGAGGGACGCATCACGGCGCGCGTCGCGACCCGCCAGCCCACGGTGTACTTCTCCTACGACGTGTCTCCGCGTCGCATCGTGGTCACCGAGCGCGAGGGCACATGGCGCCGCACGCGGGTGTACCGCTGCCTCGCGACGGCCCCGCGCGGCGTGCCCGCAGACCCCACGCCCGTGAAGCTCATCGAGAGCACGGCGATCACCCCCGAGCCCTTTCCCGCGAACGCGTGGGAGCCCTGAGCGCCGTGTGCCGGCGCGGGTTCCTCGTGGACGCGCCGTGTGTTGTCATCGCGCGATGCGTGTTCGCACAGCGACCGGAATTCTGATCACCACGCTTCTGTCATCCTGCGGCACGGAACAACCAGTCCAACCCATGGGCCGCCATTGCACGCTGATCGGCTGCATCGATGTGGCCATGTTCGACGGCATCACCGCGCTCCCCGCCGATGTCGTGACGGCGCTGACGATCCGTGTGTGTCGCAACAACGAGTGCATCTCGGCCACGGTGCCTCGGCTTCCCTCCGGACCCGACGTGGGTGTCCGCTGTGACGTCGAGGGCAGCCTCTCGACCTACTGCGTGGTGGTCATGAACCCCGACGGACGCTACCGAATCGATCTCGGAATCCGCGAGTGGGACGGCCTTCGCAACGAGGACCGTTACGAACTGCGCGTGGTCCACACTCCGACGAACACGGTGATCGCCGAGGCCGGGAGCACCGTGGCCTACAGCACGTGGATGCCCAATGGACCCCACTGCGAATCTACGTGCCGCATGGCGACCTACGCGGTGACCCGACACGAGATCCCCGTCGGGATGTCTTCGATGCGCGACGCCGCCGTCGACTGAGCGGCCAACGCCGCGACGCGCGGCATCGATGCGATGCGACTGCGAGGCCGACGCGTCCCTCGTGCAGGTCGCGGCAGATCATGGACACACACACCAGGGAGACACGTGCCGCGGCGTCGTGCCGATGCGCGCCGCGTCGGGATCATCCACGCGGTCGTCACGAGCGACCGATTCACGCTGCCGCGGCGCAGGATGCGTGGCGATGTGAACCGAGGATCCGCGCGTACACCCGCCACGCGCACCCCCGCCTTCACGTCGGCGTGAACACCGTGACCTCGCCCGCGCCGCCGATCGCCACGCGCCCATCGGGCAACGGAAGCACCGCGTGACCCGCCACGGGCCACCGTCCGTTCACCGCGCCCGTCGCGGCCTCGTAGCGTGTGAGCGCCGCGCCCACGGCCCACAGCGACGCGCCGTCGTCGCACCACGCCACGTCGTCGTGCGCGACCTTCTTCGCCGACTCCCAGCACACCTCGCCGGACCCGAGGTCGACCACGGTGAGCACACCCTTGCCATCGAGCACCGCGACGCGCGTCGCGTCGGGCGAGAGGCGCACCCGCTTCGGGCGCCGTCGACCGAGCGGAATCGTGCGCGTGACGGCGCGCTTCGACACGTCGATCCATCGCAGCTCGGACTTCTCGGGCACAACGAGCAGGGCCGTTCCATCGCGGGAGACGTCGAGGTCGACGTAGCGCTTCTTGAACGCGTGCAGCACCACGCCGCGCGCGAGAGACCAGAGCTCGACCCATCCGCGGTTGCCGCCTTCGAGCACGGCCACCGTGTCGCCATCGGCGAGCAGATGGGCCCGTCGAAACTCGCGGTTGAACCAGTATCCCTGCGGCGGCGTCGCGATCAGCGTGTCGACCGTGTCACCGCGCAGCACGCGCACCTGCGCGCCGCAGAGCAGTCCGCCGTCGGGCGTCGGCGAGAAGAAGTGCGCGCCGTCGAGCGCGTCGCGCCACGCACCCGACGAGCGCGCGTAGCGATGGATGCGCTGCTCCGGCTGACTTCCCAGGTCGTTGGTCGCGAAGGCGTAGAGCGTGTCGTCGCGATGGGCGAGGCCGCGGATCACGGAACACGGCGGCGTCACACCGCCCTCGCCGCTCTCCACATCGAGCGTCCACACGCGGAGGTTGGCGGCGACGACGAGGCGCTCGCCATCGAGCGCGAGCGGGCAATAGCGCGGGATCGGGAGCGTGCGTTGCCAGCGCTCCGTGGGCGTGTCGCCGTCGAGGTTCCAGCACACGACACCGCCGTCGTTGAAGGCGGCGATCAGCCGACGCCCCTCGCGCGCGAAGCGCAGGAAGCGCACGCCGAAGGCGCGCCGCGGCGCAGGAAGCACGCGCTCCTCGCCGGTGACCAGGTGCACGAGCACGATCGCGTGGCCGCCGCCATCCATCGCGAGCCACGCGCCGTCGGGCGACACATCGCGCGCGCCCCACTCGCCGCGACCCGGAAGTGTTCTCGTCAACGCGCCCGTGTGTGCGTCGCGCTGCTCCACGTCGCCCTCGTTGCCACGGAGCCAGAGCGTGCCGTCGGGCCCGCGCGTCAGCCCCATCGCGGTCTCCTTCGGCCGCACGTCGACGGACCACCGCAACGCCCCGCGCCAGTCATGGTGCGCGAGACGCTCGTACGTGAGCACCCAGAGCCCCACGTCGTCGGCCACGACCTCGGCCCAGCCCGCGCCCGCGATCACGAAGAGCACCCGCCCATCGGCCGCGTCGACGCAGCGGAGATCGCTCTCTGCGCTGCAGAGCACGCGCCCGTCGTGCTCGCAGAGGGTGCCGCCCGGTGAGGGCCTCGCGCTGGAACTGGCGTGCTCCGTGAGCAGCGCGCCGTCGCGGCTCCAGGTGCGGAGGGTGTGGAGCGCGTCGAGGGTGTCGATGCGCGCGCCGTCGCGGCGTACCGAGAGCGCGACGAGCGTGTGGGGATGCAGGAATCGCGGATCGCGCAGACGCACGGCGGGGCCTCCGCGCGCGATGCTACACGGCACGAACGACCGGCAACCCGTCGATGGACTCGATCCCCCAGGAGCCCTTCACTCCCTCTCGGGAGAAGGGCCGCACGTCCGAGGCAGTTCATCGGACAAGCACCACGCGACCTGGCCGATGGACGTAGGGCGGTTCACGGGTCACGGATTGCGCGTTGTTCGCGGCCCCGACGTGGCGTCGGGTACAAGGGCGCGTGACGTTTCGACGCCGACGTTTCCCCCTCGGCGCACCACGCCGAGCGCCCGCGAGGATGCCGTGAGCCGACAGGTCTATCTCAACTTTCCCGTGCGCGATCTCGCGAAGTCTGTCGCCTTCTACGAGGCGCTCGGGTTCCAGAAGAACCCGCAGTTCTCGTCGGACGCGGGCGCGTGCATCGTGGTGAGCGACACGATCCTCGTGATGCTCTCCCGTCACGAGCTCTTTCGCACCTTCACCCCGAAGGAGGTGTGCGACACGAGCCGCGCCGTCGAGGTGCTCGTCTCACTGAGCTGCGAGAGCCGCGACGAGGTCGACGCGCTCGTGGCCCGCGCCCTCGCCGCCGGTGGAACCACCTACGACAAGTCCGAAGACCTGGGCTTCATGTACTCGCACAGCTTCGTCGACCCCGACGGACACGGCTGGGGCGTGCTCCACCTGACCGCGTCGTAGCTCCGGGCGGTTGCGCAGGAAACCCCATTTCTGCCGCTGAATCGCGTGCAGGCGTTCTGGGGGCGCGGCAGCGGAGACGAGGCCCTCACCGCCCTCGCAGGAGCGCTTCGAGGTAGACCGCACCGCGCCGTTCGGCGAGCAGGTCGAAGACCAACATCACCGCGGCCTGGAGCGTGATGCCCATGCCCACGCCCCACCCGGTGAGCCGCCCCTTCGAAGCCATCGCGAGCGCGACCCCCGCGACGAGCATCGCGATCTCCACGACCTCGATGATCGGGAAGTTCCGTTGCACGCGCTCCATGCGCGGCACCTCGGCGGCGTAGAAGCCCTGCGGGTTCGAAGCGAGCTGCGCGTGGAGCCCTTCCACCTGACGGTCGGTCTTCGCGTAGAGCCCGACGCCCACCGCGAGCTGGAGCGCGCCCATCACCACGAGGGGCCAGAACATCCCGCGCCAGTCACCGCCACGGCGCACGAGTGCTGCCCACGCGACCGCGACGAGGCCCACCACGGCGAGCGTGAGGCCCGCGGCCTTCTCGCCCTCGAAGTACACCGAGATCACCTCACGAATCGCCATCGCGCGCCTCCCGCGGGAATCACCCTCGCACGGTCGTCGCACCGTCGCGCGAAGCGCGTCAAGCGGGATGAACGAGCGCGGGGTGCGCTCCCATCGAGCACGCATCCGTGCGCCGCAGCGCGCGTCTTGAACGCCGCGAACACATCGACGATCGTCGCGCGCGACCGCCCCCCAACCCTCGGTGGAACCACCGGACCATGGCGCACACGCCGCTCAACAGCCTCCACGCATTCCTCGTCGTCGCGCGTCGGTGCAGCTACGCGGCGGCGGCACGAGAGCTCGGCGTCTCGACCTCTGCGCTGAGCCAGTCGGTGCGGCAGCTCGAAGAGCGCGTGGGCGTTCCGTTGCTGACCCGCACCTCGCGCAGCGTCGCGCTCACCGAGGCCGGACACCGCCTGCTCGACAACGCAGGGCCCGCGATCGACCAGGCCCTCGACGCCATCAAGCACGCGAAGACGCAGCGCGGAGAGATCACCGGACGTGTGCGGCTCACCGTGCCCGGCGCGTCGGTCTCCCTGATCCTCGCGGAGCTCATTCCCCGCTTCGTCGCGAAGTACCCGAAGGTCGAGGTCGAGGCCCACGTCGACGACCGCCTCGTCAACGCGGTCGCGGGCGAGTTCGACGCGGGCATCCGCCTCCTCGAAGCGATCGACCAGGACATGATGCACGTGCGCCTGACCGGTCCGACCCGCGTGGTCGTGGCCGGCGCCCCGTCGTACCTGGAGCGCCGCGGCGTGCCGATGAAGCCCGCCGACCTGCTCGCCCACGACTGCCTCTGCATCCGCCGCAACGCGGGCGGCGATCCGTGGGCGTGGGAGCTCGAACGCGGCCGACGAAACTGGCGCGTCCCCGTGCGCGGTCCCGTCACGACCAACGACGCGGAGCTCATGCGCGTGCTCGCGACCGCGGGCGTCGGGCTCCTCTACGCGCTCGAAGATCGCATCCGCGACGAGCTGAAGTCGGGCGCGCTGCGCGTCGTGCTCGAAGCGTATGCGCCGCAGGTTCCGGGGCTCTACCTCTACTACCCGCGCGCGTCGCAGGTGTCTTCGGCGCTCAAGGCCTTCGTCGAGGTCGCGCGCGCCGTCGCCCGCACACGATCGTGAAGTTCTTCTAAACGGGCCATCCCGATCGTGCCCGTTTTCTTCGCACCGCACGGGACGTATCTCTCCCTTCGAGCGCAGGGCAACGAGCGTCGCAGCCGACGTGAGCGCGCGGTGTGGTGCACGCGCGCGCCGTCATGCCCTGCGAGGAGCGCACACCCATGAAGAGGCACGCCGGCACCTTCGACTTCATGCTCGACACGGTCTCGAGCGACCACGACATCAACGCGTACCTCTGGCTCCTCAAGCGCGACGGAACGGTCACGCTCGTGGGCCTTCCGCTGAAGCCGCTCGCGGTCGGTGCGTTCCCGCTCATCGTGGGGCGAAAGAGCCTGTCGGGGTCGAACATCGGCGGCATCCGCGAGACGCAGGAGATGCTCGATTTCTGCGGCGAGCACGGCATCACGGCCGACGTCGAGACCGTCGCCATCGAGCGGGTGAACGACGCCTTCGCGCGCCTCGAACGGGGCGACGTGCGCTTCTGCTTCGTGGTCGACGTGGCGGGCCTTCAGGACGCGTGTGTTTCCGATCGTGCTTACGGTCCCACGTGTTGAGCCGCGGGCGCGATCGAGCGACGGGGCCGCGTGCTGAGCAGCGGGAGCGATCGAGCGAATGGGCTCGTGTGCGGAGCAGCAGGAGCGATCGAGCGAATGGGCCCATGTGCGGAGCAGCAGGAGCGGTCGAGCGAATGGGCCCGCGTCCTCCCGGTGAATGAATTCACCGGCAGGGAAGGGAAAGTCCCTGACGGGACTCGCGATCCTGCGTCGCCTTCGCGGCACGTTGCTCGGGTGTGTTTCCGATCGTGTTCACGGTCCCGCGTGCGGAGCAGCGGGCGCGATCGAGCGAATGGGCCCGCGAGCTTCCGGTGAACGAAGCGCGAGTCCCGTCAGGGACTTTCCCCTTGCTGCCGGTGAATTCATTCACCGGG
>CAMFHP010000092.1 GCA_945952225.1 uncultured Myxococcaceae bacterium
GCGCCGGGTCGGGCGGCAGGGCGGGCAGGCGGACGTGCACCGGGCCGACCGGGGCGCGCGGGGGGCGCCGCCGCAGGGATCGCGCACGGCGGAATGAGGCTCACGTGGAGCCCCTCGTCGGTGCTCATGCCCTCGCCATCGATCGCGGCGTAGGCATCGAAGCGCAGGCACGCGTGCGGCGTCACGGCGGGCTCGGCGGTGCCACCGAGCGCGGCGGTGTGCGCGGTGGTCGCCTCCGCGGGCGCGGTGAAGCGCGGCGTCGTGAGGCCGGTGCATCCGACGACGGCGCTCCAGCGCACGCCGAGGGGCTGCGAGGGGATCACGCACGCGTTGGGATCGACGGCCGTGGGTTCGGCGTTCTCGTCTTCTTCGACGCCCTGCATGACAGCCTCCGGCGGCGGGCCGTAGAGCTCGGCGGGCGTCTCCTGCGCCTCGGGGAACGCGGCCACGACGGAGGCGCGGAGCTGATCCATCGTCCATCGCACGGCGGTCTCGCGGGCCTCGGGGCTCTCGGCGTCGGCGACCTGCTGGTTCTCGAGCTCCCACCACGCGGTGAGGCCGCGGTTATGCAGCACGAAGAGCGCCTGGTTCACGTTGCGCTCGGTGCCCTGGCGCACCATGTCGAGCGTGAACGCGAGCCGACGCGGCACCGCCGAGCGACCCGGAACAGGAATGTAGAAGTCCAGATTGTTGTTCTTGCGGCAGTGGGCGCCGCGGCACTGCGGCGGCTCGTTCTCGAACTGCGCGTTGAAGTCCGGGTTCTGCTGCACGATGGGGCCGAAGCTCTGACCCCACCCGTTGAGTCCGCCGAACACGCGCACCCAGCGGTTGAATCCGAGGCGCGCCCAGAGGCGCTGCCGCGCGGCGGTCTCGCGGAGCTCGGCCTCGCGGCGCTGACGCTCTTCGTCTTCGCGGGCGCGGCGCTCGGCCTCCTGCTGTGCGCGGGCCTGCTCGAACACGCGGAGGCGCTGGCGCGCTTCGTCGGCGTGGGGGCCGCGCTCGAACGCGTGGAGGTACTCGTTGAGCCCGTCGACGGAGCTGCGGTGGTCGGCCCAGAAGTCTTCTTCCGCGGCGTCGACCACGCCGTGCACCTCGTGGGCGAAGGCGCCGTTGGGGCGCTCGGCGAGGTAGCGGCTGCCCGAGGCGAGGCGATCGGGGCCCGGCGCTTCGTAGCGGTACGCGCGGTAGAGGGCGTAGTCCGCGGGCGACGAGAAGATCGAACATCCGCCGGCGAGGGCGGCGGCGCCCGCGAGGAGCGCGAGGGTCGTGGTGCTACGCATGACGGCGGGGCTCCTCACTGCACGCACACCGCGAGGCACTGCCCCGGGGGCTGGCGGATCACGTCGGCGATGCCGTCGCAGCTCAGCGCGTTGATGGCGTGACCGCAGGTCTGCACGTCCTGCTCGGAGGCGCCCGCGTAGCGCGAGCCGTAGTTCGCGCAGCTGTGCGGGCACGCGCTGCTGCCGAAGATGTCCTGCCGGAGCTGGCCGCGGAGGCACTGCTGGTAGGCCTGCTGGCTGTCGTTCACGCAGTCGGCGCCGGCGCCGCGCAGCGAGAGGCAGAGCACGCCGCACTCGCGAAGGCGCAAGCACATGTTCGCGCAGAGCCCCTGCTCGAAGTAGTCGTACTGCTGCTCGTCGGGGTTGCCCGGGAGCGGCGAGTTCGCGAGGCTTCCGCCGCATCCGCCGACGTCGCCGGGCGTGGGGCCCGCGAGAAAGAGCGCCGACAGCACCACGAGCCAGAGGGCCGACGCGGCGCGCGCGCGGCGGGGCTTGTTCGTCGAGTCGTTCACGGCAGCACCTCGTAGTCGACCATCACGCCGAGGCCGCCGCCGACGATCGGAAACACGATCCGCGAGTCACCAAAGTACACGTCGAAGATGCCCTCGGCGGTGATCGCGATGCCCGAGGTCACATAGAACGCAGCGCCGACGCCCACCTCGACGCCGAGGCCCAGCGTCGGGCAGTAGCCCGCGCTCGGCACGGGCAGCGTCGTGCGGTTGAGGCTGTAGCCGTACCCGGGAAAGCCGTTGTCGGCGCGCACGCGATCCGCCGCGCACGCACCCCGCGTGAGCAGGAACGGGATCTCGACGCGGCCCGACACGCCGAAGCGCGGCGAGAGGCGACGCATCACCTGCCAGCCGGGCTGAAAGGCCACCTGCGCGCCGGTCGCGTCGAGGCCGAGCTGCACGCCGAGCGAGGGTCCCATCGTGAAGCCCGCGACGTGGAGGAACTGGTAGCTCCCCTGGAGCAGCGGCGAGATCGGCGCGAGCGTGCCCGCGGCGTACGGGTCGTTGAGCCGTGCGCCCACCGTGGCTTCGGCGCGCACGACGATGTGGCGCTCGTTGGGATAGAGCCGCCACGACCCCGCAGAGCCCGCAGAGGCAGCGCCGGGTTCCGTTTCATCGGGGGCCGTCTGCGCGGCCGCTGGATGCGCTGCGAGCACGAGCGCCGCAGCGAAAAACAAAGTTCGCGATCTCACCGTGCGCGCATGGTAGACACGCCCCGCTCCCGCGCGTCAACGCTTGTGTGCGGCGCCGAACCGCGCGCGACGACCGCCCTCCATCGACCATGATGAGCCGACGATTTCTGCCCTTCGCGATCGCCGCGACGCTCTTCTCGGGATGCCCCGGATGCCCCGACGAGAAGCCCTCCGCGACCCCCGCTGCCGATGCGTCCGTCGACGCTGCGCGCGACGCGGGTGGACGCGCTCGAAGGGGCCGACGTCGACGCGGCGTGCGCGTGGCGGCGAACACCAACGCGCGCACCAACGCCGACCCGCAGGCGCCCGCACAACCCGAGGATGAGGCCGACGACATGCCGCGTCCGCGCATCACCGAGACGGGGCCGATGCTGCCCGAAAATCTCGGTCCTGCGCCCGAGGTGAACTACGACATGGGCGGCGCGGGAGAGGGCCCGCTCGGCATCGCACCGGAGCAGGTGACGCGCGGCATGAACCCGCTCATGGGCCGCCTCGGGAACTGCGCCGCGGCCACCACCGACGACCAGGGCAACGGCCCGCACGGTCGCGTGAGCGTTCGTCTGCGCATCCGCAACGACGGGCGTCCCATCGCGGCGCGCGTGAGCGGTGGAGGCGGGCCGCCGGAGTTCATCACGTGCGTGCGTCGCGTGGTGGCGTCGGCGCGCTTCGAGTCGTTTCGCGGGCCCGACGCGATGGTGGGCTGGGGCTTCGACGTCGACTGACCGTCGCGCGCATTTCGCCTGCCCCGATGGACGCGTGGTAGTGCACCGGCGACGTACGCCATGAAGCTCCTCCTCGCTCTCACCGCGCTCCTCGCGGCCGCGTGCAGCGGCGCGACGCACCAGGCATCGTCTCACGCGATGCGTCCGCTCGAACGGGTGCGCGCGCTGGGCATCATTCACGACGCGCTCCGCACGCAGGGCCTCGCACCGCAGGCCGGACGCGCCGTGCATGTCGTCGGGCGCAAGGTGGTCGACTGCGACGTGCACGTGGGCGCCACGCGCGACTGCGTGGAGTACCTCAACGACGCGGATCGCACGCGCTACGGGCCGGCCATTCCCGCGCATGCGACGCCCGATGCGCTCGTGGTCGTGGCGGGCGCCGAGGGAGACGTCGGCGCGCACGTGCTCGCCCTCGACGACCGGGATTTTCTCTACGAGCCCGACCCCGATCGCACGGGACCCGGCGCGCCCTCGGTGGGCGAGGTCGAAGACCGTCTGCGCCGCGTGGTGATCGACTTCGCCGTGTGGCTCCGCACGCAGCCCTCGCGGTGAGCCTCGCGCCCGGGCGGTGAATGTCCGCTGCGGGTTCGCGGCGCGGCGCGCGGCGGGACTACGATGCGCCGCGATGAAGATCCTCCACGTCTCCGACCTGCACATCACCGCGCCCGACGAGACGCTGGAGAGCGTGTGGAACGGCCCGAGCTCCGTGCTCGACGAGGGCACCTTCGACTTCGTGATCGTGAGCGGCGACCTCGCCCAGCGCGCGTCGGAGCCCGAGTACGCGCGGCTTCTGGAGTTCGCGCGCACACGGCTCCTCAAGCTCCTCACGCCGAAGCACAACCGCGAGCGGGCGCGGGTGATCTTCGTGCCAGGCAACCACGACGTCGATTGGGAGGCGCCCATCGGCGACGAGGTTCCCCTCGCGGACTATGTGAAGTCGGAAGGGGTGCGCGACCCGCGGCGGTTTCTGACAGAGCTCCAGCGTGCGCCCGACCGCGCGGGTGCGCGTCACGTCATCGCGGCGGACGGATCGAATCGCATCGTGCGCATCGATCCCGAGCGCTACCGACAGCGCTTTCACAACCTGCAGACGCACCTGCTCACGCCCTTCTACGAGCACGGAATGGCAGGGCCGAGCCGCCCCTTCGACCTCACCTCGCCCGACGATGCAGACCACTGGTCGGCGCACGTCTTCGCCGACGAGGGCGTGGCGTTCTACGGCTTCAATTCGTGCCATCGCAATGACCGCCACTGGCACGGCGCGACGATCAGTCGACTCGCGATCATTCGCGCCGCCGAGCACGCACGCACGCACGCGCGGAAGCTGTTGCGCGTCGCCGTGTGGCACCACGGGATCACCGGCGAGCCCGGACGACCCGATCACCTCACGCTGCTCGACATCGGCGAGCTGCACAACGCGGGCTTTCGCATCGGGTTCCACGGACACACCCATGAGGCCGCGGGTGAGATTCTCGATCGCTTCTTCGGAGACCGTTTTGTGGTGGTGAGCACCGGATCCATCGGCGCGCGGTCCGAGGAGCGTCCCGACGCGGTGGGCCGACAGTTCTCGATCGTGAAGCTCTTTCCCGGTCAGGCGAACGTCGAGGTGTGGGAGCGCCGCAACGTCGGGGTGTTTCGCCGTGCGGGGGAGCCGCGCTTCTACCTCCTGCCGCAGGGCGATGGCCGCCGTCCGCGCATCAGCCGCGCGGGGGCGCATCGGCGTGAGATCCACGTGCACTCCACGGGCATCGCCGACGTGCGCGTGCAGATCGACGACCTCACCGTCGAGGGAGGGCTCACGCTCGCGGTGATTCCCAAGCACGCGGGCATGGTGTGGGCGCCCAACGATGCCGAGACGCACCGCGGGCTCTGGCGCGTCGTGCGCGACGACCGCCCCGACGGCACCGTGCGCTACGCCCTCGCGGCCAACGAGGCCTTTACCGAATCGCTCACGTGGAGCTACTCCATCTCGAACGCGCACCTGCTCGCAGCCGAGGAGCTCCGGTTCGTGACGCGCGACGAGCGCATGCGCCCGGGTGATGTGCACCTCGACGAAGAGGAGTACCGCTCGCACGAGGTCCACATCCCGACGGATCGCCTCACGATCTCGATCACCTACGACCCGTCGCTGCCGGGCATCGACCCGCAGAGCGTGCGACCCATCGTCGATCACCGACGCACCGAGGGAGGCAACGAGTGGTGGGAGTCGGTGCCGCGCGACGCCTTCCGCTCGCTGTTTCGTGTCACCGCGCAGGAGAGCCATCGCGTCGTGTGCGAGGTCGACGCGCCGCTCCTCGATCACCGCTACACCGTCGCGTATCGCCTTCGCCCGCGCGTGTCGTCGGCGCACGACCGCGAGGCCGAGTTCATCGCCCGCGCGGTGCTCGAACGAACCCGCAGCGAGCGCACCGGCGCGCACGGTCTCTCGGAGCTTCTCAGCCGCACCCTCGACGAGGGCATCGCGAGTGTGTTCCCCGACTCGGAGCTCACCGCGCTCTCGGTGGTCGGCTTCGTGTGGCACCCCGAGGAGCGCCACCTCCTCGCAGCGTACGGGCGCCTCAACAACTCACACTGGGGCACGCGCTTCTCGTTCGGCGCGGGCGTCGCCGGTCACGCGTTCCGCTTCGCGTCGACGGCCACGTGGCACCAGCGGCGCAGGGCCAAGAGCTCGCTGATCTATCGTCCGAGCGTCGAGGGGCAGCACATCTACGGCACCGAGCACCCGCACCAGTGGATCGTGTGCGTGCCCATTCTCGCGCTCTCGGGGGAGGCGATCGGCGTGGTGAGCTTCGGCAGCCGCGAGGCCAACTCCGACGTGGAGTTCACCCTCGCGAGCTACGCCGAGCACCCGAGCGATGCGCGCTCGCAGCTCGAACAGAACCTCCGCTTCGCCGTGAACTACGCCTTCTGGGAGGCGCTCGCGCCGCCGAAGAACCCCGACGAGCGCGCGCCCGAGCTGCTCCTCCCCTCGGCGCTGGGCGAGTATGCGCAGCGGATGGTGGCCTGGCTCGATCGGTCGGTGGAGAGCGAACCGCCGGACGCGGTGCCCAACGAGGGATGAGCGCGCGGTGCGCTCAGTGGCAGCAGGACGACGACGTGGTGCAGCTCAGAAGAAACGCGCCCACCTGGAGCGCGCCCGAGGCCACGATCGCGACGAAGCCGAAGGCCACCGCGGCGCCGATCGCGCGACGGACGTGGGAGAGGTCTGCGGGCACGACGGCGATGGGTTCGTCCTGGCTGCGACCGCGGAAGGGCGCCGACGCGTCGACGGCCGCGGGATCGCCCGTGCGCACGATCATGCGGTCGAGGGGCGGCGCCCACGCGAAGGCGGGCGCTTCCGTGCCCTGCGTGCGCGGCACCACCACGTAGGCGCTGTTGGGCGCCCCCATCGACGCGAAGAGCGACTGGAGGCGCATCACCCGCACGATCGCCGCGAGGGTCACGACCACGCCCGCGAACCCGAGGAGCGCGCTCGCCAGCGAGAGCGCCGGGATGCGGTAGTTCGCCATGCCCACGGCGCCCGCGAGCGAGAGCGCGAGGCCGCCCTCCATCGTGAGGCGCTGAGAGCCCAGGGCCGAGGGCTCACCGAGCGCGAGGCGCACGCGGCGGGTCCAGAGCGCGAAGGCCGCCCCGAAGGCGGCGCCGGTGGCCAGGCCGTAGATGCCGCCGAACAGCGTGGCGAGCACCATGCGGTCGCCGGAGAGCGCCGTGTCGGTCTCGTGCGCCGCGGCGAACGCGGCCGCGATGCCGAGGGGGATGCCGAGCCCGAGCGCCGTGGCGAACACCCGCAGCGCCGGACGTCGCAGGTCGGAGCGCACCGCGAGGCGCGACACCGCGAGCGAGCCCGCCATGCCCGCGAGGGCGAAGAGTGCGACCACCCGCACGGGCGCATCGGCGTTGAAGAGGTGCTGGGCGAGGAGCGGCGTCAGCGATGCCGACGCGAGGAGGAAGAGCGCGCGGGTCGACGCGAGGGCGCCGCGCGCGGTCACGGTGGGCAGGAGGGTCGACATGGCACTTGATGTCGAGAGTGCCCCCGATCGTTGGGGCTGAACAGGGGCCGCTGCGACGATTCGCGAGGCCGGTCAGTCGCCCTGGGCGAGATCCTGCTCGAAGCTCTCGGCGCCGTTGATCGTGAAGCGGAAGCGCGCGCGGTTCACGCCGCGAGGCCAGTGGATCGCGGCGTTGTAGACCCCGCGCTCCGAGGCTTCGCGCACGGGATCGACGGTCACGCCCTGGTCGTTGGTGACCGTCACGTCGGCGTAGGGGACCCCGTGGCCTTCGGCGTCGCGAAGGCGCAGGCCGAGCACGCTCTCGCCCCACGACACGCCGCGCAGCGAGACCTCGCGCACGAGCGGTCCCGACTGCGCCGCGGTCACCGAGATGCCGCGGAGGTCGAAGCGCCCCGTGTCGGAGAGGCAGAAGAGCGCGTGCTCGCGGCCGGGCACGAGGGGAATCGGCGCTTCGACCGCGCGCGGCGGCGCACCATCGAGTCCGCAGCGGAATCCGTCGGGCACTTCGACGGTCGCGACGCGGCCCGGCGTGGCGCCCTCGGCGAGGCGACCCGGAACCACGCGCGGCGCCGCCACGAACACGTACGCCGTGGGCGACGCGGGGCCTTCGAAGCGCTCGGCGTCGAGGGCCATCACCCGCGCGTACCAGGGGCCCGCGGTGAGCTGTGCGCTCTCCCACCGGCGCGCGTCGGCGGGGCGGCGCTCGTTCACCACGAGGTCGTGAAAGTCGGCGTCGCGCGCGACCTGGAGGCGCCACGCGGCGGGCGCTGCGTTGCCGCGGAGTCCGTAGGCCACGGAGACCTCGACGGGCTCGCCGCCGGAGATGATCCGCGCGGGCGGCGTCGCGAGCCACGCGGGCGCCGCGGGGAGCGTGCGAATGGGCGTCGGCGGACGGCCGAACTCTTCGGTCACGCCCTGCCCCGCGCGGAGGATGTACTCGCGGGTGTTGGCCCGCACGCGGATGCGTCCGCGGTGCGTCGCGATGCGGGTGATGTGTCCGCCGAGATCCGCCGCGAGCATGGCGTCGGAGCGCCCCACGAAGACCGTCGTGGACGCGGTGCCCACGGGCATGAGCATCGCGGGATGTGCGGCCTGCTGCTCGCCCATGCGAATGCGCAGCACGCCGCGCTGGAGCGTCGTCGTGATCGACGGCGGCTGGTCCGGCGGCGAGGGTTGCGGCGAGGCGAACATCATCATCGAAGAGCGCTCGTTGAGTTCGAGCGTGGTGCCGTTCGCGAGGCGCACTTCAGCGGCGGCGCCCTCCCCGACGACGACGCGCGCGCCGCGGGTGAGCACCTCACCGGCCGTCGCGGGGTGCGTCCCCTGCCCCGGCGCGGCGACCTCGACGGAGCCGCGGAACCACTGCATCGTGGCTTCGAGCACCATGCCGCGCGGCACACGCAGCGGCGGCGCGACGGGCCGTGAGGCCTGGGCGCGGAGTTCCGCGGGGGCGATGAGCGCCGAGAGGACGAGGGCGACGTGAACGCGCATGGGCAGCGGCTCCTGGGAGGCGATCGGCGACCGCGCGTCCGTGACCCTGCACGGCCCCGCGCGTCGAACAGCGACGTCGCACCGCGCACTCCATCGGAACGTGTCGGCGTCGACGTCTCACCACCCTCATCGGCGCGGCCCTCGGAGACTTGAGTGGCGCAGCCCATCGCCCGCGGGATCGCGCGATGCGTGCTTGAAAGCCGCACGCCCCGAGGCGCGCGTGACACCCGCGTGTCGTGACACGCCTTCGACCGCGCCACCCCGCGGCGCCCCCCGCGGGACGATGCGTCCGTGGCCCCTGCGGAGCGTCCGCGCGTTGCGGGCGCGTGCGCGCCGTTGATACAACCCGCGTCGCCGTGCGCGCTTCTCCGGTGACCCTCCTCGTCGTCAGCGCCCTGCTGTGTGGGGCGTGCGTGGGGCACTTTCCCGGGGATCCGATCGCGCTGCGTGACCCCTCGACGGCCGATGCGACACCCGTCCTCGACGCCACGCGCGACGCCGTGTCGACGCCCGATGCGCCACGCGTCGATGTGAACGTCACCGTCGACGGAGGCACACGCACCGACGCGGCCGCGCGCAGCGACACGCCGGGCATGGTCACCCCGCCCGCGGGAACCACCGTGATGGCCGCGCTCCCGATGCTCACCGCGCGGCAGGTGCCGACGATCGCAGCGGCGGCAGGCGTGCGGGCGTTTCCGGGTGCCGAGGGCTTCGGCGCCGTCGCGACGGGGGGCCGTGGCGGGCGCGTGATCTACGTCACCACGCTCAATCCCTCGGGCCCCGGCTCGCTCGCGGCAGCACTCGAAGCCACGGGGCCGCGCTACGTGCTCTTCAAGGTGAGCGGCGTGATCAACGCGAGCGTGCGCATCGCGAAGGGCGACGTGACCATCGCGGGGCACACGTCGCCCGGCGGCATCGTCGTGCGGGGGCTCTTCACCGACGAGGACAACTTCTGCGACAGCAGTTGCGGTGCGGGCGTGCGCGGCGTCGACAACATCGTCGTGCGCCACCTGCGGTCGCGTCCCGGAACGCCGGCGAGCGGCGACGGAAACATCGACGGCGACGGCGTGCGGATCCGTCATTCGCGGCGCGTCGTGCTCGACCACGTGTCGACGGAGAACGCCGTCGATGAGGCGCTGGAGATCTCGTACTCGAACAACGTCACCGTGCAGGACTGCGTGCTCGGCGAGACCCTCGGCGACCACGCGGAGCGCGGCGGGCTCTTGATGAACTACTCGAACCCCGCGGCGGGCTATGAGCTCGATGCGCTGTCGGTGATCCGCACGACGTGGGTGCGCATCGAGGGGCGCTACCCCGAGATGTCGCGTGAGAGCCCCGCGGCGGCCAACTCGACGGCGCGCATCGAGCTCGCGAACAACCTCCTGTGGGACCAGCGGTACTACATCGACTCGGGTCACACGAACGGGGTGTCGGGCGCGGGCGGATCGCCCGTGTACTACCAGCTCAACTGGGTCGGAAACGTCGGCGTCGCGCTGCCCAGCTACCCCTACGGGATGCTGTTCTTTCCGAACCCCACGGGGCGCTCGCGGGCGTTCATGCGCGACAACCGGCTCAACGTCGCGCCGTCGCGCACCGACTGGCAGCTCGTGTACTGCTGCAACGACTTTCGCGACTTCACCCCCGACGCCAATCCGCCCGCGTGGGTGATGACCGCGCGCATGACCTTTCCGTCGGTGAACTACCTGCCCTCGTCGCAGGTGCGGGCCTACGCGCTCGCGCACGCCGGGGCCTTTCCGCGCGACCCGATGGATCGTCGACTCCTCGGCTACGTGGCCGCGGGGGTGATTCCCAACGCGGACCCCGCGGGCAACCCCGCGAACGACGCGCGACGCAACGACTGGTCGCCGGCCGCAGCGCCCACAGCGCCCGTCGACACCGACAGCGACGGCATGCCCGACGTGTGGGAGCGCGCGCACGGACTCAACCCCGCGGTGCAGGACCACAACGGCCTCACCGTCGGCATGACCACGCCCGCGCTCATGGGCTACACGAACCTCGAGGTGTACCTCGCCGAGCTCGCCGAACAGCGCCTCGTCGAGGGACCGTGGGGTTGACCCGCGCGCTCGTTTCGCATCGTATCGCGCGCCCGTGCGGCGTCCCGAAGCCCTTCCCCTCGCCCTCACGCTGCTGACGCGCGTCGCCGTCGCAGCGCTCGTGCGCGTGGCCCCAGCGTGGGACGGCTTCTTCTACGCCCGCTATGCCGCCCGCATCGCCGCGGGCCTCGGATACGCCGCCGAGGACGCGTACGGCACGCTGAAACCCACGGCGTTCTATCCGGTGGGCTACCCCGGCGCGATGGCGCTCGCGCTCCCCGTCGTGCGCGATGCGCGACTGGCGGCGGTGACCGTGAACCTCGTCGCGGCGGTGGTCGCCGTGCTCGCCGTCGTGCGCCTCGGCAGGGCGGTGGGCGGTGACGACGAGGGCGAGCGCGCGGGGCTGATCTACGCGCTCTATCCCGGCGCGGTGCTGTGGAGTGCGGCCGCGATGACCGAGACGCTCACGGGCGCGTTGCTCGCGGTGGCGGCGGCGTGCGCGGTGCGTCCGACGGCGGCGCGTTCTGTGGGTGCGGGCGCTGCGTTGGGCATCGCGGCGCTGGTGCGTCCGCAGTCGTTGCTCGTGCTCCCGATGGTGCTCGCCGCGCCAGGAAGTGCGCGCGCGCGCATCACGCGCTTCGCCCTCGCCGCCGTGACCGCGCTGGCCCTCGTCGCACCGTGGACGGCCCGCAACTGCGCGCGCCTCGACGCGTGCGCGCTCGTGAGCACCAACGGCGGGAGCAACCTGCTCATCGGCACCTTCGCCGACGCGCGCGGCGGCTATCGACGTCCCGGTGAAGGCGACGGATGCGCCCACACGCGCGGCGAGGTCGCCCGCGATCGTTGCATGTCGTCGGTCGCACGAACGCGCATCGCCGAAGCGCCCATTCGATGGCTCGCGCTCGCGGCGCAGAAGGTCGCCGTGAGCTTCGCGTGGGAGCACGACCCCATGAGCTACGCGCTCGGTCGTCGCGCGCGTGCGCCGCTGGGCTATGCGTTCGGGGTGGCCACGCTCACGGCCGCGTGGTGGGCGCTCGTGGGCTTCGCGCTCTGGGCCTGGCGGCGACGCGCGGTCGATCGCACGGCGACGCGCATCGCGATGGGTTCGGCGGCGGTGTCGGTGCTCACGCACGCGGTGTTTCTCGGGGCCGATCGCTATCACCTCCTGCTCGTTCCGCTGCTCGCACCGTCGGCGGCCGCGGGGTGGCACGCGTGGCGGATGCGTCGACCGTGAGCGCATCCCACCGGGCCACGACCGCGCTCCTCGCGTCGATCGCGTTCGCGGCGCGCATGGCCTTCTGGCACGCGTGGAGGCCGCCGCCCGCGTGGGACGCCGTGCTCTACGAGCGCGCCGCGCGGGGCCTCGCGTCAGGCCTCGGATACTCGTGCTTCATGTTCGGTCCGGCGGCCGATCCGCGCGTGCCGACGGCGTACTACCCCGTGGGCTATCCCGCGTACCTCGCGGTGTTCTACGCGCTCGTGGGCGTCGCGCCGTGGGTCGTCGCGCTCGCGGGCGCCACCGCGGGGGCTGCATCGGTGGCCGCGGTGCATCGGCTCGCGCTCACGGTCGCGCGTCCAATGGTGGCGCTGCTCGCGGGCCTCGCGCTCGCGCTGATGCCGGGACAGATCGTGTACGCGACGGTGCCCATGACCGAGGTGCTGTGGGGCGCGTCGCTCCTCGCGTGCGTGGCCTCGCTCGACGCACGACGCCCGTGGACCGCCGTCGCCGTCGCCGCCGCGTCGTTCGTGCGACCGCAGGCGCTGCCCCTCGCGCTGGCGCTTCCGCTGCTGCGTCCCGGGCCGTGGCGACGTCGTGTGCTCGGCGCGGCCGCGACCGTCGCGATGACCCTCGCGCTCGTGGCCCCGTGGACGGTGCGCAACTGCGTCTCCCTCGACGGATGCGCGCTCGTGAGCGCCAACGGCGCGAGCAACCTCGCGGCGGGCACGGTCGCGCGCTCCGACGGAACCTGGGTCGCGCTCACACCCGACGACGGCTGCCGTGGCGTCGTGGGCGAGGCCGCCCGCGAGCGCTGCTGGCGCGCGGTGGCGCTGCGGAACATCCGCGCCAATCCGTGGGCCTGGGCCGCGCGCGCGTGGCCGAAGCTGCGCCACACCTTCGCGTACGAAGAGTCGCCGGTGGAGTACCTCGCGGCGGCCGTTCCCTCGCGCATCGACGGCGCGGCGCGCGAACGCTGGCACCGTCGCATGACCTTCGCGTGGCAGGCGGTGGCGCTCCTCGCGGCGCTCTCGGTGCTCACGCGCATCGTCCGTCGCGAGGCCTCGCGCGCGCATCTCGCGTGCGGCCTCACGGTGCTCGTCGTGGGCGCCACGCACGCGGTGTTCTTCGGCGGCGATCGCTACCACCTGCCGCTCGTCGGATGTGCGTGCGTGATGGCTGCCGCGGTGCTCGAAGACGGCCTCCGCGCGGTGGCGCGCATGCGTGCGGAGCTCTCGCGTCGAACGCGCTGAATCGCGGGTTCTTCGCGCCGTGGGCGGCGCTTCGCTTGTCAACGTAGTGGCGACCTCGCGCGGGCTTCGCAGAGAAGTTTCGCAGCGGGGGGTGACTCCGTACGATCCCCTCGTCAACACCACGCGGCGGGAGCGCGAACGCCCGACGACGTCACTCGCAGGACCAGAGGCACCCGCATCGCGGTGTCGGTCCCGCCGACGTCGGAGGCGGCGCGCGCACGCGGGACACGCAAGGTCGAATGCCCACCTTCGAACTGAACCTCACGACCAGCACCACCAGCTCCGTTCGGGGATCCTCCGCCAGCGCCGCCGTGCGCGAGCTGCGCGCGGGCCTCGACCTCACGCTCGCCGGCGAGGTGCTCCAGGCCGCGACGACCGCCGACGACACGGCGTACTTCCTCCGCGACCTGCTCACCGTCGGCGTGACCGTGGCCGAAGGACGCAGCTCGAAGGGCTTCGTCACCTTTCACGACGCACCCTGGGAGCTCTGCGTCTCCGCCGGCGACGCGACGCTGCTCGTGAGCGTGTACCGCAGCGGACCCCAGCCCGACGTGCGCGTCGTCGATCAGCCCGTGTCGGTGACCGTGCTCGTCGCCCAGGTGCGCGCCGTGCTCGCGGCGATGACCGGCCTCGACCACGACACCGCGCGCCACCTCCACGCGCTCGCCGATCGCCTCGCGGCCTGTGAGGGATCGGTCTCGCCCGTGGAGCGCGGCGACGCCGTGATGGTGCGCTGGCGAAGCCGTCCGCGCATGGCGGTGAGCGGCTCCGGCGCCGACGCCGTGGTGGGCGTGACCTTTCAGATCGTGGTGCCCGGCTCCGTGAGCGGACCGCGCCCCGAGAGCGCCCACGCCGACCTCCACGGCCTCCTCGCGCGCGGTCGCATGGGCCTCGAACTGCGGGGTCGTCGCGTCGAGCTCGGACAGGGCTTCGTGTTCCTCCAGGTCGAGCGCCTCGTCGCGCTGTGTCGTCCGCTCATGGAGGCGTGGGCCGGTCGACGCGCGTTCCACCTCCGCGCCGTGGTGGGCGACCTCACGCTCGCGCTGCGCCTCGGCGCCGACGAGCAGCTCTCGCTCACGCTCTCCCGCGGCGCCGACGGAACCTTCACCGTGCCCGCCCTCGACCCGCGCGCCTTCGTGAGCCCCTGCCTCGACGCGGCCCTCGCGCTCGCGTCGTCGATGGCCCGCGCCGACCGCGCCCTCGCGCGCAACCTCCGCCTCCGCGCGCTGCGCAGCGAAGCCCGAGCACTCCGTCGCTGGCTCCGCGACGTCGACCGCCCCGACACGCGCGTGAACACCGACCCCGCGCTCTACCGCGTCGTCACGCCCGCCGCGCGCAGCACCGAGGGCGAGCCCGACATCGCCGCGATGACCCGCCTCCGTTACACGCAGCGCTGGCACGCGGAGATCGAAGGCCTCGACCTCGCGGGCACGCTCCTCTGCGGCGACAAGCTCGTGGTGCCCGGGAGCCGTGAGCTCCACGCCCTCGATCGCGCGACGGGCGCAGCGATCTGGTCGATGCCCGTGAACCGCGGCGCGACCACGCTCGCGGGCGATGCGATCCTGCGGCTCTCTCCGCGCGGTGATGTGGAGCTCCGGTCCGTGGCGACGGGCGAGGTGCTCTGGGGCGCCCGCATCGCGCCGCGCGTGGGTGCACCCGCCATCGCGCACGCCGTCAACGCACCGGGCCTCCCGCGCATCGTGGTGCTCGCCGAGGGAGACCGACGACTCGTCGCCCTCGACCTCCGCACCGGCGAGGCGCGCTGGGTCTGGACCTCGCGCCACGGCGGCGCGTTCAAGATGCGCCGCGTGGGGAGGCTCCTCGTGGTGACCACGGGTGACGCCTCGGTGAGCGCGATCGACCTCAGCTCCGGCGAGCTCGTGTGGCGCTACGGCGCGCGGCTCCCGTTCGCATCGTCGCCGCTCGTGCATCGCGACCAGGTGATCGCGCTCGCCGGCGAAGGATCGCGCGGCCCCGCACGCCTCCACGCGCTCGACGCCTACGAGGGCTCGCACCAGTGGACCGCCGACGCCGACGCGCCCGCGTGCTGCGCCCCCGTCGCGGCCGGTGACACGATCGCCGTCGCCCTCGCCACGCGCGAAGGCATCGTGCTCTCGGGCTGGGACGCCTCCACGGGCGAAGCGCGCTTCCGCACGCCGGTGGGTGCGGTGCCCGGCGTGTACAACGCGCGCCCTGCGGTCACGGCCTTCGACGACATGGTCGTGCTCAACCTCCCGACGGGCCGCGTGGTGGCCGTCGATGCGAGCACCGGCGAGACGCGCTGGGCGCAGACCTTCCGCGCGCCCGTCGCCGACGATGTGCCGCGACGCCTCGACGTGCAGCTCCGCGCGGGCGCCCTCTTCGTGCCGCAGAGCGCGCTCCACGTGCTCCGTCCCCGCGATGGTGCCGTGCTCGCGCAGGTCGACGCGTGCGACCTCGTGCCCGACCTCGTGCGCGTCGACGAGCAGTGCGCCCTCTACGTCGCCGAAGAGAGCGGACACCTCGCGTGCTACGAGCTCGGCGCACGGCTCCGCGTCATCCGCCCGGTGTGATCGCTACGACCCCGCGCGCGAGACCTCGGTGACCGCGCCCTCACGATCGAGGGCCGCGACCTCTTCTTCGTAGTCCGCGACGCGATAGCCCTGCCCCTGCGTCACCACGCGCACGAGCACGCGCCCCTCGGGCGTGTCGTCGACGCGAAAGCGCTCCACGCGACCGGCCTCGACGTCGCGAATGAACGCGCGCCGCGCACGCTCACGGCCCCACGCGAGGGACGCGCTCGTAAGCCCTGCAAGCGCGGCCATCGCCGCGAGCGCCGCGACCACCACACTGCCGCTGCCCGCGTACCGCTGCGACGGCAGCGCGAACAGCACCGCGAGGACCGCGAGCACCGTGCTCGTGAGGCCCACGATGCGATCGCCGCGCTCACGACCGGCGAGGCCCTGCTGCGCGAGTCGCTCCGCCGCCGCGAGCGGAACGCCGAACAGCACCAGCGTCGCGAACATCGCGGGCAGCCAGAACATCGCGCCCAGCGTGGCCCCGAGCGCCGCGCCCGAGAGAAAGCGTTCGAGCGAGAGGCCGCCGCCGTCGGTGCCGAGCAGGAGGCCCGCCGAGAGCGCGCCGTTGAGCGCCGCGAGCGGAAGCGACAACGCCCACCCCACCCGGATCGACGAGCCTCGAAGCGTGCGCGGTGAACGAAGCATCCACGCCCACACGGTGCCCACGAGCAGCGTCGGAGCGCCGGTGGTCAGCGCGAACTGGGCCGCCGCTTCGTGGAACAGCACACGAAACACCGCGGCCGTGCAGGCGGCGAGCGATGCGCCCACCGATGCGCTCGTCAACACGGCCAGCGCGCGACGGTGCTGAAGGAACGGGATGTTCACGATCGCCACCTCGGCGACGACGATGGGTCATCGTGGGAGGCGTGGCAACGGCGCGTCGGCGAGCGGTCGCCGCGGGCGCGTCGCAGGTCAGCGGGTGGTGGCGAGCCGCGGTGACACCGACGCGCGCACGGGGGCCTGGGCGCGAGGCGCACGCGGGGCCACGACAGGCGCACGGGGCGTGGCAGGACGCGCGACAGGCTGCGTTGCGCGAGGCGCCTGCACGGCCACGGTGCGGGGTGCGACGGCGGGCGCGCGGGGCGCTGCGGACGCGGGCGCGACGGGCGTCTGCGTGGAGGGCGCCGGGTCGAGCGCGAGGTTCACCACACGACGGAGCTCGGCGCCGCGCGCATCGGTGCGGTCCTGGTCTTCGAACCAGATCGACACGCGCTGCGCGGACCAGTCGACGTCCCACGCGAAGCGCTCGTGCTCGCTGCCATGAAACGACCGCATGGTGACCTGTCCGAGGTCGAGGAGCGTGCCCTCACGCTCGCTCGCGATCACCGCGTAGCGACGGTCGGGCGAGAGCTCCACGTCTTCGCCGACGAAGGACGCGAGCGTGGTGCCGTAGACGTCGTAGAGCTGGGTGACGCTGCAGTTCGTGCCGCATCCCCAGCGGTGAAAGAGCCGATCGCGCGTGACCCATTCGAGCTCGCCGCCCGCACCGGGAGACCAGTGTCCGCGGCGCTGCGCGAGCTGGGCTTCGCGGCGCGGCGTGGCGAACACGTCGACCTCGCGAGGACGCCCATCGGGCTTCGACCACACGTAGAAGAAGCGCCCCGACGGGGCCATGCGCGCTTCGACGAAGGTGCGGTACGGCCGCGGCGCGAACTGCACCCAGGTGGTGCATCGCTCGGGCGTGCTGCACGCGTCGACGCGGAGCCCCTCGCGCAACGAGGGCCGCGCCACGAACGCGGGCGGATCGGCGGCGGCTGCGCCCGCAGCGAGGGTCGCGCTGGCGGCCAGGGCGAAGGAGGCGAAACGGTCACGAAGGCGCATGGGAGTTCCTCGGTCGTTGTGCCGATCGCGGGCGCGCGGTCGGGTGCGCCGGGTACTTGCCCGCACGCGCAACGCACCGTCCAGAAACGGGCAATGGACGCGCCGCCGCACACGGTTATCCTCGCGCGCCACACATGGCATCCCGGTACATCGACCTCGGCGTGCGCGTTCACTACCTCGACGAGGGCGCGGGCGAAGAGACCTTCGTGCTGATCCACGGCCTCGGCGGATCGCACCTCAACTGGGCCTCGATCACCCCTGCGCTCGCGAAGCGCGGACGCGTGCTCGTGCCCGACCTCGGCGGCTTCGGCCGCACGCCGCCCGGCCCCGGCGGCGCCCACATCGACGCGAACGTGGCGCTCATGGCGCGCTTCATCGAAGCCGTCGCGCCGCTCAAGCGCGCGGTGCTCATCGGCAACTCGATGGGGGGATTGATCTCGATGCGCCTCGCCGCGGAGCACCCGAAGCTCGTACGCGGTCTCGTGCTCGTCGATCCTGCGGCGCCCATTCCCATCGGCTCGGGGTTCAACCCGAAGGTCGCGACGCTCTTCGCGACGTACATGATCCCCGGCGTGGCGCAGACGCTCATGCGACGGCGTGCGATGAAGGTCGGCCCCGAGGGACTCGTGCGCGACATGATGAAGCTCTGCACCGTCGACGTGACGCGCATCGATCCGGCGGTGATGCAGTCTCACATCGAGCTCGCCCGCGAGCGCGCCTCGCAGTCGTGGGGAATCCACGCGTTCATGGAGGCCGCGCGCTCCGTCACCTTCGCCCTCGCGCGCCGCGCGACGTACCGCCACGAGGCCTCCCTCGTACGCGCGCCCACGCTGCTCATCCACGGCGCGCGCGACCGGCTCATTCCCGTCGGCGCCGCGCGCAGCCTCGCCGCGCATCGCCCCGACTGGAAGTACGTCGAGCACCACGACCTCGGACACACCCCCATGCTCGAAGCGCCCGGGTGGTTCCTCGGCGAGCTCGAACCCTGGCTCGACAAGCTCCCCGCGCGCTGACCGTCACCCGCCGAGCGCGCGTGCGAGATCGTCGACGCGCGCCCCTTCGAGCACTCCCCACGCGGGCACCTCGCGCCCCGCACCGAGCGCCTCCGCTGCCTCGTCCATCCATACGTTCGCGGTGAGCGCATCGCCGCCGATCCACGGCGCGTCACCGCCACACGCGTCGACCCACCCGATGGGCACGCGCACGCCCTCGCGGAGCGTCCTCGATTCACCCGCGGGCTCCGCGATCGCCCTTCCTGCAGGCGCAACGCGCGACACGGCCACACGTCCCGCACGCTCCGCAGCGCGCGCGACGACGGTCTCCAGCACCGACGCAGGCGTCGCGCCGTCCGTCACGTACGCGGCGAGTCCCACGGGGGTGCGGCCCTGCCATCGGTCGGTGTCGCGCTCACGCGCCGCGGCGATCGTCGGCTCCATCGCGAAGCCCTCGCGCCACCCTGCGAACGCCTCGATCAGAACGCGCCCGTCGGGCAGCAGGTCGTAGCCCAGCGCCACCGCCGGACGATGCGCGACCGCGAGGTGCTCGCGCCCGAAGTACGCGGCCTTCGCGCCCGCCGCGAGGAGCCCCTTCAACAACACCCGCACGTTGCGATTCAACAGCGTCTCGGGGCGCGCATCCCCCACGAGCGAAGCCACGTGCGGAAGCGCGAGCGTCCACGCGAGGCACGGTCCGCGCAGTCGCACCGCGGGCCCCGTCGAGGCCCTCCGCAGCACGGTCACGCGGGCCTGCGCGCAGGCCGCCTCGTCGACGACCCGCGACCGGATCTGCCGCGCGCCGAGCACCACCGCATCGCCCTCGCACACCGCCGCGTGGAGCCACGGAACCCCATCGCGCACGGCCTCCAGCATCGACGGCGCCACGGCGAGCGCCTCCTCGATCGAAGCGCCGTGGGTCATGGTGACAGCGAGCGCATTCGCAGGGCTCATGGCCGCGATGGCTCGCACCGACGCTTCCGCATGGCAAGTGCCCTGCGTTACGGTCGCCCGCGGTGAGCGCCTCCCCCACGATCGAACTGCTGCCTGGCGCGCTCATCGCGCGCCTCTTCGACCACACGGTCACGCACGAGGGAGCGTCCCTCCGTTGCACCACCTGGCGCACGCGAGGCTTCGCCGCGATCGGGCACCCCGAGCTCACGCTCACGCTCGTGCGCGAGCCCGGTGACGGCGTCGAGGTGGTGTCGCTCGACACGGTTCGCTTCGTCACGGGCCTCTTCACCCGCGCGCAGAAGGGCGAGGCGCCGCTCGCGTCGTCGATGACCGCGGTGTTTCCCTCGGGCGGATTGATGGAGCCCGCGCAGCTCCTCGGCGCGGCCTTCGTGGCGCCCGTTCCGATCGCCGATGTGCCGCTTCCGCCGACCGGTCTCCACGCGCTGGTGATGCACCCCGACGAGCTCTCCCTCGCCCGCGCGTTCGGCGTGCAGCGCGTGCTCGCGCGCCTCGCCCGTCAGGCCCGCCGCGCGCCGCCTCCCTTCTGGTGGGACCCGTCGCGCGCTCCGATCTCCGACCCCTCCGACGACGAGAGCGCCCTCGCACCCATCGCGCGCATGGCCGTGTCGCAGGGCTTCGCAACGCTGCGCGCCCGCACCGTCGATCTGTGCTTCGCGCCGCGCCTCGTCGACGTGTTGGCCCGCGCGCTCGACGCGCACGGCGACGCGCCCTTCGCGCTGCTCACCGATGCGGCCCCCGACGCCGACGCGCTCCTTGTGTGGACGCCGGGACAGTCCGCGGTGTCGGCCGTCCCCATGCCCGACTCGCAGGGCGCCGCGGTGTCGGGCAACTTCGTTCGCTTCACGCCGGGCGCGGCGCGCGACCGTCTGGAGCTCCTCGAAGACGGCTTCGACCTTCAGCTCACCGACACCTCGTGGACGCGCTGGCGCGAGGCCCTGACTACGGGCACGCCGTGCTCCCTCGACACGCCGCCCGACGCGCGCACTGCGACGCTCCGCTGGCATGAAGATCCGCCGCCTCCGCCCGCGGCGCGGCTGCAACGCATCGGGGTGATGCGCGGGCTCACGCCGCCGAAGCAGGGCCTCGACGCGCCGACCCTCGCGGCCTACACGCGCCCGCTCCGTGCCGCGCTCGAAGCGCATTTCGCCGAGACCTGGAGCCCGTCGCCACAAGACCTCGTCGTGCACGTCGAGCTCCACGCGGGACGCGCTCCGATGATCGACTTCGCACTCAACCCGGGGCCCGCGCACGCCGCGCTCAACGGCCTTCACCGCGCGCTCATGGCGGTCTCTGCGCCCGAGGTCACGGCCCCCGTCGTGCTGCGCATCTACTACGCCCTCTGGGGCGGCGTGACCGTCGACGGACCTCCGCCCGCCGAGCGCTGAACGCAGCGCGCGTTGGAGTTCGCCGCGCGTCCGCGATACTCGATGGACATGCGCGCTCGCGTCGCCCTGCTCCTCGCACTCTCGCTCTCGATCACGGCCTGCGACGACGATGGATCGCCCGCACCCGACGCCACGCAGACGCTCCCGCCGCCCACGATCCGCAGCGGCGACGCGTCGGCGGGATGGGACTACCTCCGCTACGGCGACTTCATCGGATCGGGCGTCCCCTACCAGGTCTTCGCGCAGTTCTTCATGGGCGTGACCGTGCCCAACGACCTCGGACGCACGGGCGACAACGCCGGCCTTCCGCGCGCGTTCAACGCCTTCGACGTGACCCTCGAAGGCCACACGGTGCGCGTCGTCGGCGGCACCACCTGCCTCGGGTGCCACGCGGCCTCGATCAACGGACGCTTCATCCCCGGCCTCGGCAACCACGCGGTCAACGCGACGGCCGACAGCAGCAGCCGCATCCGCCTCCTCGATACGCTGGTGCGCGCGCAGTACACCGAAGACTCGCCCGAGTGGCGCGCGTACCTCCCGTTCTCGCGGGGCGCGCAGGCGTCGGGGCCCTTCGCGCTCGCGCCGTTTCAGGGCGTGAGCAACGCGTTCCTGCTCGAAGACGCCGCGGCCTCGCACCGCAACGCCGACCTCTCGTGGCGCGACACGCCCGCGTGGAGCCTCGACCCATCACCCTCCGCGCCGCGCATCGCCTCCGACACGCCCGCGTGGTGGCTGCTCAAGAAGAAGAACGCGCTCTACTACAACGGCATGGGCCGCGGAGACCTCGCCCGCATGCTCATGCAGGTCTCCGTGGTCGCCGTGCGCGATGCGACGCAGGCCGACGCGATCCTCCGTCACTTCGACGACGTGGTCGCGTGGGTGCGCGCGCTGCCCGCGCCCGCGTGGTCTGGCACCACCGACGCGTCCCTCGTCGCGCGCGGACACACGGTCTTCACCGCGCACTGCGCCCGCTGCCACGGCACCTACGGCGAGGGCGCGACGTACCCGAACCTCCTCGTGCCCGCGTCGGTAGTGGGCACCGATGCGCGCTACGCCGAGCAGTTCATGACGCCCGGACGTCTCACCACCTGGTTCAACACGAGCTGGTACGCGGGACCCTCTCGCAACGACGCGCGCATGGTGCCCACGCGGGGCTACGTCGCACCGCCGCTCGACGGCGTGTGGGCGACGGCGCCGTACCTTCACAACGGCTCCGTGCCGACGCTCGCCGCGCTGCTCGACAGCCGCACGCGGCCCGCGCGATGGCGCCGCGACTTCACGAGCGACCGCTACGACATGACCGACGTGGGATGGCCCTTCACCACGCCCGCCACGGCCGACGCGCAGACCTACGACACCGCGCGCGACGGCTACGGCAACCGCGGACACACCTACGGCGACGCGCTCACCGGCGACGATCGCCGCGCGCTCATCGAGTACCTGAAGACGCTGTGAGCGAGGCCTACTCGACCTCGGGACGGGCCTCGCCGCGGTGACACGCGCCGGGCTTCTGGTAGGCGATGCCGCGGAGCCGCTTCATGGCCATCGCCGAGCGCCACTGGAGGTACGCCTTGTTGAACGGAATGGCCTCCTTCGGATCGAAGATCGGGTTCTTCGAGCCCGCGAGGAAGCACAGCGCGAGCACCTGTTCGGCCACGCTCACCGGGCACCCTTCGAAGCGCAGGTAGGCCTCGTCGCGCCCCGCGCGGAGCTTCGCCATCACCGTCGCCATCTTCACGAAGATGTCGTCATGCTTCGCGTGGTGCGGGTCCTTCGAAGCGCGGTCTTTGTAGGTGCTGCGAATCTGCACGACCTTGTCGCCGATGGGGCCCTCGTAGGTCGAGCAGTCGCCCATGAAGATGACCTTCTCACCGGGCTTCACATCGAGGGGACGCGTGTACGCGCCGAAGACCACATGGATCTTCGGCATCTTCGCGTCGACCTGGTCGTCGAAGAGGCGAAGGATCTCGATGGCCTCCTCGATGGCGCCGGGACAACCGCCCCAGCAGTAGTCGGTCTGCTCGCTGTCGGGGGGCGCGCCCGCGTAGGCCGAGATGTTCGTGCCCTCGAAGTACTTCTCGACGCGGATGAGGCCGACCTTGAAGCCCTTCGCCCGCGCCTTCGCTTCTTCAAGTGACACATCACCGATGATGTTGATCTTCGTGAGATCAACGGGGCCGAAGCCGCGCTCATGGGCCAGGCGGATGTGGTCGACCGAGAGCGGATCGACGCCGATGATCGCGCAGCACACGGCGTCGAAGGCGACCTGATTGTCGCCCATGATCACGAGGTTCAGCGGGAAGGGAACGGGCGTGAGCATGCGTCCTTCGCCCGCGGTGATCGCGTCGATGGCGATGAACTGCGGCTGCACGATGTACTGCAGGTCGGCGATCTTCTCGTTGAGCCGGTGATCGTGGTCGATGAGGCGATGACGGTCGTCCTGGATCCCGATGTAGTTCTTCATCGAGAAGGTGACCGTGGTCCACGGGTGGGCCTTGAACTTGGGGCAGTTGACGAAGAAATCGGCCTTCGCGACGGGCTCCGGCGTGAACACGTAGTCGCGCAGTCGGCCCGCGTGCGTGTAGGGAATCTCGACCTGCGGCTCCTCTTCGAAGCAGTAGCGCTTCGCGCCGACGCGATCGAGCATCGGGTTGTAGCCCGCGCCCTCGAACGCGCGCCGCGTGGGGATGGTGATGCCGCAGCGCTCGCCCACCGCGAGCTCGGTGACGGCGCCGTCGTTGCGGTCTTGCAGCGCGCGGAGCACGCCCTCGACGAACTCGGCGCGGGTGTAGGCGTGTTGAAACGCGTCGCCCGCCGAGACCACGTTGGGCTTGAGCAGCGTGCGGCCGCGGGGGCGGAGGTTGAGGGTCTCCAGCGCCTCGCGCACGAGCACGCGGATTCGCTCGGCGTCGTAGGCGTCGCAGTGTCGCAGGATCACCGTCGGGTTGGCCGTGGGCTTCATGGTCTCCGATACGTAACACGCGCCCCCGCGGATGCGGGTAGAGTCGCCCCCCTCGCGACACGCGCGACGACACGCACCGGGGCCCCGCGCCGTGACCTTCTACACAACGTACGCGCTGCCCGTGCTGCTCGGGCTCATCGTGCTCTTCGCGTTCCCCGTGACGAAGCACATGCAACGGAGCTCGGACCGTCAGAAGTACTGGATGGTGCAGGCCTGCGTGCTCGTGGGCGCCCTCGCGGCGGCGAAACTCGTGGCCCTCGTGGGCGACCACCGCTGGCCCTTCGAACCGCTCCCCGGTGGCCTCCGCGGCGCGCTCAACGGCGGCCGCTCGATCGTGGGCGGACTCCTCGGCGGATGGGCCGCGGGTGAGATTGCGAAACCCCTCGTGGGCTACACGCTCCCGCCCAACGACCGCTTCGCGGCGGTGCTCCCGTTCTCCATCGCGATCGGCCGTCTGGGCTGTCACCTCACGGGCTGCTGCGCGGGCACGGCGCACGACGGATGGCTCTCGGTGCGCACGGCCGACGGCATCGCGCGCTGGCCCACCCAGCTGATGGAGGTGGCGTTTCAGCTCGCGGTGGGCGTGACCTTCATGGCCATGGTGCGACGACGCGTGCTGCACGCGCGGCTCTTCTCGCTCTACCTGGTGCTCTACGGGCTGTACCGTTTCGGCAGCGAGTTTCTTCGCGACACGCCGAAGTGGGTCGACGGCCTGTCGGTGTACCAGGTGCTCTGCATTCCGATGGTCGCGCTCGGCGTCGCGCTCACCGCGTGGCGCACGCGACGACCGCCGCCCCTCCCCGAGGTCGCCGCGCCATGAACCAGCCGCCGTTTCCACCGCCGCCGCAGGGCGGGCCGTATCGCGAAGGAGGGCCGACGCCGCCGCGACCGCAGCCCGGATGGATGGCGCCCGCGTTCATCATCGCAGGGCTCGGCAATGTTCCGTGGCTCGTCGGCGCGGTGTGGCTCGTGTCGCAGGTCGGTCACGGCAGCAACGGCGCGATGCTCGCGATCGGGCTCGTCGTGCACGCGTTCTTCACGGCGGTCTTCGCGTTGGCGCTCCGCTCCGCGCGCCCCGACTGGAGCACCGCGAAGCTCGTCGCGTTCGGTTCGTTCCTCGCGTCGGGGTTCGGTGGCGCGGTGGGAACGCTCCTCGCCGTCGTCGGCGTCGGACTGCTCGCGGCGGCGTGCGGCGGATGCCGTCGATGATCGTCGCGCGCGGCGTCGACGCGATGAAGCGCGCGTGGCACCGCGACCTGGTCGACGACCCCGAGGCCCACGCGTGGGTGCTGTCGCTCTACCGCGCGGGCGAGCTCTACCCCGACACCGTCGACGACTACTTTCCCGCACGGCACGCGCCGTGGCCCTGGCTCGCCGAGGCGCTCACGCGGCACCACGACGACGAGCGACGACACGGGGCGATGTTCGCGCGGGCCATCACGCGCGCGGGCTTCGCGATCGAGGCGCACGCGGGCGACGACGTGTTCAATCACGTGATCCGCGCGTGCACGCCCGCACCGTGGCGCATCGACGACGGCGACGCAGGCGATGTGCGACGCGCGAAGCTCGCGCACTTTCTCGCCCACGCGCACCACCTCGAGCGGCGGGTCTCTCGCTCGTTGGAAATGCACTTCGACGCCTGCGAGCAGGGCGGTGCAACCGTCGCTGCAAAGGTCGTCGAGACCGTGCTTCGCGATGAGGTGCGCCACGTCGGGTACACGCTCGACGCCGCGCGTGAGCTCGTGGGAGACGTGCGCGCCGAAGGGATCGTCGCGCTCCACGCGCGGGCCGAGGCGCGGGCCGACCTGTTGTTCTCGGCGCGGCAGGTGCGGCGATTTCTCGCGCGCTTCGGGTCGCGGGCCACGCCGTCGCGGCGCGCGCGCTACACGCTCTGCGCGGCGCTTCAGTCGATCGCAGCGTCGGTGGCCTGAGCCGACGGAGCTCCACAGCCATCATCGCCAGAGCGAGGGCTGTCGAGCGGAACGCGGTGCTGGCTATTGTGCTCGAAGGGGGCGCGCGATACGGTCCAGTCGGGACGCACGGCTACATGGTCGCGGCACGCTACGAGATCATCCGACAACTGGCGTGCGGCGGGATGGCCGAGGTGCTCCTCGCCCGTCGAACCTTCGACGACGGCGAGGTCGACCAGGTCGTCATCAAGCGTGTGCTTCCGCACCTCTCGCAGGCCGAGGGGTTCATGCGGATGTTCGCGACCGAGTCGCGCATCGCCTCGCAGCTCTCGCACCCGAACATCGTCGCGGTGGTCGAAGTGGGCGAGATGGACGCGCTGCCGTTCATCGCGATGGAGCACCTCGACGGCGCCGACCTTCTGCGGCTGTTGCAGCAGTGCGTGCTCCGTCGCCAGCAGCTCGGTACGCACGTCGCCATGGCCATCGTGGCAGGCGCCGCCCGGGGTCTCGGCTACGCGCATCGAGCCCGCGCGCGCGACGGTCGACCGCTCAAGATCATCCACCGCGATGTCTCGCCGCATAACATCTTCGTGACCCGCGACGGCGGCGTGAAGCTGCTGGATTTCGGCATCGCGAAGAGCGCCGCGCAGGCGGGTCACACCTCCACCGGCCAGGTGAAGGGCAAGATCTCGTACATGTCACCCGAGCAGATCCGCGCGAAGCCGCTGACGGCGCGTTCGGACCTCTGGTCGCTTGGCGTGGTGCTCTGGGAGAGCGTCGCGGGCGAGAAGCTCTTCACGCGCGACAACGACGCGGCGACGCTGCACGCGATCCTTCACGACCCGATTCCGCGGCTCCACCGCACCGACGCGCCCGAGCTCGACGACCTCATCGCGCAGATTCTCACGCGCGACCCCGACCGACGCATCGGCACCGCCGAGGAGGTGGCGACGCGGCTCGAACAGCTCCTCGCGCGCGCCGGTCAGACGACGCTCTCGCGCATCGTGGCGCAGCGGGTGAACGCGCTCGTGCCGGTGCTGACGCCCTCCGTCGAGGCCGCGCGGCCGCCCGTGTCGCGCGCCCCCGAGGTGGTGACCTTCGCCGTCGGTCCCGCGTTCGCGCATCACCACCGCACGCCGACGCCGGGCGTGCCGCTGCCGCAGCCCGTTCCCTCGGCCGTGGGACGCCGCGCGCACGGCGCCGTCGACGCAGACGAAGAAGACCCCACGCTCCTCGAAATCCCCGCGCCGCCGCCCGACGCAGACTACGACGGCGACGAGACCCTCGACCGCAACCAGGATCGCCCGCTCGTCGGAGAGAACACCGACACGCACACGATCCCGATGCAGCGTCCGATCGCGGCCACGGGCACCAATGGGCCCATCGCACCGCAGGCGCGCGCGCCCCTCGCGCACGTCACGCCGACGCCGCTCACGCCCGCGCGCAACCACGCGCCGCTCGCTGCGCCGGGGCCGTCACCGCGCGTGATCGTGCGCGACGACCACGACGAGAGCCTCACCGGAGAGCTTCTCCAGAGCCTCTCGGACGCGCCGCCCGCCCCCGTCGCGCGCACGACGCCCGCTCGCGCGCCGCATCCGCCCACGCGGCCTCCGCCGCGCGCGAAGCCCCTGCCGCCCACCATCGCCGAGAAGCCCCGCACGATGGCGCCCTCGCCGCGTCCGCTGCCTTCGGCCCTCGCGACGAGGCCCGGACTCGGTCCGTCGGAGCAACGCCCTGCCCCGGTGCCCGCGCGTCCGCCCTCGCCCGCGGACCTCGACAACGAAGTCACCACGCACGCGCACCGCGCACCGCCGCCCGACATCGAGCCTCCGACGAGCCTGCTCCGCGCGCCGACGCCCGACAGCGAGGCGCTCACCGGCGTGATGCGCTCGCCGCTCTCGCAGCCTGCGACGGTGCCTCCGCCGACGCGCGCGCCTGCGCCTCCCGTCGCCCCGCCGCGGGCCGCGCCGATGCCTGCACCCGCGCCGATGCCCGCCCCTGCGCCGATGCCCGCACCGCGTCCGGCAGCGCCGATGCCCGACGTGTTCGGCGAGGTTCCGCCGACGCTCAGCGCGTTGCGCGCGTCCCCCTTCGAGCCCCTCGCGCCGCGGCCCAGCGAGGCGCTCACGATGCCCCCGTCGGCGGACCTCCTCGCGTCGCCGTCGCTGCGTCGACCGACGGTTCCCGTGTCGCGTCCCTCGCGTGGCCCCGGTCGCCTCCTCGCCGTCGTGGGTGGACTCGCGCTCGTCGCAGGCCTCGTCGTCGCAGGTGCCTATGCCGTCGGCGGTCTCCGCCATCCCACCACGGTTGACACCGCGCCCATCGCACGCGCACCGCAAGCTCCCGCATCGCCCGCGGTCGCGCCCACGCAGGCTCCGACCGCGCCCGTCGCCGCACCGCCCATCGCGGCGCCACCGCCCCCGGTGCAACCCGTCGTCGTCGCGCAGCCCACGCCCCCGGTCGTCGCGCAGCCCACGCCCCCGGTCGTCGCGCAGCCCACGCCCCCGGTCGTCGCGCAGCCCGCACCGCCGGTCGTCGCGCAGCCCGCGGTGGCCCTCGTCGCACCGCCTCGTCCGACGGTCGCCACACCGTTGCCCACACCCGTTGCGGTCGTGCGCGCACCGACCCCCGCGCCCGTTCGCACGGCCGTACCCCCCGCGCCTGCGCAACCCCGGACGACGTCGCCTGCGCCCCGCCCTGCAGCGCCGACCGTCGCGCGTCCCGCGCCCTCGCGCCCGACTGCGCTCCCCGATCCCTTCGCGCCGACGCCCGTGCGCACAACGGCTCCGCGCGCCACGACGCCGACGCCTGTTCGCACGACGGCGCCCACGCCGACTTCCGCGCCGCGACGCACCAACCCCTCGGTGCGCGGCAACGGAATCTTCACCGACCTCTGACCGCGCGCCCTGCGGTAGAGTGCGACGCCCATGCGTGCCGCTCATTGCGTTTCCGTCGCGACCCTGGTCGCGCTCACCGTCACGGGCGCGCCCGTCGCCGCGCAGCATCGCCATCGGCGTCCGCCGCCCGGCGGAGCCGCCGCCGAAGTGTCGCCGCAACAGGCCGAAGCGCGCGCCCACTTCGCACGCGGCGGACAGTTCTACCAGGAGAGCGACTGGCCCCACGCGATCGAGGAGTTTCGCGCGGCCTTCGACCTCTGGCCGAACCCGGTGATCCTCTTCAACCTCGCGCAGGCCTACCGCCGCGACGGCCAGCTCTCGCGCGCCACGGAGACCTTCACGCGCTACCTCGAGACCGCGCCGTCGCTCACACGCGAGCAGCGCGCCGAGGTCGAAGAGTCGGTGCGTGAGATCGAAGAGACACGGGCGCTTCTCACCTTCGAGGTCGAGCCCTCGGGCGCGACGGTGACCCTGAACAACCGCGTGCTCGGCACCACGCCGCTCGCCCGCAACATCGAGGTGTTGCCCGGCGACTACCGCGTGCACGTCGAGTGTCCGAACTTCGAGTCGCGCGACGAGACCTTCACCGTGCGCGCCCACGAGCAGCGGCTCGTGAACATGCGCCTGCGCCCCGTGGACCTCAACGCGCGGCTCATCGTGAACGTGTCGCCCGCGGATGCGCACGTGAGCATCGACGGCGAAGACGCGGGCACGGGGCGCGTGCAGCGCCAGGTGCGTCCGGGGCGCTACACGGTCACGGTCTCGCAGGAGGGCTTTCGCGAAACCTCGCAGACCGTCACCGTGGCGCCGCTCCGCACGGAGACGCTCTCGATCGCGCTCTCGCCCCGCGGCCGCAGCGTGTTCACGCGACCGCTGTTCTGGGGAATCGTCGGCGGCGTCGTGCTCGCCGGGGCGGTGACCGCCCTCGCCATCTCGCTCACGTCGGAGCCCGAGCCCATCGCGGGCAACGGCAACCCCTCCGTCGTGCAGACCGCGACCTCGTTCTGACGCCATCGTCGCGCGTCTCGCGCAGGCGGTGTGATAGCGTCCGCCGCGATGCGAAGGCTGCTCCTGCCGTCGGTGCTCGTTGTCGTTCCGATGACCTTCGGGTGCTCGTCGGAGGCTCCCGCCGACGCGTCGATCGACGCCATCGTCGACCTCGTCGACACGGGTGCCGACCGCGCGGATGCGGGCGCCGACACCGCCTCGGACCTCGCCGCCGACGCGGTGGATGTCGCCGACGCAGCGCCTGCCCTCGACGATGGCCCGGCGCTCGACGACGGACCCGCGATGGACATCGAGTTCTCCGATCGCCGCGAGGTGTCGATCCCCGACGGCGCGCCGACGCCCGTGTGCGAGGGCGCGCGCAACGACGCGGGGATCGTCGCGTGCAGGGAAGAGAACGTGCAGGGCACGGGTCTCTTCTGCATCCGATACCTGTGCGACGCCGACGATGGCGGCACCACACTCGACGGGTGCTGTCGGCTGGTAGGCTGATAGGCCCCACGCGGTCCGGTCGGGATCGCAGAAACCTCGGAAGACACGGCACTTCAGGTGCTATTTACTTCGCGGGATCGCGGTGCAACGATGCGCCGATTCCAGCAAAGGAGCGTCACGGTCATGGGCATGCTCGATCGGCTCGGTCGCGCGATCAAATCGAACCTCAACTCGCTCATCGACAAGGCAGAAGACCCTGCCAAGATGATCGCGCAGACGATCGAAGACATGCAGGACGAGCTCAAGAAGGCCCGCGCGGACCTCGTGAGCTCCGTCGCTTCGGTCAAGCAGCTTGAGAAGAAGCTGAAGGATCAGACCGAAGAGGCCGCGAGCTGGGAGAAGCGCGCGATGCTCGCGCTCGAACACGGCGACGATGAGCTCGCGCGCGAGGCGCTCCGGCGGAAGAAGAAGGCCGAAGGCGACGCCGGCGACACCGACCGCACGCGCGAGCAGCAGGCCGCGTACGCCACGGAGCTCAAGGCCACGATCGACCAGCTCGAACGCAAGGTCGAAGAGCTCAAGGCGAAGAAGAACACGCTCGCCTCGCAGGTCGGCAACGCGCGTGCGGCCACGGGCAACACCACGCTCGGCGGCTCCAACGCGGGCGCCGTCGGGCGCCTTCGCGACATGCAGGATCGCATCGAGTCGATGGAGGCCGAAGCCGAGGCCACCGAGCTGCTCGTCGACCCGAAGAAGGCCGACCTCGAAGAGCGCTTCCGCAAGCTCGAACGCGGTGAGACCGGCGGCGGGCTCGAAGACGAACTCGCGGCGCTCAAGAGTCGGCTGAAGAACAAGTAGCCGCAGCCCCTGAGGGGCCGCGCGCGTCGCGTCTCCTCCCCCAACCTCCCGCCGATCGATACCGCCCGCCCCACGATGCACTCCTGGCTCCTCGCGCTCCGCGCCGACGAAGACGTGCAGCTTGAGTTCCGCGCGCTCCTCGGACCCGCACGGCAGGCCATCGGCCGCGTCGACCTCCACGAGTTCGAGACGTCGTCCCCCGCGGCGGCTGCACAGCTCCTCGATCGGCTCGCGTCGGCGCTCGGATACGGCGTCGCGGCGGTCACCCTCGAAGACCCGTCGACGGCCTCGGGACCCGATGGGTCCGCGGCCTCGGAGCACGCGCTCGCGCTCTGCCTCGCGTCGGCGCCTGGTGACCTCGTGGTGACTGCGCCCGTGGCCCGCGCCCTCGCCCCGTGGTTCTGCTTCGTGCGTCCGCGGCGACGGCCCGGATGGCGCCTCCCCGTGCCCGCGTTGGCCCTCGCCGAATCGCCGCGCCTTTGCAGCGTGTGTCGGAGCGCGGCCGCGATGCTCCCCGCCACAGCTCCCTTCGTCGGACGCGCCGACGAGGTGGACGCCGTGCTCGACGCAATGTCCGCGGGGCACCCGCTCCCCTACGCGGTCGTGCGTGCCGCGCAGGGAATGGGCGCGACGCGGCTCGTGCAGGAGGCCGCGCGGCGTGCATTCGTCGAGCTCCATCGCAGCGCGCTGCGGAGCGACTCGCTCGATGCGTCGACCCTGCAGGCGCTCCTCGATCGGGGTGCGCCGCGCCCGCGGTGGCTCCTGCTCGATGCGCCGCAGGTCGAACGTGTGTCGTTGCCGCTCGATACGGTTCGCAGCGAGGGCGCGGGGCTTGTGCTCGTGGTGTCTCCCGCGTGCGACACGCCGTGGTGCGCCCCGACGCGCGAGGTCGAGCTCGGCCCGCTCGCGCCGTCGGAGTCGCGGGCCCTCGTGCGTGCCCTTCTCGGCGCGGAGTCCGAAGACCTCGCCGTGCAGCGCATCGCCCGTTCGAGCGGTGTGCCCGGCGCGCTCGTGGCCCGCGCGCGCGCCGCGGCAGCGTGTGGAAACCTCGTGCGCGACGACGCGACCGGCGCGTGGCACCCGCGCAATCGAAGGCTCGTCTCGCTCGAACCTCGACGCACCCGCGAGCACCCCACGCGGCGCACGATCGCGTCGCTCGACGCGCCCCTCCGACGCGCGCTCGAGGTGCTCGCAGCCCTTGGAGATGGCGCTTCGGTCGCAGAGGCCCGCGGTGCGTTGCGCGTCGTCGTCGGCGATGCATCGCGCCTCGAAGCGCTCCAGCAGCAGGGACTCGTCGCGCAGGTCGGCGGCACCGTCGACCTCGGCGGCGCGCTCCCGCTCGACCTCGACACACCCCTCGTCGGACGCCTCGATGCGCTGCGGAGCCTCGGCGCCCTCTCGCGCATCGCGGAGGCGGAAGACTCCCTCGATGCGCGCGCCCGCGACGCCGGGGCCCGCTTCGCCCGTGCGGCCCGCGCGGCCCTCGGCGCAGGTGATCGCGCGGCGGCCGTGCGCCTGCTCCACACCGCGCGAACCTGCGCGGCCCCCGACGAAGCGCCCACGCTCGACGCGGTGTCACGCGCGATCGCCGCGGAACTCGGCCCGCTCGTCGCGATCACACCGCAGCCCGGCGCGCGCCCTCCGACACTCACCGCCCCCACGCTCGAATCGATCGAGGCTGCGGCGCGGTCGCGCGAGCAGTCCGGAGACCTCCCCGCGGCGCGACGACTGCGTGCGCTGGCGGGGCTCCTCCGCGGTGACGCGAGCCTCGCCCGACGCGTCGGCGACCAGGGCGCCACCGTGCGCGACATGCTGCTCGGCGCGATCGGTCACGCGCGCGAATCGCGCATTCCCCAGGCGGTGCGCGCAGCGGTCGCGGCGCTCGCGCGGGCGCGGCGTGAGGGCGACGGCAACGGCGAGGCCGCGACCCTCGCGATGCTCGCGTCGATCTACCACGCGCTCGGCCGCCACGACGATGCCGTGCGGCTGGCCGCGCCAATTCAAGGTCGCGGGCGCTGAGACGCGGGTTCAGCGGCGCGCGCGGAGGGCGTTGCGCTCGGCTTCGAGAATCTCGCGCGTGAGGTTCTGCACGCGGGGGTGGTTGCTCTTGCGTGAGACCAGCAGAAGAAAGGCCTTCGCGTTCTTCAGGTCGTTGCGCTTGAACGCCTCGTGGGCCTTCTCGAAGAGCTGCGCGATGTCGGGCGGCAGCGGGGCCTCCGCGGGGATCGACACGCGGACCTCCTGCGGCACCGACGTGCGCTCGGCGTCGGGCGTGAGCCTCGCCTCGCCGCGTGCGAGCGCGGAGTCGTAGCGGGCGCGCAGCACCGGATCGAGGAGCACGCGATAGCCCTCGGAGCCTCGCTTGAAGACGCGCAGCATCCGCGCCGCCGTCTCGGGCGCGTCGACGTGCTGATCGGGGTGATAGCGCAGCGCGAAGCGATGGAACGCCTCGCGGATCGCAGGAGCCTCTGCGTCGCGCGGCACCGCGAGGAGCGAGTAGTAGTCGACGCGATCGAGGTGTTCTTCGAGCACGTTGTCGGAGAGCATCGAGCGGTTCCTCCGGGGGGCCGACGGACGCGTTGCGTGCGGCGTCCCGCGCGCCGTCGCGTCCGTGACTAGCAACACGGACGCGCGGCGTAAAGCGCTGCGTGACTCAGCCCACGGCGGCGACGGCGGTGCGCTGGCGCGCGGCCATCTCGGCCTGCGACTGCTCGGTGGGAATCGTGAGAAGCGACACGCGCGTCGCCTGCTCGCGGCCGGTCTCCACATCGCGCGCGCGGACCGTGAGCGTGCCATCGGCGCCCAGTTCGAAGGTCACGGCGACGGATACCTCTCCGCGCGGCGCCGAGCGGAGCCCCGTGAGTTCGAGCGCGCCGAGCGCCTGGTTCTCGGTGAATCGCCGCGACTCGCCCTGCGCGATGCGGATCACCACCGAGGTCTGCTCGTCGTTCGTGGTCGAGAACACGCGCGTCTGCTCCACGGGGATCGTCGCGTTGCGGCGGATCACGGTCTCGCACTGGCCGCCCGCGGTCTCGACGCCGAGACTGAGCGGCGTCACGTCGAGCAGCAGCGGCACCGCGATGCCTGCCGTGGGCTGCGTCGTGGGGCGGGCGGCACCGCTCGGCGCAGGCGCACCGGGCGCCGCACCGACCACAGGCACCGCAGGCATCGACGCGCGGCCGGGACCACGCAGCGTGTCCTGCGCGGGAGGCACCGTCGCACCCGCGTTGAGCGTGGACGTGATCGGCGACATGGGCACCGGCGGCGGCGGCGGACGATTCGCGACGCCCTTCGCCAGCGGCGGCGGAACCACCACCGGCGGGAGTTCTCCGTCGTTGCGCGCCGTCGGCATCGCGCGCGTCGACTCGTCGTCGAGCGCGTACGAGGCCACGGGCTTCGGCTCGGGCCTGGCCTCCACCCTGGGCTCGGGATCGGCCGCGCGCGGCGTCTCGGGCATCGTCGGGTCGAAGGGCGAGCGCGCGACGAGCGTTCCTGCGCCGGGCTCCTTGGCGCCGCCGAAGATGTCGTCCGCGTCGATGCGGAACGAAGGCACCGACTTCTCGTCATCGGCACCTGCTGCGGGCCGCGCGTCACCGCCGAAGATCGACGCCTCGTCGTTGCTGAAGAGCTGCGCGTCGAGTTTGAACGACGGAATCGACGGCTCATCGCTCGGCGTCGACGGACCGCCCCCGAAGGTCGACGCGAGCGAGGGTTCGGTGCGCGGCGGCGGCGGCTTGATCGCTGCGGCGATCGATGGCGGCAGCGACGACAGCGCCCCCACGAGCCCCGAAGAGAGCGGCACGTCGGCGACGCTGGGCACGGCGGGCGAAGAAGGGATCTTCGCAGCCACCGCAGCCGGAGACGGGATCACCACGGGCGGTTTCACCGGCGGCACCGCGGGCGACGAGATCGAGGGCGGCGGTGCGGGCGGGGTCGGCGCTTCGGGCGGTGCCACCGCAACGGGTGCGACGGGCGGCGCGGGTGCGACGGGCGGCGTCGGAGGCATCACGGCCTGCACCGTCGGCGACGAGGGGCGCGCGCCGATCGGAGGCTTGAAGCCCGGCACCGAGGCAATGGTCACCTGCGTCGTCGAAGGCGCTGCGCCCGCAGGGAGCTCCGGCACGTTGGCGGGGAGCTCCGGCGCGATGGCGGGGAGCGCCGTCGAGGTCGACACCACCGGCAGCTCGGGGAGGTTCGCAGGCAGCTCCGGCGACGACGGGCGGAAGTCGTGCGCCATCGTGCGCTCGGCCTCGTCGGCGCGCGCGCCGGGGGGCGCCGTGGGCATCGGCGCGACCACCGACGGGTCATCCAGATTGAACGCGGGAACGGGCTGCGCGAAGGGACGCGTGTCGCTGAGCTTCTGCCCCGCCGAGGTCGCGGGGAGCTTGCCCACGAACGAAGGCTCGTCGAGCTCGCCGAAGCCCGGCGCGGGCGACGGGAGCGGCGTCGGCCGCGACGACACCACGGGCGGTGCGACGGCGGGGCGATCTCCCGCCGCGAAGGGGTCGTCGAGGTCGAAGCTCACCGGCGTCGGCGCGCGCGACGGCGACGGCGGCGCCGCGATGCGCGGAGGCACCGGCGGCGGCATCGGGCCCTGGGGCACCGATCGTAAAAGGCCGCAGCACCACCAATCAGGCGGAACGCGTGAAGCTGTACGAA
>CAMFHP010000093.1 GCA_945952225.1 uncultured Myxococcaceae bacterium
CACCGCGCGCGCGGGGTGCTTGTCGAGCGACGCGTGTCGTTCAGCGCGCGTCGGCCTCGGCGAAGAGCGCGCGGAGCGTCTTGAGCTGCGCGTCGCGGAACGAGTAGCGGTTCGCGTCGACGCTCGCTGCGAGGGCCTCGCGCTCCGCGGGGGTGAAGCCGGCGAGCAGCGCGCGCATCGTGGACTCATCGCAGTCGCGCACGGCCTGGAGCGTCGCGTTCACCGAGAGCTGGCTGCGCACCGCGCGGTCGCCGAGGGCGCGGCGGCAGAGCGCGTCGCGCAGGTCGTCGGTGGCGTCGTCGTCCCGTGCGCGGTCGAGAAGGTCTTCGACGAAGCGCGCGCGGTCCTTCCGGTCGGACACCTCGTCGACGAGGGCGAGCGCGCGGTCGATGCGCGCGTCGAAGGTCGCCGTCGCGAGCGCGTGCTGCACCTCCGTGGCGGCCGTGCGGACGCGGTCGCACTGGCGCGTGTCGAGCATCAGGGCCACGGCCTCGCCCTCGGTGCGTCCCGTCGCGCGGAGCGTGGCGATCCATCGTTCCGCGAGCGCGCGTTTGCCCGCGGTGTCGGTGCTGTGCGAGAGCGCGACCCAGCCCGCGCCCGAGAGCAGCGGGAGCGTGCCGAGCGCGTCGACCATCGCGTTGAAGAGGCGCAGCGTGGGGGCGTCCCACGCGTCGAGGTCGTCACCGAGAAGCTTCATCGCGCCGCGCATGAGCTTCTTGCGATCCTGCGGAGACATCGCGACGCGCTTCGGCTTCGGCCCTTCGCCCGACGCCGCCCACGCGAGCACCTCGCGCCAGCGCGCGCCGTTCGACATGTCGCCCTCCAGCAGCGGACGGGCCTGCTCCACCACCGACGCGCGCTCGCCGCGACGCTTCTTCGCGGGCTTCTCGGGCGCCGCCGGGGGCGCTTCGGTGACCGTGTGTTCGGGGATCGGCGCGACCCACGCGGGGTGGGCCTTCGCGAGCTCGCGCACCTCGTCGAGGAGGTCGTTGGCGAGCGTGGCGATCACCGTAGCGGGGGCCTTCGGATGCTGCGCGATCTCGGCGCGCACGTCGGACTCTCCCGCCGCTGCGAGGAGCGCGAAGTCGTCGTCGGTGAGGTCGTCGCGACCGGCGAGGGCCATGCGTCGCGTGAGCGATCCCTTCTTCAACATCGGCGCCCACAGCGCGCGCGGGAACGAGGGGTTTCGCAGCGCCGCGGTGGTGGCCTCGGGCGGTCCGCGGCGCACGATGGCTTCGAGCGTGGCGACGGCGGCGGAGGGATTGGCGCCCACGGCGGCGCGCACGGGGCCGGTGCCGCGGCTCGCGAGGTGTTCGAGCGCGTCGGCGGGCGCATCGCGACGACCGGCCAGGGCGAGCTCCATGGGGTACGAGGGCGCGTCGAAGCCCGAGAGCGCCTTCGCCTCGGACCAGGTGAGCGCGGCGCAGCGCGCGAGCACGCAGCGCGACGACGGATCATCGGCCGCACGGAGCAGGGCCACGAGCGCATCGGGGAGCGCGTACACAGGCTCGCTCCACTGGTGGCAGAGCGTGAGCGCGTGCGCGTCGGAGAGGCGCTGCCACGCGTCGGGCATCGCGGCGTTGAAGTGGCGTTCGTGGAGTCGCGCGAGGAGGGCGGGCGCGTCGGCGGCTTCGAACTCCCGGCGCTTCGCGAGGCGTCCGACGTACCAGAGCGGCGCCGCGGCGATGAGCGCGGGCAGCAGCGAAGGGTCGAGGGAGGGCGCATCGAACACGTGGGACCAGAAGCGTCGCGAGGCCGTCTCCAGCAGCCTCGGCGCGTCGAGGAGGAGCAGCGGCAGCGCGGGGTTCGAGAGCATCTCGACGGGCATCGCGCGGAACACCTCGGGCGCGAGCGTCGGCGGCAGCGAGGCAGAGCGCGCGATGGCCGTGCGCATGCGCGTGCGGAGGTTCGGCGAGAGCGTGCGCACGTCGCGCCACGCGGCGGTGAGCGTGGGACCGTCGGCGTCACCGCGCTCGATGCGTTCAATGCGCGCGAGCTGCGACGCGCGCTCCGTGGGGCTGAGAGGCATCGGGGAACTACACTCCGCGAAGTCGCGTGACCTCGCCGAAGGGGAACTGCTCACGCGCGAGTCCGCCCGCGGTCACCACCCAGAGCACGGGCTCGGGCGGCGCGTCGGCGGGAAAGGTTCCGTACCCGTCGGTGAGGTAGACGAGCACGCGCATCGTGTCGTCGCGGGTGCGCGCCGCGTGGTCGAAGAAGGGGATGAAGCTCGTTCCGCCGCCGCCGCGCGGTGCGGGAATGCGCTCGACGTCGGTGAGCGCGTACGGGCCGTCGAGGGCCGCGTCGCAGTACGAGAGCCGCGCGTCGACGTGGGGATACGACGCGACGATGCCGCGGAGTTCTCCCACGAACGCGTCGAGCTGGCGCGCGCTGATCGAGCCGCTCGTGTCGAGGGCCACGTCGACGCGGAGCGACTCGGTGTCGAGCGCGTCGAGGTAGAGCCCGCGGTGGATGAACCGTCGGTCGAAGCCCGCGAAGTCGTCGGGCGTGCGCGTGAGAAAGCGCCACAGCGCCACGCGCCAGTCGATCTCGGGCGCGGTCACCTCGCGGAGCGCGCGGAGGAGGCCCGCGGGGAGCGTTCCCATGCCGAGGCCGGTCATGCATTCGGCGTGGGCGAGGGCCTCGCGCCAGTGCGCCTCACGGTGCGCGCGGAGGGCTTCTCCGTCGGGTGTTTCGGTGCCGGGCGCGTCGCGGAGGTCGCGGAGAGCGAGCGCGATCACGCGGCCTTCGAGGCGCTCGTAGACCTCTTCGACGGGGAGCGCTTCGAGCGACGCCTCGCGCACGCCGCCTGCGGGGAGTGCGATGGCGGGGAGCGACGCGATCATGCCGTTCACCACGATGTCGGCGGCGACGTTCCAGCGCAGGGGCTCGCGTGCGCCGCGGCGGTCGACGTGGAGCAGCGCCGCGTGGAGCACCTCGTGGAGCAGCAGTCCGTCGAACTCGGCGGAGGTGAGCGCCGCGGTGCCCGTGGGGTTCACGTAGAGGTCGCGTCCGTCGGTGGCCGCGAGCGCGACGGACTCGTCGGGCACCACGCGCGCGAAGAGCAGCAGCGCGCCGAAGAACGGCAGCCGCGCGCGGAGTCGCACCCGTGAGGCCGAGAGGCGCGTGTCGAAATCCGCGGCCATCAGCTCCGCATCATGCGCTGGAGGGCCGTGTGCGCGGCGGCGAGCTCGCGGTCGCGCGCGATGGCCGTCGCGAGCGGACCCACGGCGCCCTTCGCGCGGAGCTGTTCGAGGGCCGCGTGGAGAAAGAGCTGCGTCCACTCGGCGGGGTACGCGCGGGTGACCCAGCGGAGCGCGTGCACCGCGCCGGGGCCGTCACAACGGAGCGCGAGCGCGAGCACGGTGGCGTAGCGCGCCGAGGTCTCGTCGGGGGCTTCCACGGTGTCGTCACCGCGCAGGATCGCCGCGAGGTCGGGGAGCGAGGCGTACACCCGACAGAAGGCTTCGAACTCCGTGGCCGCGGGCGCGCCCACCGCGGGCGCGAGGTCGAGCCCTGCACGGAGGAGCGCGTCGGCCATCTCCCACGAGCGCGGCGAGGGCCACGCGGGGCGCTGCGCGTCGATGCGATGAAGCAGCGTCGGACGGAACGAGAGGAAGGCCACGATGCGCTCGTGGAGTCCCTTCGCGGCGGCGTAGGCGCGGAACGCGTCGAGGTCTGGCGCCACGTCGAGGTGGAGGAAGCGATTCGACAGCGGGCGGGGCATGTCGAACACGGCCGCGTGATCTTCTTTGCGATTGCCCGCGGCCCACACGAACCATCCGTCGGGCACGGTGTACGAGCCCACGCGTCGGTCGAGCACGAGCTGTTGCGCCACGCCCTGCACCGCGGGCGGCGCGAGGTTGATCTCGTCGAGCAGCAACACCCCGCGGCCGGCGCGCGGGAGGAACTCGGGCGGCGCCCAGCGCGTGATTCCTTCGACGGGAATGGGCAATCCGCGGAGGTCGGTGGGCGCGAGCTGCGAGAGGCGCACGTCGACGAGCGCGAGGCCGTGCGAGGCCGCGACCTGGGCCACCACGCTCGACTTGCCGATGCCGGGTGGACCCCAGAGCATCACGCTCCAGCGCACGTCGCCGCGCACGAGGCCGTCGAGGTAGTCACGGAGGGCGGCGGGCGTCACGGGCGCACCGCGGAGTGTCGGAGGGAGTGCATCGCGGCCCGCGAGGCTCGTTCGCGGGCGCCGCGGGCGTCAAGCGATGCGATGGGTGGAGGAGCGTGCGGTGGAGGCGGGGACGGTGCGACGGATCAGTACGAGAGGGTGAAGGTGTTTCCCGTGCGGATCTCGTAGCGAACGATGCTGGTGTTGTTGTGCACGATGATCAGGTCGTTGGGCTCGCGCGGATCGAAGACCCAGCCCCCGCGGAGCTGGAAGTTCTGCCCGAGCGGACCGCGGATGTGCTTGTACCAGTCGGCCGTCGAGAACGAGTTGGTGAGGTCGTCGCGGTTGCCGTCGGTGAGGTTCACCGCGACGATCGACGTGCTGTTGCCGCCGCCGGTGGTCCACATCACGTTGCGCGCGGCGTCCCAGCCGAGCCAGCGGTCGCCCATCGCGGCGCCGCGGCCGACGCCCGCCATGAGGTCCGCGTTCGAGACCACCGTGCGGTCGCCGTTCATGAGGTTGATGCGCACGAGCGCCGACGCGTTGCGGCCGTAGAGGAAGCCGTCGGTGTGCACCAGCAGCGCGCGCCAGTCGAAGCGCATGAGCGAGACGTTGCCCGCGCCGATGTCCATGCCGCGCCACGCGTTCATGGGGCCGCTCGTCGAGGCGGGGTCGTTGAAGTAGCGCGTCACCCACGAGCAGGTGCGTCCGTCGGCGCTGATGCGAATGATGCCGTTGGGGCCCACGGGGGCGCCGTTGGGCTGCACGCCGAAGTAGTGGTTGCCCTGCGCGTCCATGCTCCACCCCGACTGGTGGAGCTGCACCACGCGCACGCCGAGGAGGGCCGTGTCGGGCACGCCGTTCCAGCACTGGTCGGTGTTCACCGTGTCGCTCGGGCGCTGGCCCGTGAGCGCCGCGCGGATCTCTTCGCGCCACACGAGCGTGCGGCGTCCGGTGGTGAGGTCCACGCGCCAGATCTGGCTGCCGAGGCCCGCGCCCGCGACGTACGCGTACACGTTGCCGTCGGGGCCGCGCTTCACGTCGCGAATGGCGCCGATGTCGTCGGCGATGAGCGCGTTCGACGAGCACTCCGTCGGCGAGGCGCCACAGCCGATGCGCCGCACGCCCATCACCGGGTCGTTGTAGGTGCCCGAAATGATGCGTCGCGCGCCGGTGTCGATGTTGATGCCGAAGATGAGCCCGACGTTGTTGAAGGGCGCGTCGGAGTAGTACCCGCCGATGATGAGCTCGCGGGTCTCGGGGTTGATGAACCCGCCCGAGTAGCCCTTGTCACCGCGAAGGTCGACCACGCCGGGGCCCGTGCCGATGCGCGTGCGCTGCGCGAGGATCGACGGCGGGCTGCAGCGGTCGAAGCGGCTGTCCATCGAGATCATGCGGGTGAGCTGGTTCTGGCACCGGCAGTCGATGGGGAGGCGCGTCGGGAGGTTCAGCGCCTGGTTCACCATGTTGTCGCACGACAGCGGCCACGCCTCGCTCATGAGCTGGCGGTTGTCGACGGACGACACGCACTCGAACTCGGGGGCCATGCCGCGGGGCTGCGGGCCGTAGAGGTTGCGGTTCGCGCAGTACGCGCGGCACGCGCCGCCGGTGCCCGGATCGAGGCACTCACGGTTCGTGAGGCAGCGGCTCGTGTTGGGGTCGAGCACGGGCTGAAAGCCCGAGGGGCACATGCCCGCGACGCGCACGGCCCAGCGCGTGGGGTCGTTGTAGTTCACGCCGCCGTCGGCGAGCGGGCCCGTGGTGCCCGTGTCGGTGGTCGCGGGGCGGTCCGTGGCCGTCGCGGCATCGGTCGTGGCGCCGCCGTCGGCGGGCTGCGCAGGCGTGTCGCCGCAGGCAGCGAGGTGGAGGCTCAGCGAGGCGGTGACGAAGAGAGAGAAGTACCAACGGGACATCGGGTGCTCCGTGCGTAGGCGGCTCCCTGCGACGACCCGGTGCGCGTCCGCCGGCACCCGACGATGGGTGAAGGTGCGGTGGCACGGGACAAACAGGGACACCGGTCGTGTGGGGTCCGCGGCACCATACGCCAGAGGGGGGCGGCTTCTCGCGCACAAACGTCACAGGGGCGCGCCGAATCTGTGCACGAATGAACGTTCAAGGGCTGTGCTGTGCGAACTTCGGCCGTTCCGTGCGTGCGATGGGCGTTCTCGACGCTGCGCGCGTGCGCCCCGTGGCCGGATGCGTCTGCGCGTCGTGACTTCGGCGGAAGTGGGGATGGGGTTGTCGAAAGACGAAGGTCTGGCGTTGCGCTGACCGGGGCTGCGAGGTGGGTGGCAGACGCGCGCTACGTGAGGTCGTAGAGGTTCGAGGCGCCCGCGAAGAGCAGCGCGTGCGAGCAGCGCGTGCAGGCGAGGGAGACGTACGGGAGCTTCTGCGAGGCGTCGCCGCTCCACACCTTCACGTCGGTGCGTCGGAACTTCTGCGACCCGCAGAGCGGGCACGTGGGGCGGGGCTTCGCGGGGTTCGTCGTGTCGCTCATGGGCTGCGACTGTGCCCACTCGCGCGTCGTCGCGATAGGGCTACGCGCCGGTGCCTTCGAGCACGCGCGCGCCGACCTCGCGGGCCGTGATCTGGTGGCGGTAGGCGAACATCTTGTCGAGCCGTCGGCGCACCCACCATCCCGCGACGGGCTGCGCGAGCGCGTCGAGCGGGAGCTCGTACGTGATGCGGTCGATGAGCCAGGCGTTGCCCTGCCCGTCGGGCTCCACGCGATGCACGTGGCGCCACGCGCGAAAGGGACCGGACTCCGCGCGGTCGACGAACTCGACGCCGGGCTCGTAGCGCTCGTGTACGGCGGCCCAGCGGAGCCATGCAGGGCCCACCTTCGTCTCGATCTCGACGCGCACGCCGGCCTCGATGCCGTGGCCCGTGCGAGAGACCACGCGCACCGACTCCCAGGGCGGCGCGAGCAGGGTGAAGGCCTCGGGGCGCTCGTGAAAGGCGAACACCTCCGCGGGCGGCGCGGCGATGCGGGAGCGGTATTCGACGGTGGTCATCGGCCCTGCGATGCGCGCGGGGCCTCTGCGGCTTCGGGCGTCGCGGCGTGGGCGAGGGCGCGCTGCATGGTCGGATCGGCGACGAGCTCCACGGCCACACGCACGCGCGAGCCCGCGTCGGACTGGTCGAGCGCGCGCAACGCGAGGGCCGCACCGAGGCGCTGCTCGGGGGTCACCGAGGGCGAGGCGAGCACGCGCGTGAGGTCGTCGGGCGTGAGGGCCACGTCGCGGTACGAGTGGCTCCGCACGGAGTCGATGAAGGCGTCGCGCCACGACTCCGCGGTGGTGTGCGCGGGCGACGTGAGCACGCGGGTGAGCGCGTCGGGGAGCGCGAGCTGGTGGTAGCCCATCGCGTCGCGGATGCGTCGCACGACGGCGCGCGCGTCGCCGCCGGTCTCCATGCGGTAGCGGCGCACCTCGCCGGAGGTGAGCATGAGCTCCACGGTCTCGGGCTGCGAGGGCGCGATCTGCACGGCGCGCAGGGCGTAGAGCGGGAGGTACGTGCGCGCCCAGCCGCGTCCGGCGTACACGCCGTCGGCGCCGATGGTGAGGTCGACGTGGCCCACGGAGCGCGCCGCGAGCCAGTACGACGGCGCCATCATCAGGTACATGAGCGCGATGTTGACGCCGTGTGATGCGCCACCGGCCAGGCGCTCGGCGAGGAACATCGCGAGGCCCATGAAGGGCGCGCCGAACCATCCGCCGAAGAAGTACGCGAACACGCCCTGGAGCAGCGGGCGGTTGGTCACGATGCGCGCCGCGCGTCGGTCGGCGCCGAGGCCCAGCGCGTCGAGCCAGCGCTGCGCGGTCTGCTCGTCGGGCACGTCGATGTCGTAGCGCGTGCCCTCGCGGTCGGTGACGCGGAGCTGCCACGCGAGCGCGCCCTGACGAACGATCCCTTCGGCGAGCGCCTCGCGCGGGAGCACCACCGTGTCGCCGCCCGTGTGCAGCGTGAGTCCGTCGCGGCGGCAGGTGACCTCACGCCACGCCGACGCGGGCTGCGCGCGCACGAGCCCCCACAACATTGCGGCGAGGGCCGTGGTGAGCGCGAGGAGCGAGAACCCCGTCGTGGCCGCGTCGGAGAAGGGCAACATCGCGACGCCGAGCACGAAGCCCGCGAGCACCGACACCCCGGCGATGCGGCGGGCACGGGACCGCGCGCCCATGGCGGCGATCGTGACGTTCGTGCGGAGCTGCTCGAAGGGTTCGCTCATGCGGTCGACGCCGTGAAGAACACGGCGGGCCGCGGAGTGTAGTCCCGTCGCGATGCGAACGGTGATGCGTCGATCAGCGGAGCCAGGTGAGGCCCACGGTCGCGCGCGCCGTGGCCGTGGCGTTGGCGCCGAGGCCGTCGATCCAGGGGTCGAGGGCGACGGCGAAGGTCCATTGCAGGCGGTCGACGCGGAGGTTCGCGCCGAGGGCCACGGTGAGCCTTCGCGCGAGGGAGTCGGGCACGCGCACGCCGTCGCGCCACGCGTCGAGCTCCACGAGCTGCGAGGCGCTGCCCGTGAGGGTGAGCTCCCGCGTCGCGCGCCACGCGCCGAACACGGTGGCCGTGAGCCTTGGACCGGGCGTCCACGTGCCGCCCGCGGCGCTCGTGGTGGGCGTGCGCACGCCCGCTTCGAAGGCCACGCCGACCTCGCCCGACGTGCGGTCGCGCAGGGCCCACTCGCCGCCGAGGGCGAACTCCCAGGTGCCGAGTCCGAGTCCCGCCACGCCGTTCGCGAGGGAGCCCGAGACGGCATCGCCCGTGGGCACACGCAGCGCGCCGGAGAGGGCCGCGCGGGTGTGCGGGAGCATGAGGGCGTCCCAGCGCGCGCGGGCCGTCACATCGCCCGCAGATACCGCGCGCACGGTCACGCCGGGCTGGTCCGCGGCGGTGTAGGCGAGGCCGCCGAGGAGGGCGAGTTCCACGGTGTCACGGGGCCTCCACGCGGCGCCCACTTCGAGGAGCGCGCGGCGCGTGCGCACGTCGTCGGCGGTGCGAAACGCGGTGCCGCGCTCGTTCCACGTGGCGACCTCCGTGAGGGCCGAGACGCTCGCGCGGAGGGCGAAGGATTCGTCGGGCGAGGTGAGCGCCGTGGTGGGCGCCGCGCCCGGTCCGCAGGGGCACGCGAGGGCCGCGGTGGGGGCGAGGGCGAGGGTGCTCGCGAGGGCCGCGCTACGGAATGAACGTGCTGACGAGGGCGACATCGGAGCGCGCTCCCTGCGCGACGCGGAGGGTGATCGTCCAGCGGCCCGGCATCGTGAGGCGCAGGTCGTCGACGGCGAAGCCCTCGTCGGTCGCGGTGATGTTCGCGACGGAGCGCTCGTGGTCGTGCGAGGGCATCTCGGCCACCACCTCGGCGACGCTGGCCTCGACGCCCTGTGCGTCCCAGGCGCGCACGGTGAAGGCGTTGACGCCGCGGCGGAATCCGCCATCGCGCACGGCGATTTCGACGCGGAAGGTGCCGCGCTCGGTGAGCGTCGGCGCAGCGTCGTCGGGCGCAGGGGCGCCGCATCCGGGGAGCGCGGTGAAGGTGAGTGCAGCGACGAGGAGCAGGCAGCGGTGCATGGCGAACGGCGGCGTATGTCGTCGCGATCGCGGCGAAGTTCAAGTATGCGCGACAACGTGACGCACGCCGCGCCGGTGCCCTCGCGAGGGCGCTCTGTGCGACACATCGGGCCGCTCATGGATGCTGGTGTTGAACCGATCGTGTGGCTCGTGGTCGACGACGACGGGCCCTTTCGTGCGGCGCTCTCGGCCGCGCTCACGCGCCGTGGTCACCGGGTGACGACGGCTTCGTCGATGGCCGATGCGCTCGCGGTCTGCGAGACCGTGACGCCCACCCGCGCGGTGATCGACCTGAAGATGCCCAACGGCAGCGGCATGGAGCTTCTGCGGGAGTTGAAGCGTCGCATCCCCGACATCGCCGTGGTGGTGCTCACGGGCTTCGGGAGCATTCCGAGCGCGATCGAGGCGGTGAAATCGGGCGCGGTGAACTACCTCACGAAGCCCGCCGAGCCCGCGGAGATCGAAGCCGCGTTCACCGACGCGCCGCTGCCCGACGAGGAGCAGGAAGACCCCGAGGGCCCCATCGCCTCCCTCGACCGCGCCGCGTGGGAGCACCTCCAGCGCGTGCTCGCCGAGTGCAACGGCAACATCTCCGAGGCCGCGCGGCGCATGGGCATGCACCGCCGCACGCTGCAACGAAAGCTCCAGAAGCTCCCGCCGCGCCGATGAGCACCGCGTCTCCCACGCACGTCTCGCCCGTCGAAGCCACGTGGCTCGTGCGCCTTCGTTGGGCCGCCGTGGCCGCGGTGGTGGCCTCGGTGCTCGCCGTACGCTTCGTGCTCCACGCGCCGGTGCCCGAGGTGCCCGTGGCGATGATCGTCGGCGCCCTCGTGGTGGCCAACGTGGCCCTGCAACGGATGCTCGCCGCGGGGCGCGCGCGCAGCGACCGGGCCGTCGCGATGAACCTCCTCATCGACACCGCGGCCATCACCCTCGTGCTGCTCTGGACCGGCGGCGCGATGAACCCCTTCACCACGCTGTACCTCCTGCACGTCGCGCTCGCGGCGGTGCTCGTCTCGCGTCGGTGGAGCGCGGGCCTCGCCCTCGCGTCGGTGCTCGCCTTCGGCGCGCTCCTCGTGCTCAAGCCCGAGGCCGTGCACGTGTGGCACGCGCCGGGGATGTTCCTGCTTCACGTGCGGGGCATGTGGCTCGCGTTCGCGCTCACCGCGGGATGCCTCTGGTACTTCACCGACCGCGTGAACCTCTCGCTCCGTCGCCGCGAGGCCGAGCTCGCCGAAGCGCGCCTCGACGCCGAACGCGCGGAACGTCTCGCAGCCCTCGGCACCCTCGCCGCGGGCACGGCGCATGAGCTCAACACCCCGCTGGGCACCATGGCCATTCTCGCGAGCGAGCTCAGCGAGCAGCTCGCCGACAACCCCGAGGCGCGCGCGCAGGCCGACCGCATCCGTGTGGAGGTGAAGCGCTGCGCGGCGATCCTCTCGCGGCTCCGCTCCCACGATCAGAGCCCCGAGGAGCCCGAGACCGTCGCGCTCGAACCGTGGGTGCGCGAGGTGGTCGACGGCGCCACCGAGGGCGACCGCGTCGAAGTGACGGCCTCCGACGAGGCCCTGCGCGCGAAGGTGCGCGTGCGTCCCGAGACGCTGCGTCAGGCCGTGGTGAACCTCCTCGACAACGCGCGCCTCGCGCTCGCCCATCGCGCCGACGCGCGGGTCTCCGTGCGCCTCGATGCGACCGCCGAGCGCGTGACCGTGACCGTCGAAGATCGGGGTGTGGGCATCGATCCGGCGCTGCTCCCGCGGCTCGGACAGCCCTTCGTGACCACGCGCGAACCGGGGCAGGGCATGGGCCTCGGGCTCTACCTCGTGCGCGCCGCAGCGGCGCAACACGGCGGCGCGTTCACCCTCGCGTGCGAGGGCGGCGTCACCCGCGCAACGCTCGCGCTCCCTCGCGTCACAGCGTGAGCTGGAGCTGCGCGCGGGCCGTGTGGCGCGCGTCGGAGAAGGCCTCGCCGAAGTTCGCCTGCCAGTCGACCTGGAGCTTGTATCCGTGGCCGCCGAAGTACACGTTCGCGCCGGCGCCGAGCTCGTGGCCGAAGGTGTTCGCGGTGCTGCGCAGCGCGGGGTCGGTGGTGCTCAGCGCCGTGAGCGTGTCGTAGCGCGCGACGAGCTCGACCTGCGAGGTGAGCATCACGCCGAGTTGCGCGAGCCATCCCCAGCCCGAGCGCGACCACTCGGTCTGCGCGCGGTTGTCGGCCACGTAGCCGTGCGACGGCGCCGAGGCCTCGCGCCAGAGAAACTCCCCGAGCAATGACACCCCGCGCCACTTGAAGTGCACGTCGGCGGCGGCGTGGAGGTAGTCGAACGCCCCGTGCGTGAGCGTCGCGCCGAGGGTGCTCTGCGCGCGCGTCGACGACTGGTTCCAGGCGCCCGCGAGACCCACGGCGAGGCGCGGCGCGGCGCGGCGTTCGAGGTCTCCCTCGACGTTGTCGTCGAACGATCCCATCGGGTTCACCTGCACGCGCGCGACGTAGAGAAAGCCTCCGTCGCCGCCCGCGCGGTTGCGCCCTTCGCCCGAGAAGACCCCGAGCGCGTACTGGAGCCTTCCGCCGAGGCCGAAGAGGTCGCGCGACGAGAGCTCGATGCCCGCGTCGCGGTCGAGGCTCAGTTCGCGCACCACGGCCTGTCGGTCGACGAACTGGAGCGACGCTTCACGGATCGTGCGCGCGCGGTCGAAGGGCACGAAGAACTGCCCCACGCGCACCTGGAGGTCGCGCAGGCCCGCGTAGTGGATCCACGCGTCGTAGAGGGGCGATGGGGAGCCCGCTTCGTAGTCCTGCGCGGCGAGGGCGAGCTGCACCTGGTAGCGCAGGTCGGGCGAGAACGCGTGGCCGCCGAGCAGCACCCGCAGCGTGCGGATCGAGACGTCGGTCTGCGCGGTGGCGCCGGGCTGCGCGGTCACCGTGGCCCGCACCTGCGCGCGCGACGAGAGCGTGAGCGAGAAGGCCGGGTCGCGGAGCGTGACCGTGAGGCCCTGACCGGGGCGTCCGTCGATCGTGGCGGCGCGCGCGGGCGGCGCGTCGGGGGTGGTGGGGGCCACGACCTGCGCGAACACGCTCACGGGCAGCGCGAGCGCCGCGAGGCCGCACAGGGGCATGAGCGCGCGCATCACACGGCTCCGGCGAGCGAGCGGGCGCGGGCGATGCGCGCGTCGTCGAAGAGTCCCGCGAGGTCTTCGCTCGGAAACAGCCCCAGCGCATGGGCCCTGCGCGCCACGGTCTCGACGGTCGGGCGCAGCGCGTCGGCGGTGAAATCGAGCTTGGGCCACGCGGCGTCGAGCAGCGGCGCGGGCAGCGGGCGTCCGGTCTGCGCGAGGAGCGTCTGGCCCGTGAGCGTGCGGGCCTCGGCGTCGTGCGCGCGGATCCATTGCACCTCGCGTCCGTGCGCTTCGACGAGCCGGTCGACGAGCTCGGGGGCCTCGTCGAGAAACCTTCGCCGCGCCACCAGGAGCGTGATCGCGAAGGCCCTGCCCGGCCACAGGTCGCGCTCGTCGACGAGCACCTCGCCGCCCGCGTCGCGCACGAGCCGCGAGGCCCAGGGCTCGGGCACCCACGCGCCGTCGAGCGACCCCTGCTGAAAGAGCGAGAGGATGTTCGCGTTCTCGATGGCCGTGAGGTTCACGTCGCCGCCGCGGTCGGCGGTCGCGAGCTGGTGCTCGGCGAGGTAGTGGCGCAGCGCGACGTCTTGCGTGTTGCCCACCTGCGGCGACGCGATGCGCTTGCCGTGCAGGTCGTTGGGGCCGCGGATGTTCGCCGCGCGACGCACCACGAACGACGTTCCGCCCGAGGCCGCGCCGGCCACCACGCGGAGCGCGCGGCCGTGCGTGCGCACGAAGCCCGCGGCGGCGGGGATGGGCCCCACGTAGGTGAGGTCGAGCTCGTGGGCGAGGAGCGCCTCGATGGCCGCGGGACCGGCGTTGAACGCGTGGGTCACGAGCCGCACGCCGCCGAGGGCGCGCGCGAAGCGTCCCGAGCCGATGCCCGTGAGCGCGGGCGCGTGCGTGAGGTTCGGAAAGTATCCTAGGCGGAGCTGCGTGCGGTCCGTCGGGCGCTTGCGGCACGCGGCGGCGGCGAGGGCGCCCACGAGCAGGGCGCGGCGCGAGGGGGTGAGCACCATGGAGAGGGGATATCACCTCCGCGCTTCGGATTGTCTACTTTAATGAAAGAGACTCTTGTATGGTTGATGCGTTGTCGGCGCCGCTCCGTGCGGCGGGAATAGGGCGCCCGTGGGGCGCTGTTGTGGCACGCGCAGGGCGTGACGGCCGACGCGCTCCTCGCATCGCAGGAGATGCGGCGCGGCTGTCACCGCGGTGTGCGCGAGGTTGCGGGCGATCGCCACGAACGTGGGCGAGTGTCACCGGCAACGCAGCGCGAGCGGGCGGGCGATCACCGTCGCCGTTCGCGTGCCGCCCGACGACGGAGGAGGACGCATGGTTCTGGCACTGCAATCCGAGGTTCGACGCCCGTGGGAGCTCACGACGGGGCCGCTGGTGACGGCGTCGTGGCTCCGCGATCACCTCGACGATCCGCGCGTGCGCGTGGTCGACGTGCGCGGGCGCGTGCTGCCCGAGGGAGCGCCCGGTCCGAGGCTCCGCGCCCTCTCGGCGGACTACGCCGCGGCGCACCTTCCCCGCGCGCACTTTCTCGACTGGACGCGCCACCTCGTGCCCCGCGCGCTCGTGCCCTCGACCTGGCACGACCCGCTCACGTCGCTGCGCGCGGCGCTCCAGCGCATGGGCGTGGCCCGCTATCACACCGTGGTGCTCTACGACGACGCGTTCTCGCTCTTCGCGAGCCGCGCCTCCCTCGTGCTGCGCGCCCTCGGGTGGGAGCGCGCCCGCGTGCTCGACGGCGGCCTGGCCCAGTGGCGCGACGAGGGCTTCGCGCTCACGGCCCGCGCGCCCGCGTTCGCTGACGACGCGCCCGCGCCCTTCGCCCTCGACGAGTCCACGGTGCTCGGCGCCGACACCGAAGAGCTCCTCCGCGCGCTGCGCCACGGGGCCGTGATCGACGCGCGACTGCCCGCGGCCTTCGAGGGACGCGTGGGCGAAGGGTCGCGGCGCGGACACATCCCCGGCGCGGTGAACGTCCCCTTCAACCGCGTGGTGTGCGGCGCGAACGGGCGCTTCGGCACGCCGACGGAGATCCGCCGCGCGCTCGACGACGCGGGCCTCGACCGCGCGCGCCTCGCGGGCGACGTGGTGGTCTACTGCGACACGGGCGCGATGGCCTCGGCGGTGTGTGTCGCCCTCGACGTGGCGGGCATCTCGCACGCGAAGGTCTACGAGCCCGGCTTCGGGGGATGGAGCGCCGACCCCACGCGCGCCGTCGCGCAGGGCCCGGCGTCGTCGATGTACCAGCGGAAGGTTCAGTAGTCTGAACGGCGGCGCTCAGCGTCCCCAGGTGCCCGTGAGCGTGCCGTGCGCGAGGATGTGCCCGCGCATGGAGAAGCGCACGACCGCGGGGCTCGCGCCGTCGGGCAGCCCGAGCGAGGCCGTGTCGAGGGCGTAGACGGTGAAGCGGTAGCGGTGCGCGGGGCCCGGCGGCGGGCACGGTCCGCCGTAGGTGGTGCCGCCGAAGTCGGTGCGTCCCGTGTGGGCGCCCGCAGGGAGCGCGCCCTCGGCCCCGGCGCCCTCGGCGAGCGCGGTGGTGCCCGCGGGCAGGTCGAAGGCCGCCCAGTGGTAGAAGCCCGTGCCCGTGGGCGCATCGGGGTCGTGGACCACCACCGCGAAGGAGCGCGTTCCCTCGGGGGCGCCGCGCCACGCGAGGGCGGGCGAGCGGTTGTCGCCGGTGCAGCCGAAGCTGTTGAAGACCGTGCGCGTGGGCATCGCGGCGCCCTCGGCGAAGGCCTCGGAGGTCACCGTGATCGACGCGGGCGCGACGGCGCCGTCGGGGCCCGTGGGGGCGTAGGCCACGGAGTCGGCGGTGGCCACGCCGTTGCCCGCGGTGTGGGCGTCGGGGCAGTTCGCGGAGGTCGAGGCGCAGGCGGCGAGGGTCGAGACGAGGGCGAGGATGAGAGTGCGCATGGTGGATCGGGGCTCCTTCTGCGCGAGGTTGTGGACCCGCCGGGGCTACGCGGTCGCGCCCGTTTCGCGCATCGTCGGCGCCGTTCCGCGCAATCGCGAGGGCCCCGCGCCCCAGTGCCGTTCGAACTGCCGCGCGAAGCGGCTCGCGCTCTCGTAGCCGCAGCGGTGCGCCACCTCGGCGACCGTGTGACGCCCGTCGGCGAGGAGCGTGCGCGCGAGGGCCATGCGCTCCTCGGCGAGCACCCGACGGAGCGAGGTGTGCTGCTCCGCGAGGCGTCGTCGGAGCGTGGCCTCACTCGTTCCGAGCGTGCGCGCGATGGCCGGCGCCGCCCAGCGTTGCGCGAGGTCACGGCGCACGAGCGAGCGCAGCGCGAGCACCACGTCGCCCGGCGCGAGGGCCCGGTGCGCCTGCGCGCCACGGTGCGCGAGGAGCAGCGCGAGGAGCGCGCCTTCGAGGCGGTGCGCGAGGAGCGTCGGATGCACGTCGCCCGACACCACCCCCTCGGCGAAGTGGGCGAGCGCGTCGAGGGAGGCGCGGTCTCCGTCGACGAGGTGCACCTGCGAGCCCTCGAAACCGCCGACGCCGTGGGGCACCGCGAGCTCGGGGGCGCGGGCGGCGACCATGGCGCTCGCGTCGGCGAGGATCTCCACGCAGAGCGCGAGGTAGCGTCCCGTCGCCGCGCTCGTGAGGTTCTCGATGTCGGCCTCGACGCCGCCGGGCACCACGGCCACCACGCCGGGATCGATGGTGAGCGCGCGTCCGTGCACCGCGAGGCGCTTGCGACCTTCGATCACCACCATGAGCCACGGGCGGTCGAAGCGCGCGACGCCCACGCGCTCGCGGGCCAGCGCGGTGAAGCGCAGCACCGTGGCGAGGGCGTCGGCGGTGGCGGGCGCGGCGAGCGAGGTCGCGACGCGCGTGAGGCGCGCGAGGCACGCGGAGTCGGGGGCGTACGGTTCGGTCACGGCGCGAGTGTAGGGGAGAGCTCGCGCGAGAGGGGGACCGCGCGTCAGGCGGGGTTGAAGTACACGCCGCGCACCCACCGCGGGCCGCGAAAGCCCGTGCGCGCGTGGAGCATGCGGTGGTTGTCGTAGAGCAGCGCGTCGCCGGGCGAGAGCGTGAAGCGGTACTGGTGCGCGGGGTCGCGCACGAGGCGGGCGAAGCGATCCCACGCGCGGTACCAGGGCTCCATGAGGTCGAAGGGGAGCGCGAAGGGCGCGGTGGTGAAATACGAGTAGCGCACGAAGAAGCCGCGGTCGTCGTCGCGGAGGATGGGCGCGTCGACGATGCGCTCGAAGGCCTTCTGTTTACGGTGAAAACGCACGGGGGTGCGCGTGAGGAGCTCCCACGCCGGGCGGTCGATCTCGCGGAGGTGCCGCGAGGCCGCGCGCGCGTCGACGACGAAGTTCTCGCCGCCCTCGTCGGCCGAACGGATGCCCTGGAGGAGCTGGTACCGCGGCGGCTGTTCGAGAAAGGGCTGGTCGGTGTGCAGCTCGACGCCCGCGTCGGTGTACCCGAGCTGGTCGGTGTTCTGGTTCGTGGTGTTGTCGGTGCGCAGGTCTTCGATGCGGCCGAAGTGCGTGCCCACCACGGCGAGGCGTCCCCGCGCGCAGAGGCCGTCGAGGAGCGCTTCGGTCTCGTCTTCGGGGTGCGCCACGGGCAGCGGCCGGCGGAGCAGCGCCACGCCCCGCGCGTCGAGCGTCGCGAGGAGGCGGTCGAGGGCGCCGGGGGTGATGCCCTCGGGGGCGTTCACCGAAATGGCGGTGACGTCAGCAGGCGGGAGGTGCTCCACGCGGTCGCGGGCGTAGGCGTGGGCGTCGAGCCAGGCGAGGGCGTAGCGGCTCTCGTGGCCGTCGGGCTCCCACACGACCGTGAGCGCGTCGCCGTCGAGGGAGGCGCGGCGCGGACGCACGTCGTCGGGCAGCTCCGACGAGCAGAGCGTGCGCTCCCCCGTGAGCGGATGCCGCGCGCGGTCGCACTGGTGACGGAGCCAGCGGTAGTGAAAATCGCCGGTGCCGCGCCCGTCGCCGAGCGCCACGCGGAGCCAGGTGGGGCCCAGATGAACGCCCGGTGAGGTGACGGAGAGATTCTCTTTGCTAGACATTGCGACGACCATACTGAAGGTCGCCGCGGGAGGGAAGCTGCGGTCCGTCGATCACCCCTGGGCGTCGGCGACGCGGGGCTTCGAACTCGCGTGCGCCACGGCGTCGTCGACGAAGGAGCGGAGCGTGTACATCTCCGCCGCGCCGAGTCCCTGGCCGATGAAGGCCGCGCCGTAGGTGAACGCGATGAGCCCGAGGGCCACGGGAACGCCCGCGAGGGCCCACGGGGGCTCGCGCACGATCCACTGCGAGAGGCCGTACATCAGCCCCGCCAGCGCGCCCATGCCGAGGATGCCGTAGATGCCCATGAAGAGGATCCACACGTTGGGCTCGGGGGCGAAGCGTCCGCGGAGTCGCCAGCGGCCGTCGTCGTCGCGCGACACCTCGACGCTGAGGTAGGGCGACCAGAAGTGGGCCTGCGCGCGGCGTGTGGTGAGCTCGGCCTGCGTGGTGAGCACCGTGCCCTCGACGGGCGCCTTCGGCTCGGCGAGCAGCGCGCGCAGGCTGTCGAGCACCGCGTCACCGTGCACGTCGAGGTCCACTTCGAAGCGCGGACGCATCCGCGGGCGATCGGTCACCGCTGCCACCATCGCAGGCCACGTTCTCCCTTCGCGCGTCGCCGCGCCCCGCGACCGTAGCAAGCCCGCCGACCGCGCGCGCACCCCTTCCCACAAGCCATGTTCGAAGGAACACCGTGCGCGGTGTGAAGCGCGTAGCATCGCGCGCCGCCCCGATGGCCGATCCTCCGCAACGCTCCGCCGCCGAGACCGTTCACAACGTCGCGCGCACCCTCGCGATGGTGGCCTCCATCGCCCGCGGACGCCTCGCGCTCTACGCCCTCACGCAGGCTGTGGGCGCGGCCGGCGACGTGGCCCTCGTGGCCGTGGCGAAGCGCATCCTCGACGCGGTGCTCCTCGCGGCGACGCACCGGGGTGACGACACGTATGTGCGCGCGGCGCTGACGTGGGTGGCCGTCGAGCTCGCCGTGGTGGTGGCGCAGAAGGTGGCCTCGCAGGTCGAGCAGCACGTCGCGACGCTGCTGCGCTCCGAGCTCGGGCTCCACGTCAACGTGCTCATTCTCGAGAAGGCCCTCGACGTGTCGTACCGGCACTTCGAAGACCCCGACTTCAACAACCGCATGACCCAGGCGCGGCGCGAGGCCAGCGCGCGTCCGTGGGGAATGTTCACCGACGCCGTCTCCCTCGTGCGCGCGACGGTGACCCTCGCGGGCTACGCGGCGCTGCTCGTGTCGTTGGGGCCGTGGTCCATCGCGGCGCTGGTGCTGTCGGCGGTGCCGTCGTTCGTGGGCGAGGGGTACTTCGGGCGCCTCGCGTTCGAACGGCAGAGCGCGCGCACGCAGCGCAACCGCCAGCTCTTCTACCTGGAGTCGGTGCTCACCACCGAGGCCACGGTCAAAGAGGTCAAGCTGTTCTCCCTCGGGCGGTGGCTCACCGACTGGTACCGCTCGATCCACCTGGGCTTTCACGCCGAGGAGGCCGAGCTCTCGCGCCGTCGCGCGCGGTGGCTCCTCGCGCTCTCGGCGGTGTCGTCGCTCACGCTCTACGGGGTGTACGCGTTCATCGCCGCGCAGGCCGCGCGGGGGGCGATCACCGTGGGCGCGATGACGCTCTACCTCGCGGTGTTCACGCGCGGTCAGGGCCTCGTGCAGCGCGCGCTCCTGGGGCTCACGAGCCTCTACGAGCGCAACCTCTACATGTCGACGCTCTTCGGGTTTCTGGGCATCGAGAGCGACGAGCCCGACCGACCGCTCACGGCGCGCGACGGAGACGTGCGCGCGGCCCCCGAGGTGGTGTTCGAAGGCGTGAGCTTTCGCTACGAGGGCGCGGCGCGCGACGCGCTCACCGACGTGTCGCTCACGCTGCGCGCGGGCGAGACCGTGGCCCTCGTGGGACGCAACGGCGCGGGCAAGACCACGCTCGTGAAGCTCCTCGTGGGGCTCTATCGGCCGACGGCGGGGCGCATCCTGCTCGATGGCGTCGACACGGCCACGCTGCACCCCGCGGAGGTGCGGCGGCGCGTGGGCGTGATCTTTCAGGACTTCGTGCGCTTCCAGTTCTCGGCGGCGGACAACGTGGGCGTGGGGTGGCTCCCGGCGCGCGAAGACCGCGCGGCCATCGAGCGGGCCGTCGACGACGCGGGCGCGCGCGACGTGGTGGCGCGGCTGCCGAAGGGACTCGACACGGCGCTCGGCCGAGCCTTCGGCGGCGATGACCTCAGCGTGGGGCAGTGGCAGCGCGTGGCGCTCGCGCGGGCGTTCATGCGTCCGAGCGCGCTGCTCGTGCTCGACGAGCCCACGGCGGCCCTCGATGCGGAGAGCGAGCACGAGGTCTTCGAACGCTTCAAGGCCCTCAAGGCCGGACGCACCGCCCTGCTCATCACCCACCGCTTCGCGAGCGTGCGCATGGCCGATCGCATCGTCGTCTTCGAAGGCGGACGGGTGATCGAAGAGGGCCCGCACGCCGCCCTCGTCGCGCGCGACGGAACCTACGCGCGCATGTTCCGCCTCCAGGCCCAGGGCTACACCGACACCCCCACCGCGAGCGACACCGCACCATGAGTCACGAGGCCAGCTCCGATTCGCAGCACGGTCACGGCAGCACCGCGGCCCTCGCCCTCGCCGCCATCGGCATCGTGTTCGGCGACATCGGAACCTCGCCGCTCTACACCATTCAAGAGTGCGTCGGCGAACACGGCGTCGAGGCCACGCCCGAGAACGTGCTCGGCATCGTGTCGCAGATCGTGTGGTCCGTGACGCTCGTGGTGACGGTGAAGTACCTCGCCTTCGTGATGCGCGCCGACAACCGCGGCGAGGGCGGCATCCTCGCGCTCCTCGCGCTCGTGCCCGAGCGCGTGCGAAACCCCGCGAAGACAGGGCTCCGCGGCGTGGGCTTCGTGACGCTCCTCGTGCTCGCGGGCGCGGCGCTCCTCTTCGGCGACGGCATCATCACCCCCGCCATCAGCGTGCTCAGCGCGATGGAAGGGCTCGGCGTCGCCACCGACTCGCTCTCGCACTTCGTCGTGCCGATCACCGTGGCGATCCTCGCGGGCCTCTTCGCGATCCAGCGTCGGGGCACGGCCTCCATCGGCCGCCTCTTCGGGCCCGTGATGGTGCTGTGGTTCTCGGTGATCGGGCTCCTCGGGCTCTCGCACGTGGTCCGCACGCCCGCGATCCTCGGCGCGCTCTCGCCGCACCACGCGCTGGGCTTTCTCGCGCACCACGGCTTTCACGGCTTCAAGATGCTCGGCTCCGTCGTGCTCGCGGTGACGGGCGGCGAGGCCCTCTACGCCGACATGGGCCACTTCGGTCGACGGCCCATCCGCCTCGCGTGGCTCGCGCTGGTCTTTCCCGCGCTGCTGCTCTGCTACCTCGGGCAGGGCGCGCTGCTGCTCGCGCACCCCGAGAGCGCCGCGCAGCCCTTCTTCGGCATGGTGCCTCGCGGGCCCATGGTCTACGCGCTCGTGGCCCTCGCGGCGCCCGCCACGGTGATCGCCTCGCAGGCCCTCATTTCGGGGGTGTTCTCGCTCACGCAGCAGGCCATTCAGCTCGGGTATTTTCCCCGCGTCGAGGTGCGCCACACGTCGGGCGAGGCCGAGGGGCAGATCTACGTGCCCGTGATCAACTGGACCCTCGCCGTCGCCTGCATCGCCCTCGTGCTGATCTTCGAACGCTCGTCGCGCCTCGCGGCCGCCTTCGGCCTCGCGGTGAGCGGCACCATGGCCATCACCTCGGTGATCTACTACCTCGTGACGCGGCACACCTGGGGGTGGTCCGCGCCGCGCGCGACGGCGCTGCTCGTGGCCTTTCTCGCGCTCGACCTGCCCTTCTTCGGCGCGAACCTTTTGAAGTTCGCCGACGGCGGATACCTCCCGCTCGCCGTGGGCTCGCTCTTTCTCGCGGTGATGGTCACCTGGCGCTGGGGACGCGACGCGCTGAGGCAGTACTACGCCGACCGCGCCGACTCCCTCGACCACTTCATCGCCACGCTCGCGCCGCGGGGCATCGTGCGCACGCCGGGCGCTGCGGTGTTCATGGCCTCGGCGAGCGCGGGGGCTCCGCCGGTGCTCACGCACTACGTCGACCGCGTGGGCGCGCTGCGCGAGTACGTGCTGCTCGTGACGGTGACCACGGAGCACGTGCCCACGGTGAACGCCGCCGACCGCTACACCTTCGAAGCGCTCGACCACGGCTTCGCGCGCGTCATCGCCCGCTACGGCTTCATGGAGCAGCCGCGCATCGTCGACGCCGTGCGACGCGCCGCCGAGGCCCTCGGGCGCCCCATCGACCTCAAGACCGTCACGTATTTTCTCGGCCGCGAGACCTTCATCGCGAGCGACCGCGGACGCCTCGGCGCGCTCACCGAGGGCTTCTTCAGCCTGCTCTCGCGCAACGCGCGGAGCGCCACGGCGTACTTCGAGATCCCGCCCACGCAGGTGGTCGAGATCGGCGCGCAGATCGACCTCTGACCGCTACGCCTTCACGTCGCGGGGAATCACCACCGTGAACGTGCTCCCCGCGCCGGGCGCGCTCTCGGCCGTGAGCTCGCCGCCGTGTTGCAGCACAATTTCGCGCGCGATGGTGAGCCCGAGCCCGTGGCGCCATCCGCCCACCGGGGCCTCGCGGGGGCGCGCCGCCGAGCCTTCGAGCAGCCGCGTGAGCGTGTCGAGGGCCACGCCGTCGCCCGTGTCGGCGACCGAGAGCGTGACCGCGTGCGCGTCGCCCGTCGCACGCAGCGTGACCGTGCCTCCCGCGGGCGTGTGACGGATCGCGTTCGAGAGCAGATTGGCCAGCACGATGCCGAGCTTCTCGACGTCGACCTCGAAGGGCGCGAGCGAGGTGTCGGCCTCGACGGCGAGCGAGACCTCGCGGTTCCGTGCGACGGAGAGGTGCGCCTCGCGCGCGACGTGGAGCAATCGCGCGGGCTCGATGGGCACCCGTCGCAGCGCGCCGGCCTCGGTCTCGATGCGCACCAGGTCGAGGAGCTCGTCGACGAGCGCGCGCAGCCGCTCCGTGTCGTCGCGCGCGGTGGTGACGATCTCGCGCTGCGCGTCGGTGAGCGGACCCGCGGCGGGTTCGAGCAGCAGGTGCGTGGCCATGCGCAGCGAGGTGAGCGGCGTCTTGAACTCGTGGCTCACCGTCGCGACCATGTCGCTCTTGAGGTCGTCGATGCGTCGGAGGCGCGTGACATCCTGCGCGACGATCACCGCGCCGCGCGCGTGTCCCTCGCCATCGCGGAGCGCCGTGGCCCGCACGAGGAACGACCGCTCGCCGCCGCGGTCGCGCCATCGCATCGCGTCGGCGAGGTTGGCCGTGGTCACCGCGCGTCCCGTGGAGAGCACCTCGTCGCGGGCGCGCACAAACCCCTCGGGCAGCGCGTCGGCCGCACCGCCCGCCTCGACGCCGAAGGCCTGCGCCGCCGCGTCGTTGGCGAGCTGCACCGCGCCCGCGTCGTCGCACACCACCACCGGGTCGGCGAGGCCGCGCACCGTCGCGTCGGCGAGGGCCTGCGCCGCGCGGAGCGCCCCGAGCGAGCTGTCGCGGTACGCCCGGAGCTGCGCCACCATCTTGCGAAAGGCCTCGACCACGGGGGCGAGCTCTTCGAGGTCCGGCGCGTCGAGCGAGACGTCGAGGGCGCCGTCTCCCACGGCCCGCGCCGCGTCGGCGAGCGAGCCCAATGGACGCACGAGCGCACGGGGAACCTGCCACGCCACCCGCAGCGCGAGGGCCAGCGCGAGCACCACGAGCGCGAGCGTGGTGAGCGTGCTGCGGCGGGCGAGGGCGCGGGCGCTGCGATCCGCGGACTCCATCGCCGACTGGTTCATGCGACGCACGCGGGCCACCGACGATTTCACCGACTGAAACCGCGGGAGCAGCGCGCGCACGTAGCCCTCGGTGTCGCGTCCGTCGCCGCCGTCGAGCGAGGCGGTGTACGCGCGCCACGACGCTTCGAGGGCGCGCACGGCCTCCCCCTCCGCGGGGAGCGTGAGGTTGCGCCACTCCGCAGCGAGCGCGTGTTCGAAGCGCGCGCGGTGCTGCGCGAGCATCGGTCCCGCGAGGTCGCCGCGCCCGGTGGCCGCGAGGAGGGCCGCGGAGTCGATGCGCTCCAGCGACTCGTTCATCTGGTCGCACGCGACCACGGAGCGGTAGTTCTCACGAAGGATCGTGTCGACGGCGCCGCCGAGGCGGGTGAGCGCGACCATCGCCGATCCCGCCACCACGGCGAGGGCGACGGTCACCGCGAGGAGCGCGAGCGTGATGCGCGCGCGCAGCGAGCGTTGCAGTCGTGGGGGCATCGCGGACTCAGCGCAGGCCGTAGCGTTCGCGCTTGCGGTAGAGGGTCGAGGGGTCGACGCCGAGGGCCTTCGCCGCCGCGTCGAGCGAGGTCGTGCGGGCGAGCACGCTTGCGATGTGACGGCGCTCCGCGGCTTCGAGCGTGTCGTCGTCGGGGGCGCTCACGGGCGCCGCGCCGCGCACCTCTTCGGGCAGGAGGTCCGGCGTGATCGCGTCGCCCTCGCAGAGGATCACCGCACGTTCGAGCACGTTCGCGAGCTCGCGCTGATTGCCCGGCCAGCGGTACGCGCCGAGGGCCGCGCGCGCCGCGGGCGAGAGCGTCAGCGAGGGGCGACGGTGCTGCGCCGCGAGGTCGGCCACCACGGCGTCGGCGAGGTCGCCCAGGTCTTCCACGCGCGCGCGCAGCGGCGGCAGCGTCGCCGACACCACCGCGAGGCGATAGTAGAGGTCTTCGCGAAAGGTTCCCGCGCTCACGGCGGCCTTGAGATCGCGGTGCGTCGCGGCCACGACCCGCGCGTCCGAGCGTCGCGCCTCGGTGTCGCCCACGCGCACGTACTCGTGCTCTTCGAGGAGTCGCAACAGCTTGCCCTGGGCCTCGCGCGGCAGGTCTCCCACCTCGTCGAGAAAGAGCGTTCCGTTGCCTGCGGCCTCGACGTGTCCGGCGCGCGCGCGGTCGGCGCCGGTGAACGCGCCCTTCGCGTGTCCGAAGAGCTCGCTCTCGATGAGCGAGGGGGCCACCACCGCGCAGTTGAAGGTCACGAACGGTCGCTCGCGCCGCGGAGAGAGCGCGTGCAGATGCCGCGCGAGGTAGCCCTTGCCCGTGCCCGTCTCGCCGAGGAGCAGCACCGTCGCGTCGGTGGGCGCCGCGCGGGCCGCGAGCGAGAGGCACTGCTGCATCGTGGGGTTCTTCGTGTCGAAGCGCGGGCGCACGCCGCGGCCTCCGGCGCGCTTCAGCTCCGCGAGCTCGTGGGCCACGCGCGCCTGCGAGAGCACCTTCTCCACCGCGTGGAGCACCTGCGCCGGGGTGAAGGGCTTGGCGAGGTAGTCCACGGCGCCCGCGCGCATCGCGTCGACGGCGTTGTCGATGGTCGCATAGGCGGTCATCAGCACCACCGCGGTGCCCGGCGCGTCGTGGGCGAGGGCGCGCACCACCGCGAGCCCGTCGAGCCCCGGCATGCGCAGATCGACGAGGGCCACGTCGGGCGGCGCCCTGCGCGCGGCGGCCACACCGGCGCTCCCGTCGCCCGCGAGCGTGACCGCGTAGCCCGCGCCTTCGAGGCACACGCGGAGCATCATGCGGATGTTCGCCTCGTCGTCGACCACGAGCACGCGCGCGCTCATCGGGCGGCCTCGCGGGCGTCGCGCAGGGCCGCGGCGTCGAGGGGCGGAGACGCATCGAGGGGGCCGTCTCCGAGGCGCGCGAGGAGCGCTCCGAGGCGCGCGGGGCGGGCGTCGGTGAGGCACACGGCGAAGGCCTCGTGACCGCGCACGCGGAGGTGCATCGCGGGCGGCGCATCGACGGAGAGCGAGAGGGGCATGACGGTGATCCTCGGGGCGTCGTCGCGGTCATCGGGGCACCGCGCAGGACGGTCGGTGACATACACCCGCGCGCCGTCGAAGCGCGCGTCGAGGCGCTCCACCGGGCGCGCGTTCGCGAGCACGTCGAGACGTTCGAGCGACTCCAACGGGTCGAGCACGAGCGGGTCGTCACCGCGGAGCGCCGCGGCCGCACGGTATCCCCGCGCCGCGTCGTCGTCGCGTCCTTCGAGCTCGGCGCGCAGGGCTTCGAGCGCCGTGGTCTCGGCGTCGAGGGGCGACCGCGCCCACGCGCGCGCCAGGGGCATCGCCGCCCGCGCGGTCTCGTGTTGCGAGAGGCACAGCAGCGCCGCGCGCAGGGCCGCCGCGTGGTCGAGGGCGTCGAGGTGCGCCGGGGCCGCGCGGGCGAGGGCGCGCGCCACCACGTCACGGAGCTCGGCGGGCGTGAACGGTCGCGGGAGCGCGTCGCTCACCCCGAGGCGCAACAGCTCGACGAGCGCCGAGGCCGTGAGCGTCGTGCCCATGACCACCACGGGCACCCGCGGATGCATCGCGCGCAGCAGCCGCACCTCATCGAGCGGGAGCCCATCGCCCGCGAGCTGATCGACGAGGGCCACGTCGACCGCGTCGCCGTCGAGCATCGCGCGGGCCTCGCGCACCGACGAGACCCCGTGCGCGCCGTGTCCCGCGGTCGAGAGGGCGCGGTCGACCATCGCGCGCATCGTCGCCGAGGCGTCGACCACGAGCACCCGCGCGCTCACGGCGAACCTCCGTGCGGATCGTGCGAACCCACGACGAGCACGTCGACCGCGGGCGCGAGGCGCATGAAGCGGTCGAGCACGGAGCCGAAGAGTCGGTCGCGCCACGGGGGATTGCGCGTGCGTCCGAACACCGCGTGCGTGATGCCCCGCGCGCGGGCGAAGTCGGCGAGCGTCGCGGCCACGTCGCGGCCTTCGAGGCGCACCACGTCGGCGCCGAACTCCTTCGCGAGACGGAGGTTCTCGGTGAGCGAGCGCAGCGCGGGCGTGGCGATGCGCGCGGGGGACTCTCCCGGCGTGCGCACGTACACCACGAACCACCGCGAGTTGAGACCGCCCGCGAGGCGCACACCTTGATGCAGCAACGCGCGCGTGGCGCTCGGCGCCGACGACATCGAGACCATGACGCGCTCGGCGTCGGCGGTGCGTGCCTCCCGGGCCTCGTCGTCGCGCGTCGCGCGGAGTGTGGCGCGCGCGTGGTCTTCGACGGTGTTCGCCACCTCGCGGAGCACGAGCTGGCGCAGCGCCGCGAGGTTGTCGGCGCGAAAGAACCCCTGGAGCGCGCGCTCGACGCGGGCCCCCGGATACACCTGCCCCGCGCGCAATCGGGCCAGCAGGTCGTCGGGGCTCAGGTCGACGACCACCACCTCGTCGGCGCGCTGGAGCACGCGATCGGGCACACGCTCGCGCACGTCGACGCCGGTCGCGCGGAGCACCACGTCGTGGAGGCTCTCCAGGTGTTGCACGTTGAGGGCGCTCCACACGCCGATGCCCTCGTCGAGCAGGGCTTCGACGTCTTCGTAGCGCCGCGCGCGCGCGCTCCCCGGCACGTTGGTGTGGGCCAGCTCGTCGACGATGGCCACGTCGGGTCGCCGCGCGAGCACGGCCTCCACATCGAGCTCCTCCAGCGGAACGCCGCGGTACATCACCCGCCGCCGCGGAATCACCTCCAGCGCGCCGAGCTCGCGCTCCGTGCCCGGTCGGCCATGCGTCTCGACGAAGGCGCACACCACGTCGACGCCCTCGTCGCGCACGCGACTCGCTTCGCGCAGCATCGCCACGGTCTTGCCCACGCCCGCGGCCATGCCGAGAAAGACCTTGAACCGCGCGCGCTGCGCGATGCGGGCGCCGTCGTTCATCGGTCGCGCCGTCGCAGCAGCCGCGCGAGCGCCGCCCCGAGGAGCGCGAGGAGCGTGAACATCGCGAGCGTGTCGAGGCTGTCGAAGTCCCGGCCCGAGTGCGCCGCGTTGCAGGCCCGCACGCCCGTCGCCACCACGGCCACGGCCCACGCCGCGCGCTCGCCGTAGCGCTCCTCGCGCGCCTCGTCGTCGTTCACAGTCGCACCATGAGGGCCGCGGTGAAGCGGTCTTCCGTGGGTTGCAGATCCGGCGACGAGCCCATCACCGCGGAGCCCGGCGCGCCCTGGTTCACCCACGTGCCCGTGCCCGTCGGCGGCGTCACCCCGCCGTGCCCCGAGAAGTACGGAACGCTCGCCGCGCGGTGGTTGTACTCCAGGCGAAAGGTCACGTTCCGCGTGGGCATCACGTCGAGCGTCGTCTGCAGGTCCCACGCGCGGAACGGATCACCCGGATTCGCCGTAAAATAAGGCGTTCCCGTGTAGGCCGTCGCGCCGTTGATCGGCGGCAGGAGCACCAGGTAGCGCCCCGGATTCGCGATCGCGCCGCCGCCCACGGTGACCCCGAGGTGGTCGCGCAGAAACCACGCCCGCGCGTAGGCCATGAAGCCCAGAAAGTACTGGTCGCCGCAGGTGACCGCCGCCGCGCCGCCCGCCACGCCCTCGCCGAACTCGCAGCCCGCGTCGAGCGTGAGCGAGGCCGCGATGCGCGTGAGCCCCGTCGCGCCGGGACGGTGGTAGAGCCGCGCCATGATGCTGTCGTCGGTGTGCACGCGGCGCCGTCCCGGCGTGCCGAGCGTGTCGCTGCCCACGTACTGATTGCCCACGACGATGAGCGAATCCGTGGGCGCCCACCGCACCTGGAGCCCCACGCCCGGCGCCTCGTTGAACTGCCCGTAGGCCTGCCAGCCGTTGACGATCCACGGCTCGATCTTGAGGTGCTCGTTCACGTAGATCTGCACGCGCACGCCGTTGAAGAACCAGGGCGTGTTCGAGCTCACGTACGAGGGCTGGTACGTCCAGTTGTCGAAGTTGTAGTAGGCCCACAGGCCCACGTACGACATGAAGATGCCCGCCTGCACGTTGATGCCCGCGAGCGCGTCGAAGTGGTACCCGCCGTAGGCCTCGGAGATGTAGCGGTACGCGTTGTCGAGGCTCCACTGACCGCGCGCGGCGCTGGGGTCGTTGCGCGGCGTGGTCTGCGAGTAGCTGCCGAACTGGGTCATCACCCTCGCGTGCACGCCGCGGTAGTAGAGGTCGCCGCCGAGGCCCACCTGCGTGACCTGAAACTCGCCGTGGCGGAACACCTCGCTCGATCCCGAGATGGTGTGATCCACCGGCGCCGCGAGGCTGTAGTGGTAGGGCACGTCGAGGCGCACCTCGCCCGTGAACGGACCGGCGCGCAGCACGCTCTCCGACGGTCCGTAGTTGCCCGGCGCCCAGCTCATGTCGCCGAAGGCGAAGGGGGTCACGCGGGGGTGAAAATCGGGGTTGTCCTGCGCGCGCGCGACACCCGTCGCGAGCGTGGTCAGCGCGAGCACACCGGAGCACAGCAGACACTTCATCGCGGTCATCGGAACACCATCCAGACAGGGCGCCGCGCGCGTCAGCGCAGGGCGTCGAGGGCGAGGTTGAGCACGAGCACGTTCACGCGGTCTTCGCCCAGGAGCCCCGCGAAGGGACGCTCCGTGTGGGCGTCGACAAGGTCGGTGATCGTGCCGACGGAGAGCCCTCGCGCGCGGGCCACGCGGGCGATCTGCACGCGCGCCGCGGCGGGGGAGATGTGCGGGTCGAGTCCGCTCGCGCTGGCCGTCACCAGGTCGACGGGAACAGCCCCCGTGACGCCCGTGGCACGCAGCGCCGCGAGGCGGGCGCGCGCGTCGTCGAGGAGCGCCGGGTGCATCGGTCCGCGGTTCGTGCCGCCCGAGACCGTGAAGCCCGTGGCGGGGTCGACGGAGGCCGCCGAGAGCCGTCCCCAGAAGTATTCGGGATGGGCCTCGGGGTGCGCGAAGGTCTGACCGAGCAGGCGCGATCCGCGCACGGTGTCGCCCGTGCGGAGCAGCGAGCCCGTGGCGCCATCGGGCGCGAGCGCGCGGGCCGCGAGGGTGACGGCCGCGGGGTAGAGCGCGCAGCACACGACGAGCAGCGCGGCGGTGAAGAACAGCGACGGGCGAAGGAGCTTCATGGCGGCACTCACGCGAGGTGCAGGGCGCCCACGACGAGGTCGAGGAGCTTGATGGCGACGAAGGGCGCGGCCACGCCGCCGAGCCCATAGACGAAGAGGTTTCGACGCAGCAGCGCGCCCGCCCCGAGCGGTCGGTACGACACCCCGCGCAGCGCGAGCGGAATGAGCGCCACGATCACCAGCGCGTTGAAGATCACCGCGGAGAGGATCGCGCTCTGCGGCGAGGTGAGGCCCATCACGTTGAGCGCCCAGAAGCGCGACGTGTGGGCGTCGCCGCGCACGGTCTGAAAGGCCGCGAGCCCCGTGAACATCGCAGGCAGGATCGAGAAGTATTTCGCCACGTCGTTCGCGACGGAGAAGGTCGTGAGCGCGCCGCGGGTCATGAGGAGCTGCTTGCCGATCTCGACGACCTCGATGAGCTTCGTGGGGTCGCTGTCGAGGTCGACCATGTTGCCGGCCTCCTTCGCGGCCTGCGTGCCGGTGTTCATCGCCACGCCCACGTCGGCGCGCGCGAGCGCCGGCGCGTCGTTGGTGCCGTCGCCCGTCATCGCGACGAGGCGCCCGCCCTCCTGCATGCGGTGGATGTACGCGAGCTTCGCCTCGGGCGTGGCTTCGGCGAGGTGGTCGTCGACGCCCGCCTCGTCGGCGATGGCCTTCGCGGTGCGCGGATTGTCGCCGGTGATCATCACCGTGCGAATGCCCATCGCGCGCAGCCGTTCGAAGCGCTCGCGCATCCCGGGCTTCACCGTGTCCTTGAGGAACACCACGCCGAGCAGTTCGCGCCCTTCGCTCACCACGAGGGGCGTTCCACCGACGGAGGCCACCTCGTCGACGAGGGCCGCGAGGTCGTCGGGCACGGGGCCTCCGAGCGCGCGCACGTGGGCCAGCACCGCGTCGCCCGCGCCCTTGCGCAGCACGCGATCGCCCGCGTCGACGCCGCTCATGCGCGTGCGCGCCGAGAAGGGAACGAAGGTGCTCCCCGCAGGCAGCGCGGGCTCGATCCCCATGGTGCGCGCGAGGGCCACGATGCTGCGCCCCTCGGGGGTCTCGTCGGGCAGCGAGGCGAGGGCGGCCACGGCGGCGAGGCGGCGTCCGTCGACGCCCGCGACGGGGCTGAAGCGCGCGGCCTGGCGGTTGCCGAAGGTGATCGTGCCCGTCTTGTCGAGCATGAGCACGTCGATGTCGCCCGCGGCCTCGACCGCGCGGCCCGAGGTGGCGAGCACGTTGTGCTGCACGAGCCTGTCCATGCCCGCGATGCCGATGGCCGAGAGCAGCCCGCCGATCGTCGTGGGAATGAGGCACACGAGCAGCGCGACGAGCGCGTCGACGCCGAGCGTTCCGCCGAAGTAGCGCGCGAAGGGTTCGAGCGTGACCGTGGCCGCGAGGAACACCAGCGTGAGGCTCGCGAGCAGCAGCGTGAGCGCGACCTCGTTGGGCGTCTTCTGCCGCTCCGATCCCTCGACGAGCGCGATCATGCGGTCGACGAAGCCCGCGCCCGGATCCTGCGCGATCTCGATCTTCAGCCAGTCGCTCGCGACGCGCGTTCCGCCCGTGACGGCGCTGCGATCACCACCCGCCTCGCGCACCACCGGCGCGCTCTCGCCCGTGATCGCGCTCTCGTCGACGGAGGCCACGCCCTCCACGATCTCGCCGTCCGCGGGCACGAGCTCGTCGGCCCGCACGTACACCACGTCGCCGCGCGTGAGCGCCGTGGCGTTCACCACCTCGCCCGCGCCCTCCATGGGCCCCGCGGGGAGCGGAGACGCATCGCCCGCACGACGGATGCGCCGCGCCGTCGCACTGGTGCGCATGGCCCGCAGCGACGCGGCCTGCGCGCGCCCGCGGCCCTCGGCCATGGCCTCGGCGAAGTTCGCGAAATACACCGTGAACCACAGCCACACGACGAGCTGCACGTGAAAGCCCACGTCGGTCGCGGTGCCGCGCGCGAGGTCGCGGAGAAAGAGCGCCGTGACGAGCACGCAGCCCACCTCGACGACGAACATCACCGGGTTGCGCGCCATCGCGCGGGGCGAGAGCTTGCGCGCCGCTTCGACGAGCGCGGGACGCACGATGGCCGGATCCCACAGCGAGCGAGACTTCGACGGGCGGCTCATCGCGCACCTCCCGCCGCGGTGAGCTGGAGGTGCTCCACGATCGGGCCCAGCGAGAGCGCGGGAAAGAACGTCAGCGCGCCCACCACCACGATCACGCCCACGAGCAGCGCGACGAAGAGCGGACCTTCGACGGGGAGGCTCCCGATGCCCGGCGGCGTCTGCTTCTTGCGCGCCATCGAGCCCGCGAGCGCGAGCGCCAGCACCATCAACGGAAGGCGCCCGACGAACATCGCGACGCCCAGCGTGAGCGAATAGAACACGGGCCGCGCGGCCGAGAACGCGGTGAGCCCCGCGAAGGCGCTGCCGTTGTTCCCCGCCGCGGAGCTGTACGCGTAGAGCACCTCGGAGAGCCCGTGCGGATGCGCTCCCCACGGCGCGTTCACCGTCGCAGCGCCGGTGTTGAGCACGCCCGCGCGCCCCGCGTCGGTGACCACCGCGACCGCGGCGCCCACGAGGATCGTGAACGCGGGCACGAGCACGTAGAGCGCGGCGAGTCGCACGTCGCGTCGGTCGATCTTGCGGCCCAGGTACTCGGGCGTGCGTCCCACCATGAGGCCCGCGAGAAAGACCGCGAGCACCACGTACACGAGCGCGCCGTAGAGGCCCGAGCCCACGCCGCCGAAGACCACCTCGCCGAGCTGGATGTTGAGCATCGGCACGAGCCCGCCGAGGGGCATGAAGCTGTCGTGCATCGCGTTGACGGCGCCGCACGACGCGTCGGTGGTGACCGTCGCGAAGAGCGACGAGGCGTCGACGCCGAAGCGCAGCTCCTTGCCTTCGAGGTTGCCCGCGGTGACATCGACCCCGAGCGCCGCAAGCAGGGGGTTGCCCTGGTGTTCGAAGTGCCCCAGCGCGCACACCCCCGCGAGCGCGAGGAGCGTCATCGCGGCGAAGACCGCGGCCCCGTGGCGGCGGTTCTTCACGTACTCGCCGAGCGTCACGCAGAGCGCCGCGGGGAGCGCGAAGATCGCGAGCATCTCGGCGAGGTTGGTGAGCGCGTCGGGGTTCTCCCACGGGTGCGCGCTGTTGGCGTTGTAGAAGCCGCCGCCGTTGGTGCCGAGCATCTTGATGGCCTCCTGCGAGGCCACGAGCCCGCGCGGAACGGACTGCACCGCGCCATCGAGCGTGCGCCACACCGCGGGCCCATCGAGCGTCTGCACCACGCCCCGCGACGCGAGGAACACCGCGAGCACCGCGCTCCCCGGCACGAGCACGAAGAGGTGCGCGCGCACGAGGTCGAGCCAGAAGTTGCCCAGCGCGTCCGTCTCGCGCCGCGAGAGTCCGCGGAGGAGCGCGATGGCCACGCAGAGCCCCACCGCGGCGGAGAAGAAGTTCTGCGACGTGAGGGCCACGGTCTGCGCGAGGTCGCCCGCCGTCGACTCGCCCGCGTAGCTCTGCCAGTCGGTGTTCGTGGCGAAGCTCGTCGCGGTGTTGAACGCGAGCCACGCGGGCACCGCACGGAGTCCCGTCGCGTGGCCCGGCAGCGCGCCCTGGAGGCGCAGCAGCGCGTACGTGGTGACGTGCGTGACGAGCGTGAACGCGAGCGCGGCGAGGGCGTAGTCGCGCCAGGTGTGCGGTCGATCGGGGTCGACGCCGGCGAGGGTGAGCACGCGGCGCTCCCACGGGCGCAGCGGCGCCTCGAAGGTGCGCGCGAGGTGCCGCCCGAGGGGAACGGCGAGGAGCGCGAGCGCGGCGAAGAACGCCACGGTCAGCGCGAGCAGACGCGGAGACATCGGGTCAGAACCTTTCGGGGCGCGCCAGCACGTAGAGCAGGTACACGGCGAGGCCCGCGCTCACGGCGAGGGCGAGCACGGTGTCGGCGCTCACGGCGCCCCCATGCGGTCGAGGAGGTGAACGAAGCCCGCCGTGGCGGCGTAGAGGCCCACGGTGAGCGCGAGGAGCAGCAGGTCGGTCATGGCGACGAGGGCGCTCCCTCTCCACGGCCCGTGCCGCGCGGCGTGAAACCGCTGAAATCGCGGGGGTTGCGACGGTGATCCGCGGGCGATCGTGCAGCGCTGCACGACGGCCGGGAGGGCGCTTCATGCGGGGGCGCGCGATCCGGTAGGCTCCCCGGCCATGCGACACGACGTGATCGTGGTGGGAGCGGGCCTCGCGGGCCTCACGACGGCGACGGCGCTGGCCGACGCGGGCCTCGACGTGCGCGTGCTCGAAGCGCGCGACCGCGTGGGCGGACGCACCTTCACGAAGGTCATCGACGGCGCCCCCATCGACCTCGGCGGCCAGTGGCTCGGCCCCACGCAGCGCCGCATGCGGGCCCTCTGCGCGCGCCTCGGCATCGCCACCTTCGCGACGCACTGCGAGGGCGCCAAGGCCCTCGACGACGGCGCCCGCGTGCGCACGTACACGGGCAAGATCCCGCGCGTGTCGGCGCTTCACCTCGCCGAGGTGGGCGTGGCGATGGCGCGGCTCGAACGCATGGCGGCGACCCTTCCGCGCGACCTCACCGACCCCGCGGCGCGCGCCTACGACGACAGCACCCTCGACCACTGGCGCGGACGGATGCTCTTCACCGAAGGCTCGCGCCGCCTCTTCGACGTGGCCGTGCGCACGGTGTTTGGCGCCGAGCCCGCCGAGCTCTCGACGCTGTGGTTCCTCTACTACCTGCAGACGGGCGGAGGCTTCGCGGCCCACATCGACACGCCCGGCGGCGCCCAGCAGGACCGCATCGTCGGCGGCGCCCAGCCAATCTCCGACGCCCTCGCACAGCGCCTCGGCGACCGGGTGCGTCTCTCGATGCCCGTGCGCGCGATCACCGACGAGGGATCGGTCGTGCGTGTGCACACCGACGGCGAGGTGCTCACGGCGTCGCGGGTGGTGCTGTGTGTTCCGCCTGCGACGCTGCTGCGCATTCGCATCGAGCCGGGGCTGCCCGGAGGCCGCGACCTGGCGCTCCAACGGATGCCCATGGGGGCCACGGTGAAGCTCTTCGCGCGCTACGAGACGGCCTTCTGGCGCGCGAGGGGAATGTCCGGTGAGTACGTCTCCACGCACGGCCCCGCGAGCATGGCGATCGACAACTGCGGCCCCCACGGAGAGGCGCCCGCGCTGCTGGCCTTCATCGTGGGACGCGACGCGTACGGGTGGTCACAGCGTGACGAGACGGCGCGACGGGCGGCGGTGCTCGCGCAGCTCGCGAAGGCCTTCGGCGACGAAGCCCTGCGCCCCACCGCGGTGATCGAACAGGACTGGGCCGAGGAGCCCTGGACCCGCGGATGTCCCGTGGGCAACGCGCTCCCCAACGCGCGCGCCGCGTGGACGTCTTCGTGCGTGACCCCCGTCGGTCGACTGCACTTCGCGGGCACCGAGACCGCCACCGAGTGGACGGGCTACATGGAAGGGGCCGTTCAATCCGGCGAGCGCGCCGCCGCCGAGGTGCGCGCTGCCCTTCGGTGATGCCCATGGTGAACGGCGCTGCGGAGACCGTGCACGGGTGTGTTTCCGATCGTGCGAACGGGCACCGCCTGCGGAGCCCCGACTCCCGGTGAATGAAGAAGCTGTCTCAGAAAGATCCCGTCGCCCGGATTTCGCGCGTG
>CAMFHP010000094.1 GCA_945952225.1 uncultured Myxococcaceae bacterium
CGGCTCCGTCACCCCAACGTGGTCTCCGTGCTCGACTACGGCGAGCACGACGGCGAACTCTTCCTCGTGATGGAACTCCTCCGCGGGTTCTCGCTCGACACGCAGGTGAATGCGGGCGGACTCACGCTCCCGCTCGACCGCGTGGTGTCGATCGTCGACCAGGTGCTCCAGGTGCTCGAAGCCGCGCACGCGATGGGCGTCGTGCACCGCGACCTCAAGCCCGAGAACGTGATGCTCCTCGACGCGGGCGATCGCACCGACCGCGTGAAGGTGCTCGACTTCGGCATCGCGCTGCTCGACGGCGATCAGACCGGAAGGCTCACGTCGACGGGCACCATCCGCGGCACGCCGCACTACATGTCCCCCGAGCAGTGCGTGGGCCGCAACGTGGGCGCGCCCTCGGACCTCTACGCCGTCGGCGCGATGCTCTTCGAACTCCTCACGGGGGCGCCGCCCTTCAACGGTCGCAGCGCCGCCGAGATCATCTCGCAGCAGATGTTCGCGCAGCCCCCCACGTTCGCCGAGCGCAAGCCTCCGCGCGAGGTGCCCGCGGGCCTCGAAGCGCTGTGCCTCCGCGCGCTCTCGAAGCGCCCCGAGCGCAGGCCCTCCGCCGCGGAGTTTCGCGACGCGCTCCAGCTCGCGGTGCACGGCGCCGATGCGACCACCCTGGCCGCCCGCGACGCGGCCGAGCGCGCGCGCACCGCGGGACTCTCACGCGATGAACGCGCCCTCGCACCCGAGCGAAAGAGCGTGCCCGTCGAAGGCCCCGCGGGTGACGTGGGACCCTCGCCGCGCGTGGCCCTCTGGGGCTTCTCCACCGAGCGCGAGGCCGCGCTGCGCACCGCCCTCGCCGTGCAGGGGATCACCGCGCACCCGCTCACCGAACCGGGCGCACTGAGCCCTGATAAACGCCCGTGGAAGGCCATCGTCGTGTGCGGCGGCGAAGAAGCGGCCGCGCGCGTTCGTCAGGTGCGGACCATGCCCGACATCGCTTCGCTTCCAACCCTCGTGGCCGACGTGCCCGCTGCGGGCGACGCGCCCGCCCTCATTCGCGCAGGCGCCAGCGACTGCGCGCTCGCATCCGTCGACGACGTGGCCTTCACGCAGAAGGTCCTCCGCGCGCTCCGGAGGGGACGATGACCCCGCGCGCGCTTCGCATCACGGTCCTCGCGCTGCTCGCGGTGCCCTCCGTCGCCGTCGCGCAGCCCGCGCCGTCGCACAGCCCCACGCGCTACGTCACGCGCCCCGGTGATACCTGCGTGGGCATCGCGCGCAGCGTCTACCGCGACGGTCGCATGACCGTGCTCATCCACCGCGCGAACCCCTTCATGGGGCCGCCGCCGCATCGGCTCCGACCGGGCACGGTGCTCACGCTTCCGCCGCGCGACGCCGTCGCCAGCGCGCCCGATGCGACGCTCACCGCCGTGCACAACGCCGTCGAGCTGCGCGCGCCTGCACCGCCGCAGACGCCCGCGCCCGCGCCGCCTGCGCCGCGTCCCGGTCGTCCCAATGACCCGCTCTACCGCGGCACGCGCGTGCATACGCAGGAGCGTTCTTCGGCCGAGGTGACCTTCGCCGACGAGACGCAGCTCCAGCTCGCCGAGCGCACGCTCATCGTGATCCTGGGCGAGACGAGCCAGCGCGTGCAGCGCGATGCGAGCGCGCGCGACACCGTGCTCGAACGCGGCACCCTCACGGCCTTTCTCGCGAACGCCGACCGTCAACGCGGCCCCGCGCCCTCGACCGCCGTGCGCACCGAGGCTGCGCGCGTGACCTTCGACCGTGGCACCGAGGCGCGCCTCGAAGTCGACGACCGCAGCCGCGCGACGCTCGCCGTGTACCAGGGACGCTCGCAGGTGAGCGCGCCCCGTCAGCGCGTTCCTGTGCCCCGCGGATACGGTGTGCGCGCGGTTCGTGGCAGGCCCATTCCGCCGCCGCGGCTGCTGCCCCTCGCGCCCGTGTGGCAGTCGCGTCCGCCCGCGCTGGTGCTCACCGATGAACCCTCCGCCACGCTCGTCGCCGAGGTGCATGCAGGCGTCGCCACGCCCAACGCGCGCGGAGAACTCCCGCCGACGCCCGCGCAGTGGCACATCGAGGTGGCCCGCGACGCGCGCTTCGGCGAGCTCCTCGCAGACCTCCGCGGACCCGCGCAACGCGACCGCATCGAGGTGCCCGGCGTCGAGCCCGGACGCTATTTCTTCCGCGTGTCGGCCCTCGACGCCGAGGGCTTTCGCGGGCCTTCGAGCGAGGCGCTCCAGGTCACCGTGCGCACGGTCGCGGTGCGTCCCGATCCCGCATCGCGCGCCCGCGACGTGGTCGTCGGCGCGGGCCTCTTCTGCGCCCTCGACGGAGCCCCGCTCGCCGAGACCACCGACGCGCCCATCGCCGTCGAACGCCGTCACGCGCACACGCTCCGCTGCGCCACGAGCGCCGACGCGCGCGACGCGGTCGAGCGCCGCTTCGACCCCGAGCCCTACGCCCCGCTGCACCTCACGGCCGCGCTCTCCAACGCCGACGGCGCCGCGCGAACGGGCACCGTGCGGGTCTCCGTGCGCGACGCATCGAACGCGCCCGTCACCGATGCGACGCCGCGCTTCGAAGCGGTCGATCCCGCGCTCCACGTCGGTGACGCCGTCGCGGTCGAGGGCGCGCCGGGTGAGTGGACGTTTCCTGTCACCTGGACGGAACGCCCTTCTACGACGGCGTTTCGTGTGTCCGTCGACGAGGTGCGCGCCGACACCGACCCCCTCGCGCTGCCCGACGCGCCGCCGCCTCCGCCGCCACCGCCGCCCCCGCCCGAGACCTTCGTGCACCGCCTCGCGCTCCACGTCGACGGACTCGGCGCGGCGATGCTCTCGGGCTATCAGCGCAACGACGACCGCAGCGCCGCGGAGTACCAGTTCAGCGCGCCGGCGCTCTCGTGGGGCTACGGCGGTGGCGTGCGCGCGGGCCTCCAGATCGTGCGCCCCGATGGCGGGTGGCGCGGGCCTTCGCTCGCGGTCGAAGCGGGCGCGGCGTACGTGCGCTTCCCGACGGGTGCGAGCACGACGCTCTCGCAGTCGGCGGCCGCGTTCACGACCCTCGGCGCGGGGCTGCGCATCGAGCCCTTCGCGGGACGCTGGCGCCTCTGGGCCGACGCGCACGCGAACCTCGCGTTCACGGGATCGCTCCTTCGCTCGGCCTTCGACGTGGGCGTCGGCATCGATGTGCCGCTCGGCGCGCGCGCGGGCCTCGGTCCCTTCGTGCGCTACGTGCACCTCGTCGAGCCCGGCACCACGGCCACCGAAGAGGACGCGAAGACGCTCCTCGTGGGCCTCTCGCTCACGCTGCGCGCCCCGTCGCCGCGCTGGTGATCGCCGCGGGCGATGACCCGTTGTGATCGCCCGCGGAATACCCTACAAGCGCCCGCCCATGGAGACCGCGATCGAGAAGGCCCGCGTGCTGCTGGAGGCGCTGCCCTACATCCGTCGTTTTCAGGGCCGCACCTTCGTCATCAAGTACGGCGGTCACGCGATGATCGCGCCGGAGCTCAAGGACAGCTTCGCGCGCGACGTCTGCATGCTGAAGTACATCGGCGTGAACGTGGTGGTGGTGCACGGCGGCGGGCCGCAGATCAGTTCGGCGCTCAAGAAGTCGGGCGTGCAGTCGCGCTTCGTCGACGGGCTCCGCGTGACCGACGACGCGTCGATGGAGGTCGTGGAGATGGTGCTCGCGGGCTCCATCAACCAGGACATCGTCTCGCTCATCTGCCGTCACGGCGGCCGCGCGGTGGGCCTCTCGGGCAAAGACGACGGGTTCATTCTCGCCGAGAAGTCTCCGCCCATGACCACGCGCGACGGCGAGTCGGTGGACATGGGCCGCGTCGGTGAGGTGCGCCACGTCACGCCCGACGTGGTCGTCGAGCTCATGCGCGCGGGGTTCATTCCCGTCATCGCGCCCATCGGCGTCGACACCGACGGCGCGTCGCTGAACCTCAACGCCGACACGGCCGCGGGCAAGGTGGCCGAGGCGCTGCGGGCCGAGAAGCTCATCCTCCTCACCGACGTCGATGGCGTGCGCGGCGCGGATGGGCGCTTCCTCTCGTCGCTGGCGGCCGCGGTGGCGCGCGAGCTCATCGCCGAGCGCGTGATCGACGGAGGCATGATCCCGAAGATCGAGTGCGCCCTCGATGCGATCGACGGTGGGGTGCGCAAGGTCCACGTCATCGACGGCCGCAAGCCCCACGCGGTGCTCCTCGAGATCTTTACCGACAGCGGCACGGGCACGGAGATCGTGCGGGCCGCCAAGGGCTGACCGCGCGCTCCGTTCGAAAGTCTCCCCGCGATTTTCTTCGTGGGAATAGGCCCTCCGCGCGCGCGGGTTGTGTTCGCCGCTGTTGCAACGCGGCAGGGCTTTGCGGTACTGGCCTCGGCCGGTTCCGCGCGCACGTCTCGCCTTCGCCGCGCGCACCGACGCACCAACGCCATGAGCTACAACCGCGCGCTGACCGAGCTGGTCCAGGCTGAGTCGAAGTTCGTCGACGACATTCTCTCCGAGGTGAGCAAGGTCATCGTGGGGCAGCCCACGATGGTCGAACGGCTGCTCATCGGGCTCCTCGCGCGGGGCCACGTGCTCCTCGAAGGTGTGCCCGGCCTCGCGAAGACTCTCACCGTTCGCACGCTCTGCGACGTGCTTCAGGCCCAGTTCGCGCGCGTGCAGTTCACGCCCGACCTCCTCCCCGCGGACCTCATCGGCACGGTGATCTACCGCCCGCAGGATGGGAGCTTCGTTTCGAAGAAGGGCCCGATCTTCGCCAACCTGGTGCTCGCCGACGAGATCAACCGCGCGCCCGCCAAGGTGCAGAGCGCGCTCCTCGAAGCGATGCAGGAGCACCAGGTCACCATCGGCGACCAGACCTTCAAGCTCCCCGAGCCCTTCATCGTGATGGCCACGCAGAACCCCGTGGAGCAGGAGGGAACCTATCCGCTCCCCGAGGCGCAGGTCGACCGCTTCATGCTCATGGTGAAGGTGGGCTATCCCTCGCGCGAAGAGGAGCGCGCCATCATGGATCGGCAGACGGCCCTCTCGCAGCCCACGGTGAGCGCGAAGGTGTCGCCCGAGCAGATCGTGAAGGCCCGGGCGGTGATCCCCGAGATCTACATGGACGACAAGCTCAAGGACTACATCGTCTCGATCGTGTTCGCGACGCGCGAGCCGGCGAAGGCGGGCCTCAAGGAGCTTGCGCCGATGATCAAGTACGGCGCGTCGCCGCGCGCGACGATCGCGCTCAACATGGCCGCGCGGGCGAGGGCGTTCCTGCAGCATCGCGGGTACGTGATCCCCGAGGACATCAAGGCCATCGGGCTCGATGTGCTCCGGCACCGCGTGTCGCTCACCTACGAGGCCGAGGCCGAAGAGGTGACCGCCGACCAGGTGATCGGCCGCGTGTTCGACGCCGTCGAGGTTCCGTAGCGCTCACCACGAGGGGGCCGCGCTCCGCCGATGATCTCGAAGGAAATTCTCAAGAAGCTTCGCAAGATCGAGATCCACACCGCGCGTCTGGCGAACGACCAGCTCGCGGGCACGTACGCGTCTGTGTTCAAGGGCCGCGGCCTCGCCTTCGACGAGGTGCGCATGTACCAGCCCGGCGACGACGTGCGCTTCATCGACTGGAACGTCACCGCCCGCACGAGCACGCCACACGTGAAGGTCTTTCGCGAAGAGCGCGAGATGACCGTGATGCTCCTCGTCGACATGTCGGGCTCGCAGCGCTTCGGCACGCGCAACCTCTTCAAGCAGGACCTCGTCGCCGAGGTGAGCGCCGTGCTCGCCTTCAGCGCCGTGAAGAACAACGACCGCGTGGGCCTCGTGCTCTTCTCCGACGACGTCGAGAAGGTCATCGCCCCGCGCAAGGGTCCGCGCCACGTGATGCGCGTCGTGGCCGAGACGCTCCAGTACCAGCCGAAGGGCCGCGGCACCGACCTCGCGCGCGCCCTCGACGTGCTCGGTCGCCTCTCGCGCCGCCGCGCCGTGTGCTTCGTCGTGAGCGACTTTCTCGGCGACGACTACGAGCACTCGCTCCGCGTGGCCGCCGCGAAGCACGACCTCGTGCCCGTGACCGTCACCGACCCCCGCGAAGACGAGCTCGTCGACGTGGGCATCGCGTGGTGCGAAGACCTCGAAACGGGCGAGCTCATCCCCGTCGACACGTCGAGCCCGCGCGTGCGCGAGGCCTACAAGAAGCAGGTCGTCGCGCAGAAGGTGGCCCGCGACACGCTCTTCAAGCGCCTCGGCCTCGACCACATTCCCATCGCCACGAACCGCCCGTACATCACCGCGCTCGCGGAGTTCTTCCGCCGCCGCGCGAGGAGGATGCACGGATGAAGCGCCGCACCCTCGTCGCCCTCGCGCTCTGTGCGATGCCGGGCCTCGCGCGCGCCCAGTCCGACGCCGCCGTCGACGCGCCCGCTGTGAGTGATGGGTCGGTGAGCGATGTGTTCGTGAGCGATGCGTCGGGGGATGCGTCGGGTGATGCGGCACCGGTGACCACGGCCGCGGGGGAGCTCACGGTGTGCGCGCCCGATCCGTTGCCCGCGGACCGCGCGCCGACGGTGCAGGTCACGATCGGCCCCGAGCAGCCGCGCGTGGGCGACCGCGTGGTGATCACCTACCGCTTCCGCTACCGCGCGCAGGACCGCGTGGAGTTCGAACCCGACGTGGTGGCCTTTCAGCAGCCCGCGATCGAGATGGACTACGCCCGCGAGCAGCCCGAGCGCGAGCGCGGATCGCGCCCTGCGGACTCGGGCTGGGTGACCACCGATGTGTCCGTGGCGGTGCAGCCCTTCAAGGTCGCCGACGTGTCGATCGTGTCGCTTCCCGCGCGCGTGACCACGGGCGACGAGATCGCGCGCATCTGCACGCCGCCGGTGCGGTTCCGCGTGCGGAGCGTGTTCGGCAACGTGTCGCATCCGGCGCCGCGCGATGTGTCTCCGCCCGCCGAGGTGCGCTTCGGCGCGACCACCCTGCGCACCGCGGCCCTCGCGCTCGACGGGGTCTTCGCCGTGGCCCTCACCACGCTCCTCGCCGCGGGCTGGTGGAAGCGCCGTCCCCGCGCCGTCGTGCCGCCGCCGCCGCCGAGGCATCCGTACCTCGTGGCCCGCGAGGCCCTCGACGCGCTCGCCCACGGCGACCTGCTCACGCGCGGCCACACCAAGGACTACTACGACGCCATCTCCGACGTGATGCGCCGCTACTTCGGCGGCATGCGCGGCTTCGACGCGATCGAGATGACCTCGGGCGAGGTGCTCGCGCAGATTCGCAAGAGCCCGCTGCCCGGCGTGACCTTCGTCGAGGTCGAGCGCCTCCTCGCCGAGTGCGACCTCGTGAAGTTCGCGGGCTACGTGCCCTCGCACGAAGAGGCCGACGAGATCCTTCGCGCGGCCGCGTCGATCGTCGAGCGCGGAAGGCCCGTCGTGCAGCCCGGACAGGGTACGTCACCCCCGACGGAGGCCGCGTCGTGACCCCGCGCGCTCCCCTCGGCGCTTCGAAGCGCGCCGCGCAGAAGGCTCCGAAGCGCTCCGTGCGACGCGCGTCGGCGGTGGCCCCGGTGGCCCTGCTCGCGGGCGTGATGCTCGCGGTGCTCGGCGCGGGCGCGGCGGCGTACGTGTGGTTCCACGGCTGGCAGGTGCAGCTCAAGTGGCCCCTCGCGCTGCTGTCGTTGCCGCTCACGGGCGCGCTGTGGCTCGGCGCGCGCGCGCTGCTCAAGCCCCTCGGCGGCGCGCCGGGGGAGTCGTCGGCGAGGCTCTTCGTGTCGCAGGGAGCTGCCCTCGCGGCGGCGCCCCGCACGCTCTCGTCGCGGCTCGTGCACCTGCCCGCGGCGCTGCGCGTGGTGGCCATTGTGTTGGTGGCCTTCGCGATGGCGCGGCCGCAGCGCATCGACGCGCCCGATGAGCTCGAACTCTCGGGCATCGACATCGTGCTGTCGCTCGACCTGTCGGGCTCGATGCGCGCCGCGGACCTTCAGCCCACGCGCATCGAGGCCGCGAAGGAGGTGGTGTCGGAGTTCATCCGTCGCCGCCGGAGCGACCGCATCGGGCTCGTGGTGTTCGGTCGCGAGGCGTACACCGTGGTGCCGCCGACGCTCGACTACACGGTGCTCCAGCGCATGGTCGACGCGCTCTCGCTGGAGCTCATCGACGGCGGCGGAACGGCCATCGGCGATGGGCTCGGCACCGCGCTCAACCGACTGCGCCGCAGCGATGCGCGCAGCAAGGTGGTGGTGCTGCTCACCGACGGATCGAACAACGCGGGGCACGTCGATCCGCGCGAGGCGGCGCAGCTCGCGACGGCGCTTCGCTGCAAGGTCTACACGATCCTCGTGGGCCAGTCCGACGAGGCGCCGGTGCAGCAGGGCGTCGACCTGCGCGGGCAGCCCGTGTACCAGACGCAGCGCTTTCCCGTGGATCCGCAGCTCCTCGAAGAGATCGCGCGGCTCACGGGCGGAGAGTTCTTTCGCGCGGCGGATCGGGCCACGCTGGAGCAGAGCTTTCACCGCATTCTCGACCAGCTCGAACGGAGCAAGATCGCCGACGCGGGCGTGCGCTACGGCGAGCTCTACGGCCCGCTCGCCATCGCGGCGCTGCTGTGCCTGCTGCTCGAAGTGGCCCTCGCGTCGACGCGCCTGAGGAGGTTCCCGTGAGGCTCGGAGAGCCCCTGTGGGTGCTGCTCGCGCTGCTCGCCGCGGTGCCCGTGATGGGCGCGGCGATGGCGTGGGCCGCGTGGTCACGGCGACGCGCGATGGAGCGCTTCGGCGACCCCGCGCTGGTGCAACGTCTCCGCGACGGATCGCCTGCGGGATGGCGTGCGGCGCGCGCGGCGATGGTGCTCGTGGCGGCGGCGCTGCTCGCGGTGGCGGGGGCGCGTCCCCAGCACGGATCGCGCACCGAGGTGGTCTCGCGACGGGGCATCGACGTGGTGGTGTGCCTCGACGTTTCGAAGTCGATGCTCGCCCGCGACGTGCAGCCCTCGCGCATCGAGCGCGCGAAGGCCGAACTCGTGCGACTGCTCGAAGAGGAGCCCGGTGATCGCGTGGGCGTGGTGCTCTTCGCCGGCGAGACGATGGAGTACCCGCTCACCACCGACCACGAGGCCGCGCTGCGCTTCTTCCGCGACGCGCACCCGTGGGAGTTCCCGGTGCAGGGAACGTCCATCGGCCGCGCCCTCACGGCGGCGCGCGCGCTCCTACAGCGTGACCCGCTGGCGGCGCGTCGCTCGAAGGTGATCCTGCTCATCACCGACGGCGAAGACCTCGACGGAGACCCCGTGGCCGCCGCGCGCGAGGCCGCGGGCGATGGCATCCAGGTGTACATCGACGCCATCGGGAGCGCCGCGCCCGAGCCCATTCCCGCGTACACGGCCGACGGTCGCATGGCGGGCTACGAGCGCGACTCGCGCGGCGAGGTGAAGCAGACGCAGTTCACGCCCGCGATGGAGCAGCAGCTCCGCGCGGTGGCCACCGAGGGCAACGGGGCGTACTTCCGTCCGCGGCAGGGCGAGGTGGGCATCGACGCGGTGCGGAGGCAGCTCGCGCGGCTCCGTCGCGCCGAGCTCGCAGAGACGCAGAAGACCATCTACGAAGAGCTTCTGCTGCCCGTGCTGATCCCCGTGTTCGTGCTGCTGGTGGTGTCGTCGGTGCTCGTGCCCGAGCGTCTGCGCCGCCGCGCGGGAGGCCCGTCGTGAGCCGCCGTAGTGCCCGCAACACGCCCGCGTGGCGTCCACCGGTCTGGCTCGTGCCCACGGTGCTCGGATGCGCCCTCGCGGGCTTCACGGCCTGGGCGTGGGAGCCCCGCGACGCGGAGGAGCCGCACGTGCGCGACGGCAACCTCGCGTACGGCCGACGAGATTTTCCCGGTGCGCTCACGCACTACGAAGGCGCGCCGGGCAACGGACCGCGCAACGCCGGCGTGTACATGAACCGCGGCCTCGCGCGCTTTCGCATCGCGGCGCCTCCCGGCGATGGCGGTGCGCTCCCCGAGCTCGAACCCGACGCGGGATTGCCCGAAGCGTGGCAGCGCGCGCAGGACGAGATGCGCTCCACGGCGCGCGGCTACACGGGCGTGACCGCCGAGGACATCGACGCGCAGCTCCGCGCGCGCGCCTCGTACAACCTGGGCAACACGTTCTTCGCGCAGCACCTCTGGCAGAACGCGATCGACGCGTACAAAGAGGCCCTGCGCCTTCAGCCCGGCATGGTCGACGCGGCGTGGAACCTCGAGCTCGCGCGCCGTCGCAAAGACGACGAAGACCATCCCGACGCGGGCCCCGATGCATCGCAGGACGCTTCGCAAGACGCCTCCGCCGACGGATCGAGCGGCGACGGCGGCTCGCAGGGTGACGGCGGCTCGCAGGGCGACGGCGGTTCGAATCAGCCCGATGGCGGTTCGAACAACCAGCCCGACAGCGGATCGAATCAGCCCGATGGCGGTTCGAACAACGAGCCCGACAGCGGATCGAATCAGCCCGATGGCGGTTCGAACAACGAGCCCGACGCGGGCGCTCCGCCGCCGCAGAACGCGGGTGATGCCGGTGCGCCGCCGCCCATGTCGCTCGCGCCCCTCGACCAGCTCGAACGCAACGCGCAGGACCTTCAGCAGATGCTCCTGCGACGCCGCGCCGGACAGATTCCGCGCTCGCCGGACGACGAGCGATGAGGCCCTCGCTGCGCCGCGCCCTGTGCCTCACGGCCACGACGGCGTCGCTCGCGACGATGGCGGGCGAGGCGCGCGCCGAGGTGCGTGTGACGGTGTCGGTGATGCCGCCGCAGCCCGTGGCGGGGCAGCCCTTTCACGTCGTGTACAGCCTGCAGGTGCGCAACGACCGCATGGTGCAGGCGACGCAGTTGCAGTTCCCGGGCATGCGCGTGCTCGCCAACGCGGCGCCGCCGAGCACGGCGAACATGATGATCGGCGGCTTCGGCGCGATGGGCGGAATGTTCTCCGTGCAGTCGAGCGCGGAGTACATCGTCGTGGCGCCGCGCGCGGGACGCTTCACGATCACGGGCATCGGCGCGGTCGATCCGCAGACGGGCCAGGCCGTCGGACGCAGCAGCACGCAGACGGTCACGGTCACCGCGGCGCCGCCCGGAGGCGCGCAGGTCGCACAGCCCGCGATGCCCGCGCAGCCTGCGATGCCGGGCTTTCCGATGGGCTTTCCCCCCGGTCTTTTTCCGCCGGGAATGGGCGCACCCGAGCCTCCACCGCCCGTGACAGAGAATGACCCCGACGCGCCGCCGACGGGACAGATCACGAGCGCGCAGTACGACCCCGCGGGCTTCGTGCGGGTGTCCGTCGACAACCCGACGCCGTACGTGGGCCAGCAGACGACGCTGCGCATCTGGCTCTACGTGCCCTCGTCGGAGGTCGCGTGTGACGTGCAGCACGAGCCGCAGCTCACGGGCTTCTGGAACGAGCAGCTCATCGACCGCACGCAGGTGCGCTGCGCGCGCCAGTGGTTCCGTCAGAACGTGGGGCAGCGCGAGATGTACGCGGGCCTCGTGCGCAAGGTCGCGCTCTTTCCCACGCGCGCCGGGCGCATGGAGGTGGGCGCGCCCGAGGTGGTGGCCGAATACATCGAGAACGATGGGTTTCTCGGGCAGCGACGGCAGATCACGGCGCGCGGCCCCTCGGTGGTGGTCGACGTGCGCGAGCCTCCGACCGAAGGACGCCCCGCGAACTACGTCCCGGGCCTCCTCGGTCCGTTGCTGTTGAGCGCCGAGCTCGATCGCGCGACGGTGGCCACGGGTGAGACCGCGACGCTGCGCCTTCGCGTGACGGGCAACGGATACCTCGGCGCCGTGGGCATCCCCGCGCCGCCCGCGGTCGATGGGATTCGCGCGCACGACGGCGCGTCGCACCACGAGGTCGATCCCTCCGACGAGCGCAACGTGCGGGGCATCCTCACGAGCGAGTACCTCATGGTGCCCGAGCGTCCGGGCGCGCACGCGCTGGGCACGCTGACGGTGCCGTGGTTCGACCCGAACGAGGGCCGCTACCACACGTCGACGGTGCAACTCCCGACGCTCACGGCCACGGGCCCCGCGCCGGAACGCGACGCCGACGAGCGCCGCGAAGACCCCACCATCGCGCTCGAACCGCTGGAGCCTTCGCCCTCGCTCACGGCGCACCGTCCGTTCTTCACGTCGGGCGCGCGCGTGTGGGGTGTCATCGCGCTGCCGCCGCTCTCGCTGCTCGCGCTGGGCCTCGCGCGGAGCCTCGCGCGCTGGCAACGCACCCGCGCTTCGAAGCGTGACGAGGCGCTGCGCAACGATCCGGTGTCGCTCTCGGCGCAGGCCGACGCGGCGCTCGCTGCGGGTGACACCGCGCGCGCCGTCGACCTCGCGGGCCGCGCCCTCGAACGTGCGAAGCGCGAGTACGACACGGCCGCGCACACAACCCTGCTGCGCGAGGCCACGGATGCGTGTGATGCGCTGCGCTTCGGCGGAGCGGGCGATGCGCGCGCCGCGGTGGAGAAGGTCCGCGCGCTGGTGCGTGCGCTGGAGGAGGCATCGTGAGCGGTCGCGCATGGACGCGCGCTGCGCTGCTGGCGATGGCGCTCACCGCGGGTGCGACGGCGTCTGCGGTGCCCGCGTCGGAGCTCGCGTCGCGCGCCTCGACGGCAGAGTCGCGCGGAGACCTCGCGGGGGCTGCACGGGCCCTCGAAGAGCTCGTAGCCGCGGGCGTCGACTCGACCGACGTGCTCTACAACCTCGGCACGGTGTACGCGCGGAGCGAGCGCTACGGCGAGGCCGTGTGGTGCTTCGAGCGTGTGCTGCTGCGCGCGCCCGGGAGCTTCGCCGCGCGCCACAACCTCCGCGCCACGCGCGTGCGCCTCGCGCGCCGTGACGCCGCCCGCTCGGGACACGCCGTGGTCGAGACGCAGCCGTCGCTGTCGGTGCAGCTCGGAGAGCTCCTTCCGCTGCGGTACTCGGTGTTGCTCACGGTGCTGGCCGAGCTCGCGGTGATCGCGCTGTGGTTCGCGCGCCGTCGCGCCCACGCAGAGCTCGCGCGGGTGGGCGCCACGGCGGGCATCGCGCTGGGGCTCACGGTGGCGCTCGCGTCGGGCGCGGTGGTGTACGCGCGACGCGCGAGGCCTCCAGCGGCCATCGTGCTGCGCGGGGGGCTCCATCTGCTTCAGGCGCCGCGGGTCGATGGCATTCCCGAGGGCGCGCTGCGCGAGGGAGAGCGCGTCGAGACGCTGCGTCGCGAGGGGAGCTACACGCGCGTGCGCACGGCCTCGGGCGCCGCGGGATGGCTCGCCGCGCGCGACGTGGGAACCCTCGACGACTGAACGACTGAACCGCGATTCAGTGACGGTCGGTCGCAGAGGTGCGCCCGCGCGCGGACCGTGTTAGCACCGCGCCCATGGAGCGCTGGCTGGCCGCGTTGGAGCGTCGTTACGGGCGCCATCTCCCGGGCAACCTCACGTACTGGCTCGTGGGGCTCATGGGCGTGACCTTCGTGATGGAGCTGTTGCACCCGGGCTTTCGCGAGGTGCTGATGCTCGACCCCGAGAAGATCCTCTCGGGGCAGGTGTGGCGGCTGTTCACGTACCTGATCGTTCCGCCCTCGTCGTCGCCGATCTTCGTGATCTTCGCGCTCTGGTGGCTCTACCGCATGGGCACCACGCTGGAGTCCGAGTGGGGCGCGGCGAAGTACCTGGTGTGGTGGCTCGTGGGGATGCTCTGCACCACGGTGTTCGCCTTCGCGCTGCACCTCCCCGCCGACAACAGCTACCTGCTCATGGCGCTCTTTCTCGCGTACGCGACGCTGTACCCCGAGGAGCGCATCCTGGTGTTGTTCATCATCCCCGTGGCGATCAAGTGGCTCGCGCTGCTCGACGCGGCGGGGCTGCTCTACTTCGCGGGCACCCTCCCCGGCGCCCAGAAGGTGCTGCCCCTCGTGGCCGTCGGAAACTACCTGCTCTTCTTCACGCCCACGCTTGCGGGTCTGCTCCGAGGCTTCGTGAAGCGCGGCGCGCGCACGTCGGCGGGCAGGTCCTTCCGCACGAGCGCGGCGCCCTCGCGAGGCGTGCGTCGCTGCGCGGTCTGCGGCGTGACCGACGAAGACCCCAAGGTCGACATCCGCGTGTGCTCCTGCGACAAGTGCGGACGCCCCACGGAGTACTGCCTCCCGCACGCGCGCAACCACTGACAGCGCCGTCGTGCGCGTGCCTTCGCGGCACGCCCGTGCCTCGCGCGCACACCGTCTGGCAAAGCCTATTTCGTCCGCGCGTGACCGCGGGAGACCGTGCACCGCTGTGGTACGGTCGTCGCACGAGAGGGCGCCGTCGTGCTTCAAAAGGGAACCGTGCTCGGAGGTCGGTACGAGCTCGTCGAGCGTCTCGGCGAGGGCGGCATGGGCACGGTCTGGGTGGCCCGCAACGCGGCCATCGGCGGCGCCGAGGTGGCGGTGAAGGTGCTGCACCCGAACCTCGCGGACGACAAGCGCTCCGTCGCGCGCTTTCGCAACGAGGCGCTCATCGCAGCGCGCATCGGGCACCCGAGCATCGTGCGGGTGTTCGACTTCGGCGAGAGCGACGACGCCGCGCCCTTCATGGTGATGGAGCGGCTCCATGGCGAGAGCCTCGCCGAACGATTGGAGCGCGAGGGATCGCTCCCGATGCGCGAGGCCGTCGACCTCGTGCGCGCGGTGCTCGAAGCGCTCGAAGCGGCCCACGAGAAGGACGTGCTCCACCGCGACCTCAAGCCCGAGAACATTTTTCTCGCGCGCGAGGGGGACACGGTGGTGCCGAAGATCCTCGACTTCGGCGTCTCGAAGATCCTCGGCGACGACGCGCGCCGCACGCGCATGACCCGCACGGGCGCGCTCCTCGGCACGCCCGCGTACATGTCTCCCGAGCAGGTGATGGGCACCGTCGTCGACCTGCGCAGCGACGTGTGGGCGATGGGCGTGATCCTCTACGAGCTGCTCACGGGGCGGCTGCCCTTCGACGCGCCCAACTACAACGCCGTGCTCGTGCGCATCGCGACGGGGCGCGGCGATTCCATCACCCAGCACCTACCCGATCTCGATGGCGGGCTCGCGTCGATCGTCGAGCGCGCGATGGCCCGTACGGCCGCGCAGCGCTTCGGCTCCGCCCGCGAGATGCGCGACACCCTCGACGCGTGGACCCGCGGCGAGGTGAAGGCCCCGCGCGCCGCGCCGCGACGCATCTCCACGGACCCGATCCGCGACACGCCCTTCGCGTTCGAACACCACGACACGCTGCCCGACGACGGACGCTCGCTGCGCCCTGCGGTCACGCGCGCCTCGCGGCTCTGGGCCCTCGCCGTCACGCTCACCGCGGCCCTCGCGCTCACGATGGTCGCGTGGAATCCGTTCCGTCGCGCCGACACGCACGCTTCGACCGCACACGTCGCGATGACCGTGCCCGCCACGTCGCCCGCGATGTTGCGCATCGAGGGGCTGCCTCCCGGCGCGCACGTGCATGTGGATGGCGCGCCGGTGATGCTTCCCACGCAGCTCGCGCGGGGCGTGAATCACAGCGTGCGCGTGTCGGCCGCGGGCTATCGCGACTGGATGCAGGTGGTGCCCGAGCCCGCGCGCGATGTGACCCTCACGTGGGCCGGGGAGGCGGTTCCTTCGCTCGTCGAGACGGTGCCCGTGAACGGGAACACGGTGGCCGATGCGTCGGTTGTTCTGCCGATGCGACGGACCGCACACACGACGACGCGACGACCTTCGGGCCACGGTGCGAACGCGCGCGGCGTGCCCAACAGCCTCGTGGGCGGTGACCTGCCGTACTGAGCGGAATGAGCGGGGGAGCGGAGAGCGCGGAGACGCGCGGGGGAGGGAAGGATCGCAGCGGGCGCCGTCAGGCGCGCGCGATCACGGGTGGTTCGAGGCGAGCTCGGTGATGTGGAGCACGCCGCGGATCGACTGACCCGCCTGGTAGCTGCCCACCCAGACGTCGTACTGGCCGCTGCCCGCGTTGGCGATGTCGACCATGGGGTTGGTGCCGCCGTTCGAGTCGTCGTTGCAGTGCCACTGACCGTCGGCGCCGTTGATGACGAGGGTGGTGTCACCCGCGGCGGTCACGTAGAAGCGCAGCATCGACGAGGGGCCGGTGAAGCGGACGATGTGATCGGGGCGCTGCGTGACGAAGCCACGGCAGCCGGCGCCGAGGCCGAGGCCCGAGGCGTCGATGCTGCCGCCCGACACGACGTTCACGTTGATGGGATCGGGCACGAAGCCGGTGCGGACGTTGCGCGTTCCGAAGTTCGCCTGACGGCCACCGATCGTGAGCTGACCCTGCGCGGTGACCTGGCTACCGAAGCCCGACACGGCGAGCGCAGACACGAGACCGACGACGCTCATCACCCTGGACGTGTTCATGAACATTCCTCCTACGGACACAGACAGTTCGTGACCTTCTACGCGGAGCATCGGGGAAACTGGGTGCACCCCCGAGTAGCGCGCAACCGCGCCAGGGCCCCCATACGAGCGAACCGTCGGGGTATTCATACCCGAAAACATTTCCCGTCGGGGAGCGCGAAATACCCCGGTCTGCGCGCGCGCACGGTGCGGTACAAACCGAAACCTGAACATGGAGCGCAGCGTGATGACTCCCCCTGAAGCCGTTCGGGTGCTGATCGAAGACGACCGCACGAGCACGCGGGCCGAGGGCCTGCGACGGGCCTTTCTCGACCACGTGAACTTCACGCAGGGCAAGGCCCCGCACCTGGCCACGGAGCACGACCGCTACGTGAGCCTCGCCCTCACCGTGCGCGACCGCCTCGTGCAGCGCTGGACGGCCACGGAGGCGCAATACACCCGCACCGATCCCAAGCGGGTCTACTACCTCTCGGCGGAGTTCCTCCTCGGGCGCGCGCTGCGCAACAACCTCCTGAACACCGGGCTCTACGACACCTTCGCGTCGGTGCTCTCGGAGCTCGGCTTCGACCTCGCCGACCTCATCGAAGACGAACCCGAACCGGGCCTCGGCAACGGCGGCCTCGGGCGCCTCGCGGCGTGCTTCCTCGACTCGCTCGCGACGCTCGGATACCCCGCGTACGGCTACGGCATCCGCTACGAGTTCGGGATCTTCAAGCAGGCCATCGAGGGAGGCCGCCAGGTCGAGTACCCCGACGAGTGGCTGAAGTTCGGCAACCCGTGGGAGTTCATGCGCCCGGAGTTCACCGTGCCCGTGCGCTTCTACGGCCGCTCCGAGGAGTACCGCGACGACCACGGCCGCTGGCGCTGGCGCTGGGTCGAGGGCACGCAGGTCATCGGCGTTCCGTACGACACCCCCGTGGCGGGCTACGGCACCACGACGGTCAACACCCTGCGGCTCTGGCAGGCGCGAGCGAGCTCCGAGTTCGACCTCGACACGTTCAACCGCGGCGACTACGTGCGCGCCGTCGAAGAGAAGAACGCTTCGGAGACCATCTCGAAGGTGCTCTATCCGAGCGACAGCTCGTGGGCCGGGCGCGAGCTTCGTCTTCGTCAGCAGTACTTCTTCGTCGCGTGCGCCATCGCCGACATCGTGCGGCGCTACCGCGCGAGCAACAGCACCTTCGCGGCCTTCGCCGACAAGGTCGCCATCCAGCTCAACGACACGCACCCCGCCGTGGCCGTCGCCGAGCTCATGCGCGTGCTCATGGACGACCACGCCCTCGGCTGGGACGAGGCATGGGACATCACCGTTCGCACCTTCGGGTACACGAACCACACGCTCCTCGCCGAGGCGCTGGAGCGCTGGCCCGTCTCGCTCTTCGAACGCCTGCTCCCGCGGCACCTGCAGATCATCTACGAGATCAACGCGCGCCACCTCCGCGCGGTGATGAACCGCTGGCCCGGCGACCACGCCCGCACGTGGCGCATGTCGATCATCGAAGAGACCGGCGAGCGTCAGGTGCGCATGGCCCTGCTCGCGACCGTGGGCTCGCACAAGGTCAACGGCGTGGCCGCGCTGCACTCGGAGCTTCTGCGTCGCGACGTGCTCCACGACTTCGCCGACCTCACGCCCGAGAAGTTCAACAACAAGACCAACGGGGTGACGCCGCGGCGTTGGGTGCTCTCGTGCAATCCGGGGCTCTCGAAGCTCCTGACCGAGCGCCTCGGCGACGGATGGGTCACGGACCTCGACCGCCTCGAAGGCTTCGCCGCCTTCGCCGACGACCCCGACACGCAGCGTCGCTTCGCGGCCATCAAGCGCGCGAACAAGGTCGCCCTCGCCGAGCGCATCGCGCGCGATCACGGGCTCAAGCTCGACCCCGACGGCCTCTTCGACGTGCAGATCAAGCGCATCCACGAGTACAAGCGCCAGCTCCTCGACGCGCTGCACGTGGTGGGGTTGTACCTCCGCGCGAAGCGTGATCCCGCGAGCTTCACGGTGCCGCGCACGGTGCTCTTCGGCGGCAAGGCCGCGCCCGCGTACACGATGGCGAAGATGATCATCCGGTTCATCAACGCGGTGGCCGAGGTGATCAACAACGACCCCGACGTGCCGGGCCTCAAGGTGCTGTTCCTCCCGAACTACAGCGTCTCGATGGCCGAGCGGGTGATCCCCGCGGCCGATCTCTCGCAGCAGATTTCGACGGCGGGCAAGGAGGCCTCGGGCACGGGCAACATGAAGTTCGCCCTCAACGGCGCGCTCACGATCGGCACGCTCGACGGGGCCAACATCGAGATCCGTGAGGCCGTCGGCGCGGAGAACTTCTTTCTCTTCGGCCTCACCGCCGAGCAGGTGAAGGACCTGCACCACCGCGGATACAACCCCCGCGACTACTACGAGCAGCACGGCGAGCTGCGCGAGGTGCTCGACCTCATCGCCGCGGGGTACTTCTCCGTGGGCGAGCCGGGGATGTTCCGCCCCCTCGTCGACTCGCTGCTCAACCACGACCCGTACCTCGTGCTCGCCGACTACGCCGCCTACGCCGAAGCCCAGCGCCGCGTCGACGACGCCTGGCAGGACCGCGCCCGCTGGACGCGCATGGCCATGCTCAACGTCGCGCGCATGGGCCGCTTCTCCTCCGACCGCACCATCCACGAGTACGCCCGCGAGATCTGGAACGTCTCGCCCGTGCGCGTCTCGATCGACTGAGCGAAAACCCCTTCTGCAAAGCCCCGCGGAGAAAATCTCGGCGCGCCCGTGAAGACGCTCGCGGGCCCGGCCGTATGTACCCCCGTCGCATCGGCCGCCACCTCCGGGGAGTCGCCGCGCCGATGCTCCGCGCACGGGTCTCTCCGCGCGCAGAAGGGACGTTGTCTGTCATGAACCTCCGCGTCGTCGCCCTGCCGCTCTCGCTCGCCGCCCTCGCGCTCGCGCCCGCCGCCTCGGCGCAGATGCGCTTCAACCGCGCGCGCGTCACCTACGCGCCCGGTCTGTCGTCCGTTCGTCTTGCGCCCTCGGCGCCTGTCGCCGCGCCCATCGCCGCGCCGACGCCCGCGTGTGTTCCGCTCGTGGCGAGCGCGGTGAACCCCGGCGTGTCGATGCTCACGCTCGCCGCCGCGACGGGGCGTGAGTGCGCGGCGCCCGAGGGTGTTCCGCTGCGCTCGGGGCAGCAGGCGATGCAGACGGTGACCGTGCGCACCCGTGTGGCCCTCGCGCTCTCGTCGGACGCGGGCAACGTCGAACTCGTCGACGCCAACCGCAACGCCGTGCTCTCGACCGTCGAGGGCCTCTGCGCCCCCGGCACGCGCACCGGCGCCGCGATCGTAGAGCCCGGCACCTACGTGCTCCGCGCGGTCGACGGCGCGGCGGGTGATCGCGCGGTGCGTGTGGAAGCGGTGGCCGTTCCTGCGCGGGCGACGCTCGAAGGCGCGGGTGTTTCGCGCGTCGCGATGAGCACGGCCACGGCGCAGAGCGCGCCCTTCGACTGCCTCGGTGATGAGGGCGTGGCGGTGCGCGTGCTGGTGTGTCCGCGGGGGCGCGCGGTGCTCTCGTCGCCGCAGGGCTTTCTCGCGTCGATCGAGGGCGCGAGCGCGCCGCGCACCTGCTACCCGGTGGCCGCGCAGTCGCCCGTCGCGGCGTCGATGCCCGGCGACACGCTCGTGGTGATGCGCGCGTGGCCTCGCGGTGACGAGCGCGGCCTCGCCTTCGCCGACGTTCGCTGAGAGAGGTCTTCGAAACGCGCGCCCCCCGCGCGGCGCCCGTTCGCAGGGCCCGTCGCGGGGGTCTTCGCGTGGAGGCTGATGATGTGATCAGCCTTCGGCTGCGATGCGGGCGCCGGCGCGCTCGACGAGGGCCGCCGCGCGCTCGCGGTCGAAGCCGTCGCCGCCGCGGATCGCCTTCGCCAGCGCGGCCGCCGCGCGCTCGCCGCGGAGGTAGCGGAACGCGAGGTTGCCCAGCGCCGCGTCGGGGAGCGGAGCCACCCAGTCGAGACCCTCGCGGTACACGATGCGCGCGGCCAGCGACGACGACACGATCGAGCGCGCGTAGGCCACCGGGAGGCGGGCCTTCACGCGGTCGCCCGCGAGCTCGCGGAGCACCGGCGGGAGGTGTTCGAGCACGAGCTCGTCGGCCAGCGCGCGGTCTTCGTCGGAGAGGTTGTCGAGCACGCCGTCGATGGCGTCCTGCACGCGCATCATCGCGCGCGAGAGGCGCACCGACACCTCGGGGAGCTGGAGCGCCGGGTTGCGCGTGCGCTCGCGGAACAGCAGCTCGGCCTCGAAGCGCGCCAGCGAGCGGAGCCGCACCAGCACCTCGGAGACGAGGCGCGGCTTGTTCGCGAGGAACTCCTGTTCGGTCAGCAGGTGCGACGAGGTGATCTCGAAGCTGGAGCAGATCACGCCGCACTTGTTCGCCGAGCTGTCCTTGAGCACGGTGACCCCGCACTCGCCGAGCTTGATCCGCGCCTCGGGCGTGATGAAGAGGTTGGCGCCCTCGACGATGAGCTTCGACGACGGCGTTCCGTCGGGCAGCAGGTAGTCGCGCCAGTTGCCGATGTGGATGGTCTGCGGGCGTCCGCCGGCGGGGATGAACGCGTCGGCCACCACGCGGTTGTGCAGGGTGTTGCGGGCGCGCACGCCGTCGGGGGCGGTCACGGGCACCACCTTGCCGCGCGGGCCGAGCTTCGCCGTGTCGAAGCTCGCGATCGGGAACGAGAGGGCCACGAGGCGCAGCAGCTCGTTCATGTCGAGGCCGTCGGGATCTTCGGCCGAGCCCGATCCGTCGGCGATGCCCACCACGCGGGCGTGCGAGCCGTACTCGCGGTGCAGGATCTTGATCTCGTTGCCCGCCACGTCGCCGTCGGGGCCGCCGGTGATCTTCACCGTGAAATCCTGCGCGCGCGGATCGATGCCGAGCTGACGCAGCGCCACGTCGAGGAACACCGTCACGCCCTCGGACGTGACGCCGTACTCCTTGTGGTTGATGCCCGCGCCGGGCTTGCTGCTCATGAACGCCGCCGCGAGCGTGTGTCCGCGCTGCGCCGCGCGCGCCACCACCCACTCGATGAGGTCGGGGGTGATGTTCTCGTCGGGCCCGAGGTAGAGCGTCTCGGGGCGGCCGAAGCGGTCGATCACGCGGCTCCGCGGGTCGACCACGAGCAGGTCGAGGAGGCCGTCGGCGAAGCCCTTGAACGCGCGCGCCACGGTGATGTCGGGCGACGACACGATCACGGCCTTGGCGCCGCCCTCGGGGATGTCTTTGTTCTTGAGCTGCTGCGCGAAGGCGAGCCCGTAGGCCTCGTCGTAGACGCGGTCGGTCTCGGCCGCGAGCTGCTCGGCGCTGCCCGGACGCACCACGCGAACGCCGCCGCGCGCGATGTCGCGGAAGCGCACGTGGAAGCCGTCGAAGCCCAGGCCGTGCACGAAGAACAGGCCGTAGGGCGTCTCGGGGTTCTCGGGGCGGACGATGATCGTCGGGTCGAGGCGCAGCGCGAAGCCGTAGCGCCGCGGGAGGAAGAGGTTCGTGCGGTAGGTCTTCTCGACCGCCGAGAGCATCGTGGTGAGGGCGCGGCGCGCGTCGTCGCCGTCGACCGTGTGGTCGATGCGCTCGTGGAGCACCGTGGCCCGCGCCGCGAACTCCGCGTCGGAGAGCGGCCCCGCGGGGTTGAAGCGCTCGTGGAGCAGCGTCGCGATGTCGGCCGAGAGCGCGAGGTGACGCGTGGCCACTTCGAGCACGCGCGTGCGGGCGAAGGCGTACGGATTCACGCGCACGAGCGCCTGGTGCGTGAGGCTCGCGAGGGCCACCACGGTCTCGCACTGCACCAGCGAGATCGACGGGTTCTGGCGGTGGAGCGACACGGCCGCGTCGGTGATCCACTTCATGCGCGGGAGGTCGGCGGAGACGCGCGCCCAGAGGGGCCCCGCGGGGTCGATCGCGCCGTTCTCGGGCGAGCGCACGAGGAAGGTGATGACCGAGACCCAGCCGTTCTTTCCGTCGGCCACCACGTCGACGGACGCGCGCAGGATGTTGACGCTGTGCTGCCCGAGGAGCGCCGCGCAGCGCTCGGACATGCGACGGGCCGTCGAGTTGGCCGAGGCGATCACCACGCGCGAGAGCGTCGGGTCCTGCTCGGTCTCGAGGTGCACCACGGTGTCGTCGGTGCCGCTCACCTCGGCGAAGAGCGCCGCGCTGCGAACCGCGCGCAGCGGCGTGATGATCTTCACGTACTCCGCCGCCGAGCCGCGGATGAAGCGCTCCACCGCGGAGACGTCGGCGCCCACCTCGCGCGCGTGCGCCAGGATCGCCGTGAGCCGCGCCGCGAGCTGCGGGTCGTCAGGGTTGAACCGCGGGGCCTCGCCGATCACCACCGTGTCGATCGAGAGCTTCGCGTCCGACGACGTGTGCACCTTCACCAGACGCAGCGGCGCGTCGGGCGGGAGCTGCGCGAGGATCGCGCCGAGCATGCCCGGACGGTCCTCGTCGCCGATGAACGTCCAGCGGTTGCCGTCGGCGCTCCGCAGCGTGAGCCGCGGACGCTGCCCCGACGCGCGCGCCGAGACCACCGCGCGCAGGTGCGCCTGGCGCTCGTGCTCGTCGGTGTCGGCGAAGTACGCCGGCGGCATGTGAGCCTGGAACCACGGGAGGACCTCATCGAGCGTCGCGCGGAATCCGTCGAGAAGCGCTTCGCGCAGCGGAGTTGCGTCGGTCGTCATGGGCGCGACGGCTACCACGACTCCGCACCCGAAATGAACCCCTGTAAGACGCCGCGGCGCGTCGTGATCGACGACGAAACCCTTGCGTCGGCGACGCACCCTTCGTGCGATGATCCGCCGCATCATGAGCAGTTTCGCGAAGACACGGTGGCACTCGGAGCGGCTCGGGTGCGAGTCCACGCTGGCGCGCTGGGGGCACTACGGGCAGCCCGTGCTGATCTTTCCGACGGCGGGTGGTGATGCCGAAGAGATCGAGCGCTTCCTGATGATCAAGGTGCTCGATCCGCTGATCGCCGCGGGTCGCGTCAAGGTCTACTCGTGCGACTCCGTCGCGGGAAAGACCATGTTCGACAAGAGCGCGACGCCCCAGCACCGCATGTGGATGATGAACCAGTACCACCAGTACGTGAAGCACGAGGTGGTGCCCGCCATTCGCAAGGACTGCGGTGACGACTCGATCGGGCTGTGGTCTGCGGGCGCGTCGATCGGCGCGTTTCACGCCGCGGCGGTCGTGTGTCGCTTCCCCGATCTGTTCCACCGCGCCATCGCGATGAGCGGCACCTACAACCTCCTGCGCTTCATCGGCGCGAAGGAGCCGTCGCCCGAGTTCTTCGTCTCGTCGCCCCTTCACTTCGTGCCCACGCTCGCGGGCGTGCACCTCGATGTGCTCCGCACGCGGCAGATCCTCATCGCCTCGGGCGAGGGCAAGTGGGAAGACCTCTCCGAGAGCTGGAACCTCGCGAACACCCTCGGCCGCAAGGGCGTGCCCAACTACGTCGACAACTGGGGCCCGACCTGGGACCACGACTGGATCACCTGGCGCGAGATGCTCCCGAAGTTCCTCACCGAGTGGACTTCGGTCACGGGCTGATCACCGTCAGGGCGTGCGCGGAGGTGTGGGGCTATAACCCGCCTCCCCGTCATGGCTGACAACGGCGCGCCTCCCTCGCACGAACACCTCACCCGCACCCTCGGCGACGTGCGCGGACCCGTCGCGGGCCCCACGCTCGTGGCCGTCGCGGGCATTCACGGCAACGAACCCGCGGGCCTCGCCGCAGCCCGTCGCGTGCTCGCGCGACTCGATGCGCTGCGCGGCCTCGTGCGCGGTCGCTTCGTGGCCCTCGCAGGCAACGTGAAGGCCCTGCGCGACGGCGTGCGCTACCACGCGCGCGACCTCAACCGCGGGTGGACCGACGCGCGGATGGAGCGCCTCCGCGCGGGCGTCGATGCCTCCCTCGACGACGCAGAAGACGACGAGCAGCGCGCGCTCACCGCGCACCTCGAAGAGGCCCTGCGCGCGTCGACGCGCGGCGTGTACCTCGCGGACCTCCACACCACGAGCGCGTCGGGTGTGCCCTTCGTGATCTTCGGTGACTCGCTCCGTCAGCGGCGCTTCGTGCGAGAGATTCCGGCGCCCCTGGTGCTCGGGCTCGAAGAGCAGATCGACGGCTCGCTCGCGGAGTACTGGGCGCGTCGCGGCGTGGTCTCGTTCGCGATCGAGGGCGGTCAGCACACCGACGACACCTCCGTCGACAGCCTCGCCGCGACCCTGTGGATCGCGCTCGAATCGTCGGGCGTGCTCGGTCGCAACGCGTGCCCCGAGATCGCCGCGGCGCGGTCGCTCCTCGATGCGCGACGGGGATCGCTCCCGCGGGTGATGGAGGTGCTCGCGCGCCACGCCATCACCGACGATGACCGCTTCGTGATGGAGCCCGGCTTCGCGAACCTCGCGCCCGTCGCGAAGGGCACGCTCCTCGCGCGGGATCGCCGTGGAGAGATCCGCGCGGCGCACGATGGCGTGGTGATGCTTCCGCTCTATCAGCCGCAGGGGAGCGACGGGTTCTTCTGGGGCCGCGCCCTCGACGACGGTGACCTCGCGCTCTCCGAGGCCCTGCGCGTGGCGGGCGTCGCGCGTCTGCTCGCGTGGGTTCCCGGTGTGCGCGCCGAGGGGGACGATGGGCTCTCGCTCGCGGGGGCGGTGGGCTCGCGTGTGCCTCGCGGGCTGTTGCGCATGCTCGGCTTTCGTCGTGAGCGCGCGTGCGATGGGGCCGTGCGCGTGCGTCGTCAACCGGGCTGAGCGCGCGCCCCGTTCGCTCGTCAACGCGATGACGTGGCCCGTCAGCGCGGTGGCGCAGAACCGCTGAAAACACGGGGTTTCGTGCGATGAAGCCCCCGCCCTTCTCGCTGGCACGTCTGGTGGAACCCAAGCCCGCTCAGACCACGGCACCGGCAGCGGCGCCTACACAAGCGAGAAGATTGGATGGCAGGAAACGACCCCCCCGCACCGCGCGTCCCGCGGTGGGTGGAGCGCGTCGGCGATGACGCACGCCCACCGAACCACAGCACCCTGGCGCTCGGCCTCGCGCTCACCGCGCTGGCCGCCGGCGCTGCGGGCTGCTCGGAAACCCCGGTACCAGGCCCCGCGGCGGTCACCACCAACGATGGGAGCGTCGACGTCTCCGATGCTTCCTTCGATGGCGGCATCGACGCGATCGTCGACAGCGCGCGCGACGACGTCACCGACGCGGGCGACACCGTCGACGCCGCGCCCGCCGTCTGCGGCAGCACGCAGATCATCGCGCCCACGGGCGGCACCACGCTGGGCGTCGCGGCCGACACCGACCGCGATTGCACCAACGGCTTCACCACCGACGTGACGGTCTCGACCAACGCCCCCGCGGGCACCGCGTTGGAGCTTCGCGTGAACGGTCGCCGCGCGGCGACGAACACCGTGGGCGGCCCGGTGGTGACCTTCCCCGCGGTGAGCCTCGACACGGCGGGACCGCAGACCCTCGAGGTCTATCAATCGGGCGTGACCGACGCGTGCGCGTCGATCTCGATCGGCGTGCAGTGCAACACCCCGCGCTGCCAGATCACCGCGCCCACGCGCACGGTGCTCAACCTCACCGACCGCGCGACGCCGACGCTGCCCTTCACCGTCGACATGACCGTGGGCACCGACATCGAAGACGGCCGTCAGGTGCAGCTCCAGCTCACCAACCGCACCGATCCGTTGCGGGCCACGGTGTTCGGCGGTGAGGCCCTCTTCCGCGCGGTGGAGCTCTCGCCCGACGGAGAGTTCCGCGCGCGGGCCACGTGCACCAACGCCGTGGGCAACACGGGCACCTCGGCCGAGGCGGTGTTCACCGTCGACAGCCTCGCGCCCGCGCTCTCGATCACACGTCCCATGCGCGCGACGACCTTCGGCCTGTCGAGCGACCTCGATCCCGAGGCGCCGGGCGTGCAGTTCCGCGTGTGCGGCACCACCGATCAGGCCGGACAGGATGTCTGCGCGTCCATCGAGGGCGGCTCGCCCGTGTGCGCCACGGTCACCGATCCCGCGATGGAGGCGTGCGTCACGCTCACGTGTCCCACGGGCTCCGCGCCCTTCGCCATCGACGTCGACGCGCGCGACGCCGCGGGCAACACCACGATCGGACTCATCGAGGGCGTGCGCTGCCAGTCGTCGCTCCCGAGCGTGCGCATCGTGACGCCCGAGCCCTTCGACCTCGCGGTGCCCACCACCACGATCAACGTGGCCCGCGACGCCGACCGCGTGACGCCCGGCGCGCAGGTCAACATCGTGGCCTGCACCGATCGCCCCGGCGCCGTCGCGCGGCTCCATCTCAACGGCGACTCCGCGCCCTACGGCGAGGCCGTCACCGTCGAGCCGACGGCTGTGGGCGATGAGTGCGCCTCGCTCGGCGGAGGCTTCACGGGCATCGCCCGCTTCGTGCGCGTGACCCTGCCGCAGAGCACCCCTGCGCCCACCGTGATCGATGACCTGCCGCCGACGAATCCCTCCATCGAGGTGTCGGTCACCGACGGCGGCGATCGCGGTGTCTCGCCGACGGTTCCGCTCTACGTCGACACGTACGCGCCGGTGCCCGCGGTGGCGACGTGCAACCGCCTCGTGGTGCCCGGTCCCGACGGCTTCGCCACGCTCGACATCGACGTGAGCAGCGACGCGTACCCCGTGACGCTGACCCTCACGCGCGAGGGCTCCATGCCCTCGACGCTCACCCTCGCGACGCCGCCCGTGGGCGAGGAGCTCGGGCACCTTCTCGGCGTGCGCTTCGCCGAAGGATCGACCGCGCTCACGCTCTCGGCCACGGACCCCGCGGGCAACAGCGCCACGAGCGTCGCGCGCTGCGTGATCGACGTGGGCAACCCCCCGACGCTCGCGTTCACCACGCCCACCGCGGCGCAGGTGATCACCTCGTCGGCGGCGCGCACGATCACCCTCCGCACCGATGCGCCCGTGGGAACGTCGGTGACCCTCACCGTGGGCACGCGCGATCCCATCACGGGCGTCGTGGGTGCGGGCGGCGTGGTGACCTTCACGGGCGTCACGCTCCCCGAGGGCGACGCCGTGGTGCTCACCGCGGAGACGGCCTTCGTCGACGGGCGCGGCGTGGGTCGCGCGTCGGTGACCGTGAGCGTCGATTCGCTCGCGCCCACGGGGCCCACGGGCCTCGCGGGGAGCGTTCCCACCACGCCGCGTTCGGCGCGTCGCGCGGGCACCATCCGCCTCACCTGGACCGACGGCGGTGACACCGTACCCGGCGGCGGAACGCGCCCCGTGGCCTCGTACGAGCTCCGCGAGAGCACCGTGCCCCTGAGCGACCTGAACTTCTCGATGGCCACGCGCGTGACGACCACGATCACGCCGGGCGCGCCGGGATCGACCAACACCGCCGACGTGACGGGCCTCTCGCTCGAAGCGCCGCACTACTTCGCGATCCGCGCGCTCGACGCGAGCGGAAACCCCAGCGCCACCGTGGCCTACGCGGGGCCGGTGACCATTCCCCTCGTGCGCGACACGGTGACCGACGTCACCGCGGTGATCGGCAACGACGTGTCGGGCGGCTTCGACGTGAACGGCGACGGCTTCGCCGACGTGCTCGTGGGCAGCGGCCTCAACGCGGGCGTGTGGTCGGGCCTCGCGCGGGTGTACTTCGGCTCGGCGACGGGCCTCTCGTCGACGCGGTACGCGCAGTTCAACGGCACGAGCTCCGCGCGCTTCGGCAGCGCCGTGGCCTCGCTCGGCGACGTGAACGGCGACGGGCTCGGTGACCTCGCCATCGGCGAGCCCGGACCCACCGCCGCCACCTCGCTCACCGCGGGCAACGTGTACGTGTTCTTCGGCCGCGCCACGTGGAACGGCCCGTCGACCCCGTACGCCGCCACGGAGGCGAACGTCGTTCTCGGCGGCTCGACGGGCGAGTTCGCGCGCGCGTCGCTGGGCTTCTCGCTCACGCGCGTGGGCGACTTCAACGGCGATGGGCTCAACGACATCGCCGCGGGCGCCCCGCAGCCCAACGCGACGGCCACCGCGCGCGGCGCCGTGTTCGTGTGGTTCGGGCGGCGCTCGTTCCCCGCGAGCATCACGCCCGAGAGCGCCGACGTGGTGATCCGCAACACCTCGACGGAGACCCTCTTCGGCCGCCACGTGGGCTCGGGCGGACGCATCGTCGGCAACGACACCCGCGAGGATCTCCTCGTGGGCTACGGCGCGGGCACGGGCACGGGCAACGTGGCCGTCTTCGGCGGACGCACCTCGTCGACGCAGGTCTCGCTCACGCAGACCGACGCGGCGCTGCTCCGTCCCGGCGTGGCCACCACGCCTGCGAACCTCGGGCAGATCATGGCCCAGGGCGTGGGCGACCTCGACGGCGACGGCCGCGGCGACCTCGCGGTGGGCACGGCGATCCGCGGGCCCGGACGCGTGGCGCTGTACTTCGGCAACGCGGCGGGTGGGCTCACCGAGGGCCCGGTGGTCGAGAGCATCACGGTCACCGACGCCGACACCTTCGGCGCGCGCTTCGGCTACGTGACCGACCCCGCGCGCACGCAGCCCTCGCTGCTCGTGCCCTCGCCCGCGGGCGCAGACCTCCTCGCGGGCGCCGTGGCGTACATGGGCGGCGACCCGAGGCTCTACGTCTTCACGGGACGCCCCTCGGCCCGCTGGAGCGGGCTCACGGTGCTCAACGCGTCGACGGTGGTGTCGCTCGGCGGCGCGGCCTCACAGCCCCTCTCGGGCGTCGCGTGGGTGGGTGACGTCGACGGCGACGGATACCCCGACGCGGCCCTCGGACGCGCCACGGGCACCGGGCTCGTGATGATCCTGCGCTGACGTTTCCTGTCACACCGTTCGCGGCGCGCTGTCGGGCGTGTCGCGGGCGGTGCGTCGCGCCCTTCGTCCCTTCACATCATCACCGTGGGCGCGTGCGCATCGGGCGCAACGGTTGACCTCTGCCGTGTAGGATCCACATCCCTTGTTGAACGGGGAGTGAGACGTTCATGGCGATCGAGGTTCTGCGGTGCCCCAACTGCGCGGCGCCCATTCCGTTCGGCGCGCGCGGCGAAGTGCTCTGCGCGTACTGCGGGCACGTACTGACGAACGTTCCCGGTGCCGGCGCGCTGCCGTGGAAGGGCCCCGAGCGCGGCCCCGACGACGGGCTCCCGCGGGTGCACCTCGAAGGCCGCACGTACGCCCTGCGCGGGCTCCTCGCGCGCGGCGAGACGAGCGACGTGTTCTTCGCGCGCCGCGACACGCGCATCACCGAGCTCGTGACCCTCAAGGTGCTCCGCGCGAAGGCCGACGCCGACCTGCTCTCGCGCGAGTGGAACGTGCTCCGCGCGCTGCACCAGAGCGAGGCCCAGGGGCACGAGTATTTTCAACGGCTCCTGCCGCAGCCCGTGGCCTTCGGGCAGGTGCGCGGCGACGGACTCGACCCGCGCCCCGCGGCGGCGTACCGCTGGCGCAGCGGCTTCGTGCACACGCTCGCCGACGTGCGCAGGCAGTACCCCTCGGGCGTCGATCCGCGCGCCGCCGTGTGGATGTGGAAGCGCCTGCTCGAACTCCTCGGGTGGGTGCATCGCACGGGCTACGCGCACGGCACCGTCACACCCGCGCACGTGCTCGTTCACGCGCGCGATCACGGCGTGGTGCTCGCGGGGTGGTCGTGTGCGGTGCGCGGCGAGCGGCTGCCCGCGGTGGTCGACCACGCGAAGGAATTCTACCCGTCCACGGTGTGGGCGCGCGGCGAGGCCAACGCGGCGAGCGATCTCATCATGGCGGCGCGCGCGGTGGCGTGGACGCTCGGCGGAGACCCCGCGACGGGAACGGTTCCCGCGTCGGTTCCGTCGGCGATCGCGTCACTCGTGCGCGAGGTGGCGACGCGCGATGCGGGTGCTCCTGCCGACGACGCGTGGGAGCTCATGGAGCGCGTCTCCGAGGCGGGCAGGGCGGCGTACGGGCCGCCGCGCTTCGTGGTGTTCTCGATGCCCGAGGGCGCGTAGGGCGCGCCAGAAAGACGAAGACCGACGGCGATGGGATACGGCGGCTACAGCCACGAGGCGCACGAGGCGATCACCCGTTCGCGCGCGGAACTCCCGCGGCAGAAGGTGTTTTCGCAGCGGTCGTGCCATCCGCTCATGAACCCGCACGGGGTGAAGCTCCGCGAGTCGCGCGACAGCCCCTCGCACCCGAACTCGCTCGGCGTGGTGTTCGCGCTCGATGTGACGGGCTCCATGGGACAGATCCCCGAGCAGCTCGCGCGCCGTGAGCTCCCGACGTTCATGAAGACGCTGCTCGACTGTGGCGTGACCGATCCGCAGGTGCTCTTTCTCGCCGTGGGCGACGCGACGAGCGACCGCGCGCCGCTCCAGGTCGGCCAGTTCGAATCGGCCGCGAAGGAGATGGACCAGTGGCTCACCTGGAGCTTTCTCGAAGGCGGCGGCGGCGCGCTCGGGTGTGAGTCGTACGAGCTCGGGCTCTACTTCGCGGCGCGCCACACGGCCCTCGACTGCGTGGAGAAGCGCAACCACCGCGGCTACCTCTTCATGACGGGCGACGAGAACCCGTACCCCTACGTGAGCAAGAAGCAGGTGGCCGAGCTCGTGGGCGACACGCTCGACGATGACCTTCCGCTCGCGCGCGTCGTCGATGAGGCGCAGCGGCTCTACGAGCCCTTCTTTCTCATTCCCGACACGGCCCGCGCGGGGCGCTGCGAGCGCGCGTGGCGCGACGCCCTCGGCGACCACGTCATCGTGATGGAATCCGCCGACCACACGTGCCTCGTCTCCTCGTCGCTCGTGGCGCTCTGCGAGGGCGCCGTGCGCGACCTCGACGCGCTCGCGAAGCGCCTCCGCGACCAGGGAATGGACGCGAAATCCGTGGGTCCCGTGATCCGCGCGGTGACGCCCTTCGCGGCGGCCCGCGAGCGCGACGGGGCGCAGCGTCCGAAGGTCGAGTCTGCGAGCGTTCCGCAGGGCGACGGGGCCAGCGGGATGCGTCGGCTGTGAGCCGCAGCGCGCACGTCGTCGTCGACCTCGGCTTCGGCGATGCGGGCAAGGGAGCCATCACCGATCACCTCTGCCGCGCGCACCGCGCCCACACCGTGGTGCGCTTCAACGGTGGCGCGCAGGCGGGGCACAACGTGGTCACCGCCGACGGGCGCCATCACACCTTCGCGCAGTTCGGCGCGGGCACCTTCGCGGGCGCGCGCACCTGGCTCTCGTCGCACATGGTGGTGCACCCGACGGCGCTCCTCGCCGAGGCCCGCTGGCTCGAACGTGCGGGCGTCTCCGATCCGCTCGCGACGGTGACCGTGAGCGCTTCGGCGCGGGTGATCACGCCCTTTCACCAGGCCGCGACACGGCTGCGCGAGCGCGCGTCGGGCCACGGATCGTGCGGCGTGGGCGTCGGGGCCGTGATGCGCGACGAGAGCGAGGGGCGCCGCGTGCTCCGTGCGGGAGAACTCTCCGACGTGGGCGCGCTGCGCGACACGCTCCACGCGATGCAGGGTGAGGTGCGAAGCTCGCTCGGCGCGCTCCTCGATGGAGACCCCGACGAGCGCGCGGTGCTGTGCGAGCCCGCGGTGGTCGACGCGTGGATCGACGCGCTGGAACCGTGGCGCGCGCGCGTCTCCGTGGCCGACGACGGCGCCCTCGGCGACGTGCTCGCGCGCGACGGAGCGGTGGTCTTCGAAGGCGCCCAGGGCGTGCTGCTCGACGAGTGGTACGGCACACATCCGCACACGACCTGGAGCACCTGCACCTTCGAGAACGCCCTCGCGCTGCTGGCCTCGCACCACTACGCGGGCACGGTGCGTCGCCTCGGCGTGCTGCGCACCTACGCCACGCGACACGGCGCGGGGCCGCTCCCCACCGAAGACCGCGCGCTCACCGACGCGCTGTCGGAGCCCCACAACCCGCACGGCCCGTGGCAGGGGTCCTTTCGCGCGGGCTGGAGCGACCGCGTGCTGCTGCGCTACGCCCTCGCGGCGTGCGGCGGCGTCGACGACCTCGCCCTCACGCACCTCGACCGCGTGCGCGCAGGATGGCGCGTGTGCGAGCGCTACGAGGTCTCCCGCGACGACGGCGCGTGGTTCACCGACGACGGCGCCGCGGCGCGCTTCGAACGCGCGCGCGACCTCGACCGGCAGGCGCGGTTCACGGCGGCGCTCACCCGCGCAACGCCCTTGTACGAAGGCGTTTCCGGTGGGGTGACGGACTATGTCAGGGGCGTGGAGCGGGCGCTGGAGGCGCCGGTGGCGGTGCGCGCGTGGGGGCCGACGGAGGCCGAGCGCTCAGGGCGCTGACTGCGGGCGCTGCGCGGGCGTGGCGTTGACCGCGGGGCGGCGCTGCTCGTCGTCGTGGATGGAGTAGCGCACCATCGCGCGGAGGATCTCGTTGCGCTGCACGTTGCCCACGAGGGTCTTCATGTCTTCGTAGAGCGAGGGGTCGGTGAGCAGCGCGCCCACGGTGCCGCGGCCCTGCTGGATGTTGCCGAGGATGTCGCGCAGCGAGGCCGTGGCGGCGTTGACGTTGGCGACGGCCTGCGACGAGTCGGTGCCGTAGATGATCTGGTGGAGGCCGCCGTTGCCCGTGCGCACGTCGTGGGTGATGGCGGCCACTTCGTCGGTGGCGCGCGCGACGGAGTGGAGCATCTGCTCGCCCTGGCGGTCGTAGACGAGGGCGTGGATGAGCCCGTGGCCCGAGCGGGCCTCGCGCATCACGGCGTCGGCCTCGGCGGAGGTGGCCGCGAGGCGGTTGGCCGTGGCCTCGACGGAGGCGAGCGTGCGCTCGATGCGGGCCGAGGTGTTCGGGTCGGTGAGGAGCGTGTGCACCGTGCCCGGGCCTTCGGCGACGGAGCGCGAGATGGTGCGGAGGTCGTGGACGAGCGCGGTGATGTCGTTGCCGAGCTGCGGCGACGCGAGGGGGCGCGTGGCCGTGGCGACGTTGCCGAGCACCTCGTTGGCGCGCTGCATGGCGCTGCTGGCGGCGCTGAGGGCCGAGGCCATGTCGTCGCTCTCCTCGCTGCGCACGACGGAGTCATCGGCGGCCGCGGGGCCGGTGCTGCCCATGGTGATGTCGACGGCCTTGTCGCCGAGGAGTCCCTTGCTCGCGATGCGCACCACGCTGTCGTTGCGCACGCGGGCGAGCTGCGAGGCCACGATGGTGAAGCGCACGTGGATGCGATGGTCGGACTCGGTGCGGCCGAACTCGATCTCGCTGACGGCGCCCACGTCGACGCCGCCCATGCGCACGGGCGAGCCCACCTTGAGGCCGGCCACGTCGCGGAAGCTCGCGCGCAGGTGCGCCTGGCGGTCGAAGAGGTGCCGCTCGTCGCCGATGAGGAACACCATCACGCCGAGCACGATCACGCCCAGCACGAGGAAGAACCCGACCCTGACCTGTCTCGAAAGCATTGCGCCGCGCCGTTTGTGGTGGAGAAGAGTGCGAAGTGAAAGGGGGGGCGAGCCCGCGCCCGGAGCCTGCGTTGCGGCGAGCTCCGCGGGGGTTACGCGTTGCGCGCGACGAGCGAGGCCATGTCCTCGTCTTCGGGCGCGTTGCCCTCGATGAAGTTGCGCACCAGGGGGTTGGTGCTGTGGCGAAACTGGTCGGGCGTTCCCGATTCGATGATGCGTCCCTTGTGCACCATGGCGAGGCGCGACGAGACGGTGAAGGCCGTGCCCATGTCGTGGGTCACCACGATCGAGGTGATCTTGATGGCCCGCTGCATCGAGACGATGAGGTTGTTGATGCGCGTGGTGTTGATCGGGTCGAGTCCCGTGGTGGGCTCGTCGTAGAGGAGCACCTCGGGTTTGAGGGCCACGGTGCGCGCGAGGCCCACGCGCTTCTTCATGCCGCCCGAGAGGTCCGACGGGGCCATGGCCTCGATGCCCGGCAGGCCCACGAGCGTGAGCGCCCACGAGACGCGCTCGTCGATCTCGTGCTCGTTCATGTGCAGGTGCTCGCGGAGCCCGTAGGCCACGTTCTCGCGCACCGAGAGCGAGTCGAAGAGGGCCGCGCCCTGAAAGAGCATCCCCACGCGCTGACGGAGCTTCGTGAGATCCTTCACGTTCATGGTCTCGACGTGCTGGCCGTCGAAGAGGATCTCGCCGCGGTCGGCCTTGAGCAGCCCGATGAGCATCTTGAGCATGACGCTCTTGCCCACGCCCGATCCGCCCAGGATGGTGAACGCCTCGCCCTGCTCGATGCGAAGGTTCAGCCCCTGGTAGATCACCTTGGGGCCGAAGGACTTCCAGACGTCTCGGAACTCGATGAGGGACATCGCCGCGCGGGACCGATCAGCCGTTGCGGCTGCGCAGCACGATCGCCGCGACCACCGAGGCCGCGAGCAGGAACACCGCGAGGCCCACCACGATCAACATCACGTTCTTGTTGCCCGCGGGCGCGGCCGTCGCGGGCGGCTGCGGAAAGCCCTGCGGCTGCATCGGGTTGAACTGCCCCTGCGGCCCCTGCGGATAGCCCTGCGGACCGGGCTGCATGGGATTGAACTGCCCCTGCTGCGGATAGCCCTGCGGACCGGGCTGCATGGGATTGAACTGCCCCTGGGGATGACCCTGCTGCGGATACCCCTGCGGTCCCTGCGGGCCGGGTCCGTAGGGCGACGGACCACCGGGTCCGCCGGGCTGTCCGGGGCCGCCGAGTCCGAAGGCCGAGATGTCGA
>CAMFHP010000095.1 GCA_945952225.1 uncultured Myxococcaceae bacterium
CCCGCAGTGCGTCGCCCCTCGGGCGGCGGTGGCAACTCGGGCGGCGGTGGTGGCGACGACTTCGGCAACCTCGGCCTGTAGTCGCGCGCGCGTCCCTTCCGCCGCACATCACCCTCCACGCGCCGCGGTCTCCTGCGGCGCTCCCCGACACAACACATGAAGCGACATCTCTGCGGCGTTCACGCGGTGCGTGAAGCGCTCAACGGACACCCGCGCGACCTCGCGGTGGTCTACGTCTCCGAACAGCCGACGCGCGGTCCGCTCACCGAAATCGCCACGCTTGCGCAGGCTGCCCGCATCACCCTCGAGGTGCGCACGAGCGCCGAACTCGATGCGCTCGCCGCAGGCGTGCGTCACCAGGGCGTCGTCGCCATCGCGGCAGGCGACTATCCCTACGTCGACCTCGACACCGTGATGGCGCGCGCGAAAGCCCGCTCGCCGTCGCCGCTCCTCGTCGCGCTCGACGAGGTCACCGATCCGCACAACCTCGGTGCGATCGTGCGGTCGACGGTGGCCCTCGGCGGCGATGGCGTCATCACTCTCAAAGACCGCGCTGCTCCCGTGACGCCCGTGGTGGTGCGCGCGAGCGCAGGCGCCACGGAGCACGCCTCCATCGCACGTGTCGTGAACCTCTCGCGTGCACTCGAAACGCTTTCGCACCGGGGCTTTCGCACCGTCGGTCTCGACGCCGAAGGGAGCGCCGACCTCGAAGCCGTCGACCTCACAGGCCCCGTCGCACTCGTCGTGGGATCAGAAGGTTACGGTCTCCGTCGACTCGTACGAGAGCGCTGCGATGTGCTGGCGCGCATCCCCCTCGGCGGCCCCGTCGCGTCGCTGAACGCGTCGGTCGCTGCCGCGATCGCGATCTATGAGGTCACGCGTCAACGTCGCGCGGCATCGGCGAACCCCTGAAAGACGAAAGGCCCGGGAGATCGACTCTCTCCGGGCCCTTCGGGGGATGCGTCAACGACTGGGGTCGTCAGGGTGCGAGCGAAAGGACTTGAACCTTCACGAGTGTTACCCCACTGGAACCTGAATCCAGCGCGTCTGCCAATTCCGCCACGCTCGCAACGTGTTGGGCCGCGAGAAGTATCGCCGCTCACGTATTCCGTCAAGCAACAAACAACGCGCTCAACGAATCGGTGCATCGTGCGGAGGGCCTTCGACGTGTCCGTCGCGAACGAGGGCCGCGCGTACGCCGTCGCCCACCGGCGGGATCACCACCTCGATGGTCACGAGCCCCTGCAGCGCCGGGAGCCGCTGGTTCGCACCATTCACCCACATCGGTGTGTTCGACGCCCGGAGCGCCGCCCGCCAGGGCCACTGCGTCGACCGTCGCGGACCGAGCGCGAGCCGCCACGCGCCGCGGAGGTCGTCGTAGGCACGGGGAATCGCACCGGTGCGGTTGAAGGGCGCCACCGAGAGGTAGGTCGCGTCGGGGCCGTACACCGCCGCGACGCGCGAGGTGACGGGCGTCTGTGTGACCGTGCGCGCCGGGATCGACACGGTCACGAGCACGCGCACGCCGCTGTGCTCACGCCGCGCCTGCAACGACTCGATGTGGGGTGTGGCCGTGTTGGCGAGGGGCGCGCCGTCGGCGCCGATGAGCAGCGCCTGATCACCGCAGGGACCCGTCGTGCGAGGCGAACCTCCGTGGCGTGAACTCCGTGGCGCGTCCACGGGCGCAGCGGCGTCGTGAAAGGTCGTGCAGAGGCCGCAGGAGCACCCGTCACACACGGGCAGGTCGACATCCGCATCGATGCCGCGCTCACGACGGATCCACTGTTCGAGCGTGATCTCCGTCGCGCTGTCGGGGCCGCTCGCGAGCCACGCGCGGTGAAAGCGCGCCGCCGCCTCGACGCCGATGTAGCGCAGGTGCCAGGGCTCGTAGCGATAGCCCGTGCGCGGGTCGATCACGTCTTCGCCGCCGCTCCGTCGACGGCAGCGTGAACCCGGCGCGCGCTCGGCGAGCGGCATGGGGTAGGGGAGCACGTAGCCGAACTCCCACGAGTGCGCGTCGATCCATTGACCCGCCGACGTGCAGCCGAAGCCCGGTCGCATCATCTCGCCGCCGTGTGACCAGGCCTCGGTGAACAGGTCGACCGCGGTGCCGAGCTGATGCTGCGAGTGACCCGCGATCGCGCTCGACGTCACCGCGTGACAGAACGTTTCGCCCTGCGAGTGGCTCCATCCACGGAACACCTCGCACTGTCGCGTGAACGAGCGGAAGGCCGAGTGCACGTAGCCCTCGTGGCCTGCGTTCGCCATCGCATCGAGCATCAAGCGCAGCGCGCCCGCGGCCTCGCTCCGTAGGCACTGGAGGTGACCGGGCACGCACTCCTCGGGCGTGTGGGGCAGGCCCGTGTCGACCTCGACGAGGTCGGTGGGCGCGTACTCCGGCGAGAGTACGAAGCGCGGTGAGCGGTTGACCAATGTGAGCAGGTCGTCGCCGTCGACGAAGCCGTACGCGGGCAGCACGTCTTCGCGGTGCACCCAGCAGCCGGTGCGATCCATGTGAACGAGCGTCTCGCAGGGCTGCGATTGATCCGCACGCGGCGGCGTTCGCGCGATGGTGCGTTGCGGCGCGCGCGTCGGGCGCGAGGGAACGCCTGCGTCGAGATGTGGCGCTGTCGCTTCACGACCTCGCACGTGCCGACCCGGTGCACGTGCGGGCGCACGCGGGCTGTGACGCGGATGCGCCGTCACGTACGAATAGCCCGCGCCGAAAGCCGCCGCGGAGATCAGCAGGGCGCTCAGGCTCCAGCGTCGCATCGCGCCATCGCGCGTAGCATCCGTCGTCATCGGGACTCCAGAATTGTGCGAGCGGCTGGTCGAGGAGCCTCGCACGAGGCCTTCGCGCACGCGAAGCGGTTTACGCGCCCCTGCAGCGCAGCTTCGCGCAACGCGCTACGCACCGGCTCGACGTCGCACCGTGAATGCACCGGGGAATTTGCGCTGCGGAGCGCGACGGGCGAGATGGCACGTCGTCTGCGTTGCGCTCGCTCGCGGTGACGCGTCCGGTGGGCGGTGCGGGGCCGCATCCTGTCGTTGCAAGGTGGTGTCACGATGGCCTTTGGTGAGGAACTCAACGAGCGTTCGGCCACGGCGAAGCAGCGCGCGCTCCGCGTGGTCGCGAGGACCGTGCTGAAGGAGCTTCGCCGCTCGGGCTACTCGCGCGCCGAGATGGTCACGTTCACGACCGAGCTGCTCGACCTCGTGAGCGCAGAGATGCGCACCGACGACGGCGAGACCTCCTGATCACACCCGCCGCCGCGGTTCACCGGAAGGTGTGGAACAGCGGCACCGCGCTCCCCGCCGCCGTCGGCACACTCAACCGCCGCAACGCACGCTCGATGCACGACCCGTAGACCGTCACCCGCGAAGGCTGACGGAGCTGCACCGACGACACCGCACCACGGGCGTTGAACATCACCATCGCGTCGACGTTGCCCGCGTAGGGCGGAGGCCCATCGGCGCACGTGCGCAGCGAGGGCAGCGCCGCACGCAGCACCGTCATGCGCGCATCGGCGCCCGCCGTCGTGGGCGTCGGGGCGGGGGGCGTCGTCGGACGATGCGCAGGACGCGGTGCGGGCGCAACGCGGGCCACGGGGGCGGGCATCGGTGCGGGCGCGGGCGCGAGCACCTGGGTCGTTGGGGTGGGCGCGAGCACCTGGGTCGTTGGGGTGGGCGCGAGCACTTGAGCGGCCGGTACGGGCGCCGCGAGCGCTGCCGGTGACGCAACGGGTGGGGCCACCGCCGTGGGCGCGTTGGAGAGGTCGGGCGCACGTGTCACCGCGCGAATGCGGAGCGCGAGCGCGCCTGCGACGAGCACGCCCGCGATCACGGCGAGCGCGACGGTCGCGGTGCGGATGGGGTTCCGCTCGTCGGGTGCAGCAAGCACCGGGGGCGGTGGGAGCGACGGCCGCATCGCAGGGGCCTGCGTGAGCGTGGGCGCTTCGGGCTGTGTGGTCCACGCACTCTCCATGGGAGGAGGCGGACGCGAGGGGACCGGCGCAGCGGCGCGCGGCGCCGAGGGAGGTGGGTGCGATGGTGGCGGACGCGACGCGGGAGGCTGTGACGACGGCGGACGCGACGCGGGCTGCGCGCTGTGCTCCGGGCGGGCCACGCTCGATCGCACCTCGATCACCTGCGTGGGCTCGTTGGGCGCCGCGCGCACCACGGAGGTCGGCTCGTCGACGCGCCACGCGCTCGGCGGATCCGGCGGCAACACACGCAGCAGGAGCTGCGCCTCCTGGAGCATCTCCGAGGCGGTGGCGAAGCGATCCGCGGGCTCCTTGCGGAGCGCGCGGTCGATGAAGCCTTCGAGCGCAGCGGGGGCCGAGGGCATGCGTCGCCGCAGCGGCGTGTGGGGGTGGAGCACGATGTTCGAGATCAGCTGCTGGTAGCTGTCTCCCTCGAAGGGATGCTCCAGCGTGAGGGCCTCGTAGAGCACCGCGCCCACCGACCAGAGGTCTGCGCGACCGTCCACACGTCCGCCACCGGCCTGCTCGGGCGACATGTAATCGGGGGTGCCCACGGCGGTGCCCACGCGTGTGATTCCCCCCGAGGCTGACTGCATCGAGATGATCTTCGAGATGCCGAAGTCGAGGAGCTTCACACCGGAGCATCGCTCCGCACCGCCCACGAGAAAGATGTTCTCGGGCTTGATGTCACGGTGCACAACGCCCGCGTGGTGCGCGGCCTGGAGCGCATCGAGCGTCGCGGACATCACCCCGAGCGCCTCGCGCGGCCCGAGGGGACGGCGGTCGAGCACATCGCAGAGGGTCTCGCCCTTCAAGAGTTCGAGCACCATGAAGGGCCCGAACGCATCGGTGCCCGCGTCGAGCAGGCGCACGATGTTGGGATGCCCCACGGCGCCCACGGCGCGCACCTCTTGAAAGAAGCGCCCCATCACCTCGGCCGAGGTCGCGTACTCGGGCTTGATGACCTTCACGGCCACGCGCTCGCCCGAGCCCAGGATCTCGGCCTCGAAGACCGCGCCCATGCCGCCCTCGCCGATCATGCGGATCATGCGGTAGCGGCCCGCGACGGTGGTGCCCGCGCGCGAGCGCACGTCGGCAATCGTCGACGGATCGTGCTGCGCGGCCGGTGTGGGGGCGTGCATCGGTGGAGTGCGTCCGCGGCGCGTCCGGGGACCCGGAGGTGTCTACCCGGTTTTCTTTCGCGGCGTCTACGGGGGGCCGTGTGGAAGCGTCGCCGCGTCACTCCGACGCGAGGCGGAACCCCTCGGCGAAGGCGCGCAGCACGGGGCCTTCGAGCACCGCCACACACGACGGCGCCGTCACGCCCTGCCCCGCGGTGTAGAGCCACACGAGAAAGCCTTCGGGCACACCTTCGGGGGGCGGAACCATCACCAGGCAGTAGTGCGTTCGCGAGGGCCCCGCGCCCGCCGTCATCGCGAGCGCGTTGCGAAGCACGCCGCCGAAGCGCACCTGCTCGGGCTCGCCGAACTCGCGCGGCGCGCCGATGCGAACCGCGGTCGATGTGCGCAACACGTCGCGGAGCGTGAGCGCGTCGGAGCCCGACTTCGTATCCACCTCCACGATCGCACCGAGGGGACCGCCCGGCGGACCGGAGAACAGCGCGAGCGTCCCCGGCGCGGGAAAGCGCGTGGCGATGAGCGAGCGCGGCGCGTCGTCGAGGGTGAACCCCAGCGGCGCGAGCCCGTGCTGCTGGGCCTCACGCGCGGAGAGCGTCCACCGCGGCGCGCGCTCGGGTGGGGCTGCGGCGTCGGGCACGGCGGCGTCGAGGCCGTCGGGCGCACGTGCGGCTGCGGCTGCGGGCTCTCGCACGCGTGAAGGGCGGCACGCCGCGAGGCACACGCAGACGGCGACGACGGCTCGGCCCGTGGGGCGCATCGCGCGATGCATCGCATACGCACCGGGCAACGGGCAACGACGACGCTTGCTCCGGGGGCGCGCGGGCGGTGATGCTCCGCGCCCCCCGACACCACCCGCAAGGCCCACGCATCATGCTCGAACGCTGGGGACGATGGATCTACCAACACCGCGTCGCGACCCTCGCGCTCAGCGCGGTGGTGCTGCTGCTCTCGGCGCTGCTCCTCGCGCGCGGCGGCACGCTCTCGACGGGCACGATCCGCGGCGTGGAGGCCGACACGGCCGCGCGTCTCATCGACGACGAGCTCCATCCGCCCGACGTCACGGGCTTCACCGTGGTGCTCGGTCACGCGTCGCTCACCACCGACGATCCCGCGTTTCAGCAGGCCGTTCGCGATGCCGTCGCGCCGCTGCGCGCGAGCCCCGACGTGCGCTCGGTGCGAACGCCCTTCGACCCCGACACGCCGCTCTTTCTCGCGCCGACGCTCCAGAGCATCGACCAGCACCGATGCGTCGTGCAGGTGGGCCTCACGCCTGCCGCGGCCGCCGACACGCGCCGCTTCGCACACCTCCGCGCGCTGCTCCGTCCGGGGCGCCTCGAGATGGCGCTCGCGGGCCCCGCGGTGTTTCGCGCGAACCTCGACGAGACCCTGGAGCACGACCTCGTGCGCGCCGAGGTGCTCTCGATGCCCGTCACGCTCGCCGTGCTGCTCACGGTGTTCGGATCGCTCCTCGCGGCGCTGCTCCCGGTGGGCATCGGCGCGCTCGCGGTGGTCGGCGGCATCGCGGTGGTGCTGCTGCTCTCGGGCCGCGTCGAGGTCGCCCAGTACGCCATCAACGTCGCGTCGCTCGTGGGCACCGGCGTGGCGATCGACTACTCGCTCTTCGTCGTGAACCGCTACCGCGAGGAGCTCGACGCGGGGCACGACGTCGAGACCGCCATCGGACGCGCGACGGCGACCGCGGGGCGCGCCGTGGCCTTCTCGGGACTCGCCGTGACCGTCGGACTCTCGGGGCTGCTGTTCTTTCGCGGCTCGTACCTCGCCTCGTTGGGCCTCGGCGGCACCATCGTCGTCGCGCTCTCGGTGGTCTACGCGCTGACCTTTCTGCCCGCGCTCCTCGGTGTGCTCGGCGCGCGCGTGAATCCCCGGCGCGCTGCGAATCGCGGTGACCGAGACCGCCTGTGGCGCTCCCTCGCGCACGGCGTGATGAAGCATCCGGTGCTCGTGCTCGTGCCCACGCTCGCGCTCCTCGTGGCCGCGGGCAGGCCCTTTCTCGACCTGCAGATCTCGATCCCCGACGTGACGATGCTGCCCGCGCACACCGAGGCCCACCGCGGTCAGGCGGCGCTCGCGCAGCACTTTCCCGAGCGGGCTGCGACGCGCATCGCGGTGGTCGCGCGCTTCGACGGCGACCCCATGGCGAGCCCCGCGCGCGTGGCGGCCCTCTATGATCTCTCGCGGCGCATCGCAGCGGTGCCCGACGTCGACCACGTCGAGGGCCTCTTCGACATGAACCCCATGCTCGATCGCGACGGGCACATCGCGTCGCTCACGGCGCCGCGCGACACGTGGGGCGAGGCCGAGCAGACCGTCGCGCGCGAGACCCTCGGGCGGCACATCGTGGTGCTCTCCGCGGTGACCGAGCAGCGGCCGACGAGCGATGCGGCGCGCGCCATCGTGCGGGCGCTCCGTGCGAACCCGCGCGTGGCCGATGGGCGCATTCTCGTGACGGGGCAGACCGCGATGGATCTCGACACGGCCCGGTACCTCCGCGAGCGCGCGCCCGCGGCCCTCGCGTGGGTCGTCGGAATGACCGTGCTGATCCTCTTCGCGCTGCTGGGCTCGGTGGTGCTGCCGCTCAAGGCCGTGCTGATGAACACGCTCTCGATCACGGCGTCGTTCGGCGCGCTCGTGTGGATCTTTCAGCGCGGACACCTCGCGGGACTCCTGCGCTTCAACCCCGGCCCCATCGAGCCCTCGCTCCCCATCGTGATGTTCTGCGCGGTGTTCGGCCTCTCGATGGACTACGAGGTGCTGCTCCTCACGCGCATGCATGAGGAGTTCGAACGCACGGGCGACAACGAGCACGCGGTGGCCGAGGGCATCGCACGGAGCGCGCGGCTCATCACGAGCGCGGCGGCGATCATGGTGGTGGTCTTCGCGGCCTTCGCGACCGCGCAGCTCGTGCTGCTCAAGGCCATCGGCGTGGGCATGGCGATCGCGGTGGCGCTCGACGCGACGCTCGTTCGTGTGCTCGTGGTGCCCGCGACGATGCGACTCTTCGGTGCGCTCAACTGGTGGGCGCCCGCGGGCATCGCGCGGTGGTGGCGCACGTCGCCCCTGCGCGGCGGGCACTGAGCCCACACGGCGATTGCGCTGGAGGGCCCGCGCGGCCCGGCGGTACACTCGCAAACTCCGACGAAACAGGCGCGCCGTGCGATCGGCGGACAGCGACGGAGGCCTCGGGAGGTCACCGTGTCGCCAATGTGGCGACGACGCGCTGCTCCGCCGTGAACCGGAGCGAGAACGGTGATACGGAAGAGCACCATGTCCGGCGACCCCCCCTCCAAGAAGGACCAGCTCCTCAAGCTGCTCGATCGCGGCAGCGTGTTCGTGCACCTCGATCCGCGTCGTGACGGCGTCGTGGTGCCCGACTGGTTCAGCCACAAACCGCAGCTCGTGCTCCAACTCGGTCGCAACTTCGCGATCCCGATCCCCGACCTCGAGGTCGACGACGAGGGGGTCCGCTGCACGCTGTCGTTCAACCGCTCGCCCTTCCACTGCACGCTGCCGTGGCACGCGGTCTACGCGCTCGTCGCCGAGAACGGCGAGGTCACCATGTGGCCCTCGGAGCTGCCCGCCGAGCTCGTGCCCGAGACCGCCGCGGTGCGCCGCAACCAGCCCACGAGCCGCACGGGACGCGGCAAGACCCAGCGCCCGCGCATCTCCGTGGTGCCTCCGCCCGGCGACGAGCAGCCGCGCTCTGTGGCGCCCTCGAAGCCCACCTCGCTCCCGCCGCCGCCGGTCTTCGAGGAGATCGTCGCGCCCGATCACTCCGCGGCCTCGTCGCGCAGCGCGCGCGCCAACGAGAGTGGGTCCATTTCGCCCAAGCCCACGGCCGAACAGGGCGACGGACGCAAGGCTCCGCGCGAGCGTCCTCCTTGGCTCCGCCTCGTGAAGTGACCCTCCGCACGCCGCCTCCGCGGCCGTGACCCTCGCGCGACGACGCGCACCGCCTCCACCCTCGCACACCCCCATTCGAGAAGAACGCACGCGGTACCAAACCGTCGGGCGCTCTCCTCGGTTAACGTCTTCCGAAGGGCGGTTCCCGATGCACGTCACCCTCGTACTCACGCACGAATGCAACCTGGCCTGCTCGTACTGCTACACGGGCGAGAAATTCCGTCGTGAGATGGACCACGACACGGCCCTCCGCGCCCTCGACCTCGCGTTTCGCGAGCACCGCCCGCGGGTGCCGTGGGCCACGCACGACGACACGCCCATCGACGTCGGCTTCTTCGGCGGCGAGCCGCTCATCTGCTGGGACATGCTCGTGCGCGTCTCCGAAGAGGCCCGCGCCCGCGCCGCGCGTGAGGGACGCCGCCTGCGCCTCGCGGTGACCACCAACGGCACCCTCGTGACGCGCGAGCGCGCCGAAAAGCTCCGCGAGCTGGGCGTCGACGTCACCCTCTCGCTCGACGGATGCCGCGCCGCCCACGAGGCAACGCGGCCGCAGAAGGGCGGTCGTTCGAGCTTCGACGACGTGGTCGCCGGCGCCGAGCACCTCAAGGCCGCGGGCCATGCGCTCGAAATCATCGCCGTGGTCTCGCCGCAGAACGTCGCGTGGCTCGGCGAGAGCGTGCGCTTTCTCGTCGACCTCGGCGCGCGCAACGTGATCCTCAACCCCTGCTTCGAAGAGACCTGGAGCGACGACGCCCTCGCGCTCTGGGAGCAGGGCCTCCGCGACGCCGCCGAGGTCTACGCGGCGTGCATGCGCGCGGGCCGTCCCGTCGCGATGCCCACCTTCGACAACAAGCTCCTGGCCGCGGCGAAGGGTGGGCTCTCATCGTGCGACACGTGCGGATCGGGGACGCACGAGGTCGCCGTCGCCCCCACAGGCAACCTCTACGGCTGCGCACGCCAGGTGGGCGAAGACCGCGACCCGAAGCTCGTGATCGGCCATCTCGATCGGGGCATCGATCCGATGCGTGTGGGCGCGATGCCGAAGGGCCCTGCCGATCCCGCGTGCGAGTCGTGCGAAGAGAAGTGGCGCTGCGGCGCCTCGTGCGCGTGCGCCAACCTCGCGGAGACGGGCACCACCCACCTGCCCGGCGGAACGCAGTGCTGGTACGAGCAGGCCACCGCGCGCGTCGCCGACGCGACGGGGCTCGCGCTCCTCGACGAGCGCAACGAGACCTTCATCGCGTGGACCTACGGCCGCGTGCAGGCCGCCGCCGATGCGGTGCGCGCGCGCATGGAGGCCATCGCAGCGCCCACGCAGAGCGTGAAGCGCGTGCGGAAGCTCCCGGTGGTGCAGTCGGTCTAGACCGTGATTCCGCGGCGGCGCCGGTCGACGGGGCGCCACGCATCGACGGGATCGCGCGGGTGCACCGGCGCGGCGATGCGCGGGATGGTGAAGGCCGCGTCGACGTCGGTCACGCCGTGGGTCTTCACGTAGAGCGTCTTGCGCGCGATGGGCGCGAAGTAGATGCGGAACGGGAAGAAGTTCTTCACCACGAGCACGTCGGCGCGCCACGGGTCGAGGCCCACGGCGCCGTAGAACGACGGCTTCAGGGTGAAGGGCGGCGCGTCGGTGATCACCAGGCTGAGGTGTCCCGCTTCGAAGACCACCACGTCGCCGCCGTAGTCCGCGCGGTGGGCCTTGTGGCGCAGCACACCCTCCAGACGGAGCGGGGTGTAGCGCGCGGGGTCGAGGGTGCCGCCGACGTCGAGGGTGACGCGGTCGCCGACGGCGTGTGCGCGCAGCGTGGCGACGGCGCGCGGGTCGCGCAGCGGGGCGTAGCAACGGAGGTCCGTCGCGCGCTCCCAGAGGGCCCGCAGGAGCTCGGTGGAGTCGCCCGTCGAGCCGGCGGTCACCACGTCGGACGCATCGGCCAGCACCACGGCGCCGAGCCTCCGGGCGAAGGTCGCGTCGCGGGCGATGGCGATGGCCTCGTCGGCCGTATGCGCGTGCGGCACCGGCACGTTGCGCACGGCCCAGCAGCGGTCGGCGAGCTCGTCGGCGAGCGCATCGGCGAGGGCGCGGTCGTTGTCGGTGGTGACCAGCGTGCTCCAGCCGACCTCGGTCATGTCGAGCCACGGGTGGCACATGAAGGTGCTCGCGGTGAGCACGCGCGACGAGCGTTCCATCGCGGTCATGCGCGAAAAGATCGGACGCATCGGCGCGAGAAAATCGAGCGTGTTGCCGCCGCCGAGGAGCATCGGGAGCGAGCGCCACGCGGTCACGGGCTTCACCGCGCCGCGGGCCGTGCGCAGGAGGATCTCGCCCGCGCGACGTCCGGTGTTCGCGTGGTCGCGGTGCGGGTTCGTGCGGTAGGCCACCATCACGTCGGCGAGGTTCACACGCTGCGCGGTCATGTTCGCGTGAAGGTCGAAGCTCGCACCGATGGGAACGCCCGCGCCCACCGCCGCGCGCGCCGTCGCGAGGAGCTCGCCGTCGGGGTCTTCGCTCCCTTCGGCGCCCATCGATCCATGGAGCGAGAGGAACACCGCATCGAAGGGGCCGCGCGTGCGTAGCTCGTCGCCGAGTCGATCGCGCAGCGTGGTGAAGGCCTCGCGTGACAGCGGCGCGCCGGGCACCGCCCACGCGCTGAACAACGGCACGCTCTCGACGCGCCCCGCGGCCCTCGCCGCGTCGACGAAGCCCGAGAGCTCGGCCGCGCGCAGAAAGCCCGGGGCCTCGTTGCCGAAGCGCGCGCACCCGCGGGCCAGGGCCTCGCCCTCGACGAAGTGCATCCGTCGAAAATCGTCGAGCGTCGTGCGCAGCGGCGAGAGCGCGTTGGTCTCCTGCGCCACGCGCGCGTAGGCGACGCGCAGACGGCGGCTCATCGGTCGCCCCCCGACACACGGTCGCGCAACGATTCGAGGCGGTCGAGCACGCCCATCACCGTGTCGGCGTGTCGGTTCACGAAGGCCATCACGGGGCCGTCGTTCTGCGACTGCATCGGGTCGTTGTTCGAACCCGCCGGGCCGTACATCGTCTCCATCACCTTGAGCACCGACTGCTTGATGAACGCGCGCACGGGCACCTTCGCCATCATCCCGTACATCGCCGCGTTGCCGCTCGCGCGCAGCTCGGGGTGCGAGCGCACGTGCGCCACACACGCGCGCAGGTCGGCCACGTACGCGTCGGCGTGGTCGAGGTGCTGCGAGGTCACCGTGCAGTGGATCGTCGGAGGCTTCTGCTGACGGTCGATGTGCCAGCCCCGCGCGGCCATGAGGTCGGCGACGGCGTAGAGGTCCACCGCGCGGTCGACGGAGCGGTACGCGAAGATGCTGCCCGCGGGCGTTCCCACGACGGCGAGGCCCTCGATGGCGCGCACGCCCGCGATCATGCGCGTGGTGGCCTCCATCGCGAGTCGCGTGTGGTGCAGGTAGCCCTCTTCGCCGAGCCCCATCATCGCGGCCCACGCGGCGGCGATCGTTCCGCCCGGGCGCGTGCCGAGCGCCGACGGCGAGATGTAGATGCCGCCGGGCCAGTCGGTCGCCGCGAAGAACTGGTGCCGCAGGTAGCTCATGTCGCGGTAGATCACCGTCGACGCGCCCTTCGCCGCGAGCCCGTATTTGTGGAGGTCCGCGGAGATCGAGGTCACGCCGGGCACGCGAAAATCGAAGGGCGCGATGGGGTATCCGAGGCGCTCGACCCACGGGAGCATGAAGCCCCCGATGCACGCGTCGACGTGGAGCGGCAGACCCTTCTCTTCCGCGAGCGCGCCGATCTCGCCGATGGGGTCGAGCACGCCGTGGGGATACTGCGGCGCCGACGCGGCGAGCATCACCGTGTTGCGGTTGATGAGCCTGCGCATCGCGGCCACGTCGACGGTGCCGTCGGCGTTCACCCGCGCGTGACGGAGCCTCATGCCGAAGTAGTGCGCGGCCTTGTCGACGGCGACGTGGATCGTCGCGGGCGCCACGATCTCGGGCGTGCGGATCCACGGCCACTTCGCGCGGGCCCGCTCGCGGTAGGCCTTCACGGCCATGAGCAACGACTCGGTGCCGCCCGAGGTCATCGTGCCCACCGCGCCGGGCGGGCCGTGGAGCATCGAGGCGGTCATCTGCACCACCTCGGCCTCCATGCGCTTGAGCGACTGGAACGCCATGGGGTTCAGCGCGTTCTCCATGAAGAACTTCTCGTGCGCGCGCTGGAGCAATCGCTCGTGGGCCTCGCCCGCGAAGTACACGAGCGAGAAGCACCGCCCTTCGCGCCATCGCGCGTCGTTCGTTCGGTAGCCCTCCATCGTCGCGAGCAGCTCGTCGTGGTCTCGCGGAACCGCCGGGATGCGCAGTCGTTCGCTCATGGCCGCAGCGTTCTCGCACAGGCGCGCGGGCTTCGCACCATACGCCGCATCTCATCGCGCGCGGCCCTCCCGGGTGGACCTCGCGCTGCTAGCATCGCCCGCTCGTGATGCGCCGCGCGCTCGCTCCGATCTTCGCGCTGACCCTCCTCGCCGCCCGCACCGCGGGCGCCCAGGCCGCGCCCCTCGACACGGGCATGAACGCCCTCGCACACGACGTCGCGCTGCGCTGGTACGGCCAGGGGGTCGAGGCCGAGCGCGCGGGGCACACGCTCCAGGCCGAGGGGCTGTACCTCCGCGCCGTCGAGATCGACCCCGGGCTCCTCGGCGCGCAGCTCGGGTACGCGCGCACGCTCGCCGGGCGCAACCACCGCGACGAGGCCGTGCAGATGCTCCTGCGCGTGCCTGCGAGGGCCCTCGCCGACGACGGAGCGGTCGTGGCCTGGGCGCGCGCGCTCCTCACCCTCGGGGCCGCAGAAGAGGCCTTCGCGGCGCTCCGCGGACGCCCCGAGTCCGTCGAGGTCACGCAGACCCTCGTCGACGAGGCCTCGCGCGATGGGCGCTTCGTCGAAGCCCTCGCCGCCGCACGCCGCCTCGAAGGGCTCCTCGCCGCGCGCGATGAAGACACGCGCCGCGCGCGGATCTACGTGCGGGCCCTCGCGCGCCTCGCGGGCGACGCCGACGCGGTGCGCGCGCCCCACACGCCCACGGCCTTCCGTCGGCTACTCGCCGAGGAGCGTTGAGGCGAGCGCGCCGGGGGCGTAGCGCTCCATCGCGTCGAGGCGTGCGAGAAAGCGTCGGTAGTCACGAAAGCCCTTCGTCGAAGGGCCTCCGCGTAACCAGAAGTCGGTGATGCGCGTCGTCGCGAAGCGGGCACACACACCGCGCGCCACGTCGCCGAGGTGGTGGCGCTCGGCGTCGGTGAGCGGACGCACGCGGTGGTAGGCCTGCGCGAAGGCCTGCGCGAGCGAGAGGTCGAGCGCGTCGCCCCAGCACCACGCGAGGCACACGACCATGACGTCGAAGGCGAAGACCCCGCGGCTCGCGCTCTCCCAGTCGAGGAGCGCGAGGATCGTGTCTCCCTGCCAGCGCACGTTGTCGCGAAAGAGGTCGCCGTGCACGATGCCCTTGGGCAGCGCGGGCGAGGGGAGCGCCGCGAGCGTCGCGTCGAGCCGTCGCACGTCGTCGGCGAGCTCGGGGTGCGCCACCACGTCGACGGTGGCGAGTCGCGCGCGCAGCGAGGCGGGTGCGAAGCGGTCGACGCTCGCGTTCATTGCGAAGCCCTCGGAGGCGCGATGCACCCGCGCGAGCGCGTCGCCCACGGCGGCCATGTGCGTCGCGTCGACCATGCGGCGGCAGCGTTCGAAGCCCTCCATGCGTTCGAAGAGCGCGACCGGTCGGCCCTCCACCGAGAGCGCGTCGGGGGCCACCCCCGTGAGCCTCCGCGGCACCGGAACACCCTGCGTCGTGAGGTGGTCGAGGAGGCGCCATTCGAAGGCCACGCCCGCGGGGCCCTGCTCCTCGTAGAGCCTTAGAAAATAGCGTCCGCGCGCGGTGGTGAAGAAGAAGTTGCTGTTGACGCTCCCGGCGGCGAGGGGCTCCACCGCGCGCACGTCGCCGAGGTCGTAGGCGCGCGCGATGCGGTCGGCGTCGTCGGGCGTGAGGGGCGTGAGCATCGCCATGGCGGGGACACCTACTCCGTGAGGCTGCGCAGCAGGCTCGTGGCGCGCAGGAGGCGCCGCGCTTCGTCGGGCCGCGCGGTCACATCGACGGTCACCACGTCGCCGTCTTCCGCCGTCTGGATGCCCTCGCGGAGCAGCCGCGTGAGCGCGAGGAGCCGCACACCGAGGTCGCGCGAGAGCTCGTTGCGCGCGTTGTCGAGCTCGCGGCGGAGGCCGTGCGCGGCGTCGGCGTTCGTGGCCCGTCCCGCGGCGTGCACGGTCACCGTCTCGGGGGCCTCACCGCGCGCCACGAGCACGTCGAGCGAGGCCGCCTCGCCCATGCGCTGCTCGACGGGCAGCACCGCGCGAATCGACGCGAGATCGACGGCCACGCGGGCCGGTCCCGACTCGCCGCCCACGCGGCGCCAGAGGTCGTTGAAGGTCGTGTCGGTGCGCACCGAGCGGGTCGTCGCGCCCGCGAGCCGCGCGGTCACCCGATGCATCACCGCGCGGTCGAAGAGCATCATCACGTCGGGCGCGGGAAAGGTCAGCACCGTGTCGCCGAGGCGCACGCAGGCGACGCCCTCGTCGGTCTCGTTCACGGGCGGCGTGTTGCGACCGAGGCTCGCGCCCACCGCGCGGATCACCGCCTCGCGCTCGTAGGGGCCGCGCACGTAGACCACGGGCCACCCGCCGTGCTCCGTGCGGCCGGGCGGAAGGTACAGCCCGAAGGCCACGCGCTCGGCGCGGTGCACGAGGTCGACGCCGAGCGTGCGCTCGTACTCCATGGGGTCGGCACCCATGGCGCGGACGACCTCCAGAACGCCTTCAAAATAGGGCGATCCACGCAGCGTGGCCGCGTCGAGGTCCGTCCACATCGCGGCCCCGTGGGGCAGCACGAGGAGCGGATCGCCGTGCACGTCGGGGGGCTGTCGCGCGGGCGCGGCGGCGTGGACCGCGGCGTGGCGCGCGTGCGGTGTCGGCGACGAGGCGCAGCCCGCAGCGAAAGGCAGCGCGAGCGTGAGGGCGAGGAGCGACGCGCGGAGCTTCATGCGCGCGATCACGCGTGGCGAAGGTGCGCGGAGACGCCGCGCTTGATGACCGTGTCGCGGGCCTGCGTGGCGTCGGTCTGCGGGTAGTCGATGGTGTAGTGGAGCCCGCGGCTCTCTTTGCGGGCGAGGGCGCAGGCGACGATGAGCTCGGCCACCGTCGCGATGTTGCGCAGTTCGAGCATGTCCTGCGTGAGGAGGTGCTTCCAGTAGTACTCGCGGATCTCTTCCTGAAGCAGCGCGATGCGCCGGGCCGCGCGTTCGAGGCGGCGGTTGCTGCGCACGATGCCGACGTAGTTCCACATGAGCCGACGGATCTCGTCCCAGTTCTGCGAGATGACCACGGCCTCGTCGCTCGGCGAGGCGCCGCCCACGTCCCACTCGGGCACCTGCGGGAACGCGCCGCGCGGCGGATCCTTCGCGAGCTCATCGGCGCAGCGACGGCCGAAGACGAGCCCTTCGAGGAGCGAGTTGCTCGCGAGGCGGTTCGCGCCGTGGAGCCCCGTGCACGCGCTCTCGCCGATGGCCCAGAGGCCCGGCAGCGAGGTGCGCCCCACGTCGTCGGTGGTGACGCCGCCGCACATGAAGTGGGCCGCGGGCACCACGGGCACCGGGCGCTCGCCCATGTCGAAGCCCCAGCGAAGACACTCGGCGTAGATGTTCGGAAAGCGCTGCCGCAGGAACTCCGGCGTGTGGTGCGTCATGTCGAGCCACACGCAGTCTTCGCCCGAGCGCTTCATCTCGAAGTCGATGGCGCGCGCGACCACATCGCGCGGCGCGAGGTCGGCCATCGCGTGGTGCTTCTTCATGAAGGCCGTGCCGTCTTCGAGGCGGAGCACGCCGCCCTCGCCGCGCAGGGCCTCGCTGATCAGAAAGCTCTTCGCCTGCGGGTGATGAAGCACCGTCGGGTGGAACTGGTAGAACTCCATGTTCGCGACCTCGGCGCCCGCGCGATAGGCCATCGCGACGCCGTCGCCCGTCGCGACGTCGGGGTTCGAGGTGTAGAGGTAGACCTTGCCCGCGCCCCCCGTGGCGAGCACCGTCGCGTGGCCGAGGAACGTGTGCACCTGCCCCGTGGCCTTGTCGAGCACGTAGGCGCCCGCGCAGACGTCGGGCCCGCCGAACTTCGACAGGGTGATGAGATCCACGGCCATGTGGTGCTCGAAGAAGCGGATGCGGGGGTTGCCCTCGCACGCTTCGAGGAGCGCGCGCTCGACCTCGCGGCCCGTGATGTCGCCCGCGTGGATGACCCGTCGCGCGGAGTGTCCGCCCTCGCGTCCGAGGTCGTAGCCCGAGGGGTGTCCGTCGTGGGATTTCGAGAACGCCGTGCCGATGGCGATGAGGTCGCGGATGCGGTCGGGCGCGTCGCGCACGCAGCCCTCGACGATGGCCGTCTTCGAGAGTCCGGCGCCCGCGGTGAGCGTGTCGGCGACGTGGGCGTCGAAGGTGTCGGTCGGGTCGAGCACCGCGGAGATGCCGCCCTGCGCCCAGTTCGTGGCGGCGTCGGCGCGGCCGCGCTTCGTGATGATGGTCACGTCGCCGTGCTCGGCGGCGCGGAGGGCGAAGGTGAGGCCCGCGATTCCGCTGCCGAGAACGAGGTAGTCCGTGGTGTACCGCATGGGGAGGGCGGCGACGCTATCGCCATCGGGTGCGCGTGCCAACGGGGTGACGCAGCCGTCGGAACACCGGGAATTCGCGGCGCGGCGGTGACGTTCGCTACACTCGTCGCCGTGCGTGTGTTCACTCGATTCGCGGTCGTGATGTCTCTGGCAGCGGTTCCGTCGACGGCGGGGGCGCAGATCTGGATGTCGCGCGACGCCGACGGGACCATGCATTTCACCAACGTTCCGACGCAGCGGCGTTCGAACGCGCGGGTGTTCATCTCGTCGCGCGATGCGCCGCGGCCGCCGCCGTCGAACAACGCCACGGTGGTTCCCTCGACGGCCCCTGCGGGTGCGCCGACCACGATGGCCCCGTCGCCCACGGTGAGCGCCGAGACGCGCTCGCTGTACTTTCAGACCGCGCAGGACCCGGGCCGCTACACGCGCTTCGATGCGTTCATCCGTGAGGCCGCGCAGCTCTACCAGCTCCCCGAAGCCCTCGTGCGCGCGGTGATCCGTCAGGAGAGCGACTACAACCCCTACAGCGTGTCGACCTCGAACGCGATGGGACTCATGCAGCTCCTGCCGAGCACCGCGGTGAGCATGAACGTGAGCGACCCCTTCGATCCGCGGCAGAACATCCTCGGCGGCACGCGCTTCCTCCGCCTGCTCGCGAACACGTTCAACGGCGACCTCGTGCTCACCGTCGCGGCCTACAACGCCGGTGCGGGCGCGGTGATCCGCTACAGCGGCGTGCCCCCCTACGACGAGACGCAGCACTACGTTCGACAGGTGCTCCGCTACTACTACGAGTACCGCGGACGTGTGCCCACCGCGCCCGCCGCCGCGACGCCGCCCACCACGACGGCCACCGCGCCCGCGGCCCCCGCGACGACCGGAGGCTGAGCGCGATGGGCCTCCCGCACGGCGCCCTTCGCACGGTGCGTGACGTGTCGATCGACGAGCCCTTCTGCTGGCTCTCGACCGCGCAATCCGGGTGGTGCCTCGCGCACGGCTACGAGGCGCTCGTCGCGCACCTCCCGTGTTGGATCCCGCAGCAGCACGTCTCCCTCGCGCTCTACGGCTCCATGGGCCTCGGGCTCGTGGCGCAGACCACGGCAGAACACGGTCCGTGGGTGTGGGCCACGGAGTTCTCGAACGTGCACACGACCTTCGCGTTCGACGAGCCGGGCTTCACCCTCGACGGCGCGCGCTACGCGGGGCCCGAGGTGTTCTTTCAGCTCGCCAAGAGCGAGGGCACCGACGACCACACGGCGGCCCGCGAGGCCATCGCGCGCGACCCGTCTCCCGAGAACGCCTTCGTGGTCGGACGCACCCACGCGATGCGCGCCGATTGGGAGGCCGTGAAGGTGTCGGTGATGCGGCGCGCGCTCACGGCGAAGTTCACGCAGAGCCCGGCGCTCACGGAGCTTCTGCGCGCGACGCGTCCCCATCCGCTCGTGCAGGTGAAGGCCCACGACGCGTTCTGGGGAACGGGGCCCGACGGACGCGGGCTCAACATGCTCGGTCGGCTGCTGATGCAGCTTCGCGAAACGCTCTAGAAAATAGGCGTTACAGCGTGCCGTCGAGGGCCGAGCGCCAGAACATGCGCGAGCGCTCCGAGGGCTCGGGCGCGGTGGTCACGAAGGCGTGAAAGGTCTCGGCGCGCGCGTCGAGGCCCGCGTCGCGGAGGCACAGGATCACCCGCGTGATGCGCTGGTGGTTGTGGTCGAAGTGGCGCCGCCAGCTCCGCATGTCGCGCAGAAAGCGCTCGAAGCGATCGACCATGCGCAGCAGGTTCTCGCGCGCTTCGGGCGGGAGCGCGCGGGCCTCGTCGGGGTCCCACACCGGCGCCTCGGGGTTGAAGGGGCTCGGCTCCTGGTTGGGAAACGCCCACTGCACCCAGTCGTGCCAGTCTTCGAGCCATCCGTCGTCGGCGGCCAGGTAGTGCTCGATCGTGCGGTCGCGGTGGTCGGGGCCTCCGCTCAGAAACAACGTCGCAGAGCTCATCGCAGGCGATGCCTATGCGCACCGCGCGGCGCCGCGGTCAATCACCCCGCGCCCTCGTCACCCGCAGGCGGCGGATGGAGCGCGCGGTGCAACGCGCCGAGCGACACGATCCATCGCGCGCGGCAGCCGAAGCGCCACACGAGCGCGAGCTGTTGCGTCACCGTGAGCGCCACGAGGGCCGCGCCGCCACGACCGCCCCAGAGCCGCGAGGCGACGTACGCGACGAGCACCCCGAGCGCGCCGAGGAGCGCGTAGCCCAGCGCGCTTCCGAGGGTCTGCAGGGGGCGTCGGGCCATCACGGCGAGCGCGTCGGCGGTGGCGCTGCGCACGCCGCTTCCATTGCCCACGGCCCACACGCGGGCCACGTCGTGCCACACGGTCACCAGCGCGCCGATCGCGAGCACGGGCACCAGCGCGCGCGCTTCGAGCAGGTCGGCCGCACGCGCGTCGACCATGGCCTCGGCCCGTCGATGGAGCGCGCCCCACGCGAGGAACGACGCCACCGCGCCGAGTGCCCATCCCGTGAGCGCCACCGCGCCGAGCCCGAGGAGCGTGGGCAGTCGACGCAGCGAGTACGAGGCCGCACGGTGCAGCGACGGCGCGGGTTCGACCACCGCGAGCACGGGCATCGTCGCGCCGAACACGAACGACAGCGCGGCCCAGAGCAGCGCGAGGAGACCCAGCACCGCGGCGCCCATCGTGAGCTCGCCGCTCACGCGCGAGAGCATCGAGAGCAGCGTGCGTCCGCCGCCGGTGTAGAGCGCGAACACGCCGTCGGGGTGACGCGCGAGGGGCGCGAGCGAGGGCACCGTCACCACCAGCGAGGCCAGCCATGCGAGTGCGAGCTGCATCGCGCAGAGCGTCGCGAGGGCCGCGCGTCGACCGTAGAAGCTCACCGCGGGCGTCACGACGACACCGCCTGGAGGATGAGTCCGAACCACCACGCCACACGGGCGATCGCGGGGAAGGTCGGCGGCGCGGGCGCGTCGTCGGCGAGGCGCGCGTTGTTCTCGGGCACCGCGTCGAGGGCCACGCGACGGTACGGGTCGACGCGGGCGGCGCGCAGTGCGACGGGGTCGTTCCACGGGATCGAGACCCACGGATCGGGGCCGCGCCATCGCACGGTGCGACGATGGCCCTGCGCGTCTTCGAGTTGAACGTCGACCGGCACGTCGAGGTCTCCGTCGCGGCGCACGATCACCTCGCCCACCCAGCGGTCGCCCACGCGGTGCGACTGCACGCGCGTCACGGCGAAATCGAGGCGCGACGGACGTTCGAGTGCGGGGCGCAGCACGCTGTCGACGACGGGCGCGCCGAGGGAGGCGCTCATCGACGCGAAGAAGTCGTCGGCGGTGGGGTGACGAAAGCGCCACGCGTCGGTGTAGGCCCGCATCGCGAGGCGCATGCGCTCGCGGCCCACCATGCCTTCGACGGTGCGAAGGGTCGAGGCCGTGCGCGAGTAGACGTGCGTCGCGTACACGCCAAAATCAGGGAACTGATCGGCGCGCGAGGTCACCGCGAGCGGGTGCGTGATGAGCCCCGACCAGTCGGCTTCGAGCGCGAAGGCCTCCACACGCAGACCGAGCCACGGAAGGTCTACGAAGGGGCCGCCGGAGCCGTAGAGGTCTTCGAGTCCGAGGTCGGTGGCGTACTCGGTGAAGCCCTCGTCGAGAAAGGGCGCGTCGTGCTCGTTCGACGCCACGAGCCCGTAGAAATACTGGTGCATGAACTCGTGGAGGGTCACGTAGTCCGTCGCCCGCACGCCGTCGGGCATGTACCACTCGCTGCCCGTGGTGATGAGCGTGGGGTACTCCATGCCGCCCGCGCCTTCGGCCTCGCGCGGCGGAACCACCACCGTGAGCCCGGGGTACGGATAGGCCCCGAAGCGGTGCGCATACGCGGGCATCGCGCGGCGCAGACAGTCGATGGTGGCGCGCGCGACGCGCTCCCAGCCCGGCGGGTGCAGCACGCGGATCGCCACGTCACCGGACTCGTCGCGGGCTTCACGAAAGTGGTCCCACGCGGTGAAGGCGAAGTCGTGCACGGGCGAGGCGTTGAAGCGCGTGCGCACGGTGTCGGCGGTGCGCTCGACGAAGACGGGCTGGCCCGTGGCGCCGACGGTGAAGCCCGTGGGCACGGTGACGGTCACGTCGTAGCGGCCGAAGTCGGCGTAGAACTCCGAGTTGCCGTGAAACGCGAAGTGGGCCCAGCGCCCGTCGCGTTCGAGCACCGCGACCTTCGGAAACCACTGGCCCACCATGTGGAACGACCCGCGGTATCCCGTGCGCGCGAAGGCCTCGGGGAGCACCGACGTGAAGCGCATCGCGACGGTGATCTCTTCACCCGGCGCCACCTCGCGCGGAAGCGTGACGTGGAGCTGCGAGCGGTCGTCGGGCACCGCGGGGTCGTACGCGCCCGTCGCGAGCAGGTCTTCGCCCGTCGAGAGGCGCAGCGCATGGAGGTCGATGTGTCCGTAGCGTCCGCGCGCGTTGCCGCGGTGTGCGCCGCCCGTCGTGCGAAGAAAGAGCGAGCGCTCGTCGGCGAAGCCGTTGAGGTACAGGTGGAACCACAGGTCGCGCACGGGCACGCGCGACGTGTTGCGCCAGCGGAGCGTTCCTTCGCCGTGCACCTCGTGGCGTGTGGGATCGAGGCGCGCGTCGAGGGTGTAGTTCGCCACGTCGACGTCGGGCGGCGCATCGGTCGTAGGCGCGGCGGGCACCGCAACCACGGACGCATCGGGCGCGACCGCGACCACGGACGCATCGGGCGCGACGGCGACCACGGACGCATCAGCGACCACGGACGCATCGGGCACCACGGCGATCACGGACGCATCGGGCGCCACCGCGACCACGGACGCATCGGCGATCGCAGGGGGCGCCGCGGCGTCTGCGAGGGCCGCGACGGGCGCGGACGCATCGACGGCGGCGTCGGGGTCGGCATGGGCCTGCGCCGCGAGCAGCGCGAGGGCCGGAGCGAGGAGGCGGGGAGAGGGGCGCTTCACGGGCGGGGCGGGACTATGCCGTGAATTGCGCGGGCGCGTGGCCTTCGTGACGGTCCGCGGATTTCTCGACGCTGGCCTCGCGTGCGAACGCTGCGGTACGTTCGCACCCATCGAGCGCCGAGGCGACGCAGGCGGGATGCGTCGAACACCCATCGGCCCTACGGATCTCTCGGCGAGGTACACCTGCCCATGAAGGTCGACACCCACAGCGCCGCCGCGCGCGCGCAGTTCGATGCGAACGCCGACTTTGCCCTCTCGTACCGCGCGCAGAGCGTGTGCCGTCCGGGGCGGCGCCGCGTGCTGGTCACGGGCTTCGGGCGCTTTCTCGGCAACGCGAGCAACGCGACGGGGCACATCGTGAGCCGCCTCGTGCCCTCGACGGTGTACCCCGAGACCGCGCGTCCGCCGAAGGGCGAGGTCGACCTGCCGGGGCCGCAGACGAGCGTGTCGCAGTCGACGTTGCAGCTATCGCGCGCGGGTGAGGTCGACGTCTGCGCGATGGTGTTGCCGGTGTACTGGGGCCTCGCGGCGATCGTGACCCTCAAGGAGATCGAAGCCTTCGCGCCCGACGTGGTGCTCATGACCGGCATCGCGGGCCCCACGCAGGACGTGTGGATCGAGCTCGGATCGGTGAACCGCGCGTTGGGTCTGCGCGACGGCTCCGACCTGCTGACCCCCTCACGGCGTCGCGGAGACACGCGCTCGCCCGTGGTGCCCGGCGCGCGTCCCTACGACCGCGTGCGCGGCATGCTCTGGAGCTGGGAGCCCGTGCGCGACGCGATGCGCGCCGAGCTCGCGCGACACGCGGCGGTGGTCGAAGCGGGCGTGCGCCTCGACGCGGTGGTGCACGGGGTGAAGCTCGCGGGCTTTCCCCGCGCGGGCAACGCGTACCTCTGCAACAACATCACGTACGCGGTGAACTACGCGATGGCCCACCCCGGACGCGCGCTCACGCTCCTCCAGGCGAGCGATCCGCGGCGCGGCGCCGTCAACCGTGTGCAGGTGACGCTGCAACGCGACGCGCGTGCGGTGCCGCGCACGTTCATGCACTGGCCCTCGATGCTCGCGGGCGCGCACCTCGACGCGGCCGCGGAGCTCATGCGCGCGGCCCTCGACGCGCAGCTCGTGGCCCTCGACGACCCCGCGCAGGCGCCCACGGTGGGCACCAACGCGCTCGCAGAACTCGCTGCCAGCGGCGCCACGTTCTGAGAAGATCGCGCGCCGTGAGCGAGCAGTACGAGCCCTTTCCCGATGCGCCCGTGAAGTCCCTCGAGAACCGCCACGGCGCGCGGGTCTCATACACCGTGCTCGGCGACGGACCGCGCACGGTGCTCCTCGCGAACGGCCTCGGCGCGCGGCTCTACACCTGGGAGCCCCTCGTGCGCGCGCTGCTCCCCGAGTACCGCTTCATCACCTGGGACTACCGCGGCCTCTTCGACTCCACCGCGCCCGAGCATCGCCGTCGCCTGAGCGTGGTCGATCACGCCGAAGACGCCGTGGCCATCCTCGATGCCGAGGGCGTCGACCGCGCGGTGTTCTGCGGGTGGAGCATGGGCGTGCAGGTCTCGCTCGAAGCGGCCACGCTGCACCCCTCGCGCGTGGCGGGCCTCGTGCTGCTCAACGGCACCTACGGGCACGTCTTTTCGACGGGCTTTCAACCCGTGTTTCGTGTGCCCTTCATGGCCACGCTCGAACACGCGGCCATCGAGTTCGTGATGGACCATCCCCTCGTCGCGCGGGCCATCGAGAAGGTCGCGCCGGCCACGGTGCACCCCGTCGCGGCGCTCTTCTGGCTGGCCACCGATGCCGACGTGCCGCACATGCGCACGCTCCTGCGGCGCTACACGCGCGAGATCTTCGGCGAGCGCACGTTCCCGCATTTTCTCCAGCTCTTTCAGGAGCTCGACGCCCACTCGGTGCTGCACCACCTGCGGCACATCACGCAGCCCGCGCTGGTGATCTCGGGCCTCTGGGATGTGCTCACGCCGCCCTACCAATCCGAGATCATCGCGCGCCGTCTGCCCGACGCGAAGCACCTGCGCCTGCCGCGCGCGAGCCACTTCGCGCTGATGGAGCAGCCCTCGAAGGTGGTGCCCGCGATCGAAGAGTTCCTCCGCACGCGCGCCGCGTGGTGAGGTACGTTCCGCGCGCCCCATGATCGGCGTCTACGACTCGGGATTCGGCGGCCTCACGGTGCTCCGCCACCTCGTCGACGCGCAGCCCGCGCGCGACTGGCTCTACCTCGGTGACAGCGGTCGCGCGCCCTACGGAGGCCGCGATGCGCACACGCTCCTCGACTTCGCCGAGCAGTGCGTGGAGCACCTCTTCGACGCGGGCTGTCGGCTCATCGTGGTGGCCTGTCACACGGTGTCGTGCGTGGCGCTCCGTCACCTCCAGCAGCGCTACTGCGGGCCGGGTTCGAAGCGTCGCATTCTGGGCGTGACCATTCCCGCCGCCGAGGCCGCGGTGCGCACCACGCGGGGACGCATCGGCGTGCTGGCCACGCAGCGCACGGTGTCGAGCCGCACGCTGGTGACCGAGCTCGCGAAGTTGGGTCACCGCGACGTGATCCAGCGCGCGGCGCCGCTGCTCGCGCCCCTCGTCGAAGAGGGATGGGAGCGCTCGGAGATCGCCCGCGCCGCGTGCGCGCGCTACCTCGAAGACCTCCGCGGCTGCGACACGATCATCCTCGGGTGCACGCACTATCCCCTGCTTCGCGAGGCGCTCGAAGGTGGCACCGACGCGCGTCTGCTCGATCCGGGGCCCGAGGTGGCGGCGCGGCTCGGCGACTGGCTCGCGCGGCATCCGGGCTTCGACGACGGCGGCACAGGACGCCTCACGGTGCACTGCACGGGCGACGTGGAGACCTTCCGCACGCACGGCTCGCGGTTCTTCGGCGCGGCGCTCCCCGACGTGCGCCATGTGGTCGAAGCGCAGAGCGCGCTGGCCTCGCTCGTGGTCGACGGATCGCCCGTGGGCCAGGTGGTGCGCCCGTCACAACCGCCGCCTCGCATGGGGTAGCGCGGTGCGGGCAACGGGGTGACGCGCGCCGCGTGAACCGATAGCGTGCGGCGCATGGCAGTCGCCGAGAAGCAGGCGCTCTCGTGGTCGGAGTACCTCGCGCTCGAACGCTCGGGCGAGACGAAGCATGAGCTGGTGGGCGGCGTCGCCTACGCGATGGCGGGCGGCGAGCCCGAACACGCGCGGCTCTCGCTCGCGATGGGCGCCGAGCTCCGCGCGATGCTGCGCGGACGCGGCTGTCGGGTCTACGGCTCCGACCTCAAGGTGCGCGTGCCCGCGTCGGGCAACTGCTACTACCCCGACGTGTCGGTGGTGTGTGGGCCGCTCCATGTCGACCCCGACGACGCGACGGTGGTGACCAACCCGTCGCTCCTCGTCGAGGTGCTGTCTCCGAGCACGGAGCGCTTCGACCGCGGAGACAAATTCGCCGACTACCGTGCGCTGCCGACGCTGCGTCACTACGTGCTCGTCTCCGCGGGGCGTCGCCGCATCGAGCACTACCGACGCAACGGCGACGGAACGTGGACGCTCACCGTCGCCGAGTCGGGCGACGTCGTGGGCCTCGCGGACTTCGGGGGCGCGCTGTCCGTCGACGCCGTGTACGACGGCTGATCCGCGCGCCTCAGCCCACGGTGTCGAGGGAGCGGAGCCAGGGCGAGCGGCTGTCTTCGCCGTCGCCGACGAAGAGCCAGATGAGCACCGCGGGCATCACCACGTAGTAGAGCAGCTGCGTGAGCACGAGCGCGTAGTCGGCGCGGATGTACTGCGTCGCCTGCACCGAGATCATGAGCATGAGCAGGTAGCGCCAGAGCACGGGACGCCCGCCGGGGCCCGACATGCCCCAGCGCACCACGCCGCCGAAGGTGAGCCCGAGCACGGTCGCGAGGCCCAGCACGCCCACGGTGCCGCCGATGAGGTTGCCGTCGCACACCATCGCGCCCGCCGTGCCCGAGGCATAGCGGCCGTAGCCCAGGAGCTCGTTGCCGAGCCAGTCGGCGGTGTTGACGAGCGCGAGCTTCTCCGGCGCGATCTGTGACGGAAGCAGCTGAAGGAACGTGTCGTAGAAGTACCCCAGGCCGCGGAACTCGCGACCGTGGTTCACCACCATCGCGCAGTAGGCCTCCTTGGTGACCATCGTCGCGTCTTCGCTGCGGATCGTGTCCGAGAAGCTCGCGATGTCCTGCATCGACGCGTCGATGCCCTCACGAAAGCCCTGGTGCTGGTACGTGCGGAAGAAGCCGTAGAAGTCGAAGAGCTTCAGCGCGAGCGCGGCGAGCGGCGTGAGGCGCCACCAGCGGTAGGGGCCCGAGAGCGCGTCCATGATCATGAACGCGAGGAGGAAGGGAAATGCCACGAAGCTGCGCGAGCCGCTGCCCAGGAGGAGCAGCAGCGGCACCTGCCCGAAGAACATCGCGAGCCGCGACCACTGCTTCTGCGTCGTCAGGCGCGTCATCACGATGCCGTACCCGAGCCCCAGCGCCATGAGCGGGAAGTACCAGACCTTCGAGAGGATCTGCATGATGAGCAGATCGGCGCCGCCCGCCACACGCGACGAGGTGAGGTACTCCATGTCCTGCGCCATGTGCTCGCCGTAGTTCGCCGTCGGCAGGATGCTGCCCGTGGTGACGACACGGTTGACGAACTCGATGACGTACGACGCGAGCCCGATGGCGAGCAGCCACGTAAGGCGGAAGTACGGTTGCTCCGTGGCCGAGAAGATCGGACGCACCACGCGGCGCGGGGCCACGAACATGTACGCCGCGAAGAAGGCGCCCATGAAGTACGCGTGGAGGTACTGCACCTCCGAGATGATCGAGACGTCGAGGATGATCGTCGTCGGCGACTCGTAGGTCATGCGGAAGCCTTCGAGCCAGAGCAGCGTGGGCTTGATGAAGTAGTAGAACATCCAGCCCAGCATCGAGAGGGCCGGGTTCGACGCGCGCAGCATGCCCGTGGGATCTCGCAGCGTGAGCGCCACGACGATCATCGTGAAGATGGCGACCTCGGTGAACACCGACGGGAGCGCGTCGATGCGGAGCGGCGTCGCAACGTTCCACGCGTAGACCATCACCCCGAGGCCGACGAGGAGCTCGGCGACGATGAGACGCGCCCGCGCCTGGAGCGTCACGCGCTCCTCGGCCCACTCCCGTCGGAGCTGCGCGATCTCGGCGCGAGGATCAGCGAGGGGCTTGCGGGCGGCGTTGTTCATCGGGGTGACAGCGGGCGCGGAGCGTCGCACGGCGCGCGATGAAGGCATACCCCCGGCGCGCAGGTTGAGTCCGCGCCGCGGGCCGAGGATGCGAGCGCATCGGCGGACGAGGCCGCCCACCACGCGTGGTCCTCGCAGCGGAGATGAAGCGTCCACGGCGAGATTGGGTCGCCGTTGGGCTCGGTCTGCAGTCGCTCCCAACGCAGGTCAAGACGGTACGGAATGAGCTCCGCGAGGTCGGTGTACACCGTGGCTCCCGCGGGCACCCGCCCGAGCGCCGGGAGCACGGCGAGCACGGCCTCACGTCCCGCGCGTTGTGCCCGCCACCGACGCATGAACATCCCGTGTACGCCGAGCGAGAGCAGCACCGCAACGGCTGCCGCGGGCACCGCGAGCGACGGACGACGCTCGCCGCGACGGTCGCGCCACCATGAGGCCGCGAGCACCGAGAGCAACCACACCGAGGCCGTCGCGGGGAGAAGCAGTCGGTTGCCGATCGTGTCGAGGCGGAACCTCCACGAGGCGCCGAGCTGCATCGCGAGCATCGCCGTCGCGAAGAGCGCGTGGTCGACGAGGGCGCGTGCGCGGGCCTCGCGAGACCCCGCGTCGTCGCCAGGGCGTGCCGCGAGCGCGACGAGGGCCGGAAGCGCGAAGCCTGCGAACACCGTGAGCACCCACGATTTCACAAAGGCCACCACCGTGTCGCGTGCGAGCAGCGGGAGGGTGTAGCTGCTCGGGTCGCGCGGTCCATCGCCCGTGCGCAGACGCCAGAGCACGAGGGGCACGAGCACCACCGCGGCACCCACGGTCACGCCCGCCGCCACCGTGGGCGCACCGGCACGCTTCGAGCGAAGCATCTCCACGAGCCGCCACGCGATGGGAACCGCGAGCGCAACACAGGCCCAGCGGCTCGCAACGGCCATCGCCGAGAGCAGGCCGAGCGCCGCGCCCGTGGTGGCCGAAGGCTTTTCGGTGCATCGCGCGAGCACGCACAACGAGGCGGCGATGAGCGCGAGCGAGGCGGCCTCCGACGAGGCCATCTGCGCGTACCACGTGAGCATGGGCGTCGAGGCCAGCCACAGCACCGCGGCGACGCGCGCAGGGCCACGCAGCACACCCACCGCCGAACGCGCGGTGCAGGTCACGGCCACCGCGGTCGAGAGCACCGAGAGCGCGCGGAACGACACGATCCAGCTCAGTCCGAGCGCGTGGAGCGCCGCGAGCATGAAGGGCACGAGCGGAGGCCAGTGAAGCGCCGTGCGCGGCGCTACATGGGTGACGTACCCGATGGGGTCGACGAGGCCGCGCCCCGACTGCCACGCGTCGGCGATGGCGAGGTAGTGCGCGCCATCGGGCGTGACGGGCCACACGGAGTGCCACACGGCGCTGAACGCAAGCGAGAGCAACCCCGCCGCAAGAGACCATCGCCAGAGTGTGCGCGGGGAGGAGTCGTCGAGGAGCGGGTGCATGGTGGTCCTTGCGCGGGGCGCGCGCGGGCCTCTCCGTTGATGCCCGCTTCCGTCGCATTCACCCGCCGCGTCGGTCGATGCCACGCGCGGCGTCCCGTTGGCAACGACGTTCACTTCACCGTCAGAACGCCCGGAGGTGAATGGTACGGTCCCGCGCGCCACCAACACCCCTCCGCGCGCCATGAACTCCGACACCGACGTTCGCCCCGACCGCTCGCTGCGCCTTGCCCTCGCGGCCGGCGTCTCGCTGACCCTGCTGCTCACATGGCGCCTCGCGCCCCACGCGATCGGTGACGACTGGCTCCGTCGTCCGCTCTTCGAAGACGCGTACTACTACCTCACCATCGCGCGAAACGTCGGGCAGGGCCGCGGCGTGACCTACGACGGCGCGCCCGTGAACGGCTTCCAGCCGCTCTACCTTGTGCTTTGTGTGCTCTTCGGCTCGCTCACCGGCTGGAGCACCACGCTCACGCCGGTGCTCACCGTCGCCTTCACCTGGGCGCTCTACACCCTCGTCGGAACCGCACAGGTGATCGGACTCTGGCGCGCAGCAGCGCCTCGCGTGCCTCGCGGCGCAGCCTTCGCGGCGCTCCTGTGGCTCCTCCATCCGTACGGCGCGCGCTCGGCGTTCAACGGCATGGAGACCTCGCTCGCCCTCGTCGCATGGCTGCTCGTCGCGCGTGTGCTCGTGTCGCGGTGGCGCGTGCCGCTCACCCCGCGCGATGGGGCGGTGATCGGTGGTGCCCTGGGCTTCGCCTTCCTCGCGCGCAACGACACGGTGATCCTCACGGCGGTGTGGGGTTTGGCGACGCTGTGGCGGCTCCGCGGCGCATCGCGCGATGACGTGCGCACCACGCTGCGTGCCGTGGTCGTCGCGGCGGTCGTGTGGCTCCTCTGCGCGATGCCGTGGATGGCGTTCAACGTCGCGACCTTCGGCACACCGCTGCCCCAGAGCGGTTCCGCCGAGGGCATCGGGAGCTTTCTCGACCACGGACGCGCGCAGCAGGCCATGGGGGTGCTCGGCGCGCTCGACCGGCAGCTCCTCGCGATGCCCGTTCCCGTGGGCAACGCGTCGCTGCCGATGGTCGTGCAGCTCGTGCTGGGAGGCGGTGCGCTGTTCGTCGGGCTGGCCCTTCTGTGGGGCGCATGGCGACGCGCGGAGGGAGCGCTGCGCGACGTGCTCGCCGTGCTCACGGCGTCGGTGCTGCTCCTCGCGGTGGTCTACGGCACGGTCTTCGGCGCCCCGTGGAACGGCCTGCGCTGGCTCGCGCCCGCCACGATCGTGAGCGTGCTCGCGCTGGCAACGCTCGCCGAGGGGGCGCTGTCGACGCGTCATCACACGCTGCGCGGCGTCGTCGCGATGGCGCTGCTGGCGATCCTCGTGGGGCGCGTGGTCACCGCCGATCAGGACGCACGCAACCCCTGCCTCACGAACACCTGGCCCATCCTTCAGCGCGCGCTGCGCGACCGGCCTGCGGGTACCGTGGCGAGCTTTCAGAGCGGGCTCCTCGGGTGGGCCGCGCCGCGACGGATCATGAACCTCGACGGGAAGATGAACCACGACGCCCTCGTCGCGCTGCGGGCTCATTCCTTTCCTGCGTGGCTCGTGCGCTCCGAGGTCGACTACATGCTCGACTTCGGCGTGAACATGCACGGGTACGACCGTGACCCCACGATCCTCGCGGCCTTCGAGCGTCGCGAGACCGACGAGGGCATCGTCATCCTTCAGCGCCGCGTGCCGCGCCGCCCTCAGTAGGGAAAGCGGTCTTTGTACCGAAGCAGCGGCGCCTCGAACCATCGCCAGCTCGCCATCGAGAGCACCAGCGTGATGCCCACCATCGCGATGGGATACGCGAGGAGCACGAGGCTCCCGAGCGCCGTGCCCCCCGTGCGGCGAACGAGCGGCGCCCACAGGTCGTTGAGCGGTCCGCGGAGCAGGTAGTGGATGACGTAGACGCCGTAGCTGTAGCGCCCGAAGAGCTGCAACACGGGTGACTGCAGCGCGCGAGAGAGCCGCGCCTCCGCGGGCGCGAGGAGCGCCACGACGAGCAACGCGCCGAAGAGCACGGCGAAGAGGCTGTACCCCGCGTACTGCATGAACGCGCCGAACTCTCTCGCCTCGCCGAAGCCACCATGGAGCGTCGACGCGACGATGCCGATTGCGAGGGCGACACCCGACGCGAGCGCGACGCCCCACGCGCGAACACGCCAGCGGGCCGGGTCGTACGATCCGCGCATCCAGACGGCGAGCGCGGCGCCGACGAGGAGCCCATCGGCGCGCGTGGGCAGGAGCGTGTAGATCGCGGCGACGTTCACACCGCCGAGACGGAGGCCCGCGCGCGTGAGCACCACCATCGCGAAGCCGACGACGCACACGGCACCGAGGTGCCGCGGCGGCGCGCGGCGCACCACGAGGGGCCACACCAGGTAGAACTGCTCCTCCACCGAGAGGGACCAGAAGTGCGTGGTGTCGAGCGCGGTCGCGCCGGGGTTCAGCGCCTGACGCACGTTCGCGAGGTAGGCCCAGAGCCAGGGCTCTTCACGGTGATACTGCGCGATCTCGGCGGCCGTGCGATGCGCGACGATGGGGCCGAGCACGTGCCAGAGGAGCAGCGCGGCGTAGTAGAGCGGAAAGATGCGCAGCACACGGCGCGCATAGAAGGCGCTGTAGTACCGGGGGCTTTCGCAAGACGCGATGAGGATTCGGGTGATCAGAAAGCCCGAGAGCACGAAGAAGAGATCGACCCCCGCCCACCCGTACGCCGAGCTCGCGTACACGAGGGTGTCGAATCGCGTCGGAATGGGCGCGGGGTAGTGCGCGTGGAACCACAGCACCAGGAGGATCGCGACGCCACGAACGCCGTCGAGCGAGGGATTGCGGTCAGGCGCGGGGGCGGTCGACATCGGCGCGCTGTGTTGCCAGCAATCGCCGTGCGGTTCAACCGAGATGCATCGCCGAGGCGCTACGCACCGAGCGTCGTCGACGAGAAGGTCACTTCGATCATGAGGTAGACCTGCTGGCCTCGGATGTTGTTGCGCACCCAGATGGCGTTGTAGCTCGCCACATCGACCACGATCGCATCGCAGGTCAGGCGATCGGTGGCGTACGAGGCGTTGACCGCCGAGGTGCCGAGCAGCTTCGGCGTGCCGGTGCCCGACGTCGCCGCCGAGGTGCGCACGATGAAGTTGTTCGAAGTCGTTCCGACACGAGAGAGGGCGAACTCTCCCCACTCGACGGAGGCACTCCCGACCTGTGCGGTGATGGTGATCTTCGCGGTGCGCTGCCAGCCGTGTGCGAGCACCGGGATCTTGAACGCGTTGGTGTCGGAAACGCTGGCGAGGTAGGGCGTGCACGTGGCGCTCGCCGACGGGCCGTCGAGGAGCTCCGCGAACTTCACGGTGGTGACGCCGCGGCCGGGAATCGGCACCGTCGAGGGGGCCACGATGCGCGCCGACCGGGGGAATCCTGCGCCGCCACCCGCCGCGTCGACGCGCTCCAGGTAGCGATCGCCGAAGACCACATCGGGGCTGGAGCTGAAGCAGTTGTCGAGTTCGACGGAGTACGCGCGGTCCACCGCGAGGATCGCCTTGCCGGCGGGCTGACCGAACACGCAGTTGCGAAACGACACGCAGTCGCACAGGTCGAGGCGGGCACCGAGGCGCGTTCCCGCGAAGGCCACGTTGTCGAAGGTGAAATTGGTGAGCGTGTAGCCCGTGTTCGTGCGTTCGATGTGCACCCCGTAGATGCCCGTGAGGTTTGGGGGGGCCGCCGTCCGGATTGAGCACGTCGCTCCCCTCGAAGCGCAGATTGCGGAATGCGAAGTTCGTGCAGTTGACGCTCTGCTGCGTTCCCTGAATCCACTTGAGAATGCCGTGACCCCCGGAGATGTTGGCATCCTGAAAGACGAGGTTCGACACGATGGTGCCCACGACGTTGTTGCCCTGCGTGATGCCCGGGTCGACCTCGATCGCGTAGCTTTGATTTCCGGGGCGAAAGTAGCAGTCGTGGATGTGCAGATGGTCCACCGCGCCGCCGTCCGGGGAGCCGCTCGCGGTGCTCAGGTAGATCGGCGTGCCGAAGTCGTTGTTCTGCACCGCAGAACCTGCCGCGAAGTGAATGTCACGAAGCGTGATCACCTGACCCGACAGGATCCAGACACCGCGGCTGTCGACGCTCTGCCCCCAGGGGCCCGCGAAGGACACGTTCTCCATCAGAAAGCGGTCGGTGTTGAGCAGCACCACGCCGCGCTTCTTCGCCGCGCCGTCCGACGAGAGCAGGTTGATCGAGAGGTTGCGCAGCGCGCTGCCGAAGAGCCGCGAGTTGATCGTCTGGCCCACGAAGCGGAAGCACGACGCGTACGCATCGTTCCCGTCTTGTGCGGCGAGGCCGAGCGAGGCCTGATCCGTGACGTTCTCGGGATAGAAGTGCAGCACGGTCTTCAGGGGACCGTCACCGCTGATCTCCTGACCGAGGTAGAGCGAAGACCCGCCGCCATCGATCGCCACAGCCTTCTTCACGGTATACACCCCCTGCGGAATGTACACGTGCCCGGAGCGATACTGATTGTACGGGCCTTCCTGTACGGGCTTCGCCGCGTCGACGGCGCGCTGGATGGCGGGAGACCAGTCGGTGCCCGACACCAGCGACGCGAACCACCGGACATTGATCGGACCCGAAAATACCCGCTTCCAGTATCCGACCACGGTCGATCCGCCATCCGTGGTGAGCGTGCACACGAACGTGATCCCTTCGTCGTTGAGCGAGGGAGAGACCGCGCCGCCATACCACGCAAAGAGCCCACCGCCGCCGTCGCCCTTCGCCGCCGCGCCGAGGGCCACGGCGAAGCCCGTTGCCGCACTCCCCGCGTTCGCGCCGACCTTCAGGTCCGTCGCCTGATCGACCCATAGCACCCCGCTGCCCGTCGCCGCCTGCGCGGCATGCACGATCGCCGGGTCGTCGTCGCCGCTCCCGATGCACCGCGAGAGCGCCGCCCCCGCACCGAACAGCCCCAGCAGCCCCGCGAGCCCGCGACGCGACATGTTCACGTCCTCGGAGCGCCCCTCGCGTACCGTCACCACATCCTTCTCGGCTTCCGACATGAAACCCTCCCGCCGGTCGTCACCAGTGCAGTGACGTTGACCAGCGTCAGGCAACATCTACCGGGAGACAGAGGATTGGAAGAGAAATCGTATCGGCAATCGCGTGTTGAATTTCCATGGTTGGCCCGTGTTGGGTGTGTCGTTGGTATTAGGTTTTTGGGGGTGCCGTTGTCGGTAGAAACGCTGCTTCATTCTCTTTGCGAGGCGGGGTGAGGTATCCCCCCCGCCAGGAAGGAGGAAATCGTGTCGTGACGGTGTCGTCACCCGGAGGATCATTTGCCCCATCTACCGTCGGTCGTGTCCTCTGCGCGGTGAGCGTGGGGCGCCCGGCGCGGGCGGGTGGGACCCCATGCTGCGGCGTCGCGTGCCCTCACGACGAGACGCGCAGGCCTACCCGAAGGGAGCCTCCGGAGCCATTCGAGTAGGGGGCCGCAGGCCATCGCAATGGGGGTGCGCAGGCCATCGCAATGGGGGTGCGCGGGCCATCGCAATGGGGGTGCGCGGGCCATCGC
>CAMFHP010000096.1 GCA_945952225.1 uncultured Myxococcaceae bacterium
CCGCGGCTGCACGCCGAGATCCTCCGCGCCCTCGGCGGAGAACACCTCGACGAGCCCCGAGCGCACCGCGGGCTCGTGCTCGGGGTCGCCCACGGCGAAGTTCTCGTCGTACCACTCGACGGGCGATTGCTCCGCGCGGAGTCCGATGAGCGCGCGAATGCAGCGCGCGAGGGGCGCGTACGCCACGCCCGCCCACGTCGCGTCGGGGCCCACGGTCACCGTCGTCGCGCCGCGCGAGGCCGCGTGCTCGACGAGCGCCATCGCGAGACGCCTGCGTCCGACGCCCTCCTCGCCCGCGATCGACACGACGCGTAGCCTGCCCTGCGCCGTCGCATCCCACGCGCCGCGGATCCGCTCGAACTCCTGCGCGCGCCCGACGAGAGGCATCGCGCCGAGGCTCGACGTCGTGGTGCTCACCGCCACGCGCTGCGGCCTGCGTCCTTCGCCCACGAGGTCGTTGCCCTCGGGGTTGCGCGCACCGGGCGACACGCGCGCCCCGCACTCGCCGCAGAACTTGAGCCCCGCGGCCACCGCGCTCCCGCAGCGGGGACAGTGCGCGCCGCCGCGTACCGCGGGCCGATGGGGCGCCACCGCGGCCTGGAGCGCCGCCGCAAAATCGACGGCGGTGCCGTAGCGAATGTCGGGGTCTTTTTCGAGGCCGCGGAGGAGCACCTCGACGAAGTGCGCCGGGAGGTCGGGCACGAACTGACGCGGGTCGGGCACCGGGTCGTTCACGTGCATCAGCAGCACCTGCTGCGGGAGCTCGGCGTCGAAGGGGAGGCGCCCCGTCACGCAGTAGTAGAGCACCACCGCGGCGGAGTAGAGGTCGCTGCGGGGATCGGGCGGCAGGCCGCGTCCCTGCTCCGGGGCCATGTAGTCGGGCGTGCCGCAGACGAGGCCCGGCGAGGTCACGCCGGGGGATGCGTCGGTGCGGATCTTCGCGAGGCCGAAGTCGACGACCTTCACGAAATCTCCGCCCGTGCGCAGCGGCTCGACGAGGATGTTCTCGGGCTTGATGTCGCGGTGGATCACGCCCTGCTCGTGCGCTTCGGAGAGCGCTGCGAGCACCTGACGGATGATCTCCGCGGAGCGATCCCAACGGAGCGCCCCCGCCTCCCACACGACGCGCGAGAGGTCGCGGCCGCGGAGGAACTCCATCACCAGGTAGAGCAGGTTGTCGTCGGTGCGCCCGAAGTCGAGCACGCTCACCGCGTTGGGGTGATTGATGCGCGAGCACGCGCGCGCCTCGGCGTAGAAGCGCGCCACGGCGTTGTCGTCGCCCGCGAGGTGCGGATGGATCACCTTGATCGCGAGCGTCTTGCCGAGCGAGGTCTGCTCCGCGCGGTACACGCGGCCCATGCCGCCGGCGCCGATCGCTTCGAGGATGAGATAGCCGCCCGCGAGCGTGCGTCCCACGAGCGGATCACCCGACGAAGGCCGCGCCGCGCCCACCGGAAACCCGCAGGACGGACAGAACCGATGGCCCTCTTCGCAGGGCGCGTTGCACTGGGCACAGGAGCGCACCGGCGCGGACTCTATCAACCGTCGTGCGGCGGTGAAAAGCTTGGTACGTTCGCGCCCGCTGTTTTGAATCCGACCGCGCCGCCCACACCCCGCCTCGCCCTCGCCGCGCTCGCGCTGGGCCTCGCCGCGTGGGCGCAGCTCTCGCTCACACCGGTGCTCGCGGGTGCGGTCGATGCGCTCTCGATGGCCTCGTCGGCCGCCGCGCTCGCGGTGCTCGCCTCCGCCGCGTGGGAGTCGCGCAGGCACCCCGCGCACGCCGTGGGACTCGCCGCGGGAGCCTTTCCTGCCGCGCTCGGCGTCGCAGCGTTCTTCGCGGGACGCCACGCAGTTCCCCGGTACGACGCGGCCTCTCGTGCGGTCGCGGCGGTCACCGCCGTCGCGTACTTCGTCGCCGTGCTGCGGTGGTTCGCGACCCACCGTGCGGTGATTCCGCTCACCGCCACACTCGCCGACGATCGTCCCCGGACCCCGGCCCCGCCCTTTCGCAACGCGGCCCTCGCGTGCCTCGCCGTGGTGGCCGCGATGACCGCGGTGGTGGCGCCTGCGATCCTCGGTGCCCGCGAGCCCGCGACGGTGGCCGAGCGCATCGCGGGCGAGTCGTTGCTGCGTGGACGCGGCGCGCTCGTGGCGGCCGTGGGCACCGCGCTCGCGCTCGCGGTGGCGCTCCACGGCGGCGCTTCGGTGGTGCGTGCGGCGCCCCCTCGCGTTCGATCGACCTCTCGCGCCACGGCCTACGTGCTGTGGGCCGTGTGCGCCCTCGCGATGCGCGCGTGGCTCGATCGCACCCGCTGACCGATCGCTCCGACGGAACTCCGATGCCCCCTCCTCCGCCGCCCCCTGCTCCCCGCCGTGCGTTGCTCACCGTGTCGCGCGTCGCGGGCTTGCTGCTCGTGCTCGCGTCGATGTACCCGTACTGGGAGTGCCTGCGCACGCTCGACCGCCGCGACTACGTGTCGGCGATGCTCGCGGGCTTCGTGGGATGGTTTCTCACCCAGGCGGGCGTCGAGCTCGTTCGCCCGGAGTCTGCGGAATGATCGCCCGTCGCGTGCCCTGTCTGGTGTTTGCGCTCTTCGTCGGTTGCGGTGCGCGACGCGCGCAGCGCGAGCCCGTCGCCCGTGACACGAGCCCCGTGGTGGCCCGCGTGAACGGCGAGCCCGTGACCGCCGACGAGGTGTCTGCCGTGGCCCGCGCCGAGCACCTCGACGCGCGCGCGGCGCTCGACCGCATCGTGAACAACCGCCTCCTCGTGCGCGAGGGGCTTCGCAGCGGGCTCCTCCTCGACGACGACGTGGAGAACGCGCGCTGGCACGGCGCCGTGCAGGCCATGATCGCCCGCGAGGTCGAGGACCGCGAGTCGGAGCGCACGATGCCCCGCGAGTTTCTCGAAGCGTACTTTCAGCACCGTCGCGTGGAGTTCATGCACGACGGCCTCGTCGAGGTGATCCACGCGCTCGCGCAGGTCGAGGGAACGCCGCCGTCACCGCAGGCCCTCGCCGAGGCCCGCGCGAAGATCGCCGCGTTTCGCCAGCGCGTCGTCGCCGAGGGCGGAGAGACGCCGCCGCGGGAGACCTTCGAACGCATCGGCCGCGAGATGCAGCTCCACGTCGAGGCCCTCGCGCCCTTCGACCGCACGGGGCAGACGCCCGACGACGCGCACTACGTTGAACCCTTCGTGGTCGCCGCGTGGTCGCTCACGCCGACCGCGCCGCTCTCGCGCCCCTTCGAGACGTCGTTCGGCGCGCACGTCGCGCTCCGTGTCGGCGCGGTCGCTCCGTTGCGCCGCCCCGTCGACGAGGTGCGCGCGATCGTGCTTCGCGACGGCGTCGCGCTTCGGCGCACGGTGGCCATGCGCAGGCTGCTCGAAGGGCTGCGAGCGCGGGTCGACGTGCGCGTGAACGAGACCGCGATCGCCACGCCGTCGCACACCGCCGGACCATGAAGGGCGGGCCGATCCTGCCGCGCGACGCCGCGCCGACGGGGTTCACCGCGACGCTCGAAGCGCTGCTCCGCGAGGTGCCCGAGGCGCTCTGCGCGACGCTCCTCGATGCGGAGGGAGAGACCATCGACCTCGCGACGCGGATCGATGCCTTCGATGCGCGGGTGTACTCCGCGGAGTTCGCGCTGCCCCTCGCGACGCTCCGCACCGCGCTGCGCCACCTCGAAGCGGGACCGCTCCGCGAGCTGCGGCTCACGGGCGATCGGCGCGCGGCGGTGCTGCGGCAGGTGTCCGACGGGTGCGACGTGCTCGTGGTGGTCGAGGGCTCGGTGGTGCTGCCCTTCGCGGCGCGCGCGGTGGCGCGGGCGTCGGTGTTCCTCGCCGAGGAGACGGGGATGCCCTCGCGGCGTCCCATCTCGCTGCGCCCCGAGGCCATGCCGGGCGACGCGCCGGAGGCCTTTCTCGAAGACGGTCGCGCGCGCCGCATCGTCGAGGTGCTCGGCGCCTACGAGGCCACGATGCTCGAGAGCCTGCTCGTGCGAACGGCCGAGGGCGACGAGTGCGTGATCGCGCGCGACCCCACGACGGGGCGCTGGTTCCGGATCTGATCCGCGGAGGTTGTTACCGCGGCGCGCGCGGCGGCGTAGAGGGCGCCGTCTCCGCGGCCACGATTGTGATTTACGACCCGTCGCGCGGAGGCCTAGACAATCGTGCGGTGCCCGTCGTCGCGCTCGCGGCGCGGCACACCGTGACATCCACCGACGAAGCCCCAGGAGATCGTTCCCCCATGGAAAGCACCTCGCGTTCGAAGCTCGCCCTCATGGTCGCCGCAGCCCTCGGCGTGGCGGTTCCTGCCTGCGCCTCGACGAACCAGACGGCCTCGGCCTCGCAGGCCGCCACCGCGAGCAGCGGCTCGTCGGGTCAGGCGGGTTCGTGCGGCGCGAACCGCAGCAACGGCCAGGCGGGTTCCTGTGGCCAGGCGGGTTCGTGCGGCGCCAACACGACCCCCGCGCCCACGGGCACGCAGCCGGCCCCTGCGCCCGCTCCCGCCCCGGCCCCCGCGCCCGGTCACTGACCGCCTCGCGCGCCCCGCGCGGTCGCCTCCAGACGCCGCCGCGCGGGCCTCGCGACACCCTCCGCCTCGTCGCCTCCGCGAACCGCTCCCGCACCGCCCAGGAGGGCCGCCCATGCGTCCCACGGACCCCCGCTTCACCGGCATCGGACTCGGGCTTCGCGCGCCGCTCGCCGAGGCCATCGTGCACCGCGCGCCGCCGTCGCTCCGATGGCTCGAAGTGTCGCCCGAGAACCACGTGAACCGCGGCGGAAGCTTCGTGCGCATGCTCCACGAGGCGCGCGCGAAGTTCCCCCTCGTGACGCATGGACTCACGATGTGCCCCGGCTCCACAGATCCGCTCGACCGCGCGTACCTCACCGACCTCGCGGCCTTCGTGCGCGCCGTCGAAGCGCCCTGGCACAGCGACCATCTGTGCTTCGGTCACCGCGACGGCGTGTTCCTCCACGACCTGCTCCCGATCCCGTTCACGCGCGACGCGGCGGCCCACACCGCGGCGCGTGTGCGCGAGGCGATGGCGGCGCTCCCGGTGCCCTTCGCGCTCGAAAATCTGAGCTGGTATGCGCACCCCGGCGAGGCCGAGCTCGACGAGGCGGCGTTCATCCGCGCGGTGCTCGACGCGTCGGGCGCGTGGCTCATGCTCGACGTGAACAACGTCTACGTGAACGCGCGCAACCACGGCTTCGATGCGCGGGAATTCATCGACGCGCTCCCCCTCGACCGCGTGGTGCAGATGCACGTCGCGGGGCACCTCGTGGCGGAACATGGCTTCCGCATCGACACGCACGGCGAGCCCGTCTGCGACGACGTCTACGACCTGTTGCACTACGCGCTGCGCCGCACGGGTCCGGTGCCTGTGCTCCTCGAACGCGACCACAACCCGCCGCCCTGGGAGGCGCTCGTCGACGAGCTCGACCGCCTCGATGCGATCTGGCGCGACGCCACGGGGGTGACGCCGTGAAGCTCGACGCCGCGCAATCGACGCTCGCGCGCCTCTGCCTCGACCGCACGCCGCGCGACGAAGACCTCACCGCGCTCGGCGGCGATCCGCTGCGCTGGCTGCTCTACCGACACCTCGTGCGCGGACGCTTCGTCGACACGTTCTCCGACGCGCTCCCCGTCGCGACGCGCGCGCTCGGTCGTGAGGCGCTCGGCACGATGGTCGAGCGCTGGCTCGCGGAGCGTCCGCCGACGACCCGCTACGTGCGCGAGCTCTCGCTTCAGTTCGCAGACTTCGCGCTCGACCACGCGCTCCCCGAGGGAGCACCGCCCTGGACCGCCGACGCCCTCCGATGGGACGCCGCGGTGATGCGCTGCCACATCGCCGACGACGCGGAGCGTGTGCCCGTCGGGCCCTTCGCGATGGATCGTCCGGTGGTGCTCACGCCCGCGCGCGCCCTTCTCCGTCTGCGATGGAGCGTGCATCGCGATGAGGTGCCGACGGAGGGCGAGCACGCGCTGCTGGTGTTCCGCGCGGAAGACTCATTGCGGGTCGAAGCGCTCACGCTCGATGCGTTCTCCTTCGCGCTCGTCACCGCGATGGGTGCGCCCCACACCTCGCTCACCGGCGCCGTGTACGACGTGCTCGCGCGCCACGGGGAGCACGCGAACGCCGACGTCGCCGCGGTGCTCGCGTCGCTGCTCGGCGACCTGCTCGAGCGCGGCATCGTGCGGGGCTCCGCGCCCGACGGAGCGTGACCGTTGCGCCGCGCGCGCGTCGCGACCATCGCCTCGTTGCTGGTCGCGTGCGCCGCGTCGCCGACCGCGCCCGCGCTGCGATGGACGCGCACGGTCACGGTCCGCGATCCCCGTGTGCTCTCGGTGGAGACCTGCTTCGACGGCACCGCCCCCGCGCGCATGGAGGCCCTCGCGTCGTACGACCCCACGTGGCGCGCGCGCCATCGCGATGGGTCGGAGCGCGAGCACCGTGGCGTGGAGATTCCTTCCGAGGTGCGCTGCGTGACACAGACGCTCGCGCTCGACGCGGCGCCCACGCGCGAGGAGCCCGCGACGTTGCGCCATCGGGGATGGTGGTGGCGCGCGACGCCCGACGACGATCGCCTCACGGTGCAGACGCGCTTCGAGCTTCCAGCGGGGTGGAGCGTGTCGTCGCCGTGGCCCCGCGATGGCGCGGTGTTTCATGTCGATGCGAGCACGATGGCCTGGGAGGGCTACACCCTGCTCGGCCCGCTCCATCGCACGGAGCACACGGTGGGATCGACGGTGCTCGACGTGACGCGCGTGGGCTTTCGCGACGACGACACGCTCGATGCCGCGCGCTGGCTCGGTGACGCGATGCGGGCCGCGCAGACGCTCGCGCCGACGGTGGTGCTGCCGCGCGTGCAGGCGATCCTCCACGCGACGGCGCGCGGGAGCGACACGGTGCACTTCGGGCTCGCGAGCCGCGGCGGAGGTCCGTCGGTGCTCTTTCTCGTCGACCCGTCGATGACGACCGCGGGCATGGAGCGCGAGTGGCAGGCGACGCACGAGTTCGTGCATCTCTTTCACCCCGTGTTCGACGACCGCGACGCGTGGCTGCGCGAGGGGATCGCGACGTACTACCAGGAGGTGCTCCGCGCGCGCACCGGCCGTCAGAGCGCGGCGCAGGCCTGGGCCTCGCTGCTCGCGGGTCTCGACGAGACGCGCGACGACCGCAACGGCGCGACGCTCGCCGACGAGAGCGCCGCGATGGCCCACACACGACGCTACCGGCGCGTGTACTGGTGGGGCGTCGCGTGGGTGTTGACGCTCGACGTGGCGACGCGCGAGGCGACGGGCAACGCGCGCGGCTTCGACGACGGGCTCCGTGCGCTCTGCGAGGCGGGTGCACGAGAGACGCTGCGCGTGTGGCGCGCGCGGGATGCGGCGGCCGTGTTCGACCGCGCGACCGGCGTCGACGTGTGGGGGCCGCGACTCGACGGCGCACTGGCGGGCACGGCGTTTCCCGACGTGGACGCGGTGTTCGCAAGGCTGGGCGTTCGGCGCGATCGTGCGGGCGCCGTGGTGCTCGACGACCGCGCGCCGCTGCGGGCCCTGCGCGACGCGATCATGCACGGGGATTGACACGCGGGTTGCGGGGCGACGACACTCCGCCGCCCACAGCAGCGGGTCGTTAGCTCAGTGGTAGAGCTGCGGACTTTTAATCCGTAGGTCGTGGGTTCGACCCCCACACGACCCACCGCGAAGTGCTTCTTTCGTAGGCATTTCATCCATCCCCTCTCTCGCTCCAGTCCGCCCCACGCGGCTGGAATCCCGTGCGTACGGTACGCAAATCGGTACGCGCCTACGGATCGGAGAACGGCGTGATCGCGCGACTGTGACGCACCGTCGCGGACGCGAAGAACCCACCGCACGCCTCGCGACGCGCGCACCCATCGCACGCATCGAGGTACAGGTTCTTCCAATCGGAGATGCTCTTGCGCGCGAAGCGGTGCAGCCCCGCCGGGAGCACACAGAGCGGATGGTTGTAGATCGAGACCGTCAGGCCCGCCGTGTCGAGCCAGCGAACGGCCTCCGTGAGCGCGTCGCCATAGTCGACGGGGTCGATCCACAGTCGGTCGAGGTGGGCACGCGCGAAGCCCACGGGCTCCAACGCCATGAGCGCAACGTGATCGACGAAGGTCAGGTTGCGCGCCACGAAGCGCGCGAACGACACGAGCCCCTCGATGGTCTCGCGGTGGACCACGAAGCGCAGTTCGACCGCAACGCCCGCACGTTTCAAGGCGACGATGCCGCGCACCGTCTCGTCGAAGGCACCGCGCGCCTGCACCACGTAGTCGTGCACGTCGGCGACGTCGGCATAGAGTGGGATACCCACCATCAGATCGGGATGCGCCACCGCAGCGAGTGCACGCGCGAACGTCGGGTCGGCGAATCGACGACCGTTCGAGAGGATGTGCACTGACGTCGTCGGAAGGTGTGTCGCGAGCCGCTCGACGAGCCGGATCAAGCGGGGTCCCAGGAGTGCGGGCTCCCCGCCGGTGATCCCGATCTCTCTCGCGTCCGAGGCAATCAGCGGAATCGCGCGTTCGAGTTCCTCGACTCGCGCGTGGTCGTCGAGGTCGTTCGGCGGCTGCGAACACATCACGCAGAAGTTGTCGCAGCGCTCGGTCACGAGCAGCGAGTTCGTCGCCGCCCCCGCACGGTAGACCGCTGTCAGCACGCCGCGGGCAGGGTCGATGCGCAGCACATCCCCGACGCCCACATACCGGTGCTCGGCGCCGAGCACGTAGGCGTCTCGAAGCGCCGCAACGTCACGCCGATGGTGCAACAGGTACGCGCGATGCCCGCGGGGAAGCGGTCCCTCCGTCGACCGATCAAGCAGCGCATCGTGGGGGCCCGGCGCACCGGCGTCGGAGCCAACCACTCGCACCAGAAAGGGCTCCTCGGAGCATGCGCCGAGAGGACGGAGGCCCCGCGCCGAGAGCTTCAACAGCATCGCCGCGTCACCCCCACCCGAGCATCAGCGCACGAACATCGGAGTCGCGTTCGAACAAGTCGATCACATGGCGCAGCGCGCCCATCTGCTTCGCGCAGAACGCGCTGAAGGCCTTGTGCCCGACGAGGTCTCCCTGCGTGGCGCGGTGGAACACCGGATCCGCGCCGCAGTACGGCAGAAACGCGCAGTCCGCACACATCGGCGCGCTCTCCGCGAGGCTCTCGTCCAGTGCGCTCAAGAGGGCAGGCGAGGTCATCATCGCCTCGTAGTCGTCCTGGTCGAGATGCCCAAGCCGAAAGGTCTCATCGCCCATCTCGGCGAGCATCCGTCCCTCGTCGGATGCGTACACCGCACCATCGTAGTTGAACACCAACGCACCGATGCCGATCCCCGCGGGTGATTGCAGGTCGACGTACCCCGTGCCCGTCGGACGCAGGAGTTTCTGCAGCAGGATCGCCGTGTACTCCTCGCGCATCGGGTGCCCGATCGCATTCGCGTGGAGCACGCGATCGAGGCCGCGTCGGTAGAACCGCAACCAGTCTTCGCTCGTGTACCGCCGCACGAGGCTCTTCGCGGCGAAGCCGTACGGGCTCAGGCTGCGGAGAAAGATGCTCGCGAACCCGAGGCGCACGTACTCGTCGACGATGTCATCCACGCGGTCGAGCGATGCGGGCGTCGTCGTCATGAGCGCGGAGACCCGGTCGTGGCCGAGCGCCTCGCGAGCGCGCGCGATGCCCTCGACCGTGCGCGCGTGGCTCGACCCACGGCGGGCGGGTCGCTGCGCGTCGTGCAGATCGGCGGGGCCGTCGAGCGAGGTCGAGAGGTGGACGTGGTGTTGGCGGCAGAAGGCGAGCACCTCGTCGTCGAGACGCGAGAGGTTCGTCGCGATCACGAACTGAATGTCACGCCCCTCGCGGCGGTTCAGCGCCTCGACGCGCTCCACGATCTGAACGATTCGCGGGAAGTTGAGCAGCGGTTCGCCACCCTGAAACTCGATCTTCTGGTGTCGGTTCGGACTGCGAAACACCATCTCGACAGCGCGCTCGGCGTGCTCGGGAGACATGTCGTGGCTCCCGACGTCTTCGTTCTGCCGTGACACCTGGCAGTAGCGACATGCGAGGTCGCAGCGAAGCGTGACGACGAACAGGTGCAGCCCCGTCCAGGTCGAGATCGGTTCGGCGCGGCTGCGGAGCTTCAACGCGAGCAGGTCGAGGGCCGCGGAATTGTCGTCGTCGTAGAGGAAGTGGCGCGCCTTGAGCGTTCGATACGTCTCGCTCCGAGGGTCGAGTCGATACCTCAGAAACGCATGCAGCGACGCGCGGTCGAGGAGCGCGTACTCGCCGACGTCATTGGTGACGACGTACCGGTCTGCGTCGAGCGCCGTGAAGCGCAGCGGCAGGAGCTTGTAGCCGCCGCATGGCTCGAACGCGTCGCGGTCACGAAAGCGCACCGCCATCGGTCACCCGGGCGACTTCAGGCCGGAGCGCGAGAATGCAACCGCCAGCAACAGCGCGCGCACGGGGGCTGTCTCCGCGCGCACCTGCTCGCGAAGCTCCTGGTCGAGCAGCTCGCGGAAGAAGATGTCCACCACCTCGCGTCGGGCCGCGTCGTTGCCATCGCGGGGAAGGTGAAGCGTCACCGCGATCTTCGACGTGGAGGGCGCGGCGACGAGCGCCGTACACCGCGCGGCGAGTCGATACGCGGTTCGCTGCACGGCCGCGAGGCGGTAGACGTCCGCGTCGAGTTCGAAGTGCGCGGCGTGGTCGTCCCAACGGATCGGAACGGCATCTGACGAGCGTTCATCTGCCATGCGCGCTCACCACGTCACCGTCACGACGCCGGTCTGCCCCTCGGCGAGCGTGATCATCGCCGTGTGTGTACCGAGAAACGCGTTCTCGATGCGTACGGTGTGCGAGCCGGGCATCAACCGGAGCACACCCGTGCGGTCGCGCCCCACGTCACGCTCGTCGACGAAGATGCGCCCGCCGGGGTACGCCACGAGGGTGACGCGCGCGGGACGAACGGGCGGTGGCGGCGGCGGCGGTGCTTCCACCGGGGGTGCGTGGCGCGGATAGCCCGTCGGATCGACGGCACCCGAGTAATGACTTCGCACGCGAGAGCCCGAGTAGTGGCTGCTGTGTGAGCGGTGCGAACTGTGCGACCGATGCGCGAGGAACATCGTCGCGCCCGGCGCGGGCGGCACGAGCAGGAGTGCGTCGTCGTCTTGTTCGTCGTCGCGACGGAGCCCCCGTTCGAGCGCGCGCGGCACCGGCGCGCCCGAAGCCTCCGCCGCTTCGAGCAGGGAGAGCACGGCGGTTCCCAAGAGCACGAGCGGTGTCTGCGGCCCCTTGCGCATGGCGCATGCTCGTCGCGCGGCGTGGCGCCCGTCAAGGCTGCGATGGGATCGACCGCGGCCTCTCCATTCGGATAGGATGCAGTGCCATGAGGGCACTCGGGGATGGGGCGCAGCCACGCGCCGACGACGTGGAGATCCGCGCAGCGGTTCGCCGCTGGGCCGACGGCGTATTCGCCGCTCCGCGCGGACTCGAAGACCAGATCACGGAGGTGGTTGCGCGCGACGCGACCGTGATCCGCGTCGTGACGACCGTCCTACGGCGCGCCCTTGAGCCGCGCTTCGCGCCTGCGCCCCGCGTGGCCCGCGGTATGGACAGGCCGTTGCTGATTCAGGAGATCGATCCCTTCGCGTTCACCGAGGCTGAGCTCCGCGCACGAACCCTCACGATAGAGGCCTGCAATGCATGCCGTGGGTCAGGGTCGGTCACGTGCGTGCGCTGCGTCGGGAGCGGCCGCATGCAGTGCCCTGAATGCTCGGGCTCGGGTCACCGGGTGCGGCACTCCAAGAAGTCGAGCCGTGTGATCCAGTGCGCGGGCTGCCGCGGCCGCGGCCTCGTCACGTGCACACGCTGTGATCGCTCGGGCACGGTCGCGTGCGACGGCTGCGAGGGCTCGGGCGCCCGGTGGCGCTGGTGGGGCTACGACGAGCGGCGAATCACGGTCGTGCGTCTCCTCGGCGACGACACGATCACCGCTGCGCACCCGCACCTCCAGGAGGAGCGCGCGCTGCGCCACGAGGAGGTCGGCGCCTTTCACGTCGCGGTGGGGATCGACTGCGAGGGGAGCATCCCTCCTGAGCAGCTCGACGCGCAGGATGAAGCCACGCGCCGACAGCTCTCGCCGCAGGTCGCGGCGCCGATCGACCGTGTGCTGCACCAGCAGTTTCTCCGCCTGTCGGTGCCGTGCCGCGACGTGCACTACGAGCTCTCCGGCGCGCGAGGCACGATCTCGCTCTCGGGGATGAACCTCCTGGCCGCGCACACCCCACAAGCGCTCGCTCCCGTGCGTCGACGGGTGCGGCTCTGGGGTGCTGCGGCCCTCGCGCTCTACGTAGGCGGTGCCGCGTTCACGGGGCTCTTGATGCGGCCGCAGGCGTACTTCCACACGGCGAACCGTGTGACGTGGGCGCTGGTCTTCACCGCGATCACATCGGCGCTCGTCGCCATCGCCGGGCTCCTCTCCAATTGGAGAGGCGGCGCCCGCCGCTGGCCCGTGCGTCGCGCCGAACGGATCGCATGGGGACTCGCCGCGGCCCTGCTCGTCGCCGTTCCCGTCGTTCATCTCGCGTCGCGGCCCTCGATCGCCGAGGCGAGAGACGCGCTCCGGCGACGAGATCTCGGAACAGCGCGGCGCGTGGTCGATGCGCTGCTCGCATCACAGTTCACGCCTGCGGTGCTGGCGTTGCTCGACGACGTCGAGGTGCACGAAGCGGCGCTCTACACGGGCGACGTGCGGGTCGCGCGTCTCGATGCCATCGCACAGCGCAACGGCCCGCGCGCCAATGAGGCGCGCACCCTCGCACGGAGCACTCGACTCGGCGCGATCGCCGCTGCGATCCAGGCCGGCGACACCGATGCGTCACAGCGACAGCTCGATGCGCTCCCGGAGGCGCTCGCGCGCGATCCCGAGGCGGTCGAGCTTCGTGCGCGGCACTTCGAGGCCCAGTACGCGGCCTGTCACGACGAGAACTGCCGCTATCGCGCGGCGCTTGGCGCGTGGTCGACGCGCCCTACGCCCGCCCGCAACCAGACCACCCAACAAGCACGCGGCGCGCTCCTCGCTGCGCTGACGAATCGCACGCCACCCCGCGATCCGCTGGCGCGCCTGCAATCGCTCCGGGGCCTCGCGCAGCTCGCGAACGGGGCCGCGGGATTCACACGGGACACCGACGTGCAGCGGGCCGCGAGCGATGCGGCCCCGTGGGCCCAGGATCAGATCGCGCGGATCCGAATGATCGGCGCTCCGCGGTCGGTGATCGACGCGCTGCTCGGTCGGGCCGCGGGCGTGGCCACAACGGGATGGGATGAACTCCGCGACGTGGCCGTGTACGCCTCCACCGCCGAAGACGGCACCGTGACGGGTCTCTACGCCGTCGGCGAACGCCTGACCGCGCGCGCGATCACCGCGCGACGGATGGGGCTCGTGCGGCTCATGGCGCAGGCTGTGGGCGATCCTGCGCTGGCGGTTGCCCTGGTGCGCACCACCGCGGACACGCACACCGAGACGCGACACGACCTCGAAGGCACGCGGGCGACGGCGCGTTGGTTCGGCGACGACCTGATGGAACTTCGCATCGGACGCGCGGCGCCATGACGGCCTCCGATGCCACGGGAGCACCGCGATGAGCGAGCAGGACGCGCCCTACCTCGAAGCCCTCGCGCAGGAGCCCGTTTCCACAGACGAGCGCGCCTACGTCGAACCCGCGTACCTCGAAGTCGCACGCCCATCGATGGCGCCCGAAGAGCCTGCGGAGCCCGACGCGCCCGTCGCTCGAAAGCGCAAGGTGCGTGCGTCGGAGCGGCGCCGCGGGGAGCCCGACGCCGCGTGGATCGCGGTGATGGCCTCGCTGGTGGGCGAGCGTCCGTTGCTGCTCGCGCTGTGGCCGGATGCGAGCGTCGCGGAGCTGTTGCGGGATCCGCCAGCGACGGCGCGTGTGCGTGAGCGGGCCGACGAGGCGGTGCGGGCGCTCGATGCGATCGCGCGCAGTGATGCCTCCGCACGCGCGCGGGCTGAGGTCGCGCACCACGCGCTGCAGGCGCGACTCGTGAAGCTGCCAGCGGGCGATGGGCTCGGAGCGGGCGCGTGCGATGAGCTCCGCGCGTTCGCGCGGCGTGAGTTCCTATCGGCACTGGCCGTGCTCGGAGCAGGTGCGAAGGCGCTGCGTGCGGACGATCTGCGCCGCGTCGATGTGCTGGCGCGCGAGCGAGGTCTGTCGGCCGAGGAAGCGCGGGCGATGGCCCACGACGAGGGCTTCACATGGCACGAGGAGGCCTCTGCGTGGACGCCGCTGGATGCGATGCCCGGTGCGCCGCAAGGCCCCGAGGCCGCCGCATCCGCGGTGCTGCAACATCCCCTGCCCGCGTTGCGCGCACTGCGTGGCGGCGTGCTGGAGCGTTGGCTCGTCGCGAACCGCGCCCACGACGAGATGCTCGGTGCGCTCGCCGAGGCGCGACGGCTGTTGGAGCGCAACGCCCGCGAGGGGCTCGTCGTGCACAGCGTCTCGTGGGCCCTCGGCGGACGAACGCTCCGGGCCTCCGCGGTCGCATCGATCGACACGCCTGCACAGATCGCGACGCTCCTCCGCGATCGAACGCTGAGCACGGAGGTGCTCACCGCGCTCGCGCAGGAGGGCACCCTCGCGGCGTGGCTTCGATTGCATGGGCACGGCTCCGCGGCGGCGGCGTCGGAGCTCGTGGCGCAGGGAGTTCCGTCGGGACTTCGGCGGCTCGGATGGACGCTGGGACAACCGTTCTGGCTGCGCGACCGATCGTTCACCGACCCTGCGGCGCTCGCGCGTGACGTGAGCCGCTCGAAGGACCTGCAGGGTGTGCTGGTCGAGAGCTATGCGTCGGGTGACCTGCTCGCGTGGTTTGAGTCCCTGCCAAAGGCGGCGCGGCCCGAGGAGGCGATCGACGCGTTTCGACGCGGCAGCGCGCGGCCCGACGACACCCTTCCCCTGTGGCGTTGGGTGTTTCGAACAGCGCAGATGCGCACGCTGAACGTGCCGAGCGGACGCGGACGGATGATCCCGCTGACTGCGCTCGACGCGCTGCACGTGACCCATCAGGTCGCCGATCTGTGGGACGGGTTGAAGTTCGCGCTTCGCACGGGAGAGCTCCACGGATGGCTCTCCGTGCACGGCTTCGAGAGCGCGCTCGATCTTCCGCGTCCGCCTGCGAACGAAGACGTCGAACTCAACGCGCTGCTCTGGGAGCTCGGGCACCGCGGCCTCGTGCTGGAGTGGGGGGAACGCGACTTCGCCGTGAACGCGCCCTCGGACCTCGTGCGCGCCTACCTCGACGATTGGGCGCAGTTGGAAACGCAGGTGCGACGCGGCTACGTGCTCGCGTGGCTCGACCGCTTTCACGGCGATGCCACGGTGGTCGGTCGCGTGCGCATCACGGACGTGTCGGCGGCCTTTCGCGCGGAGATTCCGCGTCTGCCCTCGGGCTTCGTGTCGCTCAAGCTGGCGCTGCTCTGTGGTCTGCGGGTGTTGCCCCTCGACCCGACGCGACCGGGCGATGCCGAGTCGTGCCGCGGCTACGTCGGCATCGTGAACGGCCCCACGACCGCAACCGCGTGGGAGCCGCTCCGCGAGCACTTCGCCCACGGCTCCGCGCAGCTCTGGCTCGCGCGGCTTCCCGACGTCGGTCCGCGGCGAGGTCCGACCCTCGCGCAGAGCGCGTTCCTCGACGTTCCCATCGACGCGCTGGACGGCGATGGCACGGCCAGCACGCCCCCCGCCGCCCCGTCGCGTGGGCGCTCCAGAAAGCGCAACGCCGCGCCCGCCCAACGGCCCGTCGACGCGACCATGGCCCGCATTGCGAAGACCCTCGGTGAGCCCCAGCCCTCGCCGGTCCTCGTCGCCGAACGCGCTGCCAGCGCAACCGCCTCCAGCGCTCCCGCGCAGCTCTCGGCGACCTCGTCGACCCCGCCCGCGTCGGCAGCGACGGACCTCGCGCGCGTACTTCCGACACCGCCGCTCGTGCGTCACACGCCCCAGGTGCCGCCCATCGTCGACGCGGAGATCGTGGAGGACGACCCGCCGCGCCCGCTGCGCCTGGCACCGCCCGCACTGCATCGCTGGCCCTCGCAAACGCGACCCGCCGACGCTGCGCAGGGTCCGATGACAGGTCCTCTGCCGGAGCGGTTCTCGCGCGCGTGGCTCACCGACCCGCGCGTGCCGCCGACCACCCGCGTCGCACGCGCCCTCGGAGTAGCAGCGATGTGGTTGGTGCTGTCCGTGGTGTGGGTCGCCGTCGCGCTCGCGGGCGGGAGCTCGTAACGCGCAGTCGGCCTACGGCTCCGCCGCGACCTTCTCCACCGTGCGCTCCACGAGGCGGAGGAACGCGCGGATCGACTTGTCGAGGTGCGGGATCGGCGTGTCCTCGAAGCGCGTGTGCGAGATGCCCGGCGACGACTGCGCGAAGATCATCACCGTGGGCATCAGCGGCACCATCTCCGCCGCGTCGTGGAGCGGCCCCGACGGCAGCAGCGGCGCCGAGCCCGCCGCCTCGCGCACGCACTCCGTCGTGAGCGCGAGGAGCGACTCGTCGAAGTGGCGCGGCGCGATCGAGAGCAGCGGGCTCCACGACACGCGGCACCCGTTGGCCTTCGCGGCCTTCGCGGCGGCGCGCACGGCGGCCTTCTGCATCTTCGCGAGCACGTCGGCGTCGAAGGCGCGCAGGTCGAGGGAGATCTCCGTCGCGCCCGACACCGCGGTGACAAATCCGGGCTCGACCTTCACCACGCCGCACGTGGCCACCACGCGCGTTCGCGGCGTGCGTCCCGAGTGCTTCTTCGCGATCTCGCGGCACGCCAGCGCGAACTCCGCCGCCGCGAGGAACGCGTCTTTTCGCAGCGGAATCGGCGTGGCCCCCGCGTGCACGGCCTGGCCCTCGAAGCGCACCATGTTGCGCTCGACGCCCATCGTGCCGAGCACCACGCCCACGGGCTTCTTCATCGCTTCGAGCACCGGGCCCTGCTCGATGTGAAGCTCCAGGTAGGCGCGGGGGTCGCGCGACATCATCCACGGGTGCGCGTCGACCATGCGCGCGAGCTCGATGCCGTTCTCGCGGAGCGCGTCGGGGAGCTTCACGCCCGCGCGGTCGACGAGGTGCGCGAGCTCCTTCTCGGGGTCGAGCGTGCCCGCCGAGGCCGCCGATCCCTGGAGGCTCCTGCCGTAGCGCGCACCCTCTTCATCGGCCCAGTCGACCAGGTGGAGCGTCACGGGTGGCGTGCCCGCCGCCGCGTGCCGACGCAGCGCCTCGATGCCCGCGACGACCCCGAGCACACCATCGAGCCATCCTCCGCCGGGCACCGAATCGATGTGGCTCCCGAACACCACGCTCTTCTTCGAAGCGCCGGGGAGCGTGACCCAGTTGTTGCCCGCGGGGTCGGTCTGCACGTCGAGCCCGAGGTCGCGCTTCACGGTCTCGGCGAACCACGCGCGCGCCTCGCGCCACACGGGGCCCCACGCCACGCGCTGCGCGCCGCGCTCGTTGGAGGTGCGCGCCGCGAGCGCGCGAAGGTCGGCAATCACGCGCTCGGACGCGGGTTCAGGGAGGCTCGTGCGGTGGGTCATCGGGGCGGCTCCTCGCGGTGCGCCATGGGGCGCGGACCGGCGACGCTATCGCACGCGCGACGCACCACGAAAGCACCTCGGCGCTACGTCGCCCGCGGCCCCCAGCGAAAGGCCCGCAGGGGATCGAGGGCGTGCGCATACCCGAGGGCCTCGATCTCGTTCATCGCGGTGAGTTCGACGGTGCCGAAGCGCTCGACGGGCGGGCGGAGAAAGAGCTCGGCGTCGGCCGCCACGGCCTCGGTGCGCCGCGCCACGCCGAACGAGACCGCGCGCATGAAGAGCTCGGGGAGCGATGGGGTCTCGGGCCCGCGACGACGGAGCCTTCGCCACAGCGCCGCCCACGACACGGGATACCGCGGCTCGGGAAAGGCCAGCCTGCGCTCGGTGCTCACGTCGACGGCGATCATCGGCCCGCGGCTCCGCGCGCGCATCGCCTCGCCGGGGAGCATGTCGGTGGTGCCTCCGTCGACGTGGAGGCGTCCGTCGCGCACCTGCGGCGGGAGCACGCCCGGGAGCGCCGTGCTCGCGAGCACCGCCGACGCCACGGGGCCGCGCGTGTGCACCACGTCCTGGAACATCGAGATGTCGCAGGAGTTGCAGAAATACGGGATCCAGAGGTCTTCGATGCGCACGTCGCCGAAGAGCTCGTGGGCCGCACGCTCCACCCGTCGACCGCGCAGCACCGAGGTCACGGGCAGCGCGTAGTCGCCGAAGGGTCTGCGTCGCGCGAGGAGCCGCAGCCGGTCGAGCATCTCCGCGGGTGTAAGCCCCATCGCGACGAGCGCGCCCACGAGCGCGCCGATGCTCGTTCCGCCCACCGCGTCGACGGGCACACCGACCTCGCGCATCGCACGCAGCACCCCCACGTGCGCGATGCCCCGCGCGCCGCCCGCGCCGAGCACCAGCGACACGGCCTCGCCGGCGAGCGTGCGCGCGATGCGGGCCATGGCCTCGTCGTCGCCGTCGCGAAGGTGCAGGTGACGGTCGACGTGGCGCGCGTCGAGCCACGCGGCGGTGTCACGCGGGAGCGCCGTCGACGCCGCGTGACGGAGCACCAGCGTGCGGCGCGCGTGACGGGTGTTACGCGCGTCGTCGAAGAGGATCCCCTCCTGCTGCGAGGTGCGGCACTCCCCCGACGCGTCGGCGACGAGCACCACCTCGTCGGCCTCGCGCACCACGCGGTGCGACCACGACGACGCGATGGGGTCGGCTTCGAGCACGACGAAGCGCGCGCCGCTCGCACGCTCCTCGACCCAGCTCGAAAAGCGGATCCACGCGGGGTGATCCTTGGGGAGCGACGACATGAACGCGAGCGTCGAGCGGTCGTCGACGGCGGGCGCCTTGAGGTGCAGCGTGGGTCCGTAGGCCGAGAGCTGCGCGACCAGCGCGGCGGTGAACCGCGTCACGTCGACCTGCGGCCGCTGGGGCACCACGGTGATGTGCGTGCGCGCCGTCGGCGTCGGCGACTCGTGACTGCGACGGAGCCCACGTCGCACGGCGTTGCGCGCGATGCCGAGGGCCACGCGCGGGTTGCGCTCGGCGAGGGCTTCGAGGTCCGCCGCGCGGAGGCTCATGAGCTCCGAGTCGCGCAGCGCGTGGAGCGTCGCCGTGCGCGTCGCGCCCCCGAGGATCGCCGCCTCGCCCGCGCTCTCGCCGCGTCCCACTTCGCCGAGCACGCGTTCCTCGCCCTGCGCGCCTTCGGCCACCACCTGCAATCGCCCGCTCGCGACGACGTACCACCCGTCGGCCACATCACCCTGTCGAAAGAGCGTGGCGCCCCGACGCAGCGTCACCCACGTCGCGCGGGCCTCGATCTCGTCGAGGGTCTCCGCATCGAGCGCGCCCAACACCCCCGGCAACACGTCGCGAAGGAGCGCCCGCCGAAGCACCGTGCGCGACAGCTCGGCGAGCGCCGCGGCGAGCCCTCCGTCCGCCTCCTCGGCGGCTTCGAGCGCGGCGTGCGGAACGCGCAGCACCCACGCATCGCGCACGGCCTCGACCCGCACCGCGGCGAGCCCGTGCACCACCGCGCGGCTCATGCCCACGAGGGCTCCGCGCGTGACCTCACCGCGGGGCACGAGGCGCCCGCCCACACGGTCGAACACACGGAGCGTTCCGCCGCCCACCACGAGGGCCACGTCGCTCGCGCGTTCGAGGAGCACCTCGTCGGCCTTCGCGTCGACGCGGGCGCTCACGGAGGCGAGGGCTTCGAGCGTGCGGGGCATCGCGGCGGCGAAGCCGGGCACGTCGCGCAGGGTTTCGAGGGCCTCGGCGAAGCGCGCGGGGTCGGGTGGCGTCGACGAGGTCATTGCGAGTCGCGCAGCAGCGCGTCGATGGCGCGGCCGAGGGTCTGCGAGGCGGCGAAGCGCGCGAGGGCCGCTCGGTCGGTGGCGCGTTCGGCGTCGGCGAGACCCGCTTCGAACCACGCGGTGAGCGCCGCGCCGAGTTCGTCGCTCCGCGCCTGCACGTTGCTCTCGGTGCAGTGCCGCGGTGAGTAGTAGTCGAGGTTGGTGCTCCCGAGGCTCACCCACTCGCCATCGGCGACGAAGTACTTGCAGTGCAGCGTGCGGCCGCGGCCGCGGCGGAGATGGAGCTCGGCGCCCGCGTCGAGGAGCGGCCCGAAGCCCGTGTAGAGACGGTGATTCGCGTAGTCGAGGTCGTTGCTCTCGGCGGAGTTGGTGAGCAGCCGCACGCGCACGCCGCGGGCCGTCGCCGACGCGATGGCGCGCACGAGCGCGTCGTGGGCGAAGAGGTACGCGTTCTCGATGTCGACGGTGCGCCGCGCGGCCCCGAGGCACTGGAGCAGGTACACGAAGGTTCCGTGCGAGGCGATGTCGGCGGGGGTCGTGGCGTGCACGAGGGCGGCGGGCGCCGCGGGGTCGAAGGCGGGCTCGGGGCGCCCCTCGAAGGTGCGTTCGAAGAGCGCGGCGGCGGTGCGCGCCGAGGGCCCGTGCACGTGGAGCTCGACGTCGCGCCAGGCGCTTCCGGCGTAGTGGTCGGCGAGGTTGCGTCCGCCCATCACGAGGTGCGCTCCGTCGACGAGGAGCAGCTTGCGATGGTTGGCATCGTAGGGCCGCGCCGCGTCGTGCCAGAGGCGCACCTCAACGCCGCCCGCGCGGAGGTCTTCGATGCGATCGAGCGCACCGAGCCCTTCGAGCTGCTTCTTGCGCACGATGGCGCCGTCGGCCACGAGCCGCACGCGCACGCCACGCTTCGCCGCGGCGACGAGCTCGGACACCACGGCGCGTCCGGTGTCGTCGCCCTGGAGGTAGTACGTCGCCACGTCGAGGGTGCGCGCGGCCGCCGCGTGGAGGCGCGTGCGGAGCGCGAAGGCCTCGGCGTTGTCGGTCACGAGGGTCACGCGGTCGGCGGGGTCGAAGCGCCCTGCGCGCCACGGGTCGACGCCGTGCGAGCCTGCGTGCTGCTCCCACGCGCGCGAGACCTCGGCCCACGGAGGCGAGCGCCGTCGGAGGTGCCACAGCGCGCCGAGTGTGGCGAGGCTCAGGAGCTGCGCGTTGCCGCGGATCTCGCCGTCGGAGAGCGACGCCGCGGGCGCGACGCCCATGCGCTTCATCGCGCGCAGCGGGAGGTGGATCGCGGTCGCGACGGCGTCGACGAGGTCGGTCATCGGAGGGCTCCGCGGCGGAGGGAAGACGGCGCGTTTCTACACGCGGTGAAGCGGAAGGTCGCGACGGTAGTCGGGCGTGAAGAGCACCTGCCACACGGCGCCGTCGGAGGCCGACGCACCCGCCACGCAGAGCGCGAGGTAGTACTCCCACATGCGCTGAAAGCGGCGGTCGTAGCGCTTCGGGTCGAGGGTCGGCTGCGCGGCGCGGTAGGCCGCGAGCCACGCGCGCGAGGTGGGGGCGTAGTGACGGCCGACGTTCTCGACGTCGGTGATGGCCATGCCCGCACGTTCGAGGCGGCGCGCGATCACGCTGAGCGGGTTCTGCGTCGAGCCCGGGAAGATGTACTTCTGAATGAACGGGTCGTGGTCGTTCGTGGGCGTGACGCAGCCGATGGTGTGCACGAGGCCCCAGCCGCGTCCGTGGAGCAGGCGCTGGTAGGTGCCGAAGAAATCGCCGTGCTCGCGGGGGTAGAGGTGCTCCAGCACGCCGCACGAGACGACCTTGTCGTAGCGGCCCTCGGCGGTGCGAAAGTCACCGAGGTCGACGCGCACGCGGTCTTCGAGTCCGAGCGCGCGGATGCGCTTCATCGCGAAGGCCGCGTGGTCGCGGCTGTTGGTGATGCCCCGACCCGTGATGCCGTAGCGCTGCGCCGCGTGGATGAGCAGCGAGCCGTAGCCGCACCCGAGGTCGAAGAGGCGCTCGCCGGGCGCCAGACGGAGCTTCTGGCACACGCGGTCGTACTTGTTCTCCTGAAGCTGCTGCGACGTGTCGTCGGGCGAGCGTTGATACCCGCACGTGTAGCCGCGCGTCGGGTCGAGAAAGGCCTCGTAGAGGTCGTCGCCCACGTCGTAGTGGGCCTGCACGTTGGCGCGCGTCCCGCGCACGAGCTGTTCGAGGCGCAGGGCCGCGGCGCGCGCGAGGGCCTTCGGGTTGCCGCGCACGGCCACGTCGACGCGGGCCCGCGCGAGCGCGGTGAGCAGGCCTTCGAGCGTGCCCGAGGTCATGTCCCAGCCGTCGTCCATGAAGGTCTCGGCGAGCCCCAGGTTGCCCTCGGCGAGCAGCCGCCGGAAGAAGTCGGGCGCGCGCACGGTGACCGCGTAGCGCTCGTCACCGCGGCCCACGGTGCGCGAGCCGCCGGGGTGGTCGAAGCGCACCTGCGCGTCGCCGAGGCAGCGGTCGAGGAGCGAGAGCAGGGTCGACGTGTCGTCGCCGAAATCGAGCAGCATCGGTGGGTTCGAGACCTCCCACCGGGGCGCGTACCGCATCGGTCCTTCACGGGTCAACGACGCGCTGCCCGGCGCAAGACATTTCTCCCGTGCGTGCGCAATCCCCCCTCGTCGCTTTGGCAGCCCGTGCCCGCGCTCTGGCTGCCACAGCCGCCACACCTTCGTATTTTTCAAGAAACAGCGGCCCCCACAGGAAAGAAATCGGGACTCCGGTGTATCGGTCGTCCCGCCCATGAGACACCCCGCACCCATCCGACTTTCCGCACTCCTCCTCGCTGCCGCGATTCCGTTCGCGGGCTGTGCCGATGCGCCCCAGGCGACGGACACGGTCGAGGGCACGAGCAACCCGCTGCTCCTCGGCCTGACCCTCGCCGTGGGGACCACGGTTCCGACGCTCCCGCCGGGCTCGCCCCCCGCGCTCGACCGCGCCGCCACGCCGCCGGTGCCCAACCTCGATCGCTACGTGCGCGACCCGCAGTGGGCCGTGATGCTCGGCAAGGCGCTCTTCTGGGACCAGGCCGTCGGCAGCGACGGGATGGCCTGCGCGAGCTGTCACTTTCACGCCGGCGCCGACAACCGCATCACGAACCAGCTCTCGGCCTCGCTGGCCCACACGGACCCGACGCGCGCGGGGCGCTTCAACGCCACCCGCACGGGCACCGGCGCGCCGAACTACCGCCTGCGCCGCGGTGACTTTCCCTTCCACGTGCTCGCCGACCCGAACGACCGCGACTCCGCGGTGCTCTTCGACAGCGACGACGTGGCCTCGTCGTCGGGCGTGTTCCGCCGCGCGTTCCAGTCGCCCGCGCCCTCGTCGACGGCCATCGACACGTGCGCCGCGCAGCGCGACCCGATCTACAACCTCGCGGGCAACAACACCCGCGGGGTCGAGCCGCGCAACTCGCCCACGGTCGTCAACGCGGTCTTCAACCACCGCAATTTCTGGGATGGCCGCGCCAACAACGTCTTCAACGGCGTGAACCCCTTCGGCGCCCGCGACGCCGCCGCGCGCGTCTACCGCTGGACGGGCTCCGCCCTCGCCGCCGAGCCCGTGCGCCTCGAGAACTCAAGCCTCGCCTCGCAGGCCGTGGGCCCCGTGCTCAGCGACCTGGAGATGTCGTGCGGCGGGCGCTCCTTCGCCTCCGTGGCCACGAAGCTCCTCGACCGCCGCGCGCTCGCCGACCAGCAGGTCGCGCTCGACGACAGCGTGTTCGCCACGCACGTGCCCCTCCTCGGTCGCGGCATCAACCACACGTACCGCGCGATGATCCAGCGCGCGTTTCAGCCCGAGTGGTGGTCGGCGCCCGCGGGCACCGCGACCCCGAGCGGCGTGTCGCAGATCGAGCAGAACTTCACGCTCTTCTTCGGCCTCGCGGTGCAGGCCTACGAGGCCACGCTCGTCTCCGACGACGCGCCCTACGACCGCTACGCGCGCGGCAACGGCAACGCCCTCACCGACGCCCAGCGGCGCGGCCTCGACGTGTTCACGGGGCGCGGTCGCTGCGTGTCGTGCCACAGCGGCGCGGCCTTCTCGAACGCCGCGTTTGCAGGCCTCAACGCGCCGGAGCCCATTCAGCGCATGCGCATGGGCGCGGGCCACGTCGCCCTCTACGACGAGGGCTTCTACAACATCGGCGTGCGTCCCACCGCGGAGGACGTGGGCCTCGGCGGCACCGACCCGTGGGGCAATCCGCTCTCGTTCTCGCGCCAGTGGCTCACGCACCTCAACACCGGCGCCGCGACGCCCGATCGCTTCGCGGTCGATCCGTCGAACTTCGCCGAGCCCGTGGCCCTGCCCGTGTCGCCCACGCTCGCCGACCTTCGCGGTGCGTTCGGCGCGGATGCGGTGGCCGTCGACGGCGCGTTCAAGACCCCGACGCTCCGCAACGTTGAGCTCACGGGGCCGTACTTTCACAACGGCGGAACGTCGACCCTCGAAGACGTCGTGCGCTTCTACAACCGCGGCGGTGACCGCCGTCGCGTGACGGGCGGAGACACCACGGGCTTCGCGGGCGTGCCCTCGAACCTCGACGCCGACATCGTGCCGCTCGGGCTCAGCGCGCAGGAGCAGTCGGACCTCGTGGCCTTCCTCCGCGCGCTCACCGACGAGCGCGTGCGCTACGAGCAGGCGCCCTTCGACCACCCGGCGCTGGCGCTTCCCGAGGGCCATGACGCCACCACGCACCCGCAGCTCGGCGCGGGCTACGCGGCCGACCGCACGAGCACCGTTCCCGCCGTCGGACGCGGCGGACGCGGGCTCCTCCAGGCGCCGCTGCAGCCCTTCCACACGCGCCTCGATTGAGCGCGCGACGGTCGTTGCCACACGCTCCGCGGCGGTGGTGAACTCCGCCGCCGTGAAGCCCCGCCACCTCGTCTTCGCCCTGTGCCTTCTCGCGTGTCGCGAGACGCCGTCTGCCACCTCCTCCTCGTCGCGCACCGCGTCGGTCAACCGCGGCGCGACGGGCGCGAAGAAGCTCGCGCGCGGGGCCGTCACCGTCGACGGTCGCCTCGACGAGGCCGCGTGGCGCGCGCCGGGAACCGGTCCCCTCGTGCACCCCGGGAGCGGTGAGCCCGTGCCGCAGTCGCGGGTCAACGGCGAGGCCTGGTTCGCGTGGGACGACGACGCGCTCTACCTCGCCGCGCGCGTGGCCGACCGCGAGCCCGCGGCCCCCTTCGCGCGCGACGCCGTGGACCCGCACCTCTGGGAGCAATCGTCGGCGGTGGAGCTCATGCTTCAGCCCGGCGACCACAGCGACAACCGTCACTACTACGAGATCCAGGCCGACACCGCGTGCGCACTCTGGACCACGCGCTTCGACGACTACAACCGCCCGCAGGCCGTCACCGCCGACAACCAGCGCACCTTCGGCCATCAAGACTGGCAGCCCGCGATCCGCTGCGCGGCGCAGCGCAACGGCGAGGGCTACACGCTCGAACTCGCGATCCCGTGGCGCGATGTCGACGGGGCCGGGCGCGCGTCGGTGCCACCGTCTGCGGGCGCCGTGTGGCGCGCCAACGTCTACAGCTTTCGCGACGGTCAGCGCGACGCGCTCGCGTGGTCACCGCTCCGTGGCGAGGGGAACTTTCACTTCGCGCCCCGCTTCGCGCGGCTCACGTTCGAGGGTCCGTAGGGGCCTCGCGCGGCGCTGTTCCCAAGGGGCGCGGGTCACACTAGATTCGCGCGCATGACCGAACCCATGGACCCGCTCGTCGCGGAGATTCACGAGCTCCGCAGGTCGCGCAACGCGGTGATCCTCGCCCACTACTACGTCGACGGCGAGGTGCAGGACGTCGCGGATTTTGTCGGCGACTCGCTGCAGCTCTCGCAGGCTGCGCAGAAGACCCAGGCCGACGTGATCGTGTTCGCGGGCGTGCACTTCATGGCCGAGACCGCGAAGATCCTCAATCCCACGCGCAAGGTGGTGCTGCCCGACCTCTCGGCGGGATGCTCGCTCGCCGAGGGATGCCCCGCGGATCGCTTCGCCGCCTTCGTGGCGAAGCACCCCGACCACTACGTGCTCTCGTACATCAACTGCTCCGCGGGCGTGAAGGCCGTGAGCGACTGCATCGTGACGAGTTCGAACGCCGAGAAGATCGTGCGGAGCGTGCCCGAGGGGAAACCCATCCTCTTCGCGCCGGACCGCAACCTCGGGGCGTACCTCTCGAAGAAGACCGGGCGCGACATGCTCCTCTGGCGGGGGAGCTGCATCGTTCACGAGACCTTCTCCGAGCGGAAGATCATCGCGCTCAAGACCCGCCACCCCGACGCGGAGATCATCGCGCACCCCGAGTGCGAGCCCTCGCTCCTCGCGATGGCGTCGTACATCGGCAGCACGAGCGCGCTGCTCTCGTACACCGAGCGCTCGCCCTCGAAGACCTTCATCGTCGCGACGGAGACGGGCATCCTGCACCAGATGCAGAAGCGCTCGCCCGAGAAGGAGTTCATCCCCGCGCCGCCCGAGGGCAACTGCCACTGCAACGACTGCCCCTTCATGAAGAAGAACACGCTCGAAGCCGTGCGCGACGCCCTGCGCGATCTCACGCCCGAGATCACCCTCGACGAAGACCTCCGCGTGAAGGCGCTGCGCCCCATCGAGCGCATGCTCGAACTCAGCGCGGGCTGAGCCCTCGGCTCACTGACAGCGCCCGTCGACACATCGCTGCAGCAGCCCGCACGGGCGCACGCACCCGCCGCAGTGCAGCCAGTCGGTCTGCGTGTTCACCTCGCAGCCGTTGAAGCGCAGGCCGTCGCAGTTCGCAAAGCGCGGCTGACAGCGGTCGATCTCGCAGCGCGTGGTGCCGCCGCTGGTCACACACTGCGACACGGCATTCGAGAACGAGCAGACGTTCCCGCAGCGGCCGCAGTTGTTCACGTCTTCGGTGAGGTGCGACTCGCAGCCGTTCGCGGCGGTCCCGTCGCAGTTGCCGTACGACGCGTTGCAGGTGCTTCCGCAGGTCGAGGCCGCGCAGAGCGACGTGGCGTTCGCGGGGGTCGCGCACTGCATCCCGCAGGCGCCGCAGTTTCGCAGCGAGGTGCGCAGGTCGGTCTCGCATCCGTTCCGCGCGTCGCCGTCGCAGTTGCCCCAGTTCGCGTTGCACGTGAGCGCGCAGGCTCCGTCGACGCACGCCGCCGACGCGTTGGCGCCCGTGGGGCACGCGTTGCCGCAGCGGCCGCAGTGCGAGCGGTTGGTCTGCAGGTCGACGCAGAGCGATCCGCACGCGACGAGGCCCGCGGCGCACCCGACACCACACACGCCGGCGCTGCACGTCTGCCCCGCGGCGCACGCGCTCCCGCAGCGACCGCAGTGCTGCATGCTCGTGGCGAGGTTCACCTCGCAGCCGTTGGCCGCGTTGCCGTCGCAGTCGGCGAAGCCTGCGTTGCACACGCCCGCCGCGCACCGCCCCTCGGCGCATCGCGGCGCTCCGTTCGCGTAGGTGCACGCCGTCGGGCACGCGCCGCAGTGCGAGGGGTCGTTGCGCAGATCGACCTCGCAGCCGTTCGCCGGATCACCGTCGCAGTCGCCGAAGCCCGCGTTGCACGCGCCCCGCACGCAGCGCCCCATCGCGCAGGTCGCCGCCGCGTTCGCGAAGGAGCACGTCACCCCGCACGCGCCGCACGACGACACCGCGCTCAAGAGGTTCGTCTCGCAGCCGTTGCCCGCGTTGCCGTCGCAGTCGCCGAAGCCCGCATCGCACGCGCTCACGGCGCAGCGTCCGCCCACGCACGCGGGGGTTCCGTTGGCCGCGAGGCACGCGCTGCCGCACGCGCCGCAGTTGAGCGCGCTCGTCGCGAGGTCGGACTCGCACCCGTCGGACGCGTTCGCGTTGCAGTCGGCGCGCCCCGCCGGACACGCGAGCTGGCACACGCCGTTGCTGCACACGCCGTCGCCCATGCCGCCGCAGCGAACCGCGCAACGTCCGCAGTTCGCAGCGTCGGCACGCAGGTCGGTCTCGCACCCGTTCGCCGCCACGCCGTCGCAGTCGCCGAAACCCTCGGCGCACACGGCCACCGCGCACACACCCGCCGTGCAGCGCGACGTCGTCGCATTGGGGAGCGCACACACGTTGCCGCACGCGCCGCAGTTGTTCGCGTCGCTCGTGGTGTTGGTCTCGCACCCCGTGACCGTCGAACGGCAGTCCGCCGTGCCCGGCGTGCAGTCGACCGTGGGGGACGCGCAGGTGCCGTTGCTGCAGGCCACGCCGCGGCACACGCGACCGCACATGCCGCAGTGGGCCGCGTTGGTCTGCGTGTCGACCTCACACCCGTTCGCCGGGTCGCGGTCGCAGTCTTCGCGACCGGGCAGGCACGTCGTCACGCGGCACTCGCCGGCCTCGCACACCGACGACATCGCACCGGGAAGAACGCAGCGCATCCCGCAGGCGCCGCAGTGCGCGGCGGCCGTCGCGAGGTTGATCTCACATCCGTTCGAGGGGTCGCGGTCGCAGTCGCCGAAGCCCGGCTGGCACCGCGCGAATCCGCACACGCCGTTCGCGCACGACGACACCGCCCCCGGCAGCGAGCACGCGTTGCCGCAGCGGCCGCAGTGGCGCGGGTCCGTGAGGCGCTGCACACAGTCGCTCCCGCAGGCGTCGAGCCCCGGCGCGCACGACACCGCGCACGACCCCGCGGCGCACGCGAATCCCTCGGCGCAGGCCATGCCGCAGCGGCCGCAGTTGCGCGCGTTGCTCGCGAGGTTGACGCAGGTGCCGTCGCAGCCCGTGAGGCCCGTGGGGCAGCGCGCGCAGACGCCACCCAGGCACACGAGGTCGCCGCGACACGCGGGGGTGTTCCCATCGGTGCAGCAGAGGCTCGATTCGGAGCCGCAGCCGGGCGCGGTGCCGTCGGGTCCGTCGGTCGATGCGTCGGGGGTCAGCACGGGCGCGTCGGGCGTGTCAACGGTGGCGTCGGCGCGGGCGCGGAGCTGGTCGGCCTCGAACGACGTGGTGCACGCCGCGAGGGCGCACAGGGCGAGGACGGCGAGGAGCGTGCGGCGCATCGGAGTGGAACTTCCTCGCGTGACGATCAGAAGGTGAAGCGCAGGCCCGCCGCGGCGCCGCCGGGCGTCGGGGCGAAGGAGAGGTTGACCGTCGACGGACGGCGCGCGCGCATCTGCGTGGCGAAGACCACCGTCGCGATGCCCGCCGCAGCGGCGAGTCCGAACGACACGTTGGTGAGCGCGCGGTAGGTCTCTCCCCGGCCGCGCAGGTCGGCCACCGCGGGGTCGTCGAACTGGTCGCGGTAATAGGCGGTGTACTCGTCGTGCGCGCTCGCCGTCAGCGCGCCGAACACGACACCCGCCACGAGGAACGCCCCCGTCGCCGACGCGCCTGCGATCACCCACACCGGTGCGAGTCCGCGCGTCGAGGTGAGGCTCGCCGTCACCACGCGCGTACCGCCCGCGTCGACGGAGAAGCGCCCGTTCCACGGCGCGTACCCCGGTGCACTCAATGCGAGCGTGTGCTCGCCCGGCGCCACGGCCACGCTCGGGAGCGCCACCACGGCACCGTCGACGCGCGCCTCCGTGCCCGGCGGCGTCGAGGCCACCACGAGCCTGCCCTGCGCGGCCGCGGCGTGACGCAGCACGAGGCGCACGGCGCGGCGATCGCCCGAGGCCACGACCACCGATTCGCGCGCGGTCTCCCAGCCCTCGGCGCGCGCTTCGAGGGTGTGGCGTCCGGGGCTCACGGCGAGTCCCGCGGCGCCGCCCGACGAGGCCAGCGCATCGCCGTCGAGGGTGAGCGTCACACGCGCGTTGGAGGGCTCCACCGTGAGGTCGATGCGGGCGATGAACGACCGCGTCTCGGCGAGCATCTGCTCGACCTCGGCGCGACGCTCGGCGGGCAGGTCGCGGGCCTCGGCGAGGTAGCGCTCGATGGACCGCGCGGCCTCGGGGTAGCGCCCGAGCGAGAGGTAGCAGCGCGCGAGGTTGTAGAGCAGCCCCTCGTGCTGCGTGAGCTCGTACGCGCGCTGAAACTCCACGAGCGCGCCTTCGAAGTTGCGCACGTTGTAGAGCTCGCCGCCGCGCTGAAACCGGGCCTCGGCCTCGGAGAGCTGCGCGCGCGTGGGCTGCGCCAACGCCGGAGACGCGCTCAGCGCAAGACCGCAGATCAACGCCGCCAGAATGATGCGTGTGTCGCGCATGCAGGGAGCACCCGACGCGGTCGCAGCGGTGGCGAAGAGCGCCACGGGGCCGTGAACGGCGGACTGCGCGCCGCGTCGGCGTTCATTCTTCGCGGATCACCGTGCGCGTTGCAACGACGGAAGCGCCACGCGCACGGGAGGAGGCGCCCTTCCCCCCGCTGAATCGTGATTCAGCGCTGGCGGCGTACGGAGGCCCTGGCCACGGACGCATCGGGGTTGGCCATCACCTCGCGGCCCACGAGCGCGGTCTCGCCCGCGGCCTCGAGGCCTGCATCGATGGCGGCGTCGACGTCGGAGAGGTTCCCCGTCACCACGAGGTAGCCCTTGCCGCCGATGCCCCGCGCGAGGTGGAGGTCGACGAGCGTGACGTCGGCGCACTTGAGGGCCGCGTCGGCGGCGCGCACCGCGGAGGCCATGGTCGCGAGTTCGAGCACGCCGATCGCGTCGAGGGGAACCTTCGACGACACACCGTTCGCCACCGCGTCGAGCACCACGTCGTGGGCGCCGGGGAGCATCGTGTGGTCGAGGCGCGCGCTGTCGGCGGTGAGCAGTCCTGCGTCCATCGCCTCGGCAACCTCGGCCTCGCCGCCGGTGATGGCGATCCAGTATTTGCCGGGCGAGACGGGCTCCGCGTGGAGCACCGTGACCTCGGCGCGCTTCGTCATCGCGTCGAGGGTGAGGTACCCCCGCGCGATCGAACGAAGCTCCACGATGCCCAGCGCAGGACCCACGGTGTCGAACGTCGGGTACCACGCGCGCTCTCGTCGTCACAAGCGCTTCAGCACAGAGGCCCTGTGCTAGCGTCGCGCCCCCGCCATGTTCGTCGCCTGCACGCGCTGCCACACCCAGTTCGACGCGGCCGCGCCGCAGTCTCCGTGCCCCCGCTGCGGCACGCCCGCCGATCCCAACGTCGGCGCCGTTCCGCGCACCATGGCCATGGACGCCTCGATGGTCGCCGAGGCCCTCCGCAGTTCGGCAGCACCGCCCGGTCCGTTCTCGGGCCCCGCGCCGTCGACCCCTGCGCCCTTCGCCGCCGCGCCGCCGTACGCACCGCAGCCCGCGCCTGCCTTCGCACCGCAGCCCGCGCCTGCCTTCGCACCGCAGCCCGCGCCTCCCTTCGCACCGCAGCCCTACGCGCAGCCTCCTGCGCCGTGGGGTGCGCCGCAGCCTCCGTACGCGATGCAGGGCCCCTACGCGCAGCCGCCGCAGGCCCCGTCGGACCGCGACCTCGCGGGCCACGCGATCGTCTCCGTGGTGATCGCCACGCTGGCGTTTCTGGGTGCCTGCAACGTCGTGGGGCTCGTGGCGCTGGTGATGGCGCTCCTCGCGCACAACGACGCGAACCAGGGCGCGCCCAACGCCGCCGCGCGCACGAAGACCGCGCGCACCGTGGCGGTCGTCGCCATGGCGCTCACGGCCCTCGCCTGGGTCGTCGGCATCGCGTGGGCGCTCCTGGGGTGAGCGCCCGCCCCGCGAAGGCCGCGATCAGATGATGCGGAAGGTGTCTTTGAGCGTGCAGCGACGCTCGCGGGTGAAGGTGCGGCAGGTGGTGAGCCCCTCGCCGGTCGGAGAGGCGATGGTCCACGAGGTCCAGCCCTCGCCGCCGACGCCGATGCCCGCGTAGTTGGGGCCGTTCTTCACGAAGATCGACGTGTTGATCGCCCGCGCCATGCGCGAGAGGTTCTCGATGTTCGTGCTCCACATCGTCGCGGTGTGGCCGTAGCCGTGCTCCACGCGCTTCGCGATGCCGATGGCGTCGTTCACGTCCTTCGCGCGCACCACGCCGAGCACGGGCATCAGCATCTCGTGCTGCACGAAGGGATGCGACTCGTCGACCTCCGCCCACAGCAGCCGCAGGTCGTCGGAGGCCGTACGCCCGATGGCCCGCAGCAGCACGTTGGCGTTCTTGCCCACGAACTCACGGTTCACGTGGTTGTCGTGGGTGATCAGCACCTTCTCGAGCTGGCGCAGCTCGCCGGTCGAGAGCTCGTGCGTCGCGCAGTCACGCAGGGCCTTCTTGAAGCGATCGGCCACGGACCCGACGACGACGATCTCCTTCTCGCAGGTGCAGATGATGTTGTTGTCGAAGCTCGCGCCCGCGACGATGCCCCGCGCCGCCTCGTCGAGGTGCGCCGTCTCATCGACCACCGCGGGAGGATTGCCCGGCCCCGCGCTGATCGCGCGCTTGCCCGAGCGCATCGCCTGCTCGACCACGGCGCCGCCGCCGGTGACCACCACGAGGCGCACGCCCTTGTGGGTCATGAGCGCCTGCGCGCTCGCGATCGTGGGCGAGGCGATGCAGCACAGCAGGTTCTCGGGCCCGCCCGCCGACACGATCGCGTCGGCGAGGAGCGACACGAACCACGCGCTCGTCTCCTTCGCGAGCGGGTGCGTGTTGAACACCACCGCGTTGCCGCCGGCCACCATGCCGATGCCGTTGTTGATGATCGTCTCGGTGGGGTTGGTGCACGGCGTGATCGACGCGATGACGCCGTAGGGCGCGCGCTCGGTGATCATCAGTCCGTGGTCGCCCGAGCGGCTCACGGGCTCCAGAAACTCGGGCCCCGGCGTCTTGGTGATGGCCGCGCGGTTCTTCTGGCGCTTGTCTTCGACGCGCCCGAGGCGGGTCTCGGCGACGGCGCGCTGGCACATCTCTTCGTGCACGCCGAGGGCGGCGTCGCGCATGGCCCGCACGACGGCGAAGCGCGTCTCCAGCGGCATCTGTTCGAACTGCTCGTAGGCCTTGCGCGCGGCGGCCACGGCCGTGTCGACGTCGTCGAACACGCCGCGACGGCGCACGTGCACCGCGGGGGTGAGCGCCGCGGCCACGGCCGACGCGAGGTTCGGCCCGCCGGTGACGCCCTGCTTCTTCAGTCGGTCGACGACGAGCGCGGCGATCTCTTCGATGCGCGGATCATTGGGACGCATGGCGGCGCGACCCTATCACCGCTCCCCCGCCGAACGGATGCAGAACTCGCACGGCCCATCCACCCGGGGCCGCGACCCGCAGCGCGCCGGGACCGGGAATCACCGCGGCGCCCACGCGGGGCCATTTTCACCGCCCCTTGGCTTCGATAGCGTGTGTGATGCGCGCGTGCCGCCTGTTGCGGCGCCGTCACCGCCCCCGTCGCCCCGGACAACCCCCTCCCCTGGTGCCCATGAGACGACTGCTCCTCTGGCTATGCCTCCTCGCCACGCTCTTCGTGGCCTGCGCCGACAACAGCGCGGGCACCTCGGACGGAGGCGCGCGGCCCGACGCCGCCGATGTGCCGGGCGACGGCCCCGACGTGACGATCGACGTGACGATCGATGCAGCCCCCCTCGACGCCTCGACCGATGGAGCCCCCGACGCGGCCGACGGGCGCTCCGACGGTCCGCTGCTCGGCTCGCCGTGCTTTGGCAACAGCGCGTTCTGCCCGCCGGGGCAGCTCTGCATCGGCGGCTACTGCGCGCCCGACCCCTGCGCCACGATCGAGAACGTGTGCGGGGCCGATCGATGTCTCGCCCGCTGCGTGCCCACGCGCGACCCCTGCGCGGGCGTGCGCTGCAACAACAACGAGACCTGCCTCGAAGGACGCTGCGTGGCCGGGTGCTTCCCCGCGCCCTGCAACGGCGTGGTGTGCCCCACGGGGCAGTACTGCTCACGCTCCAGCGGGCGCTGCGAGCCCGTGCAGCCGTGCAGCGCGCCGTGTCCCGACGGCTCGACCTGTCACGTCGACTGCGTGCCTCCGTCGCCCTGCGATGACGTGAGCTGCGCGTCGAACCAGGTGTGCGTGCGGGGCATGTGCGTGACCAACCCCTGCGCCGGGGTGCGATGTGCCGACGGCGAGGTGTGCTCCAACGGAACGTGCGTGAACACCTGCGGCTGCGCCACGCCCTGCAACCGCGGCGCGAACGACCGCTGTGTGTTCGGGCGGTGCGTGTGCACGCCGAGCTGTCCGCCCGACGCGGCCTGCGGGAGCGACGACGGATGCGGCGGGCGCTGCATGGGACCGTGCCCCGACCCGCGCCAGAGCTGCGACGCCACCACGGGGACGTGCTCGTGCACCCCGCGCTGCGCCGCCGACGCGGCCTGCGGGAGCGACGACGGATGCGGCGGACGCTGCATGACCGGCTGCGCCGAGGGCGAGCAGTGCAACCCCGAGTCGCGGATGTGCGAGTGCGCCCCGCGGTGCCCTGCGGCCTCGGCCGCGGCGGGCGTCGACTGCGGCGCGCCCGTGCCCAACGTGTGCCCCGGCGGTCCCTCGTGCGGAACGGGCACGCGCTGTCCCTCGGGCAACCGCTGCGTGGCGGGGCGGTGCGAGTGCATCCCGATGTGCCCGCCCGCGAGCGCCGTCGACTGCGGACAGCCCATCGCGAACGCGTGCTCGGGCGAGCGCTGCACGGGCACGGGCACGCGCTGCAACCCCGGCGAGCGATGCAACAGCGCGGGCCGCTGCGAGTGCATCCCCGCGTGCCCCGCGGTCACGCCGGGCACCGTCGCGTGCGGGCAGGACATTCCCAACGTGTGCGCGGGCGGTCCCTCGTGCGGAACGGGGACGCAGTGCGCCTCGAATCAGCGCTGCAACCTCACGACGCGCACGTGCGAGTGCCTCCTGGCGTGTGCGGCCCCCGCCACCATCGCGTGCGGACAGTCCATTCCGAGCAACTGCCCGGGGCAGGTGTGTCCGGGCCAGGGCACGAGCTGCCCGACGGGCCAGGTCTGCGTCGGCGGAAGCTGCCAGTGCGCGCCGCGGTGCCCGACCACCAACCCCGCGACCGTCGCGTGCGGCACCGACATTCCCAACGTGTGC
>CAMFHP010000097.1 GCA_945952225.1 uncultured Myxococcaceae bacterium
ACCACAAACGTGCTCGGGTCCCGGATGTCGGTGCAGGGTGACCTGAACGGCGACGGGCTGGGGGATCTGGTGATGGCCTCGTCGTGTGACTGGGACATCGCACGTCCGTTGGCGACCTGCTGGTCGACGAACGCGTATTTCTACGTGGGCACCCGTGCAGGGGTGCCCAACCGTGCGGTCACCTGGATCCTCGGGGAGGACATTCCGCACTACGGCATCGAAGCGACGGCGGTACCCGGGGATGTGAACGGAGACGGTTACGAGGATTTCGTGGGCGGTGCACCGTGGTATTCAGGGATGGCGGAAGGGAGGGGATTCAGCGGGGCACTTCAGGTGTACTTCGGCGGTCCTGTTCTTGGGTGGGGTGAGCCGGATCAACTCGTTCCGTCGGTGGGTGGTGTTGGGGCTGGGACCAGGTTGTACTGAAGAGGAGAACGTCATGGGATGCACCAGCACAGCGCGCACGAGGGTGCCCCGTGCTCCCCGAAGTGGGCGAAGGGAATGCAGCGTCGGAGGCGACTCCGACGCGACCGCACACACCAGCCCGGGGTGACCAACGGGAACCCCGGGGCCATGGAGCGCACGGAGCCCATCGCAGTGAGAGCGCATGGGGCCCATCGCAGTGAGCGCGCATGGAGCCCATGGAGCGCATGGCGCGCATCGCCTTGCAGGGGCAGCCGGGGTTCCCTGCGGTCACCCCGGGCAAGGGTAGGAATCGCACCGGGCGCTGCCCGGCGCTCCCAGACGCGAGCGCAGCGGGCGACGGTCATGCAGCGTCGGAGGCCACTCTGGACTTCCCTCGGTTCGGTTGACACCCCCGAGGAGACGAGGATGCGCGGACCGAAGCAGCAATACACCCCAGAGTTCCGCACCGACGCGATCGCGATGGTGCGACGCGGAGAGCGTACGATCCGCGAGGTCGCCCAGGCCCTCGGCGTGAACTTCTGGACGCTACGAGGGTGGTGCCACCAGGACGCCATGAAACCCACCACATCCCCCGCCAGGACCTCCAGCAAGGCCCCCGAAGGCAACGAGTCGCTGGAGGAGAAGATCCGCCGCCTGGAGCGCGAGGTCGCTCAGCTCAAGAAGACCAACGCACAGCTCGAGATGGACAGGGCCATTCTAAAAAAAGCGGCGGCCTTCTTCGCGAAGGAGAGCGGGTGAAGTTCGCCTTCATCTACGCGGAGAAGGATCACTTTCCCATCGCTGCGCTCTGTCGGGTGCTCGGCGTCACGCGCCAGGGCTACTACGCCTTCACGCGGCGTCCGACGAGCAGGCGCGCGCAGCGAGAGAGCGAGCTGGTGGAGCGCGTACGGCGCGTCTTCGACGAGAGCCACGGCCGCTACGGCAGCCCGCGCGTGATCGCTCAACTCGAGCGCGAGGGCGTTCGTGTTGGCAAGCGTCGCGTCGAGCGGATCATGCGCGGTCTCGGACTGTGCGCCTCCCGTCCGCGGAGAACGCGTACGACGACGCGCGCCAACGAGCGCCACGCGGTCGAGGAGAACGTGCTGGCGCGCGACTTCACGGCGAGTCGTCCGAACGAGCGCTGGGTGACGGACATCACGTACGTGTGGACCGACGAGGGCTGGGCCTACCTCGCGGTGCTTGTGGACCTGTGCTCGCGGGCCGTCGTGGGCTGGTCGCTCGATGACTCGCTGTCGACGCGTCTGCCGCTGGCCGCGCTGGAGATGGCGGTCGTGCGTCGGCGTCCGACGGTGGGCCTGCTGCATCACTCGGATCGCGGCTGTCAGTACACGAGCCAGCAGTACCGTGAGGCGCTGCGCAAGCACGGCGTGGTGGTGAGCATGAGCCGCAAGGGAAACTGCTGGGACAACGCCGTGGCCGAGAGCTTCTTCGCGACGATCAAGCGCGAGCTGCTGCGACGTCAGCGATGGACGTCGCGACGAGCGCTTCGCGCCGCGGTCTTCGAGTACATCGAGGCCTTCTACAACCGCCGACGACTGCACTCGTCGATCGGCTACAAGACCCCCGCCGAGGTCGAGCGTGGTTATCCGCGCCAGGCTGTGGCATGAACCTGTCAACGAAACTGGGGGAACTCCACTCCGACGCGACCGCGTGCGGTTGTCCGGGGTGACCAACGGAAACCCCGGGGCCAGCGGGCGCAGCGCGGCCCGGCGCTCCCACAAGCGGGCGAGGTGAATGCAGCGCCGGAGGCGACTTCGTGACGTCACCCTCGCTCACGCCCTTCGATGCGCGCTCGCGGAATGCGCATCGGGCAGGTCACGGGGAGGTGCGCTCACGGCGCGAGCGCGTCGCGGAGGCCATCGGGGCCGCCGCGCATGTCGACGGCCCACGTCAGGACGTCGGGCATCCCCTCCACCGCGGGTCCGTACCACCTATGCCTATCCGGTCTGGACCTAACGCTCGCGCGCGCTGATCGGGCAAGTTCCGTGCGTGCCACGATGTAGGCGACGGCGCACCCTGTCGTTGACGCGGTAGCCTGCCGAGAACTCGCATCGCCGCGCCTACCCTACGCACACTGTAGGTATGCGCCCTCTCCCGCCCCTTGTGATCCCTGAGACCCTCAACCCACAACACGCGGAGCTCCTGCGAGGCCACCGATTCGAGAGCGCCGGGACCGTCGCCCATGTGCTCTCCGATGACGAGTACGACGGTATCCGAGCCCTCTACGCGATCACCAACCCGGCGAAGACCGCCGTCGTGTACGTGGGCGAGAGCGAAGCCGGGCGCGACATCCGAGGGCGCATCAAGGCGCACATGAACGCCCGAGACAAGGCCGGGAACATCGAGGCTGACTCCCTCGTGTTCGTTCACGTCATGGTGACGGAGTACATGGTGCTCGACGCTTTCGAGCACGCGACCGGAGGTCTCCCGCTGCTCAACCACCACAAGACCATGAAGCACGCGCTCCACCCCGGACGAAAGCTCAACGGCATCGAGGCAATCCGAGCCGCACGCGAGCATCGCGCGCAACGACGTGCGGAGAAGCAGGCGGCGGCGACCGTGAAGGCCGACGCGCCGCCCGCGCCACTCGCGACGGAGAAGCCCCGCAAGCGGGGGTAGAGGGCGGCGCGCGGCGTTCATCGGCGGTTGGTCCATCGACGGCGCTTCGCGGGCCTCTGGCGCCCCGTGGGGACGCCCTGCGCGGCCTCTGCGTCGTTGCGCTTGTGCTCCCAATCGCCGCCGTAGAGCCCCTCGTAGGTCGGGCCTCGCGAGACGCTCCCGATCCCGAGCACAGAGGCGAACGAGGTCATCGGGTAGAAGCGCCGGTTGAAGCGGAATACGTACTCGTTGAGATAGGTCTGAAGGTGTTGCGGGGAGACTCCGTGATGCGTGCCTCGCAACCAGGTCTTGAGGTTCGAGATGACGATGTGGACCATCGGCAGCCACTCCTTCGTGGCCGCAGCATCGCCGTGGAGCACCTTGCATTGATGCTTGTAGCCGAACGCTTGCAGGTAGTCGTAGCCGTTGCAGCCGTCCGTTCGCACGACGGACCCCACGAGCACGTTCTCCCGCACGAAAGGCTCCAGTTCGGCGCGTTCGCGACTCACTACATGGCGCATCCGAACGCGGCCCGCGTAGTAGCTCGCCCGTCCCTTCTTCGGCGTCGCACGCTCGCGCACCTCGACGGCGATCACCACAAGGGAGGCGTCCGTCACGCCGCGTCCCTTGCCGATGGTCTTGCCGCCGATCCACGCCTCATCGACCTCGACGGGGTATGGATCACCGATGGAGTCGCGCTCCAGTTCAGGGCGCATCATCCCCGCGCGCAGTTTATGGAGCATCTGGAACGCTGTCTCGTACCGCGAGAGCCCCATCTGCCGCTGGAACTGGAGCGCGCTCATGCCGGGGGTCTGCGTCGTCACGAGATAGGCGGCGTTGAACCACAGTTGAAGCGGCTGCTTCGTCTTGTGCATCACCGTCCCCGCAGTCAGGGACGTTTCCTTCTTGCACGCACGACACTCCAGAATCGCAGGGTGCGCTGCGAATCGGTAGGGCTCTCCCTTGGTGCCGCACGACGGGCACACGAACCCATCGGGCCACCGCACACGCTCCATGTAGTCCGCGCACGCCGCCTCGTTCGGAAACATCCGTTGGAAGTCGAGCATGGAGCGCGGCTGCTCCGCGGGACGGCGAGGCGAGCGCTTCGGGGCGTCACCGTCGTTGCGCTTGCGAGGGCCGCGCTTCCGGGCGCTGCGTTTGGGGCGTGGGGTGGTCATCGGTGAGGTTCCTGCGCGACTGGAGCTCCTGACGTTGTGCCTTGAAAAGCGGCAAAATGTCAACGCCTCGCATCGCTGCATTGTATGCTGTCACTCGCGGCGATACCACCTATGGCGATATTGCCTGACAGCCCATCGCACGAATCGACTCCAGATCATCGCTCCAAGGAATGCGGCGACAGCGATTCCGGCGATTGCTCTAACCCAAATGGGCTGACTGGTCATTGGTTCTCCTGACTGTGAGCGTGTGATGACGCAAGAGAAAGAGACGAATCCGATTCTGAGGCTTCTGGCAAAGACTACCGTTGGCGCGGCGATGGGGGCAGCAGGCGCAATCGCCGGAAGTGACATCAAGACTGGTGTGCTCGTCGGCGTGGTATCCGTCGCAGCAAGCGATGCAAAGCCCATCATGGAGATGAGCGGTGCGTATCGCGAGTGGCAAGCAGCAAAGCTGTGGGATCGAATCATCTCCACAGAAGATACGCACACCGAAGCGGTGAGAGCTGTTATCGATGACAGCATGAAAGGCGAGGTCAAGAGAGAGTTCGCGGCAGTGGTACTGGAGTCCGTTCGGCGCGTGGAAGACGTGTTGGATGAGGATGTGATTCCGTCGCTCGGAATCCTCATCCGTGACTACCTTGACCCGCTGCGTATGCCTGACACCTTCTGCCGCTCGGTGGCGAAGATGTTGGTTGACTGCGACGCACAGGGACTCGCCGACCTTCGTGCTACCGTAGCCACGGCCCGGAACGCGGAAGGCGGCTTCCCTGCCATCTCTCTTGTCTCGGCAGTCATTCCCGGTTCGGTGAACCCGAATGAGGACGCCGTGCCCGCAGTCGGCGCTACCCACGCGCTTATGGTGTCCGATGGCGCCAAGAGGCTCCCGGTCACTGTAAAGAGTACGGGTCGCAGCGGTCGCATTCAGGAGGTGACTATCGGAACCAAGGCGGCATCGGCGAGCGATGTCGCTAGTGTCCCCTACGACCGCGCCAGTCAGGTTGTGCAACGCCTCGGGATGGTCGGGATCGGCGCCCCTCACGGAGTATGGGGGGCGGAAGGTGTCAATGTGAGGCGCGAGGTCATGGAGCGTCTCGCGGTGATCCTCGGCGCCGAGACGCCCACTACCTGACTGCGCGGCGACGCATTGCGTCAATGACGGCGATACCCCCGCGAGGAGCGTAGCACGCACGGTTCTTGCCGAACCTGCGCGCGCGGGTGTTAGGTCCAGACCGGATAGGCATAGTACCACCGGACGTCGTCGTAGCCGTCGTCGTCGATCGTCGCCGGAACGCGGGCAGCAGGGACGTTGCTGTGGGCCCACAGGCCCAGGAGGCCCGGGTCGATGCGGGCGGACGAGATCACCTCGAAGCGAAGGAAGGCGCCGGACGGTGGGAGGAGACGGTCGACGCAGCCGTCGCCGTTGAAGTCGGCGTCCGACCCGCGGCTGTAGTCGTTCCAGTCGAAGGGCCAGGAGAGGCCGAGCGCGCGGCCCGAGAGGTACCCCGCAGGCCCCGCAATGCCGACGCGGACCGCGGTGTAGTGGACGAAGTCGCCGTACCCGTCACAGTCGACATCTCCGTTGACGGCGCCGATTCCGTGAAACCGGAGACGGTCGTCGACGACGCCGTTCGAAGGGATCGATCCGCTCGCGGTGCCGTACTCGATGCCCACGTCGGGGTTGGGCTGACCGAGGTCAAGGTCGGAGCCGAGGTAGGCCGCGTGCACGACGTCGGGGAAGCCGTCGCCGTTGAGGTCGATGCCGTTCTGTTGCCACTCCGTCGGATGCGGCGGGACCGAGAACCCCCAGGTCGGCCCCGGCGTGGCGTCGACCGTCGCGCCGCGCAGCGCGTAGAGGCGCCAGAAATGAAAGCCCGGCGACAGCGGTCCGGGCACCCGGAAGCGCGTGCCGGTCACCTCCCACGTGTGCTCGATCACCTCGCAGTCCCTCGTGGTGCAGAGCTCGATCCGCGCGCCGGTGGTCCCCGGTCCGAGCACCCAGTGGAGGGTCGGGCGCGTCGATCGAAGCGCCTCGATGGAGATGGGCGCCCGCGGGCGCACGCCCCACGCCACGCAGCGCCCGGAGACGCAGGTCGCAGCGGGCCCGCACGCGTGGCCGCACGCGCCGCAGTGGGCGTCGTCGGCGAGGGTGGTGGTCTCGCAGATGGTCCGCTCGTCGCCGTCGCACTCCGCCGTCCCCGCGATGCACGTGACCCTGCACCGTCCGGCGGTGCACACGGCCGACGCGGCGCGCTGGCCGACGGCCGGGCATCGGCTCCCGCACGCGCCGCAGTTCTCGCGGTCGCTGTCGAGGCTCTGACACGCCGCGCGTCCGCAGCGTCCGGTGCCGACGGGGCAGGGGACGCAGCGGCCGTTCGCGCAGGGCGCGCCGTCTTCGCAGGCCTGACCGCACGCGCCGCAGTGACGCGGGTCGGTGCGTACGTCGATGCACGCATTCTCGCCGTCGCACCACGCCCGCGGCGACGGACACGGCACGCAGCGACCCGCCATGCACACGGGGGTGGTGCCCGCGCACCGGCGTCCGCACGCGCCGCAGCTCTCCTCGGAGATGGCGAGGCAGACCGGGTGCCCGAGATAGGCGCAGGCGAGGGGGGCGTCGGGCGGGCACGCGAGGGTGCTCCCGTCGAGCGGCGTGATCACGTCGCTGTAGGTCGCGTCGGCGCCCGGGTACGCCACGTCGTCGGGGGGCGTCGGCGTTCCGCACGCGGTGACCACGCTGGCGAGCACGAACAGCACGAGGCGGGCACCCGCGCCGGACCCACGGCAGACGACGAACTCCCTCATGCAGAACGAAGTACCACGGTGCGACGCGGGTGTTCATGGCGGCGCGAGGAGGCTGCACGGCTGCGTCGCCGCCGTGGGGCGCGTGCGCGCGATGGCTTCCACCGTGGGGGCGCGTCTGGTAGGTGTGCGGGCCCTACACCATGTCCTCGCCCACGCTTCTGCTCGAAATCGGTTGCGAAGAACTCCCGACGTCGTTTCTCGACGGCGCGCTCGACCAGCTTCGCACGCTCGTCACCGAGGAGCTCTCGAAGGCCCGCATCGCCCACGGGCTCGTGCGCGTGCTCGGCACGCCGCGACGCCTCGCCGTGCTCGTCTCGTCGGTGGTGCCCGAGGTCGAGGCCCGCGAGGAGGAGGTGCTCGGGCCCCCCGAGTCGTCGGCCCGCACCGCCGACGGCCAGTGGAGCAAGGCCGCCGAGGGATTCGCGAAGAAGAACGGGGTGCTCCCCGCGGACCTCTCCATCGCCGACACCGCGAAGGGACGCTACGTGCGCGCGGTGATCCGCCACGCGGGGGGCTACACCGCGGCGCTGCTCCCGACGGTGCTCGCGACGGTGTGCCGCCGCATCGCCTTCGCGAAGAGCATGCGCTGGGCGACGCAGGAGACCGCCTTCGGCCGCCCCATCCAGTGGATCGTGGCCCTCTACGACACGCAGGTGGTGCCCTTCGAGTTCGCGGGGGTTCACGCCGGGGCCGTCACCCGCGGGCACCGCTTCCTCGCGCCCGCGGAGATTCCGCTGCGCAGCGCCGAGGAGTACGTCACCGCGCTCGGCGTGGCCTTCGTGCGCGTCGACACCGACTCGCGCCGCGTGGCGATGCTCTCGGGCCTCGAATCCGCCGCGGCGGCCGAGGGCGGCGAGCTCGTGCGCGACAGCTTTCTCGAAGGCGAAGTGCTCGGCCTCGTCGAGGAGCCCCACACCGTCGTCGGACGCTTCGAAGAGAAGTACCTCTCGCTCCCCGACGCGCTCATCGAGAGCGTGATGCGCGGGCACCAGCGGTACTTCGCCGTCGCCCGTCGGCGTTCGGCGCTCGGCCCCGACGGCGCCTGGCACGGCGACCACGGTGACCCTTCGCACGGCGCGCACGGCCACGCGAACGCACCCACGACGAACCGGCTGCTCCCGGTGTTTCTCACGGTGGTGAACACCGCGAAGGACCCGGACACCATTCGCAAGGGCAACGAGCGCGTGATGCGCGCGCGCCTCTCCGACGCGGCCTTCTTCGTGGAGCAGGACCGCCGCGCGCGCCTCGACGCCCGCGTCACGGCCCTCGACGGCGTGGCCTTTCACGCGAAGCTGGGCTCGTACGGCGACAAGGCCCGCCGCGTGTCGAAGCTCGCCGCGTGGCTCGCGCCGAAGCTCTCCGCCGACAGCGCCCACGCCGCGCGCGCGGGGCTCCTCGCGAAGGCCGACCTCGTGACCCTGACTGTCGGCGAGTTCCCGGAACTCCAGGGCATCATGGGTGGTTTCTACGCGCGCCACGACGGCGAAGACGGCTCCGTCGCCGCGGCCATCGAGGAGCACTACCAGCCGCGCGGCGCTGCGGACGCGGTGGCTCCGTCGAAGCTCGGCGCCGTGGTGGCCCTCGCCGACCGCCTCGACACCCTCGTGGGATGCTTCGCCGTGGGGCTCCGTCCGTCGGGCAGCGAAGATCCCTTCGGCCTTCGCCGCGTGGCGATCGGCACGCTCCGCACGCTGCTGCACCACCGGGCCTCGCTCTCGCTCGCCGAGGCCCTCGGCGCCGCGTGGGACGTGTACGCCGACGAGAACGGCCGCATGGTCGCCAGCGCCGCCGCCGCGAAGGCCACGCGCGACGACACGGTGCGCGCCCTCGTCGACTTCGCCGCCGAGCGCCTCCGCGGATTGCTCGACGAGCGCTTTCCCCGCGACGTGGTGGCGGCGTGCATGGCGGCCTCGCGCGACAACCCCTTCGACGTGTTCGAACGCGCCGAGGGGCTCGCGACCTTCTGGGAGACGCCCGCCGCGGCCGACCTCGCGGTGGCCTTCAAGCGCGTGTTCAACATCTCGCGCGACGCGCCGGGCGGTGCGCTGACCGACGCCGACCGCGCGCTCCTCACGCGCCCCACCGAGGTGGCCCTCGTGGCGGCCTTCGAGGGCACGCAGCGTGAGCTCGCCCCGCTCTTCGCCGCGCGTCGCTTCGTCGAAGCGTTGGAGCTCATCGCCCGCGCGCTGCGTCCGCCCGTCGATGCCCTGTTCGCGCCGGGACAACCCCTCGTGCGCGACGGCACGGAGACCGAAGGCCCGCGGCTCCGTCTGCTCCGCACCATCGCCGACGCGGTCGGCGGCTTCGCGCGCTTCGACGCCCTCGAATAGCGCACCCCTCGCGCCGTCGCCGGTTGGCACGGTGGTCAAGCTCGACGATACTCGCGCCGGTGCACGGTGCAGCGGATCCACAGCGCTGCCGGAGGGATTCTTCATGTCGTGGCAGCGCTTCGCTCGGGTGGTTCCGGTGCTCGTGTTCGCGGTGGGATGCGGCTCCGACGGGGCCTCGTTCCCTGCGCAGGGAATCGACGCGGGCCGTGACGCCGCGGGCGATGCGCGCAGCGACGCGAGCGCCGACGGACGCGATTCGTCGACCCCGGCGCCGGTGCTCGTGGGGGCGGTGCCCGACCACGGATCGTTCCTCGGCGGCACCGAGGTCACCCTCCGCGGATCGAACTTCACCGAAGACGCGCAGGTGTACTTCGGCGGACTTCTGGTGCAGCCGCGCTTCACGCGCTTCGTCGACCGCAACCGCATCGTGGTGACCACGCCCTCGGGGCGTCCCGGTGTGGTCGACGTGGAGATCCGTCAGAACGGCCGCGCCACCGTGCTCCCGCAGGGCTACCGCTACGACGCGTTCTACGTCGACCCCGCGCTCGGCCCCACGACGGGCAACGCGCGCGTGCAGCTCCACGGCCTCGGAACGCCCTTCGCCGACGGCATGACCGTGACCTTCGACGGCATGCCCTGCACCGGCGTGCGCGTGACGGGCCCCGAGCTCGCGTCGTGCCTCACGCCCGCGCACCCCGACGGCCGCGTGTCGGTCACCATCGTGAGCGGATCGAGCACGCTCACCGTGCCCGACGCGTACCAGTACGCCGACTCGGCGGACTCCGTGGGCGGCGGCCTCTCGGGCGGACGCATCCAGGGCTCGCTGACGGTCACCGTGCTCAACGCGATGTCGGGCGGACCGGTGCCGGGCGCGGCGGTGTTTCTGGGCACCGATCCGTCGGTCACGCCCCCCGGCGCGGGACGCACGGGCGACACGGGTCAGGTCACGCTCTCGCCCGAGACCATCACGCCGCCCGTGACGGTGACCGCGAGCGCGCGCTGCTTCACCACGACGACCATCCAGAGCTTCGACGCGCGCAACGCGACGATCTACCTCACGCCGCTGATGACCGAGGAGTGCGCCTCGTCGGGCATGCAGCCCATGAGCACGCAGCGTCCCGTGTATCCCGGTCGCGTGCAGGGCGAGCTCATCTGGTCGGGGCCCAACGAGTTCGCGCCGAACCCCTGGCGCAACGTGCCTGCGCCGCGCGCGGGCGAGCGTCACGTCGCGTACGTGTATGCGACGCGTCCCGACATCTTCACGCCCGACTACACGGGCACCAACGCGGCGCGCTTTCAGTCGCGCGTGCTCGAAGTGGTGCCCGAAGACTACGGCGGCCGCGGCTACGCCTTCGACCTGCTGGTGCGTCCCGGCGCCATCGCGGTGTACGCGCTCGCGGGTGTGGAGCGCACGACGGGCGACGCCACGCAGCGGCGCTTCGTGCCCTACGTGATGGGCGTCGCGCGCGGCGTGCTCGCGTCGCCGGTGAACCCCACGACCCCGACCGAGGGCGTGGTCACCAACGTCGCGATCAACATGGACATCTCCCTCGACCACGAGACGCCGCTCGACGTGACGGCGTACCCGCTGCCGTCGGGGCAGACGCAGCCGAACATCTTTCACGCGAGCGCGTTCATCGACCTCGGCGGCGAGGGTGTGATTCCGCGTCCCGACCTCAGCGTGACGGGCACGCGGGCGGGGGCGTACGTGTTCAGCGGGCTGCCGGGCTTCACGGGCGCGCTGGCCGACGCGACGTTGAAGATCCACGCGCGCTACGCCTCGGGCACGGTCACGGGGCCGCAGACCTTTCAAGACACGCCCGCGCCGTGCAGCGCGCTCATTCTCGGCGGCATCACCTCGCCCGACGAGACCGTGGCGGTGCGGGGCTGGATGGGCATTCCCGACCTGATGTCTCCGACCGCGGGCGGCGCGCTCCCGGCCGATCGCACGGTGCGCTTCTCGGTGGACCCTGCGCTCGCGGCGCCCGATCTGCTGATCCTCACGCTCCAGTGGGAGGGCAGCTCGTGGCAGCACCTCGCGGCGGGCGCCGAGCGCGCGATCCGCTACCCCGACCTCTCGACGCTGATGGGCCTGTCGGACCTGCCGACGGGTGACATCCTGGGCCTCTCGCTCGTGGGCGTTCGCATCCCGGGCTTCGACTTCAACCGCTTCACGTACGCGACGATCAACCAGGCGTACTGGAGCGCCTACGCCGGCCGCGGGACCTACGTCACCCGCTGATCGCCGCGAACGCAGGGCACCGCGCATGAAGCACTCGCAACGATTCCTTTCGCTCGCGCTCCTGATGGTGGCGTGCGGCTCGCCGAACCGTGAGATCGACGGCGGCGTCACGGCCGACGTGCCCACCGGGAGCGACGCGCCTTCGACCCCCGACGGCTCGTGGATCACCTGCCAGGTCGGTCAGCAGCGCTGCTTCGAGAACACGCACCAGACCTGCCGCGCGGCGGGCGAGCTCACCACCGTGGTGAACGAAGACTGCGCCGAGCAGGGGCTCGTGTGCGTGCCCGATCGGTGGTGCGTGCTGTGCCGTCCCGGCGACACGCGCTGCACGGAGAACAGCCTCTCGGTGGAGGTGTGCGCGCCCGACGGCCGGAGCTGGCAGCCCATGCGCGACTGCGACACGTCGATGGGCGAGGCGTGCCGCGGCGGGCGCTGCGTGCGGCTCTGCACCGACGACTCGGTGATCAACACCAACATCGGCTGCGAGTACTACGGCGTCGACCTCGACAACATCGTGGAGACGGGCGGACGCAGCGCGGCCTCGCAGCAGTACGCCATCGTGGTGAGCAACCCCGATCCGGTGCTCACGACGCGCGTGGAGATCCACCGCAACAACGCGCCGCCGGGCATGCCGCCGGTGCTGGAGCGCGTGGCGACGGCGGTGATTCCGCCGCGCGACCTCGAAGTGTTCGAGCTGCCCGCGCGTGAGGTCGATTGTTCGACGGTGGCGGGGCTCAACGACGGCTCGGGCACGTGCCTCTCGTCGCGCGCGTATCGGGTCACGTCGACGTTCCCGGTGATCGCGTATCAGTTCAACCCGCTGGAGAACGTGGGGGTGTTCTCGAACGACGCGTCGCTGCTCGTGCCGACGAACTCGCTCGACGGAAACTACCGGGTGATCTCGTGGCCGCAGCAGTGGTCGCGCACCGACAACCCCGACACGAACGGCGGCGACGAGATCCGCTCGTTCATGACCATCGTGGGCACGCAGCCCAACACCCGTGTCGAGGTGAACGCGACGGCCGATGTGATCCCCGGCGGACCGCTGCGCATGACGCAGGCCGCGGGCTCGCCCTTCGCCGTCACGCTCGGACCGTTCGACGTGCTCAACCTGGAGACCGGAGAGTTTCTCGCGGACTTCACGGGGAGCTCGATCACGGCCGATCGTCCGGTGGCGGTGTTCGCGGGCACCGAGTGCTCCGACGTTCCCTTCTGGCGCACGTCGGCGGAGCGTCAGGCGGCGTGTGACCACATCGAAGAGCAGCTCTTTCCTGCGTCGACGGTGGGGCAGCGGTACGTGGCCTCGCGCACGGCGCCGCGCACGCGGGCGGTCACCAACGCGGGCGCGATGGTGGCGCAGGTCAACGAGCCCGAGTGGTTCCGCGTGATGAACCCCGGATCGTCGCCGGTGCACGTCGAGACCACGCTCCCCGTCGACGTGAGCAACCCCGGCGGACCGACGCTCGCGTTCGACCTCGACGAGGGCGAGTTCCGCGACATCCGCGCGCTCGCGGACTTCATCATCCGCGGCAACAACCGCGTGTCCGTCGCGCAGTTCATGGGCTCGCAGAACACCACGGGCATTCCCCTCACGCTGCCCGGCGGCGACCCCTCGCTGGTGATCGTTCCGCCCGTGGAGCAGTGGCGCTCGGAGTACGTGTTCCTGACGCCGAACAAGTACGCCTTCGACTTCGTGCAGATCGTGGCGCGTCCGTCGGCGCGGGTGTTCCTCGGCGACGGCGTGAACGAGACCCCGGTGGCGGACTTCGCCGACTGCACGGTCTCGCGCTCTGACGGTTGCATCGAGACCGCGCGCCACATGTGCCCCGCGCCGGTCTACGTGACGTACCGCTGCCAGCTCTCGTTCCCGCGCATCGACAGCAGCACCATGCCCCCGACGATCCTCCCGGGGCGCCAGGGTGATGGTGTGCACACGGTCCGCGCGGAGCCCGCCAACGCGGGTGATCCTCCCGAGACCGTGATGGTGCTCGTGTCGGGCTTCGACCGTTACGTCTCGTACGCCTACGCGGGCGGAACGAACCTCACGCCCATCCGCTGATCGCGGCGCCGACGTACGTCGTGCGGGTGATGCGCCGCCATTGCGCGCACCCCGCTGTCGTCTCGATACTCCAACCCCTACGTTTCCTTTCTCCCCACTGCGCCGAGGACCTCGCATGCAGCGTCTTCTGTACGGCCTTCCGCTCGTCGTGATCGCCGCCTGCTCGAACGACCCTGGACGCTTCGTGCCCGACGACGCCGCCCTCGACGCACCCGCCGTCGACGCGCGCGCCGATGCCTCCGCCGACCGCGCCGTGGTGCGCGACGCGGCCCGCGAAGCCGCGGTGAACACCAACCCCATCGTGGTGGGTGTGGTGCCCGACCACGGACCCTTCACCGGCGGCAACCAGGTCGTCGTGCGCGGCACCAACTTCAACGAAGACTCGGTGGTGCGCTTCGGCGGCGCGCTCGTGCAGCCCTCCGACACGACCTTCACCGACTCGCGTCGCCTCACGGTGCTTCCGCCCGCGGGTCGCGTGGGTCAGGCCGATGTGTCGGTGGAGATCAACGGCCGCACCGCCGTGCTGCCCATGGGCTACCACTACGACGCGCTGCTCGTGGAGCCCGACGAGGGATCGCTTTCGGGCGGAACGCTCATTTCGGTGCGCGGCCTCGGCACGCACTTCACCGACGCGACGGTGGTGACCCTCGACGGCCTGCCCTGCGCCATCGACCGTGTCGAAGGGCCCGAGCGCCTGTGGTGTCGCACGCCCGCGCACGCCGACGGACGGGTGCCCATCACCGTCGAGAGCGGCGACGAGCGCATCACCGTGCCCGAGGCCTACCGCTACACCGACAGCGCCGAGTCGACGCGCGGCGGGCTCGGGGGTGGTGCGATCGCGGGCAACGTGAACGTGACCGTGCTCGCGGCGGGCACGGGCGACGCGCTGCCGGGCGCGCTGGTGTTCGTCGGCGACGATCCCACGGTGGCCGCGCCGCGCTCGACGCGCACCGACATGCGGGGACGCGCGACGATCTCGTACCCCGAGCTCCGCGGGCCGGTGACGGTGACCGTGAGCGCGCGATGTTTCAACAGCCACACGGTGCAGGTCTTCGACGCGCAGAACGTCACGCTCTACCTCTATCCGCAGATGATTCCGTCGTGCGCGATGGGCGAGCCACCGCCGGGCGGTGGCGGCGGCGGACGCGGAACCTACGGCGCGCAGATCTCCGGTGAGCTGATCTGGGCGGGTCCCAACGAGTTCGCGCCGAACCCCTGGCGCAACATCCCGCTGCCGCGCGCGGGCGAGCGTCGCGTGGCCTTCGTGTTCACCACGCAGTCGGACATTCTCTACCCCGCGCCCTCGCCGGGCGACGGCGGCACCGTGCTCGAATACGTGCAGCCGGGGTACGGCGGTCGGGGCTATCCGTTCACGATCGTGGCGCGTCCTGCGGCGCTCGCGGTGTACGCGATCGCGGGCGTCGAGAACACGCGCACGCAGGCCTTCACGCCGTACATGATGGGCGTCGCCCGCAACGTGCTCGCGTCGCCGCGCGCGGAGATCACCAACGTGCGCGTCGACATGAACATCCCGCTCGACCACCAGACGCAGGTGGTCATCGAGGGGCTGCCCGCGGCGGTGCGCGGCGAGCCCGATCGGCTGCGCGTCGAGGGCTTCATCGACCTCGGCGGCGAGGGCGTGATTCCGCGTCCCGACATCGCGGTGAACGCGCGCGACGCGACGGAGCCCTTCTGGCTCACGGCGCTCCCCGCGTTCACGGGCGCCATCGCCGACGCGCGGCTCACGGTGCGAGGGATGTACGGCACGGGGCAGTACTTCAACTCGCCCTACGCCGCGGTGATCGCCTCGGGCATCACCACGCCCGACGACACGGTGCGCTTGAACGGGTGGGTGGGCATTCCCAACGTGACGACGCCGGTCGACACGGGCTCGCTCGCGACGGATCGCACGGTGCGCTTCGACCTCACGGGCGCGTCGCCCGACATGTGGTGGGTGAACCTCTCGGGCGACACGCTCTACTGGCAGACCTTCGCGCCGGGCGCGTCGCGCTCGTTCGGGTTCCCCGACGTGTCGCGCGTGATGGGGCTCAACGACATGCCCGCGGGGCAGCAGCTCTACATGAGCATCACGGGCTTTCGCACGCCGGGCTTCGACTACAACAACCTCCGCTACACGTGGCTGTCGCAGTACTACTGGACGGCCTACTCCGCGCGCACGGTGCTCTTCACGCGCTGAAGCCCCAGCGCTTCGAAGAGCCCTTCGAGCATCAGGTACGTGAGCCCCCACACAACACGCTCACCCACGCGGTGACACGGGAGGGCGTGCTCCGTGCCCTGCCAGGTGAAGGGAAAGGTTCCGCGGTGTTCGCCGCGCGCGAGGGCGCCGAGCGGGTGCCAGAGCGTGTCGGCCACCTCGCGGTTGGGCGTGAGCGGCGCGTCGCGGTGGAGCGCGAAGACAAAGGGCGCCACGCGCATGTCGACCTGGTGCGAGCGGATGAGCACGGGCACGTCGTCGAGGCGCGTGAGGTAGTGCGCGTCGGCGGCGAGGTCGAGGGAGAGCTCCTCGCGGGTCTCGCGCAGCGCGGTCTCGAAGGGCGTCTCGTGCGCGTCGCGACGGCCACCGGGAAAGGCCATGTGCCCCGACCACGGATCGCCCTCGCGCACCGCACGTTCGATGAAGAGCACCTCGGCCTCGCGGTCGGGCGACGGGGCGCGGAGCACCACGGCCACGGAGGCCGAGAGCGCGGGCGACTCGGGCGGCGCGGTGTGCGTGCGGAGTCGCGCGATGAGCCCTTCGAGCGTGAAGTCGTCGTGCACGGGAGTGACGGCCATTGTTGGCGCGCGGGGCCAGGGCGCGCAACGGCGCGATCGCGCGGGGAGGGGACACACAGCGGGTGCACGCGGAGGCGGCGGTGCACTATCCTCCGCGGCCGCGCGCGAGGGCCCCGATGGCCGGTCGCACCGCGGAGGAGCACATGGCAGCGCTGGTGGTGGTCGGAGCCCAGTGGGGTGATGAGGGCAAGGGCAAGGTCGTCGACCTGGTGTCAGAGCGCGCCGACATGGTGGTGCGCTACGCGGGCGGCGCGAACGCGGGCCACACGCTGAAGGTCGACGGGCAGAAGCTCGTGACGCATCTGCTCCCATCGGGGGTGATGCATCCGTCGGTGCGCTGCGTGCTCGGCGCGGGCATGGTGATCGCGCCCGAGGTGCTCGTGGCCGAGATCGCCGAGTGCGAGGGACGCGGCCTCGACGTGCGCGCGCGGCTCACGGTGAGCGGGCGCGCGCATGTGACCTTTCCCTTTCAGGCGGCGATCGATCGCGCGTCGAACGCGGGGCCGCGGGCCATCGGCACCACGGGGCGCGGCATCGGTCCGACGTACAGCGACAAGGCCGCGCGGCTCGGCGTGACGCTCCGTGATTTCTGCGAGCTCGAACGCGCATCGGCGCGCGATCGTGTGGCCGCGCTCGTCGAGGTGTGGAGCGAGCGCGCCCGCGCGGTGGGGGTCGAGGCGCCGACGCTCGAAGGCACGCTCGCGTGGGCCGCGCCGCTCGCGAAGGCCATCGCGCCGCTGCTCGGGGATGCCTCCGTGGCCGCGTATCAGGCCGTGCGCGCGGGACGTCGTGTGGTCTTCGAAGGCGCGCAGGGCACGCTGCTCGACCTCGATCACGGGACCTATCCCTTCGTGACCAGTTCGAACACCGTCGCGGGCGGCGCGTGCACGGGCGCGGGCATCGGACCGACGGCCATCGACACGGTGCTCGGCATCACGAAGGCCTACTGCACGCGCGTGGGCAACGGGGCCTTTCCCACGGAGCTCCAGGGCGACGAGGGGGAGCGGTTGCGCGAGGTGGGCGAGGAGTACGGCGCGACGACGGGGCGTCCGCGGCGCTGCGGCTGGCTCGATCTTCCGGCGCTGCGCTACGCGGCGCGGGTGAACGGTCTCACGCACCTCGCGGTGACCAAGCTCGACGTGCTCGCGGGCATGGAGACCGTGCCCGTGTGCGTCTCGTACCGCATCGACGGGCGCATCTACGAAGACCTCCCCGTCGACGACCTCGAACGCGCCGAGCCCGTGTACGAGCACTGGGAGGGATGGGACGCCTCCGTCGCGAAGGCCCGCACGATGGAGGACCTTCCGCGCGCCGCGCGTCGCTACCTGCACGAGGTCGAGACGCGCGTGGGCGTGGCCATCGCGATCGTGTCGGTGGGCGCCGAACGCGAGGCCACCATCGTGCGCCGGGAGGTCTTCTCGCGATGATCGACCGCGGCGCGCTCGTGCTCGCTCCCCGCGCGGGGAGCCTCTACCGGGGCCTGTACCGCACGCCCCTCGATGGCGTGACCTTCTCCGATCGACGGGGCCGCGACGTGGCGCGCCGCTACGCCGAGCTGCTCGTCGAGGGGGAGGGCGTGATCGAAGACCTCGACGACGCGCTCGCGCTGCGCAGCGAAGCGGGCCGACACGGCGCGGGCGCGCTCGACGTGGTGGTCTTCGCGGTGCCGCAGACGCCGTGGGTGCCGAAGGGACTTCCCGTGGTCGAAGCGCCGCCTGCCGACGACCTGGAGCCCCTCGGCTGGGACGTGGTCGAGCCCCTCGAACCGTGGTTCTCGCCGCTCGCGACGGCCGCGTCGGAGAACCTCCCGCTCAACGCCCACGGGCTCTTCGAAGACCGCAACGGCGCCGAGCGCCACGCCGCCCAGTGCAACGAGACCGACGCGCCCGAAGACCCCTACGTGGCCGTGCGCGTGTGGCGCGTGAAGGGCTGAATTTCCCCCCTACAACACGGTGTTTGCGAGCACCTCGTCGGTGCGCGCGGCCCGCCACGCCCGGAGCTTCTCGCGCAGCGCCGGACGCGTCGCGCCGAGGATGCTGATCGCCAGCAGCGCCGCGTTCGCTGCACCGGGCTTGCCGATCGCGAGCGTGGCGACGGGAACGCCCTTCGGCATCTGCACGATCGAGAGCAGCGCGTCGACGCCGTTGAGCATCGTCGCGGGCACGGGCACGCCGAGCACGGGCAACACGGTGCGCGCGGCGACCATGCCGGGGAGGTGCGCGGCGCCGCCTGCGCCCGCGATGATCACTTCGAGCCCCCGCGATTCGGCGGTGTCGGCGTACTCGAACATCCACGTCGGGGTGCGATGGGCCGAGACCACGCGCACCTCGTGGGCGACGCCGAACTCGCGCAGCAGGTCGCGCGCGGGGGTGAGCGTGTCGAGGTCCGAGGTGCTGCCCATGATGAGCCCCACGAGGGGCGACGGCGCGGAGGTCTCGTCGGTCATGGCGACGAACAACACCGCGGCGCCCCGCGCGGTCAACTTCGCGCGGAGCGTGCGGGGCGTCGGGGTGTGGGGGATCGGAGAGGGGACGCGCGCCGGTCAGCGCGGCGTGAGGCGGTAGCCGCTGCCCGTCGTGGTCATGGCGGCGGCGTTGTACGAGATCTGCGTGCCGAGGGTGCTCGTCGCGTCTTCGATGCCGATGGTGGCGCTGGTGCCGGTGGTGCGCGCCTCGGAGGCCGGGGTCATCGAGCAGTAGTGGTACTCGACCACGTTGGTGGTCTCGAAGACCTTGGCCTGGAAGGTCATGCGCACGCCCGAGACCGTGTAGATGCCCCAGTCGGTCCACTGCACAACGAAGCGGCGGTTGGGGGCGGTGCCGAGGGTGGCGACGCGCACGCCGGGGGCGGCGCCGGTGACCGTGGACACGACGAGGTCATCCCAGAAGGGCGCCGCGAAGTTGCTCGGCGAGCCCGAGGTCGGGATCGCGTAGTTCGTCGCCGCCGTCGAGCCGATGCCCGACGACGAGGTCCAGAACTGCAGAAAGCCGTTCGACGACACGGTGTAGTGCGTCGTCGCGGTGCCGAAGAAGCCCACGCCGAAGGGCAGCATCGCGGGGTCGGTGACCTCGTCGTCGTCCCACCCGCCGACGGGCTCGATGGCCGTGCCCGAGGTCATGTCATCGCAGGCCGCGGTGATGACCGACGACGTGTAGCCCGGCGGCGTCATCGCGGGGCCCACGGTGAGGTTGTAGGTGCCCTGCGCGGTGGCGCTTCCCGAGACCGAGAAGAGCACCGTCGACGCCGAGGTGCCGGTGTTGTTGAGCGTGAGCGTGGCCGAGCCGCCGTCGGTGGCCGACACGTTCGAGTCGAGGCACGAGGTGGCCGTGCACGACGCGAAGGAGCGCAGCGCCGGACGCCACGTGGCCGTGGGCGCCGTGGCCGCCGCGGAGACCGTCACGCGCTGACCCGCGGGCACGGTCACCTGGTAGAAGGTCTGGCCGCCGCTCGCCGCGGTCTGGCACGCGCTGGTGGCGCGCAGGCCCGCCGACGCGTCGCGGCCCATGAGCGTCATGCCCGGGGTCACGACCACGGGTGCGGCGCAGAACTGTCCGTCGACGATCGCGGCGGTGGTGGCCGACACGTCGAAGGTGCCCGCGGTCGTCGTCGAGGTCGTGCCCACCGACACGAGGATCGTGCGCGGCGAGGCCGTGGTGTTCGGAATGTCGAGCACGGCCGCGGCGGGCGTGGTGCTCGTGCCGCCGAGGATGCTGTCGACGCAGGTGGTGGCGGTGCAGGTGTCGAGCACGCGGAGCACGGGCTGGCGCAGCGTGGTGCCCGTGGGCGTCGCGACGACGCGCGCGCGCTGGTTCGCGGGGATCGTGAGCGAGTAGAAGAGCTGTCCCCCGGTGGAGCTCGTCTGGCACACCGACGACGTGCTCGGCGAGCCCGTGGTGTCTTGCGCGGTGAGCGTGGAGCCCGGCGTGAGGGTCACGGCGCTCGCGCAGGTCTGACCCGCGCGCAGCGGCACCGACGTGACGTTGAGGTCGAAGGGCGTGACCGTCGACTCGGCCGACGTCGCGGCCACGCTGAGGATCACCGTGCGCGGCGCCGCGGTGTCGTTGAGCAGCGGGATCGCGAAGGGGCTCGTCGACGAGGTCGTGTTCACGCCGCAGGTGGTGGCCGCGCAGTCGGCGTACGAGCGGAGGGAGTACGTCCACGAGCCCGAGGCGCGCGAGAGCGTCGCGGTGGCCGAGGTCATCGCGGGCACGGTCACCGAGTAGAACACCTGGCCGCCGGGCGATCCGCCGGGCGTGCACACCGTGGGGGCGCCCGCGTTGTCGAGCGTCTGGCCCGTGAGCGGCGTGCCGATGGTGACCGCGCGCGCCGTCGCGCAGGTCGCGTTGTCGGCGGGCGTGAAGGTCGTGGCCGAGAGCGTGAACGCGCCCGACGCGCTGCTGTAGCCGTCGACGATGACGTAGTAGGTGCCCGGGTCGAGCACGGCGCGCATCACCGACGACGTGGTGCGCGACGAGCCGATGCCGCTGTCGTCGTCGCACGAGAGCTCGCTCGTGGCGTCGCCGCACGCGCGACGCAGCGAGAGCACGGTGTCGAACACGGTGCCGTCGTTGTCGGTCGAGAGGATCACGCCGGTGCGCGACGTGACGACGAGCGTGTACACGCGGTCGTTGCCGCCGGTGTTCGACTGGCAGCGCGTCGAGGTGAAGGTGTTGGTGCCGCCGGTGGTGGTGCCCATGATCGAGATGGGCGTGGCCGAGGGCAGGGTGATCATTCCTGCGGGCGCGGTGCAGGCCGCGGGGCCTGCGTCGACGGCCACGTCGGCGGCGCTGTCGGTCGCGGCGTCGGCGGCGCTGTCGGTCGCAGCGTCGGCGGCTGCGTCGAGGGACGCGTCGATCGAGGCGTCGGCGGTGACGTCGGCGGCCACGTCGGCGGGCGCATCGGGGGTGACGTCGGCGGTGACATCGGCGGCCGCGTCGGGCGTGGTGACGGTGCTGTCGGCGGCCGCATCGGCGGTGTCGTCGGGCACGTCGGTGGGGGGCTTGCCGTTGTCGGTCGCGGTGTCGGTCGCGGTGTCGGTCGCGGTGTCGCGCGCGGCATCGCGGGGCGCGTCGGTGCCCGCATCGGAGCCCGCGTCGGCGGAGCCGTCGGAGCCCGCGTCCGAGGTGTCGCCGTCGGTGGACGCGTCGGGGAAGGTGCCGTTGCTCACGGGGTCGCTGCATCCGGCGGCGAGCGCGAGGGAGCCCACGGTGAACAAGAAACGCCAGCGGTCGAAGGTCATCCAAGTCTCCTTGCAGAAGGTCGAAACAGACGGCGCGAGGCAACGGTTCGCAACGGTCGCGGGTCGCGTGCGAGTCGACGCCGACGCGCGGTGGCGGGAACAGCCGCCGTGCCTCGCGACGCCGTCACGTCGCGGTGCACAGAACACAACCATCGCCGACGCTATCACCGCGCTGCACACCAGACGAAGCGGGCAATGCGCCGCGCGTGTGATCATTCCGTGGGTGGTGTGGTGCGCGACCTTCACGAGCGGGGAGGCGGTGCCGTAGGCTCGCGGACCTCTATGGCCTCTCCCGCTCGCGCTTCGCTGTTGTTCTTCGCGGCCGTGCTCGCCGCGTGCACGTCGTCACCGTCGACCCCCGACGCGTCGTCGACGCCCGACGCATCGCCGACCGATGCGCCCGTGGTCACCGACGGACCCGTGGTGACCGACGCCTCCGACGTGGCCGTCGACACGGCGCCACCGTGCGTCGACACCGACATGGACGGCATCTCCGACAGCGACGAGGGGGCCGCGACGCGCGTCGACTCCGACATGGACGGCATGCCCGACTTCATGGACACGGACTCGGACAACGACGGCTTCAGCGACCGCGACGAGTCGGTGCGGAGCTATCCGGGGTACGAGTCGCGGGCCCGCGCGTTCCTCTGCGGCGCGCCGGCCGACAACTGCGACGCGCCCCCCGACGGGCTGCCGAACCAGCGCGATCCCGACGCCGACAACGACGGCCTCACCGACGTCGAGGAGCGCATGGCGGGCACGAACCCCTGCTCCGAAGACAGCGATGGCGACGGCTTCGCCGACCTCGCCGAGGTGGTGGCGCGCACCGATCCGCGCGGGGCCATGTCGCGCCCGCCGGAGAACGCCCTCTACGTGGTGCTGCCCTACTACGCACCGACCTCGACGGGGCCGCGCGAGACGCGGGAGTTCACCTTCCAGACGCGCATCCGCCAGGCCGACGTGTTCTTTCTCGTCGACAACTCCGCGAGCATGGATCGCACGATCGAGGGCCTGCGATCGAGCTTCAGCTCGGTGATCGTTCCCGGTGTGCGCGCGGCCATTCCCGACGTGCGCATGGGCGTGGCCTCGTTCGACTCGATGCCCGATGGCGAAGACGGCTTTCCCGGCACGGCCACGCTCGCGGGCGACTACACCCTCTGGGTTCGTCAGCGTCTCACCACCGACGTGACCTCGGTGCAGCGCGCGTTCGACACCATGAACACCATCGTCGTCGACTCGGGCGGACGCTACTTCGGCGGCAACGCGCCCGAGTGTCAGACCGAGGCGCTCTTTCAATCGCTCGCGGGCGTCGGCCGCCGCGCGCGCACGGGGGTCGATCCCGCGGACCCCGCCGCGGTGCGCTCCACGGTCAACGCGCTCGACCCGCGGGGCAACGGCTGGCCGGGCCTCGTCGACACGGCGCGCGACTGCCCGGGCATCGCCGACGCGTACGGGTGGGGATGCTTCCAGCAGGGCCGCGTGCCCATCCTCGTGATGGCCTCGGACAGCGAGTGGCACGACGGTCCCGACCCCACGTCGCCCGCGAGCATCGAGGGCCACCGCTATGCCACCGACCTCGCGCCGGAGCTCATTCGCCGCGGCGCCCTCTTCGTCGGCATCGACGTCAACGGCATGGCCGCGCGGGGCTACATGTTCTCGAACTCGGTGCGCCTCGCGTCGCTCACGCGCACGCTCAACGCGGGCAACACCGAGGTGGCCTTTCACATCGACTCGCCCGACGGCATCGCGCGCATCGCGAGCAACGTCGTGTCGGCCATCACCACGCTCGCCAACGAGACGCGGCAGAACATCACCACCGTGGCCGAGGCCGACAGCGCGGCGACGGGGCTCCCCGCGGGGCGCACCACGGCGAACTTCATCCGCTCGGTCACGCCGGTGCGCGCGACCCCCGAGGCGCCCACGGGCTACGACCGCCGCGACGCGACGACCTTCTACAACGTGTCGCCCTCCACGAACGTCGTGTTCCGCGTGGAGTTCTACAACGACTTTCTCGAAGGCGGCGACGTGGCGCGGGTGTTCCAGGCGACCATCGTCGTGCGCGGACGCGCGGGCACCACCGTCGACCGTCGCCCCGTGTACATCGTCGTGCCCGCCCGCGGCGGCGGACTCCCGCCGGGCTGAACCCCCTCAACCCCTCACGCTGCGAGGCCCGCGAAGAGCGCCGTCCACACGGCCTCGACGCAGGGCCCGTCGCCCACCACGCGCAACAGCATCGCGCGCACGTCTCCGCCGCCCGCCAGCGACGCCACGAAGGCCCGCGCCGCCGCGAGCGCCTCGGGGTCTGCGCCGCGTCCGTCGTCGCTCTCACCCGTGCGCACCGCGAGCTGCCCGTTGAACGTGAGCGCCACGCCCTGGGCGCCGGTACATCGCGCGTCGAGCAGCGTGAGCTCGTCGCCGACGCGCACGCCGTCGGACTCGCCCGCGCTCACCACCACGAGCCCGAGCGCCTCGCCGTCGCGGCGCAGCGCCACCGTGAGGGCCTCGCCCGGCAATCCCTCGCGCAGCACCGTCTCCGCTCCGTCGTTCATCGCAGACCCCTCCCTGCGATCGTTCGCACGCAACCGCGCGTCACACAACGTTCACGCGGAGGGTTTGTCGTGCCCCGCTGCCTCGACCGCGGTCACGTCGGCCAGAAGCGTGGAGATTTCGTCGCGGTGTCCTCGCGAGAGCCCCACCGCGTCGGTGTGGGCGGCGTCGAGCGCCGCGACGATGGTCGAGAGCGTGGTCTGGTCGAGCACGGTGCCGGGGTCGAGCGTCGCGAGGTCGACGGCGGTGTAGTTGCGCTCGCACGCGTCGAGCACGGGGAGGTGTCGCGCGTCGTCGCGGAAGCGCAGCGCGAGGCCGTGCGAGCGGCAGATCACCGGGCGCGCCGCGTAGACGTCACAGCGGCCGTCGGCGTCGAGGGCGGGGCATCGCGTCGGGTCACCGTGGAGCGCGCGGTCGCGGAGCGTCTCGCGGGCCTCGGGGGCGAGCGCGTCGAGGTGGCGACGGAGCGCGGCAGATTCGATCGCGGTGACCGAGAAGCGTCGATGGCAGCACGCGTCGCAGCCCGCGTGGCAGGTGATCGCGTCGCCGTGCGCGGCCTTCGCGCGGGCGGAGAAATCGTCGAGGCGGGACCACAGTTCGGCGAGGCGGTCGAGGGCGGTGCTCATCGGAGTCGCGCGTGTACCACACACGCCGCGCGATCGGTTTTGCGCCGCGAGGGGCTGCGGGTGTATGCGCTCCGCGATGAAGCTCCGCGCCGCGCTCGTGTCGACGATCCTCCTCGCGGCCTGCGCGTCGTCGCCCGATGCGACGCCCGTCGATGCCACGGTGGGTGACGCCGCGGTGGACGTCGCGACCGATCGGAGCCCCGCCGTCGATACGTCGGAAATCTCCGACGCGTCGGGAAGTTCCGACGCATCCGTCGACCCGCGCTGCGCGGTGTGTGCGACCTACGCGGCGGTCGACGCGGGCACGATCACGGCGGGCGCGCTCGACGAGCTCTCGGGCATCGTCGAGAGCCGCACGCAGCCGGGCATCTTCTTTGTGCACAACGACTCGGGCGACCGCGCGCGCTTCTTCGCCGTCGACCTCGAAGGGCACCTCCGCGCGGAGTACCGACTGCCCTCGGCGCAGGCCGTCGACTGGGAAGACCTCGCCCTCGGTCCCTGCGGCGCGGGTCAGTGCCTCTACCTTGCGGACACCGGCGACAACGACCTCGTGCGCGCGGAGTACGCGGTCTATCGCGTGGCCGTGCCCGAGGTGCCTGCGACGGTGCCTGCGCGCGTCGATCCCGTGGACCTCTCGTCGACGGCGCTGCCCTTCCGCTACGACGACGGCCCGCACAACGTCGAGGCCGTGGCGATGCATCCCGCGACGGGCGATCTGTACCTCTTCACGAAGGTCGACACGGGCCCGGTGCAGGTCTTCGCGTTCCCCGCGGCCGAACAGGGAATGCCCTCGGTGCGGCTCCACCAGGTCGCGACGCTCACGCTCCCGCCCTCGCTCGTGAACCTCGTGACGGGCGCCGACTTCGACCCCTGCGGCGCGCGCCTCCTCGTGCGGATGTACACCCGGCTGCTGGAGTACGACCTCGCGCCGGGCGCCGCGCTGAACACCCTGTTTTCTGGGCCTGCGCGCGATGTGGCCTTCGCCGCCGAGCGCCAGGGCGAGGCCGTGGGATGGCGCGCCGACGGCTCGGGCTACGTCACCGTGAGCGAAGGGAACAACCCCGCGCTCCACGCCTTCCGCTGCGCCGCGCGCTGACCGTCGGGCACACGGTCGTCGCACACGGGGCCGCGCGCTTCGTGTACTCCATGGAGCGCCATGCGTCTGACCGTCGCCGCGCTCGCGCTGTCGCTCGTACTCCCCGCCTGCCGCGCGCGTCGCGCCGTGCCCTTCGCGCGGGTGGCTCCGCTCGCGGCGTCACGCCATGAACCGCACGCGTGGGCGAGGGCCGGCGACCTCGTGCTCCGCGGCGCGTCGGCGCAGTTCACCGTCGCCGCGGGCGAAGACCTCGCGGGCCATCGCCCGCTGCGCGGGGCCGTGCTCGACGCGCGCAACGACGGCGACGACCGCAGCGATCCGTTGCTCTGGTGGCGTCCGCTGTGGGTCGATGCGCGGGGGCGCTCGCACGTCGCCGTGGCGCAGGGCGTGACCACCGTGCGATGTGCGAACGGGGCTGTGGGCGTGCGCGCGGTGGCCGAGGTCGACGACGTGCGCCTCGACACGCAGCTCTGCATCACGGGACCGCGGTCGCTGCGTGCGGTGACCGAGGCCGTGGGGCTCCCCGATGGTGCGAGGCTCGGCGATGAGGTGAACCCCGGCAGCGCGACGGCGCTCGTGTGGGGGCGCGGGCCCGCGTGGGAGGGCGAGGTCTCGACGCGCGTGCTCGCCCTCGTGGAGCACGACACGGCGATGGTGTTTCGCGCGGCCGACGAGGGCACGGCGCGGCGCGCGCTGGTGCACATCGCGACGGAGACCTTTCCCGCGCCCATCGTGTGGACGCAGTCGGGCGCGAGGCTCGTGCGCGACGTCGAGGTGCTCCGCGGCGATGCGGTCGACGCGCTCGCGGTGGCCGCGCGGGGGCAGGTCGCGCAGGTGCTCGACGTGGTGAGCGACGCCGCCGACGGACGCCTCGCCGTGTACGACGCACAACGCATGATGCGTCTCGAAGCGCCGATGAACGGACCGCGTCGACGGGTCACACTCGCCGAGCCCTTCGCGGCCTTCGTGCGGGTGTTCGACGGCGCGGGCGTGGCGGGTCCGTGGCTGACCGTTCCCGCGGGCGATGCGCGCCGCGCGGTGACCGTGCGCGATGGCGCGCACCCCTCGGCCACGGTGCGCGTGCGCGTGACCGACGACCAGGGCGTGGCCGTGCCCGCCCATGTGCTCTTCACCGCGCTCGACGGCGGCGATGCCGCGACGCTCGCGCCCGTGGGAACGCTCCTCGGACACGTCTCGGGGCACACGCTCTACGTGCTCGACGGCGAGGCCACGGTGAAGCTCCGTCCGGGCCGCTGGCGCGTGGTGGCGACGCACGGCAGCGCATGGACGCTCCACGCCGACACGCTCGACGTCACGCCCGATGCCACGCGTACGGTGACGGCCACCCTGCGCCCCGTGGTGGCGCCCGCGGGATGGGTGTCTGCCGATCTGCACCTCCACGCCGCGCCCTCACCGGACTCGACGGTGACCCTCGCGGAGCGTGTGGCCTCGCTCGTGTGCAACGGCGTCGACGTGGCCGCGGCGACCGATCACAACCGCATCACCGACTACCGCGACGCGGTGCGCGCGCAGGGCCTCGACGCGCGTCTCGCGGTGATGGCGGGCGACGAGATGACCAGCGCGGGCGTGGCGCTGTGGGGGCACTTCAACGCGTTTCCGTTGCCCGTGCCCGACGCGCAGACGGCGCCCGACGACGCGGTGCCCTGGTACTTCGAACGCTCGCCCGACGAGATGTTCACCCGCGCCCGCGAGATGGGCGCGCGTGTGGTGATGGTGAACCACCCGCGCATGCCGCCCTCCATCGGGTACTTCGACCTCACGCACTTCGACGCGGCGACGGGCGAGGCGGGGAGGGGCTTCAGTGACGGCTTCAACGCGCTCGAAGTGTTCAACGGCATCTGGCTCGAAACGCCCGACCGCGTGCGCGAAGGCGTCGTCGACCTCGCGGGCCTCGCGCGTCGCGGGCTGCGCGTGACGGCCGTGGGCAACAGCGACTCGCACCGGCTCGTGCACGAAGAGGCGGGCTATCCGCGCACGTGGATCTACGTGGGCGAGGGCACGCGCGAGACCCTCACGGCGCGCGTGCTCGACGGGCTTCGCGCGGGTCGCACGAGCGTGTCGGCGGGGCCCTTCGTAGAGCTCACGGTGGAGGGGCAGCCCGCGGGGAGCGTGGTGCGCGCGGGCAACACGTTTCCGCGGCGCGTGCGGGTTCACGTGCGGGTGAGCGCGCCCGCGTGGGTGCCCGTGGAGCGCGTGGAACTCTGGGTCGACGACGCGGTGGCGCTGCGCGTTCCGGTGGTGGGCGAAGGGCGCGATGGGGTGCGCTACGAGGGCGACCACGAGCTCACGCTCCAGGGCGACGCGATGGTGCTCGCGTGGGCCGACGCGACGCGGCCGCTGCCCTTCGTGCTGCCGCTCTCCCACGCGGTGCCCATCGGGTTCAGCGGGCCCGTGTGGGTCGATGCGAACGGTGACGGCGAGGTGCGTCTCCGCGCGCGTACAACCCCTGCCAATGGCGCCGCCGCGGCGCGTTGAGCGAACGCCCACCCTTCGCATCGCGCCCACCCCACAATCCCGCAGCGGAATGTGCACGGAGACGCTTCCCCTCGGGGCGTTCCGGCCTCCTACTCCGCGTGATGCTCTCTGCTCGTCCCTGCGCGCCGCTCGCGCTCGCCCTCCTCGCAGCCTGCACTCCGACCGCGCCCTCGTCGCCCGCGCCCGACGCCGCGATGCCCTCCGACGTGTCCGTCGCACCCGACGGCACCGCCCCCGCGGATGTCGCCGCCGATGTCACCGCGCGCCCCGACGTCGTCGCGCCCGCGGATGCCTCCACCGACACCGCGGCCACGCCCGACGCCGCACCCGCCGACGTGCCCGTGTGGGACCGCCCGCCGATGCACACCGTCGACCCCGCGTGCATCCCGCTGCGCCCCGAGATCGGACGCGGCGTGGGCCCCGGTCCCGACCGCTGCGAGACCTTCGCAGCACCCGTGAACGGAAGCGGTCCCACGTGGTGCTCCCTCGGCGCCGACGTGCCCGGACTGCGCGCGCCCGAAGGCTTCTGCATCCGTCGCTACGCCTCCATCGGGCTCCCGCGCGTGATGGCCCTCGCGCCCAACGGCGACCTCTTCGTGTCGTCTCCGTCGGTGTCCACCGCGGCGGGTGATTCGGGCGGTCTCGGCGCCATCGTGGTGCTCTCCGACGACAACCGCGACGGCGTCGCCGAGGTCACCAACTTCGCGAGCGGCGCGGGCCTCGAGACCGTGCACGGCCTGGCCTTTCACGACGGCTTTCTGTGGTTCACCACGATCGACGCGGTGTACCGCACGCCCTACGCGATGGGGCAGCGCAGCGAGACGCGCGGCGCGCGGCAGCTCGTGGTCGGCGGCGGCGGATCGGCCCTCGGCAACCTCTACCAGCGCGGCGGTCGATGGACGCACGGCCTCGCGCGCAGCGTGAACGGCCGCCTCCTCACGACGCGCGGCGAATACAGCGTGTGCAGCGCGACGCCCGACGGACGCCCCGCCCCCGGACAGGGCGCCATCTACGAGCTCGGCATGGGCGCGCTCAACATGGTCGGCAGCGGCTTTCGCAACCCGATGTACGCGCGCTGTCACCCGTGTCGCGACGTGTGCCTCATCGCAGAGCTCGGCAACGACCAGACGCCCGACGCGTGGGAGACGCTGCACGTCATCGAGAACGACCACTGGGGTGGCTTTCCGTGCTGCTACACCAACACCGCGGGGCCCAACGCGGCCACGGGCCTCTGCCGCTGCATCGACGAGCAGCGCGTGAAGATCACCCTCGGCGACACGCCCTTCGGCTTCGACTGGGAGCGCGGCGCGTGGCCCGAGCCCTGGCGCAACGGCTTCTTCATCGCGCTCCACGGCAGCTTCTACCTGCCCGACTACCAGGGCGCGGGCGTGGCGTTCCTGCCGGTGGATCCCGCCACGGGCGCGCCGCGCCAGGCCACGCCGGTGCGCTTTCTCGAAGCGACGAACGGCAGCGCGCAGCCCTCGCTGCTGCGCCCGAGCGACGTGGTGTTCTCCACCGACGGGCGCATGTTCGTGAGCGACGACAAGGGACGCGGCGTGTACTGGCTCGCGCCCACGACCTGGCGTCGCTGAGCCTCGTCACGGCATCGCGTCGAAGGCGTCTTCGAGGCGCTTCACGAGGGTCTTGAGCACCTTGATCCGGGCCCAGGGCTTGTGGTTCGCCTCGACGAGCGTCCACGGCGCGCGGTCGGTGCTCGTGCGGTCGATCATGTCGCAGACGGCGAGCTCGTAGTCGTCCCACTTCTTGCGGTTGCGCCAGTCTTCGTCGGTGATCTTGAAGCGCTTGAAGGCCGTGTGTTCGCGGCTCTTGAAGCGCCTCAACTGCTCGGCCTTGTCGATGGCGAGCCAGAACTTCGCGACGACGATCCCGTGCGCGGCGAGCTGCGCTTCGAAGTCGTTGATCTCCCCGTAGGCGCGCATCCAGTCGGGCTCGGCGCAGAAGCCCTCGACGCGCTCGACGAGCACGCGGCCGTACCAGCTCCGGTCGAAGATCGCCACGCGCCCGCGCCGCGGAACGTGGCGCCAGAAGCGCCAGAGGTAGGGCTGCGCGCGCTCCTCCTCCGTGGGCGCCGCGACGGAGATGCCGTGGTACACGCGCGCGTCGAGGGCGCCGGTCACACGACGGATCGCGCCGCCCTTGCCCGCCGCGTCGTTGCCCTCGAAGGCCGCCACGAGGGCCGTGCGCTTGAACTTCTTGTCGCGGGTGCGCAGCGCGAGTCGGCCCTGCCATTTCTCCAGCTCGCGCTCGTAGCGGTCTTCGCGGAGCGCGCGGTCGAGGGTCAGCGCGCGGAGCACGTTCACGCGGTCGACGGAGGCGATGAGCGGCGGCGAGCGGTCGGGCGTGGGCGCGGGCTTCTGGTCGAGGCGCTCGCGCAGCGCCGCGAGGAGCGTGCGGCCCACGGTGAGGTTGCGGTAGGGCGCGTCGCGTCCGTTGACCACGATCCACGGGGCCTCGGCGGTGCTCGTGGCGCGCACGAAGCGCTCGGAGACCTCTTCGAAGCGGGCGAAGCGCGAACGGTATTTGCGCTCCAGGTTCGTGACGCGCCACGCGGTGCGCGGGTCGTCGGCGAGCTCGCGAAAGCGCTTCTTCTGCTGCTTCTCCGTGAGGTGGAACCAGAACTTGAGCACCAGCGCGCCCTCGTCGGCGAGCATGCGTTCGAAGCGCAGGATCTCCTGCACGCGCTGGTCGAGGTGCGCGTCGTCGATGCGCTCGAACACCCGGTCGACGATGGGCGCGGTGTGCCACGCGCCGAAGAGAATGCCGATGCGCCCCTTCGGTGGCAGCGCGCGCCAGTAACGCCACATGCGCGGGCGGTCGCGCTCCTCGTCGCTCTCCTCGGGAAACGCATGCACGACGAGGTGCCGCGGGTCCATCCACGACGAGAGGAGGTTCACCGTCTCGCTCTTGCCCGCGCCCTCCACACCGCCGATGACCAGCACCACGGGGAAGCGTCCCGACTGCTTCAGGTCGTACTGCGCGTTGAGCAGCGCCTCGCGGAGCTTCGGCTCCTCGGCGTGCCACGTGGCCTTGTCGATCGTGTGCGGGAGGCGCGCGGATTGGAACATCGTGCCCGCCACGTTCGCACTTCGCGTGCCGCGGCGGGTGGGTGATGTCTCTCAGCGATCCCAGCGGACCGTGAGCATCGTCTGACCGAATCCGCCGGGGAAGATTCCCTCGGGCGAGCGCGAGGCGATGAACACGTTGGGGCGGCCCTGCGCGTCGGTCAGGTAGCCCTGCACGTTCTTCACGGCGAGGGAGATTCCGAGGCCCGTGCGGCGGTGCGTGTAGCGCACGCCGAGGTCGACGGTGTGGTACGCGTCGATGGGGCCGAAGAGGCCGTCGGCGCTGCCCACGGTGGTGTTCTCGCGGTCGGTGTAGTGGTGCGAGACGTACGCCCACGTGGCCTGCGCGGTGATGCCCACGGGGTGCTCGAACGCGAGGCTCGTGACGAGCGTGTGGGGCACGGCGTAGGGCACGTAGTTGCCGTCGAGGGCGGCCTCGGGAGAGCCCGCGGGTCGCACGAGCCGCGCGTCGACGTACGTGTAGCGGGCCGAGAGCGCGAGCGACCAGGGCATCTGGAGGAGGCGTCCGAGGTCGGCGGTCGCGGCGGCTTCGATGCCCATGTGCCGCGAGGCGCCACCGTTCACGAACTCGCTCTCGTTGCCGCTCACCTGGATGATCTCGTTTTCGAAATCGAGCCAGAAGCCCGTGGCCTCGGCGCGGAGCCATCCGAAGGGCTGCACGCGCGCGCCGATCTCGTAGTTGTGCGAGCGCTCGGCGTCGAGGCTCGTGTCGCGTCCGGTGGCGGTGATGGCGGCGGCGATGCGCGGTGGCGCGTAGCCCACGTGGGCGCCTGCGAAGGCCGTGAAGCGCGGACGCACCCAGCTCACGCTCACACCCGGCACCACGGCCATGTTGGTGCCCGCGCCGAGGTGGTACGTGTCGACGCCCGCGTCGCGGCGGATGAGGCGTTCGAAGCTGTAGTGCTCGACGCGCACGCCCGGCACGAAGTGGAACTGGTTGTCGAAGACGAAGCGGTTCTGCACGTAGCCCGAGAACGCGAGGCCCGTGCGCTGCTCCTCGGAGGCGAGCTCGCCGGAGCGTGACGTGGCGCCGCGACCGAGCATCACGCGGAGCAGCGCGCGTTCGCCGAGCACGCGGGCGCCGGCGTCGAGCTCGTTGCGCACGCTGCCGAAGGTGAAGCGCGCGCGGAACCTCGGCTCCACACCCCACACGGTGTACCCGCGGTCGTTGGAGAGCGACTCGTCGCGGAGGTAGATCGCGCTGCCCGCGCCCTGGTCTCCCACGATGCGCTCGTAGAGCAGCCCCGCGGTGGGCGAGCGGTCGAAGCGCTGACGGTCCCAGTCGCGCTGCGTGGTGTAGCCGTAGAAGAGCGTGCGGAGCTCGGTGTTCGCCGTCGGATGCCACGTGTGCACCGCGCCGACGCTGTACCGACGGAGGCGAAAGAAGTCGTAGCGCGCGGGGTTCTGCGTCGGGTCCGCGTCGTACATCGACTGCGTGAGGCCGAGGTACGTCGAGGCCGATCCCTCGTCGTAGAGGCCCACGCGCACCATCACGTCTTGCCGCGCGCCGAGGCGCAGAAAGAACTTGGCGAAGAGGTCGTTCACCTCGAAGCCGATGCCGCGCACGCCGTCGCCCTGCCGCCGCAGCGCGCTCACGAGAAAGGCCGCGTTGTCGACGCGGTTCGCGTAGGTGCCCTGCCAGATCCAGAGCCCGCGGTCGCCCACCGTGGTGCGCAGCGAGAACATCTCGCGGTCGGGCACCGAGGGGGTGACGTAGTTGATGACGCCGCCGATGGTCTGCGGCCCGTAGAGAATGTTCCCCGAGCCGCGCACCACTTCGAGGCGCCCCATGCGCTCGATGGGCGGGTTGTAATACATCTCGGGCTCGCTGTAGGGCGCGAGCGAGATGGGGATGCCGTCTTCGAGCATCAGCACGCGACGGCTGCGCGTCGGATCGAGTCCGCGCACGGAGATGTTCGGACGGAGCCCCGCGCCCTCTTCATCGCGCACGTAGACCCCTGGCACACGGCGCAGCACCTCGTTGGCGTTGAGCGGTTGCGTGCGCTGCATCTCGCGCTCGCCGATCACCGTCGTCGCACCGGGCACACGGTCGATGGCCCCGCGCGCCGAGCCCACCACGCGCGCCTCGCCCGCGTCGTCGTCGCGTGCCGCAGGCGGAGGAACGGGCGTCGTCGTCGCATCGGGCGCAGGCTGCGCGGGCTGCGCGTCGAGGGCGGGGACAGCGGGCTGCGCGGGCTGTGCGGGCTGCGTGTCGGGCGCGGGCTGCGTGGGCGGCGGCGCCTCGTTGGGCGCGGCGTCGTCGGGCGGATGGGCAAACGCACGCGAGGGCGCGAGCGCAAGAGCGAGGGCTGCGATGCGAAGGGCGCGCGCGCGATCCGAGATGATGTTGAGAATCATTTGCAGGATTGGGCGCCGGGGGTACTACGCCGCGGCCGTGGCGGTCAATCCCGTTCGCCGTGCGCGTCCCCGGTTGCAGACGTGTGCAGGTGGCGTCGTCGCCTGGCAGTCCGCCACCCCGCTG
>CAMFHP010000098.1 GCA_945952225.1 uncultured Myxococcaceae bacterium
CCCGAGCAGTTCGTCTGCCCGCCGCCGCACGACACCACGCACGCGCCGAGCGAGCACACCTGGCCCGCCGCGCAGGCCGTTCCGCACGCGCCGCAGTTCGCGTTGTCGCTCTGGAGGTCACGGCACACGCCGCCGCAGTTCGTGAGGCCTGTGCCGCAGGTCACCGTGCACGCGCCCGCGCTGCACACCTGGCCCGAGGGACACGCCGTTCCGCACGCGCCGCAGTTCGCGTTGTCGGTGTTGAGGTCGCGGCAGGTGCCCGCGCAGTTCGTGAGTCCGCCGCCGCAGCTCACCACACACGCGCCACGCGAGCAGACCGTGCCCGCGCCGCAGGCGTTGCCGCACGCGCCGCAGTTCGCGTTGTTGTTCTGCAGGTCGCGGCAGGTGCCCGAGCAGTTGGTGAGGCCCGCGCCGCACGACACGATGCACGCGCCGGCCGCGCAGATCTGTCCGTCGGCGCAGCTGTTCGCGCACGCGCCGCAGTTGTCGCGGTCGGTGGCGAGGTCACGGCACACGCCCGCGCAGTTGGTCGTTCCCGCGCCGCAGCTCACCACGCAGGCACCGCGCGAGCACACCTGGCCGGCGGCGCACACGCGACCGCACGCACCGCAGTTGCCGAGGTCCGTCGCGAGGTCACGGCACACGCCGTCGCAGTTCGCGAGGCCCGCGCTGCACGTCACCGTGCACGCGCCGCGCGAGCACACCTGGCCCGACGGACACATCACCCCGCACGCGCCGCAGTTGGCGAGGTCGGTGTTGAGGTCGCGGCACACGCCCGAGCAGTTCGTGAGTCCGCCGCCGCACGACACCACGCACGCTCCCATGGAGCACACCTGGCCCGCCGCGCACGCGCGCCCGCACGCCCCGCAGTTCGCGAGGTCCGACGCGAGGTCGCGGCACACGCCCGAGCACTCGACCTGTCCCGCGCCGCACGACACCACACACGCGCCGCGCGCGCAGATCTGCCCGTCGCCGCAGGCCGTTCCGCACGCGCCGCAGTTCGCGCGGTCGCTGGAGAGCTCGCGACACGTGCCGCCGCAGTTGGTGAGCCCCGTTCCGCACGACACGGTGCACGCGCCGCGGGAGCACACCTGACCCGACGGGCACGCGTTGCCGCACGCGCCGCAGTTCGCGAGGTCGTTCTGAAGATCGCGGCACGCGCCGCTGCACGTCGTCTGTCCGTCGGCGCACGAGAGCACGCACGCGCCCGCGGTGCAGACCTGGCCCGCGCCGCAGACCGTTCCGCACGCGCCACAGTTCGCACGGTCGCTCGCGAGGTCACGGCAGGTGCCCGTGCAGTTCGTGAGGCCCGCGCCGCACGAGGTCACACACGCGCCGCGCGAGCACACCTGGCCCGAGGTGCACGTGTTGCCACACGCGCCGCAGTTCGAGAGGTCGCTCTGAAGATCGCGGCACACGCCGTCGCAGTTCGAGAGCCCCGAGCCGCACGACACGCGACACATGCCGCCGGAGCACACCTCACCCGCGCCGCACGCGTTGCCGCACGCGCCGCAGTTGGCCACGTCGCTCTGCAGGTCGCGGCACGCGCCGCCGCACACGGTCTGGCCCGTCACGCACGACACGACGCACGCGCCCGCGGTGCAGATCTGGCCCGACGCACACGCGTTGCCGCAGCCGCCGCAGTTCGCGCGATCGGTCTGGAGGTTCGCGCAGTAGCGATCGCCGCCCGCGTCGGCCCCCGCATCGGAGGCCCCGCAGGTCGCGAGCGAGGCGCCGCAGTCGACGGTGCACGCGCCGTTCGCGCACACCTGGCCCGCCGCACACGCGTTGCCGCACGCGCCGCAGTTCGCGCGGTCGGTGTCGAGCGACACGCAGAGGCCGTTGCACTGGCGCTGCGAGCCCGGACACGAGATCGCGCACACGCCCGCGACGCACACCTGCCCGCCGGGACACGCATCGCCGCAGAAGCCGCAGTGGTCGCGGCTGGTCTGCGTGTCGACGCAGCGGTTGTCGCAGAGACGAAGCCCCGTCGCGCACTGCGGGCCCGTGTCGACGACGGCGTCGATGCCCGCGTCGCTCACCGCGCGACCGCCCACCACGCCGTTGCCGGTACACCCCGTGAGCGCGTGGAGCATGGCCGCCATCGCGGCCCACAGCACCCATCTGGTCGGTTGCATCTCGATCGATTCCTCCCGGCGCGCGAGGGGCGCGCACAGGAAGATCGTAGGAAACCCAACGATCAACCTACGAGGGGCAATATTCCCGCACGGCTGGATGGGTCGATGCGTCTCAGCGGTGCGTGTGCCGCGGTGCGGTGCAGCGCTACGTGAGCCCGTTCCACTGTGCGATGGCGGTCACGCGGGGGTCGCCGGGCATGTCGCGGCGGAGGCGCCGCAGCACGTCGTCTGCGGAGCGCCTGTCGCTGCGCGCAAGAAACAGCCCGATGAGCGTGCCGTAGCGCTGGAGCGCGCGCTCGCGGTCGATGCGCGCCATCTCGAACTCGGCGACGCGCATCTGCCCGTGCAGGTCGTCGACGTGCGACGCGGACCACAGATCGAGCTCGGTGATCGCCTGCGCCGCGTGGCCGTACTTCACGAGCACGGCCATCTCCGAGAGCAGCGTGTCGAGCGCCTCGCGGGGATCGGGCATGCGCAGGCCGAGGCCCTCGGCGAGCGCGCCGTCGCGGTGCATCTCGGGCGACGTGAGCGAGTCGTCGTCGATGATGATCGACTGCTCCACCACGAGGTGCGCGGGCGCGGGCGGGAGCTTCACCGAGAGGTCCGTGCGCTCCTCGGGAACGGCCGCGGGCGAAGGGCGATGGCTCTCTTCGGTGTGGTCGTCCCACGCGGGCGGCGCGGGCGTCGGCGCGGCCTGCGCAACGGGCTTCGCGGGCCGTGTGGGCGCGGGCGCGACGTGCGTGACCTCGTTGTCGAGCTCCGCGGGCGACGGCGGCGCGTCGGGCTGATCGAGGCCCCGCGCGTGTCGAAGGAACGCTTCGAAGATCGTCAGCGCGCGGTCGGGCGTGATGGCACTCACCGCGCGATCATCGCACGGGCGCGCCGCCATCCGTCGCGGGTGTTGTGACAGCGCATCGCGACGCGCACCAGCCCTCGGGCGCACCCGGAAGATCCCAGCGATCGAGGTCGTAGTCGGCGTCGTCGTCGTGGGCCACGCGCGCGGCGCCGCCCGCGATCGGATAGCGCCACACCTCGTAGAAGCCGTCGCCGTCGCGGTCGTAGCCCTCCTTCCGCACGGCGCCATCGGCGGCGTACATCACGAGGTGGTCGCGCACGCCGTCGCCGTCGGAGTCGTCGTTGGCCGAGCGCAGCACGCCGTTCTGCGCGTAGGTCTCGCGGCGTTCGAAGACGCCGTCGCGGTCGTCGTCGCGCTCGACACGCAACGGCCCCGCCGTGGGCGACCAGCGCGTGTTGTACGTGCGCGTGATCTCGTAGAGCCCGTCGCCGTTGGCGTCGATGCCCTCTTCGGTGAGCCGTCCCGCGGTGTTGAACGATCGGAACCGATCGGCCACCGAGTCCTCGTTCTCGTCGACCCACTCGGTCGCGATCTCGCCGCGCGCGTTGAGCTGCACCCACCGCTCGGGGAGCGAGTTCCAGTTGCGGTCGGTGAGCACGTAGACCACGCGCCCGTCGGCGCCCACCTGGTCGGTGCTGTCGTAGCGGCGGTCGTTGTCGCTGTCGTAGTCCGTGCGGTTGAGACGTCCGTCGACGTAGATCTCCACGCGCTCCGCGAAGCCGTCGAAGTTGCGGTCGTCGCGCACCTTCGCCGTGCGTCCGCGCGCGTCGCGCTCCACCCATCGGTCCGGGCGTCCGTCGTGGTTGCGATCCTCGGTGCGCTCTCCCGCGAGCGAGGCGGGCTGCGCGCGTCGGGCGAACCACACGCCGCCGCCGAATCCCGCCGCCATCGCCAGCACACCGACCCCCATCGCGACCGCCGCGGCACGCACGGTCAGTCGTCCTCGAGGCTGGTCTCGTCGAGCGGGCGGCGCATGCCGAAGCGCTCTTCGAGGAGCTCCATGCCCGCCCCGGCGCGCACGAGCCGAGGCTCGGTCTGCGTGAGATCGATCACCGTGCTCGGATGCGCCCCGCCCCAGCCCACATCGAGCACCATCGAGAGCATCGGAAAGCGGTCGTCGATGTCGTCGGGGTCCTGCAGCGCGTCGGGCCCATCGAGCGGATGCGAGGCCGTCGTCGAGATGATCGGCGCGCCGAGCTCCCGCGTGAGCGCGATGGGAATGGGATGCGCGGGCACACGGATGCCGATGGTCTTGCGCTTCATCATCAGCAGCTTCGGCACCTCGCGCGTCGCTTCGAGAATGAACGTGTACGGACCGGGCACGAGGTGCTTGAGAAAGCGGTAGTGGAAGTCCTGCACGACGGCGAAGCGCGCGATGCCCGAGAGGTCGGGCACGACGAGCGCGAGGGGCTGCGTGCGGGTCATCTGCTTCATGAGGTACAGCGACTCGATCGCGCGCTTGTCGTCGATGCTGCAACCGAGGCCGTAGACCGTGTCGGTGGGATACGCGATGCACTCGCCGCTGCGCAGCGCGTGAACGGCGCGCGCGATCTTGCGAGGCTCGGGGTGCTCTGGATGGATCTCGATGCGCATGGGTGGATCTCTCCGCCGCGCCGGGCGACGGGGGCGCGGAGCCTACACCCGCACCGCGCCATGTGCCGTCAGAACAGCCGCACGCCCACGGCGACGAGCGCGGTGACATTCGGACGCGTGAGCCACCCCACGGGCAGCGCCCACCCCGCGCGCAGGTGCACGTTCACCAAGCCGAAGCGCAGGTCGCCGAAGAGGGCCGCGCCCGCCGCGCCATCGAAGCGCAGCAGGTCCGCCACGCGGCGCACGTCGTTGAATGCACCGCCCGCGATCGAGATGCCCACCTCGTGCGCGCCCGCCGTGGGGAGCCGCACGTTCACGCTCGCCTGCGCGGCCACGAGTCGCTCGCAGAGGAGCGCGGCCCAGGGCAATCCGGGCACGGGCACCACGTAGGGGTTCATGCCGCCGACGCGCACGCGCGTGAGGTCGTCTTCGCCGTCGCCCCAGCTCGCGAACTCGTCGACCTGGAGCCGCACGCGCGCCCCGAGCGCGACGCCCGCACGCGCCCACTGACGCGCCATCGCGATCACCGCACTCGGACGGTTGCGCCCGTCGTCGACGCCCGCGAGCGCGCCCCACGCGGCGGTGTCGGCGCGCAGGTCGAGGCCGAGCTCCACGCCCGCGGCGAAGCCCTCGACGCGCGGAACGATCGCGCTCGGACGCCACTCGTCGCCCTCCGCCGAGAGCCGCCAGAAGGTGTATCGGAGGCGCGGTTCGAAGACCCACGTGTCCGTCGGGAGCGTGAGCGTCTGCGCGTTGGGCGTGCGCGCGAAGTACCACCCGCGACCGCCCACCACGAGCTCCAGCGAGTGCCCATCGGCGGGGTGCCACTTGATCGCCGCGAAGGCCTGCGCGTAGCTCGCATAGAACCCGCGCTCGGTGCGCATCACCGCGCCCTGGCGCCAGTCGGTGAGCACGCCCGCGATGGCGCCCTCGGCGCGAATCGCACCGTTGAATTCCCAACGATCTGCGACGCGCAGCCGCTCGATGCCGACGTAGAGCGTCTCGGTGTTGAAGTTGACGTGCAGGTCGCCGCGGCCGACCACCCCGTTGCCGCGAAGGTCGAAGAGGGCCCACCCGTGGCCGCCGACCTCGGGCGCGGCGACGGCGTCGAAGCCCGCTGCGGCGGAGCCCTGCCAGCGCGACTGCGCCGATGCGCCGAGGGGTGCGAGCGTGAGGGCCAGCGCCCCCGCGGCGACGAGACGGTGCGTTCTCACGACGTGTGCTCCGAGAGGGTGTCAAAGGTGGCGCTTGCGTCGCGCCATCGGTCGAGCAGGCGCGCGAGGCGTCGGCGCGCGGCGGTCCCCTCGCCTACGCCGAGAAAGGGGCGCAGGTGCGCGGGCAGCGCGAAGCCGTCGGCGCCGTCGAGGAGCTCGTAGGGGTGCAGGTAGAACACGCGCGGCGGACGGGGCCCGAGCGCTGCGAGCGGCGCGAAGAGACGTCGGTACGAAAGCCCTTCGGGAATGGGCAATCCGAGCATCCCGGGCACGGGGATCTCACGCACGTCGGCGCCGTCGAGCGCATGGGCGGCGCGGGGCGCGAAGAGGTGGCGGTAGTACGCCACGGGCGAGAACGGAGCCTTCGACGACGACCACCGATACCCGCACGACGCGAGCACGGGACCCAGGCCGCGCGGGAGGTCGAAGTACGGCGCGCGAAAGCCCGTGACCGCGGCCCCCACGATGGATTGGAGCGCGTCGCGCGCGCGGGTGAGCTCGTCGCGCTGTTGCGCCGCGGTGCACCGCGAGAGGGCCACGTGGGTCATGCCGTGCGAGGCGATGACGTGGCCGCGCGCGTGGGCCTCGCGCACGCGGTCGGGGCGACGGAGCGCGGCCTCGCCCACCCAGAAGAGCGTCGCGCGGATGCCGCGCGCATCGAGGTCGTCAAGGAGCGTCGGGAGCGCCTCGTCGATGCCGCGGAGCGAGCCGGTGTTCCAGTCGTCTTCGACGTCGACGGTGAGGGCGACGCGCGGGCTCACGGCTTCTTCGCGTCGCGGTCGGCGAGGCGCGCGAGCTGCGTGGCGATGTCGCGCAGGGCCCGATGTACGCCGCGCATCTCCCAGGCGACCCAGAGGCACGCCACGGCGATGGGCGTCTGCGTGGCGAGAATGGACCAGACCGTGTCTCTCATGGCTCCGTGGTGCGCTCGCGGAGGGCGCGCGCGATGGCGTCGAGGTCTCTTCGCACACGTCGCACGAGGAGGGCCACCGCGAAGCCCGCGACCCAGTACGGCGCGTGCGTGATCTGCAGGGCGTGGAGCAACGAAGCGAGCGTCACGCGCGGCGCTCCCGCAGACCGAGCGCCCACGCAGCGGGCACGCCCAGCGCGAGTCCCGACACACAGCCCACGAAGAGCAGCGCGCGACGCCACAGCGGCAACGGCAGCGTCGGGAGCGCGGCGAGCACCCAGCGGTCGAAGTGGTTGTTCGCGCGGATCATCTCACGGGCCGTGACGTGCGAGCCCGCGCGCGGCGTCGTGCGCACCGGCACCGAGCGAAGCCGAAGCCCCGCGGCCACCGCGCGGAGGATCACCTCGTGCTCGTACACAAAGCCCCCGGCGCGGTTCTGCACCGCGGGTAGCGCGCTCACGCGAAACGCGCGAAACCCGCAGATCGTGTCGTCGATGGAGCGGTCGAGCACGCGGAACCAGAAGAGGGCCAGCGCGTTCACGAAGGCCCGCGCGCCGCTGCGATACACGGCCCGCGCGCCGAGGGCCACGTCGGCATGATCGAGGGCCGCGAGCAGGTCGGGAATCTGCGACGCGTCGTGCTCTCCGTCGGCGTCGAGGGTGACCACGCGGTCGAAGCCCAGGCGCACGGCCTCGTCGAGCCCGCGCACGAGGGCCTCTCCCTTGCCTCGGTTGGGATCGAGTCGCAGCACCATTGCACCGGCCTCGCGGGCCACGGCGCTGGTGTCGTCACGCGAGCCGTCGTCGACCACGAGCACGCACGCGACGTGTCGCAGCGCCTCGCGCACCACGGGCCCCACGGTGCCCGCCTCGTCGTGCGCGGGGATCACCGCCGCCGCACCGCTCACGCCTTGCGCTCCCCCCGCAGGAACTTGATCCCCGAGCGCGTCATGAAGCGCACGTTCTCGAAGAAGTCGCGGTTGAGCACCTCACGCGCGACCTTGCGCGGGCGGAGGTAGAAGCGCGAGAGGGCGCGGTCTTGCAGCTCCTTCATGCGCGCGAGGTCGATGACGCCGTTGAACGCGAGCTTGGGGTCGCCGTCGAGCAGGTCGTCGAGGGTGATCGGGCGCGTCCACCCCTTCTGCACGGCCTCGGTGTAGAGCGCCGTGCCGGGGAAGGGCGTGGCCACCTCGTAGTTCATGTACGAGACGTCGAGGGTCTCGATCCAGTCGAGGGTGCGGTGCATCTCGTCGTCGCTCTGGCCCGGCGTGCCGATCACGAAGAGGCCCGCGGTGGCGATGCCGTTCGACTCCATCGTGCGGATGAGGGCGGCGGCGCGTTCGGGCTTGATTCCCCGGCGATGCGACGCGAGGCGCGTGTGCTCGTCGATGGGGTCGACGCCGAACTCCGCGGAGCGACACCCCGCGCGTCCGAGCAGCTCGATGAGCTCGTCGTCCATGCGATCGAGGCGCGTCTCGATGCCGAACTGAAGGGGCACCCGACGCTCGATGAGCGCCCGCGCGAGCGCCTTCACGCGGCCGATGTCGAGGGAGAACGTCGGGTCGCGAAAGAGCACCGCGCGCACGCCGTGACGCGACGCGAGCATCTCCATCTCGTCGGCGACGCGCTCGGGTCTGCGCGGGCGAAACGGCGCGCCCTGCGCGATGGGATACGGGCAGAAGTGACAGAGGTACGGGCATCCGCGCGACGAGAGCATCGTCGCGAAGGGCTTCTGCTTCAGCAGCGGAAAGTATCCGTAGCCCTCGGGCATGAACTGCTCCCACGCAGGGAACGGCAGCGTGTCGAGGTCGGCGATGAAGCCGTTGACCGCGAGCACCGGACGCCCCGTGTCGTCGGCCATGCGCACGCCGTCGAGGCCCGGCGCGAGCGATCCCTTCGCGAGGTGCTGCACGATCACCTCGGGATCGCCCGCAGAGATCGCCTCGGCGAGGCCTCGCTTCAGAATGTCGTCGGCGAAGAACGTCGCGCCCTGATGCAGCAGCATGCGCTTTGCACCCGTGGCCTCGCGCACCCGTTCGAGGTAGCGGAGCTCGGCGCCGAGAAACGCGAACGAGGTCGCGGCGATCACCCACTCGGGCCGCGCGCGCACGACGGCGTCGAGCGCCGCGGGATCGTGCGGGTCGAGCCGCGACTGATCGAGCACGGTCACGTCGTGCGACGCGAGGATGCCTGCCGCGTAGGCCAGCGCGATCACAGGGAGGCGCGTGCCTTCGTTCTTCAAGAGCGCGACGAAGCGCGGGCCGAGTCCGACGCCGAAGTCGTCGTCGATGCCCATGCCGCCCATGAGGTCACGGTTGGTGAAACGCCCCTTCGGAACCGGGGGATTGAGGAGCACGATGCGCATGGCGTGGGTCACCGGACGGCGCGCCCGCGGCGCCACGCGGCACTCTATCGAAGCCGCGGAGACAGCGTCAAACCTCGCAGCGCACGCGACAACTCCCACTGTCGGCGCGGGCGTGTTGCGCGGTACCGTTTGACCATGCGTTCGAAGCTCGCGGTCGCGCTCACGCCCTCTCTCCTGGCGCTCTCCCTCGCCCGTTGCAGCAGCGATCCTGCGGTGATCGAGCCCGACGCGGCGTACGACGTCGCGGTGAGTGACCGCGGGCCCGACGCCGAGGACAGCGTGGTGACGCCCGACGCAGACCTCGACGCGAGCACCGATGCGGGCCTCGATGCGGGCGATGCCACACGAGACGCGTCCGTCGACGTGACGCTCCCGCCCACGCCCATCTCCGTGCGCGCAATCACGTGGAACGCGGCCGGCGCCGACTTCGGCACCGTGCACGCCGTCGCCGAACCCGAGGGCGCGCTCGCGGTGTTCAGCTCGCGGGGCATGCAGTGGCTCGCGGGCGGCATCCAGACGGCGCTCGACACGCGGGTGATGTCATGGCGCGGCGCAGCGGTGATCCCCGCCGCCGATGGGAGCGCGACGCCGTGGACCGTGGGCATCGCGAACGATGGCACCGTGTGGCGCGTGCGCGATCGCATGACGCTCGAAGACGTCACGGGCCGCTTCGCCCTCTCGATGCGCAGCGTTCAATCGATCGCGGTGCTGAACAACAACCGCGTCGCGTTCGGCTACGAGGGCGGCGTCGCAGTCACCGACGGGATGACCGTGCAACGCTGGGCCGACCCCGCGTACGCGAACCTCGTCGGCGCAGGAAACCGCCTCGCCGCACGCACCGCGGCGGGTGTGCGCGTGTTCGACGCGACCACGGGAATGCAGGTGATGTACGCGCTCCCTGCGGCGACGGGCGTGGCCTTCGATGGCAACGGAAGGCTCGTGGTGACCGCGGGCCCGATGCTCTACACCGAGTCGTCGGCGGGCGAGCTCATGCCCGTGGTGCGAAGCGGCCCCACGCTCCGCGCGCCGGTGCGCTCGGCGACGCGCGTGTGGCTCATCGCGGGTACGCAGCTCGCGCTCTGGCAGGACGGCGAAGTGCACCCCGCGCCCGACGTCACGGTCAACGCGACGACGACGCTGCTGCCCTCGGCGAGCGGCGATGTGTGGGTGCTCACGAACGGTCGCCTCACGCGCTACGGCTTCCTCGACTCGCCCGACGTGCGCGTGTGGGAAGACACCGTGCGGCCGGTGTTCGCGCGGCGTTGCGTGCCCTGCCACCTCCCCGGCGGCACGGGCAATCTCGACCTCACGGCCTATGCAGCGTGGCGCATGAACCGCGCGACGATCCGCGGCGTGGCGATCACCGACCGCACGATGCCGCCGCCGCCGGGCATGCTCACGGCGGCCGAGCGCACGGCCCTGTCGCAGTGGCTCGATGGAGTGTCGACCGACGCGGGTGTCGACGCCTCCACCGACGCGCGCAGCGATGCACCGACCGATGCGCGCAGCGACGCGGGGAGCGACGTGCGCGACGCGAGCGCCGACACGCGCGGCTGAGACGGACGCGAAACGTGGACGGGATGGGGTGCGATGCGCGAGGCGCCGCGCAGCCCATGAAGGGGCCACGCGGCGTGCGGAGGGTCAGCGCGTGAAGCGGCGGTAGTAGATGTCGCCGGTGACGTTGTCGGCGCGGCGGTCGACCCACGTGACGTGGAGGATCGGCGCGCCCGACTCGGTGGTGGCGTAGATCGCAGGCGTCGAACTCGCGCTCGACCCCGCGGCCGACGCGTCGAAGCGGAGGTCGGTGGGTTGGAAGATCCCGCCGCCATCGAGGGAGTAGTTGCCCCAGATGTCGAGCGCGCCCGAGCGATCGTCGGCCCACACCGCGAAGACCGTCGAGCCCACCGAGGTCGCGGTGAGGTCGTAGATGCGGAACTGTCCAGGGCGTCCGCCGACCACGGCCACGTCGGCGCGTCCCCACGTCGCGCCCGCGTCGGTGCTGCGGTTCGCGTAGGGCGTGGGCAACCCCCAGCGACGGTCTTCCCACACGACGGCGGCCATGCGCGAGGGCAGCGCGAGCACCGTCGGATGGATCGAGTCCTGGTTGAACATCTCCGTGTCGACGCGCACGTCGGCGGGCAACCACGTGCTCCCGCCGTCCGTCGAGCGGTTCGCGTAGATGTCGTACGAGGTGCCGGTGCGAACGTCCTGCCACGCGATGTAGACGTTGTTCGCGTCGTCGGCGGCGACCGTGGGCTCCTCGCTCGCGTGCGAGCCCGCCGCGTCGGTGTCGATGCGCACGTCACGCGAGGGCCACGTGAGGCCGCTGTCGTTCGACGCGCGCATGTAGATGTCGGGCAGCCCGTTGCGGTTGTCGCGCCAGACCACGTACACGCGGTTGCCCACGCCGAGCGCCACGTCGGGGGTCGATGCGATCGCCGCGTTGGGCGCCATGTCGACCTGCTGCACGGTGCTCCAGGTCGTTCCGCGATCACGCGTGAGCGACGACCACACGTGACGGCCGCGGAGCGTGTTGTAGATCGCCTCCCACACCGCGAGCACACCCGACGGCGTCACCACGAGCTTGAGGTTGAACGCGTCGTCGGACTGCATGGCGTTGAGCCGCCGATCCGTTGCGGGCCAGGTGAGACCGCTCGACGTCGACGTGTTGCTGAAGAGCTGCCGGTAGTCCACCGGGTCGCTCGTCGCGCTCGCACCTCGGAAGTCACCCCACACCGCGAACACGTCGGTGCCCGACCACGCGAGCGCAGGCTGCACGCTGTCGAACGCGCCTGCGCCCGCTGCATCGAGGCGCACGTCGGTGATCCACGAGAGCCCGCTGTCGAGCGAGCGCGTGAAGTAGATGTTCGCCGCGCCGTCACGGCGATCGAGGTAGGCCACGCCGACGTTGCGCGCGGCGCCGGTCACCACGGGCTGGATCGAGTTCGCCGCCGCGATCCGATCGAGGCGAAGCTCGGTGCCGAGCGCGCGGAGGCAGCCCTCGTCGACGGCGCCGTCGCAGTTGTTGTCGAGGCCGTCGCAGAGCGCTTCCTGATCGAGGTTGCGGTACGTCGTCGGGTACTCACACTGCCATCCGCGCGTGCCCGCGCAGAAGGGCCGGAGCCCCGCGCCCGTGCCGCACACACCCGTCGTCTCGGACCCGCGGGGGTTGCAGCGGAAGCCCGTCGGCGGCGTCGTGAGCGACTCGTCGATGAGTCCGTCGCAGTCGTTGTCGACGCCGTCGCAGACCTCCGTCGACGGCCCCGTCTCGCCGCGACACACGATGGCGCCGCTCACACACGTGAACGTGCCGAAGCCGCACGCGCCCACGTTGTTGCCGCAGAGGGTTCCAGGCCCCGTACCCGGGAGCGAGCGGCCCGCGGGCGCGTTGTCGACCATGCCGTCGCAGTCGTCGTCGAGGTTGTTGCAGAACTCGGTGCCCGGAAGGGTCGCGCCCACGCAGCGCAGCGTTCCGCGCTCGCAGACCTGCGTGCCCCGACGGCACACGCCGAGCGCCGCCGGGCCGCACGCGTCGCCCACACCGGCCACGACGCCGTCGTCGATGAGCCCGTTGCAATCGTCGTCGCGCGCGTTGCACTGCTCGGGGCCCGTCGCGCCCGTCGTCGGATCGCCGCAGCGCCACTCGCACCCGTCGGCGGGGTCGCGGTTGATGTCCGCGTAGCCCGGGAGGCACGCGCCCGAGGGGATCGTGCAGGCGCCCGCCACGCAGGTCGGCCGCGCGCCCATCGTCGAACACGCGCGCCCGCAGGCGCCGCAGTTCATGACGTCGGTCATCGTGTTGAAGCCGTCGTCTGCGCGACCGTTGCAGTCGTTGTCGCGGCCGTCGCACACCTCGGGACCGGTCGCGACGCACGCGTACTCGCAGCCGTTGCTCGGGTCGCGGTCGAGGTCGTAGTTGCCCGCGCGGCACGCGGCCATGCGACACACGCCCATCACGCACGCGGACTCGGCCTGCGCGAACACACACGCGTTGCCGCAGCGGCCGCAGTTGGCGCGGTCGCTCTGGCGGTCGAAGCCCTCGTCGACGAGACCGTTGCAGTCGTTGTCGCGACCGTCGCAGACCTCGCGCGTTCCCGTCGGCGTGCAGGCGTACTCGCAGCCGTTGTCGGGGTCGCGGTCGAGGTCGATCCAGCCCGAGTCGCACTGCCGGATCTGGCAGCGGCTCATCGCGCAGGTCGGGATGCTGTGGGCGCGACGGCAGTCGTTGCCACAGCGGCCGCAGTTCAGGGGATCCGAGGTGGTGTCGAAGCCCTCGTCGACGCGGCCGTTGCAGTTGTTGTCGCGGCCGTCACACACCTCCATCGAGGTGACCGAGCAGGTCTCGGCGCCGCCCACGTCGCGCGGAGCGACATCGCGCGGCGCATCGACGAGCGAGGCGTCGAACTGGCAGTTGAGGCAGTACGGTTCGGCGTCGCAGCCGAGCGCTGCGGCCACCGCGAGGGCGAAGAGCCCGTAGAGCGTGCGGCTCATCGCGCACCTCCCGCCCGACGCTCGGCCCGCGCACGGCGACGCGCTCCCACGACCAACGCGAGCGCGAACCCAACGGCCCACGCCATGCGCGCGTCACCCGACGATCCCGGCGACGCGCTGCACGCGCCACCGGAGCCCACCACGCGATCGCGCCGCACGGCGACGATCTGCGGGTCGATGCACTGACCACCGCGACACAGCACACCCTGCGCTGCGCCGGGACACGTCACGCCCGCGCACGGGTCGTCGACCACGCGGCCGTCGACGCACACGCGACCGGTCGGCACACCGACGTTCGCGCAGAGGTCCGACTGGCACCGCGCGGCGCCGCTCACGACGCGGCACACCTGGCCCGAACCGCAGGCGACACCCGCGCACGGATCCGCGGTGCAGCGGCCATCGGCGCACGACTCACCGGGCGCGCAACGGACCGTTCCGCACGAGCCGACGCACACGCCGCGACCGGTCGCATCGGGGCGGCAGAACTGGCCCGCGGGGCAGGTCGTGGTGGCGCACCCGTTGTTCACGCACGCGCCGTTGCGACAGATCTGGAGCCCCGTGCAGGGGTTCTCGTAGCAGTTGTTGGCGACGCAGCGCACCGACGCGCCGTCGCGGCGGCAGACGCGTCCCGAGGCCTCACAGTTGAGCGCCGCGCACTGGTCGACGCAGCGATCGCTCACGCACACCTGCGTGTCGGTGCACAGCACGCCGCCGCAGAGCGGAGGCACGCAGAAGTTGTCGCTGTTGCACACGAGCCCGAGCGAGCACCGCGAGAGTTCGTCGTTGAGGCACGGGCTTCGGCACCCGCAGCCGATGCAGCGGCCGCCACCGGGACAGAGCGCGCCCGCGCCGGGGATGTCCTCGTCGATCATCCCGTCGCAGTCGTCATCCATGCAGTTGCAGACCTCGGTGGCCGCCACCGCGCCGTCTTCGCAGCGCAGCCGACCGTCGCGGCAGTGCAGCGTGCCCGCCGAGCAGAGACGCACGCCCCCCTCACCCGTCATGCAGCTCGCGCCGCCGCCGGGGTCGCCATCGTCGATGATGCCGTCGCAGTCGTCGTCGACGCCGTTGCAGGTCTCGGCGGTGCCCGTCGTCGCGCCCTCGCAGACGTATCGCCCGCTGCGGCACACGAAGCGCCCCTGACGGCAGACGCCCTGCGACGATCCGCACGGACCACCGTCGGCCACGCCCTCGTCGATCATGCCGTCGCAGTCGTTGTCGACGCCGTCGCAGATCTCCGTGCGTCCCGTCGGCGCGTCGCACACGAACGATCCGCCGATGCAGCGCGCCGTACCCGTGCCGCAACGTCCGACGAGCTCGGCCGCGGTGCACGGACGCGTCGAGACCCCCTCGTCGATCATGCCGTCGCAGTCGTCATCGACGCCGTTGCAGACCTCGGTGGTCGCGCCCGGCGCCGTGCAGCCTCCCCACACACCCGCGGTGCAGGTCTCGACGCCGGTGCCACACGACGTGCGGCACGTGCGCGTGAGCCCGTCGTCGATCATGCCGTTGCAGTCGTTGTCGAGGTTGTCGCACACCTCGGCGGTCGGAACGGTGCGGCCCACGCAGTCGCCCCACATCCCCGCCGAGCAGTACTGCGTGCCCGGTCCGCACGAGGTGGTGCAGGCGCGCGAGACGCCCTCGTCGATGGAGCCGTTGCAGTTGTTGTCGATGCCGTCGCAGGTCTCGGCCGCCGCGGTGCCGGGCGTGCACGTCTGCGGGCGTCCCGCGTCGCACACGGGCACGGTGCGCTGACACGCGCCAACGCCACAGGTGGTGGTGCCGAGGCCCTCGTCGATGGAGCCGTTGCAGTTGTTGTCGCGACCGTCGCAGACCTCGGGGGTCGGAATGCACGTGGGCACGAGCCCGATGGCGCGCACGAGCACGTCTTCGAAGTCGTTGTCGCCGCCGCGGAAGAGGTCTTCCCACCCGAAGTAGTAGCCGTTCGTGAACGACCGCGAGCGGTAGATGAGATAGTGGACGTAGTCGCCGTCGTCGTTGACCGAGTTGTCGGTCGAGTACACGCGATTGCGCGTCGACGTGAGGTCGGGACAGTTGTTGTCCTGACCGCCGGCCACGAGCTCGGGGGTCATGATGTAGAAGGCCACGGGCCCGCCGCGCCAGCGCCCCATCGTGCGGAGACAATCGAAGTCGATCTCCGTGATGTTGGGGTTGATCCAGGTCTGGCACGTCGAGGCCGCAGGCGTCGCGCTGCGCGGTCCCGTGGGGCACGGACACGCGCACCCCTCGGCGAGGTAACGATCACGGCACGAGAAGATCTCGTAGCGGCTCGCGGCGACGTAGGGAGAGTCGCCGACGTTGTACCAGCCGAAGCGGTTTCGATAGCCGGCCCCCTCGCCCACCATCGTGAACTGGGCGACGCGGCGACCGTCGCTCGCGCGAGGCGCGGGCACGAAGGTCTGCGGCGACGTCGCGGCGTCGGCGACGGCGTTGAGCATCCCCGGCCCCTCTCCGGGTGCGGGGTTCGAAGTGCTCGACGACGAGGCCTTGTCGAGACAGCTCTGAAGTGCGAGGTCGGTCGGAACGATCTGCCCGTCGACCTGGTTGATGATGGCGCGAGCGTCGCCCGCCGCGAGCAGCGACGCGACGAGTAGCGCAGAGAACGCGAGGCCTTGCGTGCGTAGAAGCATGGCGGAGCTCGCCGCGACTCTCGCAGTTCCGCACGGGGTTCACAAGCGGCACGGCAGGGCGTGAGAGCGCTCTCGTGGGCTCCGAAGAATCCTGCGCTTCCCCGCGCGCGACGAGGGGAGATAGGCTGCGCGTCGCATCCCATGGGGTCCGCTCCTCCGCCCGACGCCGCCGACGCGCGGCCCGTCTCTCCGCCCTCGGCCGCACCACCGCGGAGGCCCGCTGTCGGCAGCGCATCGGGCAGCACCATGCGCGTGTGGCTCACACCACTGGTGCCGCTCGCGGGTGCGTCGCTCGCCCTGCTGCTGCTCTCCTGGTGGCTCGACGCGGGCCCGTCGACGCCGGGCATCACGTACCTGCTCACGCACTTCGACGCCGAGCATGCGGAGACGGCGCTCAGCGACGTGGGTCAGGCCGTGACGGCGATTCTCGGCGTCGCGATCTCGGTGGTCGCGATCATCGTGGAGCTCGCTTCGAACCGGTACACGCACCGCATCACCGAGCTGTTCTTCCGAACGCGGGTGAACTTCGTCGTGATGGGGCTGTTCGTGCTCTCCGGGCTCAACAGCCTGTGGGTCGCGCTCACGTGGACGTCGGGCAACACGCCGGTGCGCGCGACGCTCCTCACGCTCGTGCTCGCGTCGGTGAGCATGCTGCTGCTGCTGCCGTACTTCGCGTTCGTGTTCGACTTCGTGAACCCGATGAACATCGTCGCGCGCATCCGCCGCGAGACGATGGCCACGATCGCGGGCGCACCGACGCGCATCACCCTGTCGCGCGCGGCGACGCTCGACCTGCAGCACCTCGCGTCCGACGGCACCGAGCAGCTCTCCGACGTCGCGCTCAACGCGATGGCCAACCACGACGGCGCGATCGCGATGGCTTCGGTGAACGCGCTCGGTGAGCTCTCACGGGAGTACCTCGCGCTGAAGGGATCGCTGCCGCTCGACTGGTTCCAGATTGCCGAGCACGTGGCCCACGATCCCGACTTCGTGTCGATGTCGCGCGACGTCCTCGACCAGCTCGCGCAGGACCGTTCGTGGTTCGAGTTCAAGGTGCTGCGGCAGTACCAGACCGTGTACCAGGCCGCGCTCGGGTCGAACCGCGAGATCTGCTACCTCGTGTCGATCCACACGCGCGAGCTCGCCGAGCGCGCGATGGACGGCGCAGACCCGCACGTGGTCGAACTCTGCGTGAAGTTCTTCAACACGTATCTGCGCTCGACGTTGAACGCCCGCGACGTGCGCACCGCCTACAACGTGTTGAACCAGTACCGACTGCTCGCCGAGGCCGCGCTACGCCGAGGCGCAGGGCGCTACGCGGTCGAGGTCGCGAGGCACTTCAAGTACTACGGTCAGCTCGCGTTCCACATGGATCTTGGCTTCGTGCTCGAGACCGCGGCCTACGACCTCAGCGCGCTGAACGAGCTCGCGTTCGACCTTCGCGCGAAGGAGCGCCACGAGCTTCTTCGGATCTTTCTGCAGGTCGACAAGGAGGGCGAAGGCGCCTCGCGCGAGGCCTCGCTCCGCGGCGTGCGCAAGGCCCAGGTGCGCCTCGCGACGTACTACCTCGTGCACCGCGACGATGCGGCTGCGCGCGAGGTCTTCGTCGACATGCAGCATGAGAAGCCCGCGCGCCTCGCGAGCATCCGTGACGAGATGCTGTCGATCGCGACGCGCGACTTCTGGGAGGTCACCGATCGGGGCTCGAACTTCGACTACATCCCGCCCGATCGGAAGCGTTGCCTCGTCGAGTTCTTCCGCTGGTTCGGTGACACGCTCGCCCCGCCCCGCATGAGCCTCGTCCCCCACGAGTCGACCGAGGCCCCGGAGGCGCCGGAGCCCGGCGATCTCCCCGACGCGCCCACGGCCCTTGCGCCCCCGAGCGCGCACCCGACGGAACATTCCGGCTGATGCCGTCCGATCGATGGCGTCAAGAAACCGTCGGGCTCGTGAGCGCCCGGGGGAAGGCGCCATCGCCTTGACTCCCTGCATCCGTTCAGTTCCCCAGAGACCCATGCCGGAGGGTCACAAAAGACACCGCCAGTATCACGGAGATTTCTGGGGTTTTGCGCCAAGAAGGGTTCCCTTCAACCCACTTATTTTTCCGGGAACGTGGCACCGATCTCCGACATTGCGGAGATTCCTGACGCAAGCGTCGGTGGCATGACGCCTGCTGAAGGCAGCGTCGGAGAGCCAACCATGACGCCCCGCCCCCCCGCGAACGCCCGGAAGACGACCACGCGCACCGAGCGCCCCACGACGCTCACGAACGAGCTCGCGGAGAAGTACCTGCCGCGCGTGCAGCGCCACGCGGCGCGCATCGCACGCAAGCTCCCGCGGCACGTGAACGTCGGCGACCTCGTGAGCGCGGGGTGTTGCGGCCTCCTCGACGCCTTCCTGAAGTTCGACACCTCGCGCATGGAGAGCTTCGACGCCTACGTCGACCACCGCATCCGCGGTGCGATCCTCGACGAGCTCCGCGCCCACGACCCGCTCACCCGCGACCAGCGCACCTTCGCGAAGCGTGTCGCCCTCGCGCGCCACGCCATCGCGAACCGCGAAGGGTACATGCCCTCGGAGCACGAAATCGCCGCGGAGATGGGGCTCTCGCTCACGCAGTACCGCCACCAGGTCGACCGCCTCCACGCCACCGCGTCGCGCAGCGAAGCCACGCCCTTCAACGAAGACGAAGACCCGCTCGCCGAGCCCGCGAACGACGCGCCCGAGACCCTCGCGGCCAACAAAGAAGACAGCGACCGCATCCACGCCGCGATGGATCAGCTCTCCCCGCGCCACCGCGAGGTGCTCAAGCTCCACTACGACGACGGACGCACGCTGCGCGAGATTGGCCTCGCCATCGGCGTCACCGAGTCGCGCGTCTCGCAGATCCACGCGGAGGCACTCCTGCAGCTCCGCGAGGTGCTCCAGTCCATGGAGTTCTGAGCCTCAGCGACCGGCCCTCTCCGCATCGCGCACGGCGCCCGCAACCGCGGCCCCGTGCGCGTCGTCGTTCGAATGGTCGTGGTCGTGCGCGTGGTCGTGTGTCGCACGCGCCGACGGACGCCGGAGGTTCACCGTGACGTCTTCGGGCAGCGACGAGAGCGGCACACCGAGCACCTCCTCGGCCATCTCGCGGAGTTCCTGCCGATGCTCGTGGGGCATCTCGTCTTCGGGAACCTCCACGTCGATCACCAGCGTCGTGCGCCCCGTCGCCGGATCGTGCCGATAGCGCATCGTGACGCGCCGCTGCTCCTCGCGTTGCTCCCTCATGCCTTCACCACCACCGTGACCTCGTAGGCCCCGCCTTCGCCGCCGCGCTCGACGATCGACTCCACCTCGCCCATCGCCCGCGCACGAGCCTCGAGCGCCACGCGGTACGTGCGATTCAGCGCGCCCTGCACCGCCGCGCGCAACACGGGCTCCTGCCGCGCGATCTCGTCGACGGCCTCCTGGCGAAGGCGCGCGCGCGCCGCGTCCTCGGCGTTCCGCAGACGCTCCCCGGCCTGCCGTTCGGCCTCGCGTGCCGCCGCGTCTTCGCCCCCTTCGCTCGCGATCACCTGCGCGGTCGCGCTCACCGTCTCCGCGCGCGCAACCCGCAACGAGATCGACGCGCCGTCGGCCGCGAGCGTGGCCACCGCGTCGCCGAAATCTTTCGAGAGGCGCCCGTCGACCTCACGCCAGCCGAGCTCCGCGAGCACCGCACGGAGCGTCGCGCGCATCTCACCGTCTGGCAGCACCGGGAGCATCGCGACCCCGAGATGGATCGCGTCGTCGATCGCCACGCCGCCCTCTGCGGTGCGCGTCTGCGTGAGACGCCGAAGCGCTTCGAGCTCGATCTCAAGGTTCAATCCGCAGGTCATCGCCGCGCCTCCAGCCCGCGACGAATATCACGCACCGCAACGCTGGCCCAATGCACACTGGCACACCATGAACGGTCCCGACGCCAACGACTCCGACGAAGCGCCGCGGCACACGCACTCCGTCGCCCCTCGCTATCGCTACTTCGACCTCATCGTGGGCGTCTTCGTCACGGCCCTCATCACGAGCAACCTCGTCGCCGCAAAGGTCGCCATGATCGGCGGCTACAAGCTCGGCTGCGGCATCTTCGTCTTCCCCATCAGCTACATCTTCGGCGACGTGCTCACGGAGGTGTACGGCTACGCCCGCAGCCGTCGCGTCATCTGGATCGGCTTCGCCTGCGCAGCCCTCGCGTCGTCGATGTTCTTCATCGCCGACGTCATGCCCCCGGCGCCCGACTGGCCCAACCAGGCGGCCTTCCACGCGATCCTCGGGCAGCTTCCGCGCATCGTCGCGGCGAGCCTCGTCGCGTACGTGATCGGCGAGTTCGTGAACAGCTACGTCATCGCACGACTCAAGATCGCCACGAAGGGGCGTCACCTCTGGATGCGCACGATCGGCAGCACGCTCGCGGGACAGCTCGTCGACAGCGCAGTGTTCTACCCCCTCGCGTTCCTCGGGCAGCCCGGTTGGTCGGCCACGCAGATCGCCGAGGTCGCGCTGAACAACTACCTCATCAAGTGCGCGGTCGAGACGCTCTTCACACCGCTCACCTACGTGGTCGTGAACCACCTCAAGCGCACCGAGCGCGAAGACGTCTTCGACACCGAGACCGACTTCAACCCCCTGCGCCTGCAGGTGTGACCGCACCACGAGTGGTGATAGCGTCCGCGCCCCGATGAGCGCCCACCGCTGGACCATCCTCGCCCTCTGCCTCTTCGCGCCCGCCGTCTCGTACCGCCTCGGCGGCGTCGGCCTCTGGGCCGTGCAGGGCGTCGCGTGCGCGCTCGCAGCCGCGCTCTCGCTCTGGCTCCTCCACGACGACGGAATGCTCCCCGGCGCGCTCCAGTATCGCAACGCCGACGTCACCCTCGGCATCGTCGCGGCGGCGCTGGTCTACGGCCCCATCGCGCTGCTCGTGCAGTACTGGATCGCCCCGCCCGAAGCGGGCAACGTGCTGCGACTGTGCGTCGCGCGCGGCGCGTGGATCCCCCGGCCCGACGTGCACGGCCTCGGCATCGTGGCCGAGTGGATCCGCGATCGCGCGTGTGCAGCCTTCACGCGGAGCGCCGGCGTTCGGGGCGTACCGCGCGCGGCCCTCGTGCTCGCCCTCGCAGCCACGGAAGAGGTCGCGTGGCGTGCGGGCGTTCAGCGCATGCTCGCCGAGCGCTTCGGTCGCGTGCGGGGATGGCTCGTGACAGCGGTGCTCTTCGCCCTCGCACAGCTCGGCACGGGCAACGCGGCGGTGGCGCTCCTCGCGCTCCCGGCGGGCCTCGTGTTCGGAGGGCTCTACGTGGTCGCGGCCGCGCCCGTGTCGCGCAACGACGACGACGACGAAGGCGCGCCCTCCTTCGGCACGATGCACCTCGGCATGGGACGCCTCCTGCCCAACATCGCGGCGCACTGCGCGTTCAGCTGGTTCTTCTTCCATCAATCCCCGCTCTTCGCGATCCGCCCCGACGCGATTGGGGGCTGACGCGGGCCTGCGGTACGATCGCGCGGTGAACCTCCGCGCACTCCGTCCCCTCGCGTTCGCCGCCGCACTCGCCGCGTGCGGTGAGAACAACCGCCCGGGCTCGCAGCGCTACCTCGACGTGCCCGAGGCCAACGACCTCGCGGTGTACGTTCCGCCCGACGCGCGCCCCATCCGCGCGCCCGATGCCGACTGCGGCGGCGTCTCCGTCGCCCTCACGCGCCGCAACGCGACGGTCATTCTCGTGATCGACCGTTCGGGCAGCATGGCGGACAACACCACAGACTTCACGCCGAAGTGGGAGGCGCTCCGCACCGCACTCCAACAGGTGCTTCCGCGCCTCGGCGACGATCTCTCCGTGGGCGTGTTGTTCTTTCCCAACACGCTCCCTCCGCGCGACGCGGGGCAGTACTCACCCGACGAGATCTGCGCGATGCCCCGCGCGCTCACGCTCTCTCCGTCGCCCGCGCAGGTGCCGCTCGTGCTCGATCGGTTCAACACCACGGCGCCGGGCGGCCCCACGCCCACCGCGTCTGCGCTCCGCGTGGTGCGCGCCTGGTACGACGAGCACCCTGACCTTGTGGGCGATCGGTACGTCATCCTCGCGACCGACGGGGGTCCCAACTGCAACGTGAACGCCGACAACACCACGTGCCGCTGCACGGGTGCCGTCGGCATCTGCGCGTCGACGAACACCTACGGGCGCATCAACTGCCTCGACGCGGCCCCCGCGGTCGACGAGGTGCGCATGCTCGCGACGGCGGGCGTTCGCACGTACGTGCTCGGCCTCAACGGCGTGCAGGATTTCGCAGAGGTGCTCGACGCCATGGCCGACGCCGGCGGCCGCGCGCGCGTGGGCACACCGCGGTACTACAACGCCGCCTCGGCCACCGAACTCGTGAACGAGCTCGGTCGCGTCACCCAGGCGCTCGCCGACTGCACGCTCCGCCTCGACGCCGCGCCGCCGGATCCGAACCTCGTCGACGTGCGCCTCGACGGGCACAGCCTCTACCACGACGTGCGACACGCGAACGGCTGGGACTGGGGCGACGACACGCATCGGCAGATCGTGTTTCACGGCCCCACCTGCGATGAGATCCGCTCGTCGGGCGGAGGGTCGCGCATCGTCGCGGCCTTCGGATGTCCCGCGCCCACGCCTCCGTGAGTCGAGCCTTGGCATCCCAGGGGTGAGGGTCCATCGTACGCGACGCTCACGGAGGTCACCGTTCTCATGCGCAGGCCCACCACCATCGTCGGGATGCTTCTTCACCTCGCGCGCCACCGCGTTGCGCGCGCTCCTCGCGTCGCCCTGCTCGGCGTCGCCACCGCCCTCGCCGGGCTCGGCTCGCTCGCTGTCGGCTCCGTCGCACGCGTCCCCGACGCGCAGCCGCCCGCGGTCGATGCGCAGACCCACGTGCACGTCGAACCCTTCGGCGGCCGCTGCCAGGCCTCGGGCGTGTTCTGCGTGAGCGACCTCGTGTGCGGCCGCGGCGATCACTGCGTCGATCCGCACGGACTCGCGGCGCGCCTCGCGACGATGCGCGGACCGGGCTCCCTCGAAGACGCCATCCCCATCACGCCCTCGCTCGCGTGGAACGGAGAGGGCTGGTCCGTCGCGTGGTCGGCGCTCGAAGAGGAGCAGGCCGACCTCTACTTCGCGCGCACCGACGCCGCGGGCCGTCGCATCGGACAGCCCGTTCGCGTCACGCGCTCGGCCTCGCTCAAGGTGCTCCCCTCGCTCGCGGCGAGCCCTGGCGGCTACGCCCTCACGTGGACCGAGATCGGCGACGACGGCGTCACCGCGTGGGTGCAGCGCCTCGATCGCAACGGCGCCTCGCGCGGCACGCCCGTGCGCCTCTCGTCGCAGCAGGGCCTCGGCCTTGCGTCACGCGCGGTGTGGAACGGCCACGACTACGCCTTCGCCTGGTACAACGCGAGCTCGGCCACGGACCTCGCGATCCGCTTCGCGCGCATCAACGAGGCGGGCGAGGCCGTGGGAGACGCGCGCAACCTCGCGGAGCGCGTGATGCCCATGGGCCTCTTCGATCTCCGCTCGATGGGCGACGGCTACGGCGCCGCGTGGAGCGATCAGGGATCGCGCGGTGGCCAGGGTCAGACCGTGTTCGTGCGGGTGGGCGCGGGCGGCGAAGCCTCGCAGCCGACGCGCGTCGCGCCCGGTTCGAACGGCACCGTCGCGCTCACGTGGGCGGGCCGGCACTTCGGCGCCGTGTGGGAAGACGCGCTCTCGCTCGACGACGAAGAGGCGCCGCGCTCGCGCCTCGCGTTCGCAGGCGTCGCTCCCGGACAGATCGCGGTGCCGCGCCGCGAGCTCACCCCGCGCGATGCGTACGTCACGCAGGCCTCCATCGCGTGGTCGGGCGCGCAGTACGGTCTCGCGTGGGCCCGCATCGGCGACGACGGCGCCGACGTGTTCTTCAATCGCCTCGATGCGCAGGGCGCGCCGGGTCGCACGCCCGTGCGACTCACGCAGGGCGCCATCGGGATCTTTCCCTCGATGGCCTGGAGCGGCAGCGAGTTCGCCGTCGTGTGGACGCACATCGGCGCGCGCGGCATCCAGCTCCGCCTCGGTCGCATCAACGCCGACGGGCGTCGCGTGGGTGACGACGTGACCCTCGCCGACGTCGCGATGCGCTGACCGTTCGTCACGCATCGCTCCCCCTCGTCTTCCCTTCAGTTTCCCGAGATCTCTGCGTAGGCCGCGCTGTGGGCTTCGCGCACCGCCGCTGCCGGTGCCGCCGCGGGCTGTCCCGACGACGGGGCCACGCTCGGGAGCGCCCCGCGCAGGGCCCTCAGCGACGACACGCGCCCCTCCATCGCCCGATTGTGTTGCGCGAGCGTCTGGGCCTCGTCGAGCGCCGCGTCGATGCGCGCCCGCGCCTGATCGAGGTTGCCCGCGCGCGCGTCTCGGATCGCCGCCAGCGTGCCCGCCGCAAGCTGGAGCCGCGCCGCCGTCTGCTCGACCTCTTCGTTGCGCCCCGAGGTTCGCTCCGCTTCGTTCGCCGTCGCGCGCGCGCCGAGAAAGGTCCTGCGTTCGACGCGCCCCGCGCCCGCCACGGCGTCGTCGTAGGCCAGCGACACGTCGAGGAGTTCAACCGACGCGCCCGCGCGACGCGACGGAGACTTCATCCGCACGATGATGTCGCGCCCCGCGCCCTCGGACACGTCGCCGAGCGACACGACGATCCCCTCGGCCGTGCGCGTGGCCTCGAGCCCCACGACGCCCTCGACGTCGACGCCCGGTCCGGGAATGAGCGTGGCGACGGCGTTGCGCGCGATCACGCGCTCCATGCGGAGCACCTCGTCGCGAAACACCTCGGCCACCGCCGACGAGTCCGCGACGTAGTGAAAGCGCCCGCCCGACCGCGATGCGACGGCGCCCATGAGCGTCTCGTCGTAGTCGAGTCCGAGCCCCAGCGCCGTGATCGTGACGCCATGCGCGCCCGCGCTCGCCGCGGTCTCTTCGATGCCCGCGCGGTCGTTGGGCACGCCGTCGCCGAGGAGCACCACGCGGTTGATGCCTGCGGGGTTGTGGTGGCGCATCACCTCGACGACGCCGAGGCGCAGCCCTTCAGCCATTGCGGTGGTTCCGCGCGCTGCGATCTGTCCGATGCGCTGGCGCGCGTCGAGGCGCGTGTCGTGGTCGAGCGCGACGGAAGGCACGAGCACCGCGGCGCGCGTGTCGAAGGTCACCACCGAGAAGCGGTCGCCGTCGCGGAGCGTGTCGAGGAGCGCGAGGCTCGCAGCGCGCGCGTCATCGATGGCGCGTCCCTCCATGGAGCCCGACGTGTCGATCACGAGCGAGACGTTCATGGGCGGGCGAGCGAGCGTCGCGGTCGAAGGCACCGAGATGTGGATGCGCGCGACCACGTCGCTCCGCTGCGCGGCGGGCACGAAGCGATTGCCGAGCGCGCCGTCGAGGGCGACGAGGTCGGGGGCCTGCGCGGGCCGCTGCGCAGACGCGCAGCCGAGGGTGGAAGCGAGGGCGACGAGGAGCGTGGTGGCGTGGCGTTGCATGGTGCGCGACGAAACGCGCGCGCCGACGGCGAGCTTACACGCCGAGCAACGAACGGAGCCGACGGCTCGACTGGCGCGACACTTCGAGGCGCGCGCCCGCGTGGGTCACCAGCATCACCTTGCCGCCCGCCATGTCGTCGATGGCCGCGACGTGATCGAGGTTCACCAGCAGTGCGCGATGGGCGCGAAAGAACCGCGTCGTGTCGAGGCGCGCCTCGAGGGCGGCGAGGGTGTAGTCCGTGGTGTAGGTGGCCTTCTGCGTGTGCACGGTCACCAGCTCGTGCTCCACGATGCAGTGCGAGATCTCGGCGACGGGCACGAGCAGCACGCGTCCGTTGGCCGTGATCGGGAGCTTGTCGGCGAGCACCCGCGGCGTGGCCTGCGTCGCCGCGCGGAGCGGCGCGAGCACCTCTTCGGCCTTCGCGCGCATGCCCAGTGACTCCGCGCGCGCCACGGCCCGCACGAGCCGCGCGGCGTCGAAGGGCTTGAGCAGATAGTCGATGGCGCCCGCGTCGAAGGCGTCGAGCGCGTAGCGGTCGTGCGCCGTGGTGAAGATCACGTAGGGCGCGGGCGCGGGAATGCGCGTCACCATCGCGATGCCATCGAGCCCGGGCATCTGCACGTCGACAAAGGCGAGGTCCGGCGCCTTCTCGTCGATGAGCGCGAGGCCGGCGTCGCCGTCCGAGGCCTCGCCCACGAGCTCGATGCGTCCCGCGAGCGCGTCGCGGAGCATGCGCGCCAGGCGGCTGCGCGCGGGGGTCTCGTCGTCGATGATCACGGCGGTGGCGGTCATGCAGGGGCTCCCTCGGCGGTGCGCGCGAAGTGTCCGCGCGCGATGACGGTGGCGACGGTGTGGTCCCCGTCGGCGACGATCTCGAACGACCCTTCAGCGCCCCACGCGAGCTCGACGCGACGGCGCACCAGGTCGATGCCCATGCCGCCCTCGCGCGGTCCGCGAAAGGCGCCGGGCGAGCGCACGCACACCACGAGCTCGTCGTCGGCGCGGCGCACCGACACGCGGATCTCGTCGCGCTCGATGCGTCCGTGGCGCACGGCGTTTTCGAGCAACGGTTGCAAGAGCAGCGGCGGAACCTGCGCGTCGCCCGCCTCGGGCTCGACGTGAAAGCTCACCGTGAGCGAGGGGTAGCGCGCCTGGAGGAGGCCCACGTAGTCGTGCGCGAGCGCGAGCTCCTCGTCGAGCGCGTGGAGCGGCCGCCGACGCGTGTCGAGCACCGCGCGCAGCAGCGTCGAGAGGCGGACGATGTTGTCCTCGGCGGCGATCGGGTCCGACGCGCACTGGCTCGCGATGGCGTTGAGCGCGTTGAAGAGAAAGTGCGGGTCGAGGTCGGCGCGCAGCGCGTCGAGACGGGCCGCGGCGAGCTCGTCGGAGAGGCGTCGGTGCGAGCCGAGCGTGAGGTCGAGGCGCTGTTCGAGCTGGATGTCTCGCGCGAGTCCCCACCCGCCGATGAGAAAGAGCAGCCACGCCACGAGCGACTCGCGCGCGTGCCCCAGGGTGTAGATCGACCGCACGTCGACCACGACCGCGTAGGCCCGGTACGCGCCGATGAGCACGTAGAAGAGCGCGGTGCCCACCGCCGCCGCGATGCACCAGCGAACGAGCTTCTCGCCGCGGCGTCCGTCGGCCTCCAGCGGCACGAGCGCGCGCCACGGGAGCGGGCCGAGGAGGAGCGTGTACATCGCCGCGGCCGGTCCGAACAGAAAGCCCGCAGCGCGCCCCGTGGCCTGGTATTCGAGCGCGCCGAGGCCCATGCCGAGCACCAGCGTCGCGGGCAGGCGCCACGAGCGCGTCGCCTCGCGCACCGTGTCGCGCACGAGGGTCGAGAGGTCGGTCACATCGGGCACGAGCACGGCGCCGCGGACCATATCGCGTCCGTTCGCACGCCGACCGTGCACGATGCCCGAGCCGTCGGTGCGCCCGGGCCATCGGCGCCGTCGCGGGGGTCGACGGTCGCGCATTGCCGCGTGCGCCACGAAGTGGTACCCGTCGCGGATATGAGAATCACTCTCAAGATGAACCCCGACACGCTCGGCGCGCTTCCTCCCGGCGGCCGCGGGGTCATCGCGTCGCTGGAGCTCCCGTCGCAGGAGCGGGCGTGGGTCGACGCGCTGGGCCTCTCGCCGGGGCGCTCGGTGACCGTGCTCCGCCGCGGCGCCTTCCGCGGACCGCTGCACGTTCGTGTGGACTCGGGCGCCGAACTGGCCGTCGACGCCGAGCTCGCCTCGCACGTTCGTCTCGCTGCGGGCGCGCCGTGAGCGACCACTGCGAGGCCCCGGCCGAGGCGCCGCGCGAGGGCGCATCGCAGACGCCGACGCTGGTGCTCGTGGGCCGTCCCAACGCGGGCAAATCGAGCCTCTACAACCGCATCACCGGGGGAGACGCGCGCGTCGGCAACTTCCCGGGCATCACCGTCGACGTGCTCGAAGCGCCCCTCGATCACGAGGGACGCGCGCTCCGTGTGGTCGATCTTCCGGGCCTCTACGCGCTGGCCGCGAACGGCGACGACGCCGAGACCGACGAGGGTGTCGCGCGACGCTTTCTCGACAACCTCGCCCACGAAAAGACGCCCACCGTGCTCGTGCAGGTGATGGACGCCACCTGCCCCGCCCTCGGCCTGCGCCTCACCCGCGACCTCCTCGCGCGGGGCACGCCCCTCGTCGTCATCGCCACGCAGTCCGATGTGCTGGCCGCGCAGGGCCGCTCCCTCGACGTGGAGGCGCTGCGCAAGGCCCTCGGCGTGGACGTGCGCGTGGTGAGCGCCCGTGACCCCGACGCGAAGCCCACCGTGCTCTCCGCGGCGCTCGCGGCCCTCGACGGCGCCCCCCCCCCGCGCGCGAGGAGCTTCGACCCCGACGCGCTCGGCCGCGAGGTGCTCCGCGATGCGCCGCGCGTTGACGACGAGGCCCTCGCCGCGCGCGCCCGCACCGAGCGCATCGACCGCTGGGCGCTGCATCCCACGCTCGGCCCGCTGCTCTTCGTGCTCCTCATGGGCGGCTTGTTCAGCGCGGTGTTCCTCGTCGCCGACCCCGCGAGCAACCTCGTCGACGCGGCCGTGCAGGCGCTCATCAACGTCGTGGGGCGACGCCTCGGCGACGGCGCGCTGCGGTCGTTCGTCGTCGACGGCGTGCTCGGCGGCGCGGGCACGGTGCTGATCTTCCTCCCGCAGATCGTGGTGCTCACCGTCGCGATGGAGCTCCTCGACGCATCGGGCTACCTCGCGCGCGGGGTGTTCCTCGTCGATCGCCTGTTCCGCCGCGCAGGGCTGAGCGGACGCGCGTTCGTTCCGCTGCTCACGGGCCACGCGTGCGCGGTGCCCGCTATCGCTGCGACGCGCATCATCCGCGATCCCCGCGAGCGCCTCACCGCGGTGCTCGTGGTGCCGCTGATGACGTGCTCGGCGCGCATCCCCACGTACGCGCTGCTGCTCTCGGCGTTCTTCGCGTCGCGGGGTGCGTGGTTCCGCGCGATGGTGTTCGTCGCGCTCTACGTCTTCGGCATCGCGTCGGGCTTCGTCGCCAGCGCCATGCTCCGCCGCTCGCGCACGCGCGGACGCACGCTCCCGTTGCTCCTCGAAATGCCCCGCTACCATGCTCCCGATGCGCGCGTCGTGGCCCGCGCAGGATGGCGCGCCGCGGGACGCTTCGTGCGCGACGTGGGCACCACGATCCTCGCGGCGAGCGCGCTCCTCTGGGCGCTGCTCAACGTGCCGATGCCCGCGGCCTTCGACCACGCGGGCGACACCCACACGATGCCCCCCGCCGTCGCGCGCGTGCACCACAGCGTGGCCGCCGGACTCGGACGCGCCCTCGAACCCGTGACCCGCATCGCAGGCTTCGACTGGCGCATCAACGTGGGGCTCATGGGGTCCTTCGGCGCGCGTGAGCTCATGGTCGGCACGCTCGGCGTGATCACCGGACTCGAAGACGTCGAAGACGACGATGGCGCCCTCGCCACGCGCCTCCGCGAGATCCGTCGCGACGACGGCACGCGCGCGTACAGCACGGCCACGGGGCTCGCGCTCATGGCGTTCTTCGTGATCGCCTGTCAGTGCATGAGCACGGTGGCCGCGGTGCAGCGCGAGACGCGCTCGTGGCGATGGGCGGGCTTTACGCTGGTGTGGACGTACGCCGTCGGCTTCGCCCTCGCGGTGCTGACGTATCAGACCGCGAGGGCGCTCGGACTCTGACGCTCGCTCAGTCGAGGCAGAGGCCCACGCGCGCGTCGCCGAGAAAGGCGCGGCACGTGTAGCCCGCGCGGCACGCGCCGAAGCGCGTCGAGCCCGGTGCGGCGTCGCAGAGCTTGAGGCACGCGCCGAGCGTTCCGACCGTGCGCGCCGAGCAGTACGAGCCCGCGGGACACGTGTCGCCGCCGCCCGAGAGGCCCGTGCAGGGCGTGCTGCAATAGCCGCCGTTCCACGTCGTGGTGCCGCCCGAGGTCGACGGCTGGAGGCACAGCACACCACGGCACGTCGCATCGCTCGAACACGCCGAGCCCGTGTCGCCGAGGCCCGTGGGCGTCGAGGTCACGCAGCGGTTCGAGGCCACGTCGCACGTGTAGCCCGCGGTGCAGTCCGAGTTCGCGCGGCACGCCACATTGGCGCACTGGCCCGCGGTGGTGCAGCGCCACGAGCCGCCGCACTCGTCGTCGCGCGTGCCCGAGCAGCTCCGCGTGCACGCGAGCGAGGGACCCGTCGCCGTCGAGAGCACGGTCGTGCCCGCGGGGCACGGCGTGGTGAGCGAGGCGCGCGCGCAGATGCCGTCGCGATAGCCCGCGATGAGCAGGCAGTTGTTCGTCGCGCAGTCGCTGTTTCCACGGCACAGCGCGCCCGGAAGGCCCGCGCCCGGCGCCGGTGCGATCTCGGTGAGCGCGTAGGGCATGCACACGCGCACGCCGTTGTAGTTCTGGCAGGTGAAGCGTCCGGGGCAGTCGGCGTTCGTCGAGCACGGACGCGTGCACACGCCCGAGAGGCGTCCGCCGATCACGTTGAACGACGACTCCCAGTAGCCCGTGACCGCCGCGCCCGCGGGCGAGTCGCTCACGTTGAGGCCGAAGTAGCACGCGCCGATTCCGCACGCGCTCGACCCCGTCGCGCTGTCGCACGCCTGCGTGCAGAAGCCCGCGGTGGTCGTGCCGTCGCCGAGGCAGTAGTTCTGCGAGCACACGGCCGTCGCGCCCGTCATCGGATTGCATGCGCCGTAGAGCGACGACGGCGTCGGCGGGTTGCACACGCCGTTCGAACACGTGGTGCCGAGGGGGCACATGCCGCCGCAGTCTGCGGGCTCACAGCTCCGGGTCGTGGGGTTGCACGACACGCCCGCGCCCTGGCACGCGTCGACGCCCGAGGCGGCGCAGTTCGAGATGCACACGCCGATGGGGTTGAGCCCCCCGTCGCCCGCGCCCGCACGGTAGCCGAGCCACGCGCACGCCGAGCCCGCGCCGCACGCGACCTGCGCGGCGTCACCGCACTTCGGGAGGCAGTAGCGGTGGCCGTCGTTGCCGCTGACGCACACGCCGCGATCGCCCTCACACATCGACATCGCCGGCTGCGCGTCGCAGGTGTGCACGCACAGCGGCGTGCCGCGGGTGGTCGAGCACGAGCCTCGCTCTCCAGAGGGCGCCGCGCAGAGGTCGCTCGCGCGGTTGCAGCGCGCGCCCCACGAGATCGTGGTCTGCGGAACGTCCGTCGTCGCACCGTCCGTCGTCGCACCATCGGTCGTCGCACCGTCGGTGGTCGCACCGTCGACACCCGCGTCCGTGGCGCCGTTGTCCGTCGGCGTTGCGTCGGTCGCGGACCCATCGCCCGACGCACCGTCGGTCACCACGGGCGCGTCCCCCGTCGCCGCGTCGTCATCGGGAAAACCGCCGCCACCATTGCTCGTGCTGGACGGGGTACACGCGGCGAAACACAGCGCCGCGATCCAGGAGAACCGCTTCATCGAACACCTCCAAGGGTCACTGCCTGTGCGAGCGAGGGAGACTGCGTCGTGCGGGCCCCGTGGGCACGCAGCGCCGCGTCGACGCGCGCCATCGCGAGCGGACGCGGATCGGCCCCCGTCTGCTGCGTCATGCCCACGTGCGCGCGCAGCGTGGGATCCACCCGCACGAGCTCGTACGACGGCGCGGCGGAGACCGACCGCGCGGGAGAAGGCGCAGGCCCCGACCGGGCGCACGCCGCGACGACCACGAACACGATCAACCACGCTCGACGCATCGGCTCGCTCCTGCCGGTCGATCGCGCGCCCGCCCTTCGTGCATCGAGAGGCGCTGCGGCGACGACGCGGCGACAGGGGGCGCAAGTACCAGCGCGGCGCGGCTCACCGCAAGATTCGTGGCCCGCGAAGAATCGCCGCGAACGTGTGCGCGCGACCGGTGCCGCTGTTGACGCCCCCGGTGCGCTTCGAGTCCTATCGCCGCGCACGGAGGACCCCAGTGATGACCCGCGCGATGCGCCGTCTGTTGCCCGCTCTTGCGCTCCCCCTGCTCGCCGTCGCATGCGCCGACACGAGCTCGAACGCGCCCACCCCCGACGCCGCGGTCGACGCAGCGCCCGATGTTCCCCCCGACACGACGCCCGCGAGCGTCGACACCGAAGCGCCCACGACGGTGCGCGCGGGCACCGAGCTCACGCCGCGCTGTGTGGTTCGCAACCGCGCGGGCATGGCGCTCGACACGGCGGCGCTTCGCACCTCGCTCACGTGGTCGCCGATGGCGTCGGTGCGCGTCGACGGCATGCGCACGATCGCCTCGCGCGTGGGCACGGTCACCGTCGCGTGCGCCCTCGCCGACGGATCGCTCCGCGACGACACGCCTGCGCGCATCGAGATCACGCCCGGCGCCCCCGCGCGCATCACCACCACCATCGATCGCACGCCGATCACCGCGGGCGAGGAGGCCATGGTCACGTGCGCGGTCACCGACGCCGAAGGGAACGCGCTCACCGACGCGCATCCCACGGTGGCGACGATGCCCACGGGTGAGGGCGTGACCGTCACGGGAACGCGCGTGGCCGCGACGCGCGCGGGCACGTACAGCGTGGCGTGTCAGCTCGCGGGTGCGATGGGTGACGCGGCCTCGCTCGTGGTGAACCCCGCGGCACCGGCCTCGCTGCGCATCGCGCGCTCGCCCGATCGCATGGTGTACCGCGTCGAAGACGAGATCACGATCGAGTCGATCGTCGAGGACCGCTACGGCAACCGCATCGCCTCGCCGATGCTCGCGTACGAGAGCACGCCCGCGGGCGGACGCTCCACGCGCCCCGCCGTGTGGACCTACGCCGACGAGGGTCGCTACACCATCGCCGTGCGCGTGACGGGCCCCACCGAAGGCGGCCGCGCGCTCCAGCAGACGACGGACTTCGTGGTCGACAGCAGCGGCCCGCAGGCCACCTGCGAGGGCGACGCGACGATGATCAACCTTCGCCCCGGCGCGCCCCTCACCGTGCGCGGAACGCTCCGCGACACGAGCGGCGTTCGCAGCGCGCGCATCAACGGACGCGACATCACGCTGAACGCGCAGGGAGGGTTTGAGACCACGGTGACGTCGCGCTTCGGCATGAACTTCGTCGAGATCGCCGCGACCGACACCCTCGGCATGGAGAACACGCGCACCTGCGTGTTCCTCGTGAGCGATCGCTGGCAGCCCGAGGCCGACCTGCTCTCGCGCGGCGTGTCGTTGCAGCTCACGCAGCGCGCGATGGACGACGGCGATCCCCTCACCCCCATCACCTCGCTCGACGACATTCTGCAGACGGTGCTGAACAGCAGCGGGCTGAGCAACCAGCTCGACAGCTCGCTCCGCGCGGCGAATCCGCTCAAGGACTCGTGCGACCAGGAGGTCTGCGTGCTCGGTCGTTGCGCGTGCGTGTTCCGCTCGCGGGTCGACTACGACGGACGCGAACTCCCGGGTCCCAACACCACGTCGCTCACGCTCGTCGACGGCGGTCTCCGCGCGCACGTGCGCCTCGAAGACGTGGGCATCCGACTGCGCATCGGCGGCACGCTGAGCACCAACGGCTGGGTGCGCTTCTCGAGCCTCGACGTCGACCTCACCTTCGACCTCTCGGCCCCCGGAGGAATGC
>CAMFHP010000099.1 GCA_945952225.1 uncultured Myxococcaceae bacterium
GGCGGCGACTCTACGCAACTCCGACGCTCGGATCGGGCCGGTTGGAACGGTCCCACCTCGACCTCGACGCCCTCGCCACCTGCAACTGCTCGATCTGCGGTCGCGCCGGCGCCCTCATGGCCTTCGTGCCCGCCGAGAAGGTCACGCACATCGTCGGCCGCGAGACGATGACCGACTACCAGTTCGGCAGGCGCCGCATCCACCACGCGTTCTGCGCGACCTGCGGCATGCGTCCCTTCGGCTGGGGGCCCGGCGAAGACGGCGCCGAATGGATGATGGTCAACGCCCGCTGCCTCGAAGGCCTCGACGTGCACTCGCTCAAGGTCGCGAAGCAGTACGACGGCCGCGCGCTCTGACCCCGCGCCTCCACCCATTCGTCGACGCGCGTGCCAGCGTGTGCCGCTGCGTCGCCGTCTCCGTCGCGGTCTTCGCTCAAAACTGGCGCCCCGCGCGTGTGGCATCGACGCTGCACAACAACCCGCCATGATCCAACGCCGCTGCCTCGTGCTCGTTGCCGTTCTCCTGGGCTGTTCGTCGACGGTGACGCCCGGCACCGACGCGCCGCCCGACAACGCCGTCGTCGATGCGCCCGTGACGGATGCGCCCGCGAGTGACACGCCCGTGAGTGACGCACCCGCGAGTGATGCGCTCGTGTGCGGACCGGGACGCGTCGTGGGCTATGCGCAGGGGTGCTCCGCGCAGCCCGCGTGTGTGCCCGACACGTCGGGCGATGCGGTGGTGATCACCTACTGCGGCTGCGACGGACTCACGCACCGTGGCGGCGGACAGTGGCCTCCCGCAGCGCGATGGGTGTCGAGCGGTCCGTGCACCGACGACGCGGGTGTCGATGGCGGCGATGGCGCCGTGCGCGATGCGTCCGTGGATCTCGGGAGCGATGGGGCCGCGGCGTGTCCGCTTCCGCCGATCAACACGGCGGCGTGCACGCGTGACAGCGAGTGCGCGACGGCGGCGCGGGGGTGCTACTGCGGTCAGCAGCCGGTGTTCGGGGTCAACGTGACGTACCGCGCGGCGGTGCTCGCCTGCGAAGAGGAGTCGCAGCGTCGATGCGCGCTCGGGTGCCCGGTGACGTCGGGGCAGCTCGCGCAGGATGGGCAGAGCGTGGCGCCGGGCAGCACGGCGACGGTGCGCTGCGTGGTGCCCGACGGCGGAACTTCGGGCGAGTGCCGCACCTTCGGGGGGGCGTGATGCGCGCGTCGAACGTTCTCCGGGTCGCGCTGGCGGCCGCTTCGCTCCTCGCGTGCGCATCCGAGGCGACGCCGCGCGCCGATGGTTGCCCCGCGGGCTTCGCGTTGACCTACACCATCGGGTGTTCGGCGACGCCCACGTGCAGGCCCGACACCTCGGGCGACGCCATCGCCATCGTGTTCTGCGGGTGCGATGGACAGACGCACTACACCTCGCAGTGGCCACCGACACGACCCTGGGTGTCGCAGGGACCGTGTGCTTCCGATGGGGGCACCGACGGCGGGCTGTCGTGCACGCGGCCTCCCGCGCAGGTCGCGGGCTGCAACACCGACGACGACTGCACCTCGGTGCCGCGCGGGTGCTACTGCGGCGCGCGACCGGTGGTGGGCGTCGCGCGGGTCTACGCGGCCTACGCGACGCTGTGTGAGGGCGAGGCGGCGTCGACGTGCCGACTCGGATGTGCTGTGTCACCGGGGCGCGTGGCCGAAGACGGAACCGTTCTCGACGACGGGGGTGTGGTGTCGGTGCGGTGTGAGCACGGCGACGCGGCGCTCGGCGCGTGTCGCACGTACGTGATGCGCTGAGCGGTCAGTCGCAGCGGCCGCCGAGAAGACCCCGGCGCAGTCCCGCGTTCGGCGGGTTCGACCCCAGCCAGATCGAGAAGAACACGCGCGCGAAATCGTCGCCCTCGATGATGCCGCGCGCGCTGCTGCCCACGTGCACGCGCACCCCGGCGCCGGGGAGGTACGTGAAGGTCAGCTCGTCGCCGACGTGAACCCCGCGCATCCATCCGTTGAGCCGCGCGATGCGGGGTTGGAGCGCCGCGAGGTTGCCGCCGGCGTTGCGGCGAAAGCCCTCGTCCCACGCGTTGGTGAGGTCGTCGCGCTCGACGTCGCGCACGAAGCGGAGCACCAGGCGCTTGGTCTCGTTCGAGGCCGCGATGGCCGCGCCGTTGTTCGATCGGTGCTCGACGTAGAGGCCCGCCACGTACACGTCGACGTTGAAGACCGTCGCCTCGCGGATGCCCATGCCGTTGAGCACCAGCGTGGTGTTCGCCACGGTGATCTGGTTGGGCATGTTCACGGAGCCGCACTCGTTGGCGAGCGCGGGCGACGCGAGCGAGAGGGTGGCCGCCAGGGCGCTGAGACGAAGGAACGAACGCATACGCAGATCCTCGGAGCGGTATAGGGGTGTGAGAACGCACACGCGCGCGGCGCACCTCTGCGTCCGTCGCGGCGGGGCCGTAGAACGTCGCCGTCGCGCGCTTTCGTCAATGGAGATCGCATCGAGGTACGGCGGGGAACGGCGAGCGCCGCGCTGCGCCATCGCGACGCGGTTGTGTGGTACGCGTCGGGGCGATGGGTGAGCACGACACAACGCCGTGGAGCCGGTCGATGCCCGACGGCCCCTGGGACGACCTTGTCATCGGGTCGGGCATGGGGGGAATGACCACGGCCGCGCTCCTTGCGCGCCTCGGGCGCAGGGTGCTCGTGCTCGAAGGGCACTATGTGCCGGGCGGGTTCACGCACTCGTTCAAGCGCAAGCGGTGGCACTGGGATGTGGGGGTCCACGCGATCGGGGAGGTGACGCAGGAGGCGATCCTCGGGCGCATTCTTCATGCGCTCACCGGCGATCGGTTGCAGTGGGCGTCGCTGGGCGATCCCTACGAGCACTTCGAGTACCCCGAGGGCTTCACCATCGATTTTCCCGACAGCCCGCGGGCCTACCGCGAAGCGCTGTTGGAGAAGTTCCCCGACGAGCGCGAGGCCATCGACGGGTACTTCTCGCGGGTGCGCGAGGCGTCGGGCGCGATGCGCGGGTACTACCTCACGCGGCTCTTTCCCGAGCGGGCCGCGGCGCTGCTCTCGCCGATCACCCAGCGACAGGCGCGTCGCTTCACGAGCGCGACCACGCAGCAGGTGCTCGACGGGCTCACCACGAACGAGCGCCTCAAGACCGTGCTCGCGGGGCAGTGGGGCTACTACGGCTCGCCGCCGCGCGAGGGATCGTTCGCCATCCACGCGGGCGTCGTGCGGCACTTTCTTCACGGCGCGTACTACCCCGTGGGCGGCGCGGGCAACATCGCGAAGGCCCTGCTCCAGACCGTCGCCGACGCAGGCGGATGGACGCGCATCCGCGCCGAGGTCGAGCAGATCGTCGTCGACCGCGGACGCGCCGTGGGCGTGCGATTGGTGGGCGGCGAAGAGATCCGCGCGAAGCGGGTGGTCAGCGCGGCGAGCGCGCTCACCACGGTGAAGCACCTGCTGCCCGAGGCCGAGCGCGCGAAGCACTGGGCCGCGGTGGTGGGCGAGCTCCCGCCCGCACCGGCGCACGTGTGCGCGTACCTGGGCTTCGAGGGAGACATTCGCGCAGCAGGCGCGGGCAGCGCGAACCAGTGGTTCTGGCGCACCTGGGACACCACCGAGAGCACCTGGGACTTCGACCGCGAGCGCGACGCGCCGGTGCTCTACACCAGCTATCCGTCGTTGAAGGATCCCGCGCACGACCCCGGGCCGCGGCAGATTCACACCGGCGAGATCGTGACCTTCGTGCCCTACGAGAAGTTCGCGCGCTGGCGCGGAACGCCGTGGATGAAGCGCGGCGACGACTACGAGGCCCTCAAGTCCGACCTGCTCGGGCGACTGCTCGACGGACTCTTCGCCCATCGCCCCGCGCTCAAGCCGCTGCTCCAGCACGCCGAGCTCTCGACGCCGCTCAGCACGGAGCATTTCGCGCGTCCTGCGGCGGGGTCGATCTACGGCGTGGTGTCGACGCCTGCGCGCTATGCGAACCCGTGGCTGCGTCCGCAGACGCCCATTCCCGGGCTCTACCTCTCGGGCTGCGACATGGGCGCGGCGGGCGTGATGGGGGCCTTTGTGGGCGGTGTGCTCGCGGCCACGGCGGCGGAACCGCTCGCGATGATTCCGTGGCTCCGTCGGGTGGGCGCGAAGGCGTGACCGTGGCGCGCGAGGCCATTCCGACATGGTGCTTCGCGATGGCGGTGGTGCGCCTCGGCCGTCGCGTGCTGCTCGTGCGAGAGCGCAAACACGGACAGGGCTGGTACCTCCCCGCGGGGCGTGTGGAGCGCGGCGAGACCTTCTACGACGCGGCCGTGCGTGAGACGCGCGAAGAGGCCGGCGTCGCCATCGCGGTCGAGGGCGTGCTGCGCGTGGAGCACACGCCGTCCTCCGACGGAGCACGGATGCGCGTGTTCGTGCTGGCGCGCGCCGTCGATGACACGCCGCCGAAGTCCGTGGCGGACGAGCACTCGCTCGAAGCGCGCTGGGTGACGCTCGACGAGGTCGACGCGCTCCCGCTGCGCGGCGTCGAGGTGCGCGAGATCGTCCGCGCGGTGCTCGATGGCGCCTTCGTGGCCCCGCGTTCGCTGCTCGCCGAAGAGGGCGCGCGGTGGTGATCGCACGTCACCCGTGTTGCGGCGTCGCCACCCGATCCGCGCGGACCTCACTTCGCATCGAACGGGTGTGACCGCTCCTGCGATGTGGGCCGCGATGCGCGCGCCCGACGACTTCTACGCCCGCGACGACGGCGGCGAGCTCGCGCCGCGCCTCGCCACGGTGATGCTCTCGCTCGGTGCGTTCGTGTCGTTCACCACCGCGGGGAGGCTCGTGCCCGCACACCTCGTGGGAACCGCCCTCGCATACAGCTTTCTCCCGGTGCTCCAGGGGGTGTCGCTCGCGGTGGCGATGCGCGTGGGCGGCGGCCGTCGTTCGCTCGCGCAGGTCTTCTCGGGACACCTCGCGGGCTACGGCCCCTGGGCCCTGCTCCTCGCGGTCTTCGATGGGCTCTGCGCCTTCGCGCCCGACGTGCTCGCCGCGCTCGGCGCGTTGCTCCGCACGGGCGTGCTCCCGCTGCTCGCCCTCGCCACGATCGCGTGGAGCGTGCGGATGCAGCACGCGCTCCTGCGGGCGAGCGGCGCGCGCAGGTTCGCGACGGCGGTGTACTACGGCACCTTCGTGGCGCTCGTGGTGGGCTGGTACGTGCTCAACGGCGACCTGCTCCCGCTCCTCGGGGTGCTGCCGTGAGCGCGGCGTTTCGCGCATCGCTCGCAGCCCTCGCGCTGGGTCTCACGCTCGGCGCATGGAGCGACCGCGGTCCCGGTGCGCCATCGCCCGAACGGCGTGACGGGTGGTACGTGCTCGAAGCGGATTTGCACGCGCACACGCGCTTCAGCGACGGGCTGCTCTCGCCCTTCGACCTCACCGTGCACGCGCGCCGTCAGCGGCTCCATGTGCTCGGCGTGACGGAGCACAACATGGTGTTCCCCGCGCAGCTCGCGCGATGGTTCGCGCGGCACACCGGCGGACCGATCGTGCTCGTGGGCGAAGAGATCACCTCCGCGCCCTACCACGTGCACGCGTTCGGCATCGAAGACCGGGTGCTGCCGCGGCGCTCGCTCGACGCGGTGATCGACGCCGTGCACGCGCAGGGCGGCGTGGTGATCGCGGCGCATCCCGTCGCGCATTTCTGGCCCGCGCTCCTGCCCGTGCGGCACCGCCTCGATGGCGCCGAGATCCTTCACCCCATCGCGTTGCGCGCACCCCGCGAGGGATGGGACTGGGCGCAGATGGAGTCGTTCTTTCAGGGCTCCCTCGCGCAAGGCCATCGGCTCACCGCGGTGGGCGCGTCGGACTACCACGGCTTCAGTCCGCTGGGCCTGTGCCGCACGCTCCTCTTCGCGCGCGAGCCCACGGAGCGCGGCGCCCTCGACGCCCTGCGCGAAGGCCGCACCGTCGTCGTCGACCACCGCGGCGTGTCCTGGGGCGATCCCGCGCTCGTCGCGTCGTTGCGCGCGCGTCCCTATCGAAGCGTGGCGCGTGCGGGCGGATATCCATCGTCCGGTGCGCTCGATCGTGTGGGCCGCGCCCTCGGGCTCGCGGGGCTCCTCGGCGTCACCTTCACGCGCCGTCGTCGATCGTGAGGCGCGCCTCGACGCTCGCGCTCGCCGGTGCGATGGCGCTCACACCTTCGATCTCGCATGCGCAGGGCGATGACTGGCTCGGCGCCGACAAGGCCCTTCACGCGACGGTGAGCGCGGGGCTCGGCGTGGGCGGCTATGCGCTCGCGTCGCTCGTGTGGCGACCGCCTCCAGTGCGTCTCGTGGCGGGCTTCGGTCTCGCGCTCTCCGTGGGCGTCGCGAAGGAGCTCGTCGACCTCACGGGCTTCGGCGATGCCTCGTGGCGCGACCTCGCATGGGATGCGGTCGGCGCCTCGCTGGGCGCGCTCGCGGCCATGGGCCTCGACGTGGTGATCGACACGCAGCGCGGCCCCGTGCGCATCGCGGCGGCGCCGTGGGGCGTCACCCTGCGGTGGTGAGCGTTCAGACCGTGGGCTGCGCGGGCGCGGCGTGCGTCGGTGCGGGCGTGAGCGCGAGGCGCTTCGCGTGGAGCTGGTCGTGGAGCGCGTCGAGCTGCGCGCGTTCCGCGCCGTGGGCGCGTCCCGAGAGCGTGCGCGCGAGGCACTGGGCGAAGAGCACGACGTCGGGGTCGCGCATCGAGGGATCGAGCGCGAGCGCGCCCCACTGCGTCGCGGGGTCGTAGTTCGCGCGGTAGTTCAGGGCCACGGCGCGTCCGCGCTCGACGAGCACCTGACGGAGTCGGTCGGCGAGGGGAATCGCCGCGGCCTCGGGGAGCAGCGCGAGGTCGACGGCGTACCCGTAGACCAGGGCGTACGCGTCGAGGCGCGCGCGGTCGTCGGCGCTCGGGCGTCCCACCACGAAGAGGGCCACGACGAAGAGCGCCGCCGCGCAGAGGAGCTCGAGGAGCATGGGCCACGAGGGGTCGCCGGGGCGCAGGTCGCCGAAGCCGTCGAGCGCGTGAAAGACCATCAGAACAGGCGAAACGCGGAGCAGGGCGAGACCCGCCGAACGCCAGTTGAAGTCGATGCGGTGCGTCTCGAAGGAGCTCCCGTCGAGCTCGCGCAGCACCATCACCGAGCCCAGCGGAATCAGCGGCACGAACCAGAGGTGAAAGAACCACGTGGCGACGTAGCTGCCCCGGTGCTCCAGACGCCTGCCGTACAACCGCCTGCCGTAGATCACCATGGAATGACGCGCTCCCCTCGGCGTGCACCGTCTCACATTACACGCGCGCACGACAGCGTCGCGCGGCGTGACTCAATCGAGGCGGAAGAACGTGCGGATGCGCTCGATGAGGTCTCGCTCCGCGCGCTGCGTGTGGCGCTGCGCGGCTTCGGCGTCGAGCCCCTCGCGGGCCGCCGCGAGCGCGGTGCTCCGTTGCGCGAGGAGCGTCGCGAAGTGCTGCGCGAGCTCGGGGCGTCGGGCCATCACCCGTTGAAACGCGCCCTTCTCCAGACGGAAGCACTCCACGTCGGTCGTGGCGACCACCGTGGCCGTGCGCGTCGCGCCCGTGAGCAATGACATCTCGCCGAAGACCGTGGGCCCCGTGAGCCGCGCGACCTCGCGCTCGATGCCGTCTTCGCTGAGCCGCACCGAGGCCTCGCCCTCTTCGATGAGGTAGAGCCAGTGCGCTTCGGCGCCCTGTCGGGTCATCACCTCGCCGCGCGTGAACGGCGCGTACCGCAGCGTGAGCGCGAGCTCGTGGAACTCGTCTTCGCTGAGCTCGTCGAAGAAGCCCACGGCCTTGAGCACCGCGTGGCGCCGCGCGGCCTGGCGCTCGGTCTTCACCGCGGGAAGCTCCGGCGCCTCCTGCTGCACGGTGACCGACTGCGAGGGCGTGGCGAGGCGCATGTCGGCGCGCTGGAGCGCGAAGTAGATCCGCGTGCGCACGTTCGAGTCCGTGGGGTCGTCGGCGGCGAGGTCGGTGAGCCAGTAGCGCACGGCGTAGCGGCCGAAGCTGTCGGTCATGTCGAGCAGGATGCAGTTGGGCGACGGGTCCGCCGCCACGCACGGAATCTCCGCGCCGCGCACCGCCGTGGTGACCACCTCGATCACGTCGCTGGGCTGGTGCTTCCATCCCACGTTGAAGTGCACCCAGCGGCGCCAGAGGCGGGGCTTGCCCTCGCGGCGACCGAGCACCACCACGGGGTTGCGCAGCAGCAGGAGGTTGGGCACGAGCACGGTCTCCCAGTTGCGCGTCTCGATGGCCGTGTAGCGCCACCGGAGCTCGACGACGCGGCCCGTGAGGTCGTTGACCTTGATCCAGTCGCCGACGCCCACCGCCGTGTCGATCTGGAGCGCGAGGCCGCTCGCCACGTTGCCGATCACGTCTTGCAGCGAAAAGCCGAGCATCGCGGTGAGCACGGCGCTCGTGGCGATGAGGCCCGAGAGGTTCATGCCCGCGCGGCTCGCGGCGGTCACGCCCGCCACGACCGAGAGCAGGCCCACGAGCACGTCTTCGACGATGCGCGGAAGCGACACGCGCGTGCGCGCCAGCAGGCCGTGAAAGAGCACCGTGGAGCCCGCGCCCACGAAGGCCACGCCCGCGCAGATCCACGCGACGGTGCGCGCCTCGTTGCGCGGCTCCGACTCGGTCACCTGGAGCAGCGCGTCGACACACAACATCGCCACGTGCACGCCCACGAAGAACACCTGCGCCCGCGCGCGTCGCGGCTCCGGTCCGCGGCTGCGGTCGATCGCGATGGCGAGGGCCGAGAGGAGCAGCAGCCACGGCGTGCGCGCGTCGATCGCCTCGTCGAAGAGGTGACGGAGAAAGTTCACGGCGCCGACGCTAACGCGACACCGGGTGCGCCGCGCACCGAGTCGTGCGCTCGCGGGGAGACTGCTGTGATGAACAGCGCGCTGACCACGAGGAGTGCGGTGACCACCCGCGTCGGAGCGCTTCGTTCCTCGGATTCCTTGAGGGGTGAAGGATCTGATCCGGTACGATTGGTGCTCCACGCACGCAGCACAGAGGTGGCGAGATGTCGGTGCTTCCGGAGGTCGAACTCGGGTTTCAGGCGGAGGGTGCGTCGGGCTGGTCGGTGATCCACGCCGCGGTGAAGCAGGCGATCTCCGAGTGCTACGAGGCGAGCCTGGTGCTCGCGGCGCCCCTCTCCCTCGGCGGTCCCGAGGGCCTCGTGGGCCGTCGGGGCACGTACACGGTCGCCCGCGGACTCTTCGGCGAACATCCGCTCAAGGGCGTGATCCGTCGCATCGAAGACCTGGGCTCCACCGCCACCCATCGCTACGTGCGCGCGGTGATGGTCCCCGCGCTCTGGACGCTCTCGCAGCGCGTCGACTCGCGGATCTTTCAGGAGATGCCCGTCTCCGCGATCGTGCGCGAGGTGCTGCGCGTCGCGGGGGTGTACCAGGGCGCCGGCGAGCTGGTGATCCCCGGCAGCCTCGACTCGCTCGCGCCCCGCGAGTACTGCGTGCAGTACCGCGAGAGCGACCTCGATTTTGTGCTCCGTCTTCTGCAGGAAGAGGGCATCCCGTTCTACTTCAAGCACGACGGCGACGGGGGCGAGACGCTGGTGCTCGTCGACGACACGCCCACGTGGCCCGCGGTGCCCGGCGCGTCGAACATCGACGTGCTCGACGAGGGCATGCACCTCGCCGACAGCGAGTCGCTCAAGTGGTTCGAAGCGGGCGCGGAGCTCCGGCCCACGTCGATGACCATCCGCGACTACGACTTCACGCGGCCCCGCGCGACCATCGACATGACGCCGTCGTTTCCCAACAGCGGCGGCGCGCGTCCCATCTACGACTACCCCTCGCGCAAGACCCTCTACGAGTACGACGACGAGACCCACGCGTACCCTATGCACGACGGCGTCCGTCAGGCGCGCATCCGGCACGAGGCGCAGCAGGTCAACGGACGCACCGGCGCGGGCGCGGGCAACGTCACGGGCTTTCTCGCGGGCTTCACGTTCAAGCTCAACGGGCACCTCCGCCCCGAGCTCGATCAGAAGTACCTGCTCCTCCGCGTGGAGCACCGCGCGCAGGCCTTCACGGCGGTGCCCGAGGAGCTCCGCGGCGCCGAGCATCTCCTCGCGACGCTGCGCGAGTCGGGCATGCGCCTCGACGACGGATCGGTCTCGCAGCGCTACCTCAACCGCTTCACGGTGATCCCCGCGACGGTGCCCTTCCGCGCGGCGCGCGTGACGCCGCGGCCCCTCGTGCACGGCTCGCAGACGGCGCGGGTGGTGGGCCCCGCGGGCGAAGAGATCCACACCGACTTTCACGGTCGGGTGAAGGTGCAGTTCCACTGGGACCGCCTCGGGAGCGAAGACGACAAGAGCTCGTGCTGGATCCGCGTGCAGCAGAACTGGGCGGGCAGCGGCTGGGGTTTCGTGTTCATTCCGCGCATCGGAATGGAGGTGGTGGTGACCTTCCTCGAAGGTGACCCCGACAAGCCCCTCATCACGGGCTGCGTCTACAACGGCGAGAACAACACGCCGTACCTCCTCCCGAAGGAGAAGACCAAGAGCACCATCAAGACGAACTCGTCGCCCACCACGGGCGGATACAACGAGCTCCGCTTCGAAGACGCCGCCGGGGCCGAGCAGATCTACATGCAGGCCGAGCGCAACCACGACGTGCTGGTCAAGAACGACCAGACGATCACCGTGCTGCGCAACCGCACGAAGACCGTCGAGGGCCACGAGCGCAACTCGATCACCTACGACCGCGTGACCCGCGTGCAGGGCAACGAGGCGAAGGAGGTCAACGGCAACCAGGACGTCGAGGTGCACGGCGTCAGCGGCCACACGATGCACGTCGACCACAACTACCTGCTCACCGCCGACGAGACGCTCTCGCTCGTGTGCGGCGGGTCGCGCGTCGACATGACCCCGGGCTCGATCTCGCTGTTCTCCGCGACGATCAACGTGTTCGGCTCGAAGCTCGTCGACATTCGCGGCGGCCTCGTGAAGATCAACTGCGAGCAGACGCCGGGCGCGCCGAGCTCCAACGACAAGGCCTCGTCGCCCGCGGACAAGATGATGGCGGCCTTCCGCGCGGTGATGTCGGCGCTGCCGCCCGAGGTGGCCAACGCGCTCAAGAAGATCGCAGGCGGGGCCATTCAGGCAGCGCTCGGCGCGGCCATGTCGGGACGCGCGCCGGACCTCGGCTCCATGGCGAACGCGGCCCTCGGCGCGGCGATGGGCGCGGCGGGACCGATGATCGGCGGGGCCTTCCAGGCGCTCAGTTCGGCGATGGGCGGCGACGGCAATCCCCTCGTGCAGGTGGCCCTCGGCGCGGCGCAGCAGGTGGTCACGCAGGCCGTCACGCGCGGTCTCCGCGGGGCCAATGCGATGCGCGGCTCCCTCGCGTCGTCGCCCACGTGGCAGGCCCTCGAACGCGACAACCCCGAGGTCGCGGCCACGGCGCTTCGTCGCACGACGGGCGTGCTGGTGCGCGCGGAAGTGGCGCGGGTGCGGGCGCCGGCGGAGCTCGGTCCCGAGGCGAGCGTGCGGGTGTTCGACGGCGCGGGCGGCGCGGCGCGCGCGGCGCATCGCGTGGGCGTGTCGGCGATGATCGGGCGCTGAGCGCGCAGGAGTCTCCACGATGGCCGCAGACGCGCCGACGGTGCCGAAGGAGGCCGTGCAGGCCACCGACGACGCGGGTCATCCCTGCGTCGATTGCAACAAGGTCACCGAGGTCGAGCTGCTGTACTTCAAGCTCGAATACTCGCTGCCCGCGCCCGCCCAGCCCGGCAAGGACGGCAAGAAGCCGAAGTCGCCGTACGCCCCCGGCGAGGTGGTCGACTCGTACGGCCACGCGGCGCACCTCTCCCGCGTGCGCATCTACCGCTCGACGGTGACGCCCACGGAGCTGTGGGGCGTCGAGCTCTCGGGGGCCAACCTCGAAGAGCGCGCGAAGGCCGTGCAGAACGCGGCGAAGACGAAGAAGCCCGTCGAGTCGGTGATCACCGGATCGCCGCAGCGCAAGGGCGCGTCGATGATCTGGGAGGCCTACTGCTTCAACAACGACGTGGGCAGCGGCGGCGCCGACATCGTGCCGGGCAATGAGTCGTATCAGCTCCCCACCTGGTACGAGTCGCCGAAGAAATCCGACGGGTCGATCTGGCAGTTCAAGGGATCGGGCTCGGACGCGGCGGCCTTCGGGTTCACGCCCATTCTCGTGCTGCACAACAAGTGGCCGGGCACCGAAGACACCGGCGTGCGGATGCACAGCGGACGCGAGATCCGGCACCGCAGCACCTCGGGCGGCGCGTACCCGCACCACCTCTCCGTCGACCGCGCGGGCCGCTGGACCGAGCTCCGCGCGACGCACGGTTGCCTGCGTCTCAGCGCGCCCGACATGGTCGATCTCTACGAGACGCTCAAGAAGTACACGTCCCTCGATTTCAGCTACGCCGCGAAGCCCGCCGCCGCGCCGAAGGCTTCGAAGAAGAAGGGCGCCGCGCCCGCGCCTGCGCCCACCGCGGAGAGCGTCGACGAGCGCATCAACCGCGAGGGATGGGAGAACGCCACGAAGCGCTCCGCGGGCACGAAGCACGTGAACCCCTATCTCATGGTGGGATACCTCAAGGGCGAGGGGAAGAGCGGCTGGTGCGCGGGCCGTGAAGACGGTCTCGACACGCGCTTCGCGGCCGTGGCGAAGGGGCTTCCCGCGTACAAAGACGGCAAGAAGACGCCGCACGTCTGCGACTCGATGGGCTGGAGCAACGAGGACTACGAGGCCTTCTATGCGAGCGTTTCGAACGCGCGCAGCGGGGGCTGAGAGAGAGAGGCGGCGCGTCGATGGTGGGCACGAACGTTCCGGCGGCGGCGGCCGACAGCGCGGCGCAGGCGGGCCACGAGTGCGTCGACTGCAACAAGGTCACCGAGGTGGAGCTCATCTACCTGCGGCTGACGTATCCGCTGCCGGGCGCGGGCAACGCGGCGGGCGGTGTGAGCCGGTACAACCAGCCGCTGCACCTCTCGGATTTCACCTTCTTTCGCAGCGTGGTGAAGCCCGAAGACCTCTGGGGTGAGAGCGTCTCGGGCGCCACGCTCGAAGAGAAATCGAAGGCGGTGCAGAAGCTCGCGAAGACGAAGGCGCCCATCGAAGACTTCGTGCGCAAGACCCCCGAGCGCGCGGGCGTCGAGCAGATCTTCACGTGCTTCTGCCTCATGTTCGACATGGGCAGCGGCGGCGTCGACATCGGGCCGGGACGCGAGAAATGGAGCCTCCCCACGTGGGAGGAGACCCCCACGCGCACCGACACGGGCATCTGGATGTACGACCAGAAGAAGGACTACGGCCTCGCGCCGCGCCTGCGGATCTTGAAGGGCTGGGGCAACGCGACGGACACCGAGGTGCGCGCCCATTGCGGCAAGGAGTACAAGGCCATCAACGCCTCGGCGAGGAACGACCCGTACCCCTCGAAGCACAGCCACCTCTCGCGCGATCGACGGGGCAAGTGGACCGAGCTTCGCTCCACCGCGGGGTGCCTCCGCGTGTCGACGGGCGACATGCTCGACATGTACGAGACGCTCAAGCCCTACTCGCGGCTCAACTTCTCGTACTCGTCGCCGACGCCGGGCAATCCGCTGCTCAACTACCAGTCGAGCGCGACGCGCACGCGCGGCGCCGAGCGCCACGTGAACCCCTACCTCACGGTGATGTACATGTACGCCGAGGGGAAGGAGGGCTACTGCGCCATTCGCAACACGCCCATCGCGGGCTTCTATCAGACCGCGGCGGGGCGCGCGTGGCCCAACAAGATGGGCCCGCACGACATCTGCGAGAGCGCGACCTGGTACACGCAGCAGCACACGCCGCTCATGGAGTTCTACCGGGCGAACCCCGACGAGTGACGGTCAGCGCAGGGTGATGAGCTCGGTGCCGTCGCGGTTCTCGACGTACCACGCGTCGATCACCGTGCCGTGGAGCTGCGCGCGCGGCATGTGCGGATACACCGACGCGAGCACGCCGGGGTCGTACCAGCGGAAGAGCATCTTGCCCTGTCCCTCGACGTTCACCTGGAGCAGCCGTCGGCACTGGCGGCGCACCTCGGCGAAGGGCGCGCGGCTCGTGAGAAACACGCCCCACGCCTTGCCGAGTCCCTCGTCGAGGAGCTGGTCGACGAAGAGGCCCGTCTTCCAGAGCTGCACGAGCCACGGGGCGGCCTCGCCGAAGACGGTCTCGCCCCAGCCGTCGTAGAGGCACGAGCGCTTGTAGCTGTTGCAGCGCATGAGCTCGCGCACGCGGTCGTCGCGGGCCGCGTCGAGCACGGCGTAGAGGCGTCCGGGCGCGTGGCGGAGCGTGTCGAGGCAGCGCTCCTTCGGGGTGGTGGGCGTCGCGCGCGCAGGGGCTACGTACGGGAGCACGATCGACGCGCGGAGGTGCGTGCCGCCGATGCAGAGGTCGTCGCCCTCGGCGAGGGGCGCGTCGGAGATTCCCTGTCCGTTGAGCCAGGTGCCGTGGGCGCTCTGGAGGGCGCGCACGCGGGGGGCGCCGTCTTCCCAGCGAACGGCGACGTGCACGGGGGCCATCGAGGGATCGCCCGAGAGCGGGTCGTCGGCGGCCACGGAGGCGCCGATGCGTCGCGGCGCGCCTTCGGCGACGGTGAGCGTGCGGCCCGCCTCGGGCCCGTTCTGCACCGTGAGGATCAGCGTGCGGAGGCTCACGGGCGGTACACCACGAAGTCCGAGTTCCGGTACGCGCGGCTCGCGTAGAAGCTGTCCTGGCGATAGTCCGAGACCCAGCGCGTGCCGTTGTACATCTGCATGTGCCCCGCGGCCGACGTCCCCGAGTTCGACTGGAACACCGCCACGTCGCCCGCCTGCGGACGGTAGCTGTCGATGCTCCCCGCGTTGGCCACCTCGCTGAACCCCGCGCGTTCGAGGAGCGGCCCGTAGTTTCTCGCTTCGAGGGTGCGCCCGATGGTCGTTCCGCCGCCCTGCTCGATGGCCTCGCGCACGTAGCGGGCGCAGCGGTGCTGCGTGGTGTCGTGGGCGTGGGCGTCGAGGTGCTGCACGGCGCCGTCGACGTCCATCGCGCGACCGCCGTTGGCGCCGCTCTTCGCCGAGGCCTGCTGCACCTCGGCGGCGTCGCTGTTCTTCACGAACGCGGCGCGCTTCTTCGCGGCCTTCTTCAGGCACTCGGTGGCGCTGTTGTGGCCGATGAGCACCGTGGGCTCGCCCTGCACCACACGTCCGCCGTGCTTCGTGGGGTCGCCGATGCGCGCGGCCTGCTCGTTCGCGACGAGCACCGAGGGCTCGCCCTGCGCGATGGCGTCGTGGGCGGCCTTGCAGGTTCCCTTGTCGTTGCGGCGCGCCGCGGGGCGGTTGCCGATGAGCACCTTCGGCTCGCACGCGGGCACGATGGGACCGCCCACGTGGGGGCAGGTGTGGTGATCGGTCAGTCGGGCGGCAGGGGGCATCGGGCTCTCGCTCCGTCGCAGGGCGTTCGCAGGGTTACGGGATCATTCGGCGTCGAGCGCGTCGGCGGTCACGTCGATGCGAAGCGATCGCATCGCAGGGTGCGCGTCGAGCAATGCACGAAGGGCGCCGTGGATGCGGTCCGGTGCGCGCAGATCGCCGAAGCGGAAGGGCATTCCCACGCCGAAGACCGCGCGGATCGTCTGCTCGCCTTCGGCCTCGACGCGCTGGATCACGAGCGCGAAATCGTCGGCGGGATCGGTGTCGGCGGGCGGCACCGGGTGGTGCTCCGTGAGCCACTCGCGGAGGAAGGTCTCGGCCACGGGCGCGGCGTCGGCGGCGTTCATCGCGGCGAGTGTATCGACCTGCGGCGCGCGACGGAACGCGCTCGTGCACGGCGCGATGCGCTCAGCGTCCCATGGGCACGAAGGCGGGCTCGGCGCACTGGCAACGCTCGCAGTTGCGGCGTGAGTCCCACGCGCAGGTGGTGCCCGCGAGGCATCCGCGGGTCTGGTTGTCGGGGCACGCACCGGCGCGCGTCGAGGCGGGCGTGCGGAGCGTGCTCGCGGTGCAGGCGGTGAGGGCGATGAGCGCGAGGAGGAGGGTGACGGTGCGCATGGCGCCGCGCGTGTAGCACGGCGCGCACCGCGCGATCAGCGGAAGGCCGCGACGAGCCAGGTGGAGAGGGGAACGACGGAGAACAGCGCCACCGCAGCGGCGAGCGCAAGGCGGTCGGCGCGGGCCACGTCGAGCGCGCGGGTGAGGGCCTCGGCGCTGCCCGTGAGCACATCGTTCGACCGAACGGAAACGGCTTCGCGGAAGGGCGTTGCGCTTCCCTCGGCGCGCACGAGCACGGGGCCCGTGTAGGTCTCCGATCCGTCGCGCTGCCAGGTGGCGAGGGTGCCGTCGGTGAAGCGCAGCGACCCGTCGGCGGTGGCGGTGGCCTCGCGGGCGCCTCTCCAGATGGAGAGGGCGCGTTCGCGGTCGCTGCGACGGGCGATCACCCCCAGCGCGAGGAGCAGTCCGAAGCCCGCGGCGATGAGCGTGGGCAGCGGCGTGGCGCTGCGCGGGGCCATGGTGCGCTTGAGCACGTCGACGGCGCGGCGCTCGCGCGTGTCGAAGGCGATGATCCAGCGGTGCGCGTCGGCGGTCGCGACGACGAGCAGGTGCAGCGCGGGGTCGGACCACACGTCGAGCGCGGTGTTGGCGTGTCCGCTGCGGCCGCTCTCGGTGCGGGCGACGAAGGGCGCAGGCGTGAGTCCGAGGCTGCAATCGTCGCCGTGGCAGGTGCGCCAGAGGAGGTCGCGGCCCACAGCGTCCATCTGCGGGGCGGGCGTTCCTTCGGGCACGGGCGCGAGGGTGACGTGCACGGGGAGCTGGCGCAGCGCCTCGTCGGGCGAGGGGCGTCCCACGGCGCGCGAGAGGCCCAGCGCGAACACCGCCACGGAGAGCGCGAGCACCGCACCCGCGCGGAGCTTCGAGAACGCACCCGCCGAGCCCGCAGAACGCGCCACGAGGAACCACGCCACGAGGCCCGCGAGCGTCGCCGTGAAGGCCGCGGCGATGGGCGAGAAGAGCATGAAGGCGATGTCGCCGGTGCCGCAGCGCCAGTGCGAGCTCACGAGGGGCTGACCGAGGTCGAGCGCGGTGCCGAGCCACGGGAGCGGCATCTGCGCGAGGAGGGCGAGGGCCGTCACGCGCAGCGCGCGATCGGGGGCGGCGTGCTTCGCGACGCGCACGAGGAGCAGGTGCGCGATGGCCGTGAGCGCCGTGGCGAGGGAGACGTACCAGATCTCGGTTCCGCGCATCGCGAAGAGCGAGAACGCCAGCGCGCCCGACGCGATCGAGAGCAGGGGAGAGAGCGCGAAGAGCGCGGCGACCCAGCGGCCGCGGGGGGCGATGGAGAGCGTGGCGGGAGCGTCCATGGCGGCCGAGGCTAGAGCGGCCTCGCGCGGTGCGCCACCGTCGACGGAGGAAGAGAGCGGCGCGCGGTCAGCCGTCGTTTTCGGCGAGGGCGGTGACCATGGCTTCGGGCGAGAAGAGCGAGAGCTGGAGCCACTTCGCGAGGCCGGTGCCCGCGAGGCGCGCGACGAGCTGCTGGGCCGCGCGGTTGAGGCGACCGAGCTCGCGGAGCCGCGCCGAGGCGTCGATGGGGAGCGCGTCGACGAAGCGCCACGAGGTGCGTCCCTCGGGGGAGAGCACGGGCTTGATCCACGCGCGCCACTCGTAGGCGGCGGCTTCGGACATCACCCGATGGGCGAGGTTGTGGAGCGCCTCGGTGCCCTGCTCGACGCCGTGCGTGCCCTCGACGAGGTTCTGCACGGTGAGGTTCTGCTGGCCGCGCACGAGGAGGGAGCACGCCTCGGCGAGCACGGCGCGTCCCACTTCGGCCAGGCCCGAGGTCTCGCGAAAGCCCGCGCGGTCGGAGCTCACGGGGAGCGCGAGCTGGAGCAGCGGTTCGGGCGCGAGCGCGTCGCTCTGGGTCTCGGCGTGCACGTGGTACTGGAGCGCCGACACGAAGCGCACGGCCACGGAGGCGGGCGTGCGCGGACCGAGTTCGAGCGTCGCGCCCTGGCGGTCGAGTTCGAAGACCGCGGAGCGCCCCACGTCGAGGTCGACGGCGCGCACGCGGAAGGTCTCGGGCCCGGTCTGCTCGGCGAGTCCCCAGAGGCGGAAGGGCTCGGCGCCGCCGAACATCCGCCCGACGGCATAGCCCAGGTCGTCGACGGTCCACTTCACGGGGACCGCGAGGCGGCGCGGCGTGGCGCGGGCTTTTTCGAGCGCGACGGTGCGGTCTTCGTGGTCGTCGAGGAGGAAGCGCACCACCCGTTCGAGCTCGGTGAACGAGGTTCCGATCGCGGTGATCTTTCCGTTGTGAAAGACCTCGGCGAGCGTGTAGCGCTCCTCGTCGCCGACGCGCAGTCGCACGGAGTTGACGCTCGTCGCGCCGGGGAGCACCTCGCTGTCGCGGAGCCGCGAGAGGGTCTCCTTCGCGCGCGGTCCCCAGAAGCGCAGGGTGACCGAGTCGATGCCCTGGTCATCGGGCGTGCGGCGCAGCGGGCGGCGGTCGTGACGGAGCGAGAAGAGCACCATCTTCGCCGAGTCGTGGTGCGCGAGTTTTTCGAGCGTCGTGGGCGGGAGCCACACACATTCGAGCAGCCCCGTGCCCGCGACGAGGAGCTCGTGGATGCGGTCGACATCCTTCGCGGAGCCCACGGAGTACAGCCGAAAGACCCGCGCATCGGCGGTGTCGATCCAGAGCATGAGCTCGCCGAGCTGGAGCGCGAAGAGGCCCGGATCGTCGGTGGCGCTGACGGTGATCCCGCGCTCGCCGGCGACCTCCTGGAGGGCGGCCATGGGGTCGCTGCGCATGCGCCCGTGGGCTTCGAGGAGGTAGGTCTTGAGGGCGGCGCGTCCTTCGATGTCTTCGTCGATGCCGGGCGAGGGCGCGGAACGCGTCGAGGCCGCCGTCATCTGCTTCTCGAGCAGCAGCGAGAGGTCGCGTCGGGAGCGGATCGTGAGCATCGCGCGGCGGACCGTACTCCGACGCCCGCGGGCGAAGCGAATTCGTGGCCGTGCGCGGAGCTCCGGGGCGGCGATGGGGGAGGGCGTCGATTGGGCTTCCAACGGTTCCGCGCGTGCGGGTAGGGTTCGGCTCACGACGATGGGGATCGCTTCGTCCACCGCGCGGCGATCTCGCGCGTCCACTGCGCCCGCACGCCGCGCGAGGTCACGGTGACCGTCGCGCCCGCGACGCCCGCGTCTTTGAGCGCCCTGGTGATCGCTCGGTGGAGGGCGGCGTCGGCCTTCTGCCTCGCCTTCTGCGCGGCCGTGGGCGTCTTCGTGGCGGCGTGCTTCTCACGCACCGCGCGGGTGCTCGCCTCGATGTCGCGCACCGACGCCGACTCGACCGTTCTGCCTTCGAAGCGCGCGCCCGACTGCATGAGCCCCGCGGGCGTGTCGTCTTCGGGCGTGGCATTGGTGAACGCGAGGAGCGCGTACGACTTCTCGGCGCCGAGCTTGACGGCCTCGGCGCGGGGCATCGAGCGCGCGACGGCCATGAGCTTCGAAGCCTGCGCGCGCGAGAGCAGCTTGTGAGCCTTCAAGAAGGCGTCGAGCGTGTGGTGTCCCTCGGCGAGGTAGAGCTTGTCGTCGACGATCTCGGCGAGGGCGTGGGCGGATAGGGATTTCAACGCCCCTCCTCGCCGACACCCACCGCTGCGGAGCACGCGCAGAGCCCGCATCACGGATGTTCCGTCAAACCTCGCTGTACGACGACACCTATGCTGTCGTGGTTGCGAGCGCGGTCCCAGAGGTGGCGATCGCCGTTGAAGAAGGTCCAGCGAACGGCGCCTGTGCGAGCCCACGCGTCGGCGTCGACCGCGGTGAGCATGCGCCGAGCGAGCGCGTCGGCGTCGCCGCTTCGGGTCGCAGGCATCGAATGGCGATACCCGACGAACGCTCCCACGACGAGCAGCACCAGGAAGGTCAGAGCGACTCCGACCGCGCGCCGCGCCCTTCTTCGCATCGCGCGAAGGTAACACGGTGGCGCTCGACGACACGTTCGGCGCAATGGGGCGAAGGGCGCGCAGCGTGCTGTCGCGAGAGAGCCGCGCCCGTCGTCAGCTCACCTTCGTGAGCTCGACGTTGTAGATCAACAGCGTTCCGGTGATGTCGGGCGGAAACGTCATGCCGAAGCAGAGCCACGATCCCGGAGCATCGACCTCGAAGGGGACCAGGAACTTCGTGCCGCTCCGCTTCGACGTTGCGTAGAAGCCTCCCGTCGGTTGGATGCCGCCTTCGATCTTGAGGTTGTTGACGTCGCCCCCGACGTGCACGACCGCGAGGTAGATCCCGACCGAATTGGACGGGAGGGGCGCCCAGCATGCGACGTAACCGGAGTAGTCCCCCGGGGACTGGCGCTGAAGACGGACCCACGAGTCCTTGCCGGTCTCCGAGCGGAAGACGTGATCGGCGTTGAAGACATCGACGCGCCCCGGGAAGTCGAGGCCCATTTGAATCGTCGTGCCCGGGCCGTCGAGGCGCTCTTGCAGCACGATCTCAGGGACGGTCGGCAGCTTGATGTCACGGGCCAGCCTGCCGAGGACCGTCGCGCGATCGTTGTCCGCAGGGCGAACCGGAGGAGCACCGATGTCTACGGCGATGGCGGCATCGAGCTGCGCGGAGCGGGACTGCGCCTCGCTGGTGCGAGGGATCTGGAAGGGAACTTCGGGCGCGGAGTCCGCCGCGCGTCCTGCTGGCCTGATGATCCTGGGGTCGAAGCGGTTGCCCATGGCGGGATGATGCCCGAGCATTACGGCGAAGGGCAGGGGCGGATAGGGATTTCAACGCCCCTCCTCGCCGACACCCACCGCTGCGGAGCACGCGCAGAGCCCGCATCACGGATGTTCCGTCAAACCTCGCTGTACGACGACACCTATGCTGTCGTGGCGGATAGGGATTTCAACGCCCCTCCTCGCCGACACCCACCGCTGCGGAGCACGCGCAGAGCCCGCATCACGGATGTTCCGTCAAACCTCGCTGTACGACGACACCTATGCTGTCGTGGTCGCGCCGAGCGCGCTCCACCGACGGGTGAGCTCCTCGGGCGAGAGCCGCGAGGTCCACACCTGCGACGCGCGGCGAAACCAAGCCCGCGCGAGGCGGTCTTCGACGCACTCGACCACGCGCACCGCGTCTCGCGCGACGAGCTTGCGAAAGCGCCCTTGCAACACGTCTCTCGCCGCGTCGCTCTCGGCGTAGAGCAGCGACGCGAGGGGAGAGCCCTCACGGAGCCTCCGCTGCATGGTCTGCTCGTCGGAGGCCGTGAGCCTGAACGTTCGGATGCTCTCGTGCGCGATGGCGTAGAAGACCCAGTCTCCCGACGCGGTGCCGCCCGTCTCGACCATCGTCGCGATGGTGCGCGAGGCCTTGCGAACCGCGTCGGCGGTCGCGTCGAGGCCCGAGAGCGTGGGCAGCGTCGCGGCGGCGGCGAGCCAGAGCGTGCGCGACGCGGCGGTGTACTTCGGCGCGAAGCCCTCACCAAGCGCGGGGCTCCACACGCGACCGCTCGCGCGGCGACCGTCACGGAGCAGCGCTCGCTCGCGGTATCCGCCGTCGAGGGAGAGGTACTGCGACACGCTGCGCGTGATGCGCCGCGCGCCCGCGGCCATGAGCTCACGGCGGGGCGTGTCGAACTTCGCCGGGGCCGTCACCACGGCGCCGCGGGCGCGTCCGAGGAGGATCGCGAGCACCTCGAGGGCGCGCCCCTCGGTGGCGTCGAAGGTGATCGACGAGCCCACGCGCGGGGCCTCGATGCGACCGAGCGGAGCCTTCATCGCGAGGCTCCGAGGCGCGTGCGCGCGCCGTTGATGGGCCAGCCGTTGAGGGTGAGCGTGTCGCCCTGCAAGCGCAGCTCGACGTGGTTGCCCTCGTGAAAGCGCCCGTCGAGCGGAGAGTATCGGTCGGTGAGAAAGTGCATGACCTGGTTGTCAGAGCCGACCCAGCGACGCGCGGTCGTTCGCTGCGATGCCTCGTAGCGACCGTCGACGAGGAGGTCGGTGTGCGCGAGCAGCTCGCCCACGTGAGGAGACTCCATCGCGCGGAGCTCGTCGAGGGTGTAGCCCGAGAAGACCATCACCGTGCGCCCCGCGCGCTTCACCGCACGCGCCACGACGCTCAACCCCTGGGCCTGCGCGAAGGGCTCGCCGCCGAGAAAGGTCACGCCCTCGACCTCCGACGCGAGGCAGCGCGCGATCACCTCGCTCGCGCGAAGGAGTGAGACGGGCTCGCGCGGCGTGAACGAGAGCATCTCGGGGTTGCAGCAGCCCGCGCAGCGAAACGGACAGCCCTGAACCCAGAGCGCGAAGCGCCAGCCGGGGCCTTCGGCTTCGGTGCGAGCGATCGTGAGGGCGACGGAGAGCGTGGGGTCTTCGGGCCGAACCTCCCGGTCTATGTGGGAATGCGCAACTGGAAGCCCTTTCTCGCAGACACCCTCGCGGAGATGAGCGCCGCGGGCGTGCGCCGCGCCATCGGCTTCATCACCGCCGCGCAGAAGACCTATTCGAGCTGCGGGCAGTACAAGCAGAACGTCGCTGATGCTCGTAAAGAGCTCGCGCAGCGCGGCCTCGCCGACGTCGACGTGCGCTTCGTCGACGACTGGAACACGCACTCGGGCTTCATCTCTGCCAACGCCGCGCGCGTCGCCGACGCGTTGAACGCACTCCCCGCCGAGCACCGCGAGGGCGCGACGGTGGTGTTCACGGCGCACACGATTCCCACCTCGATGGCCGAGAAGAGCGTGTACGCGCGCAACTTCGAAGACGCCGCGCGCTCGGTGATGCACATGCTCCGTCGCCCGCAGCGCTGGGCGCTCGCGTACCAGTCACGCAGCGGTCGGCCCGAAGACCCGTGGCTCGAGCCCGACGTGAACGATCTCCTTCGCGCGAAGCGCGCCGCGGGTGAGCTCAGCGCGGTGGTGCTCTGCCCGATCGGCTTTCTCTGCGACCACGTCGAGGTGCTGTGGGACCTCGACCGCGAGGCCGTCGAGACCTGCCGCTCGTTGGGCGTTCCCGTGGCGCGCGCGAAGGCCGTGAACGACCACGCGCTCTTCGCCGACCTCATGGCCGACGTGGTGCGTACGACCTACGCGCGAGAGGCCGAGCACCCGCGGCTCACGATCGTTCCCCCGAACCCGCCGGAGCGCGTCGAGGGACCGCCCGTTCACCGCGGACGCCCTTCTACGAAGTGATTTCGAGAGATCAGCCGCGGTTGCGGTACGCGACCACCGAGGGGTGCGCGTTGAAGGCGTCGCCGAGCGCGGCGAGCTTGGGATAGCTCGCGAGCACCTCGGGTCCGATGCCGTCGAGCGTGCCCGAGCGGTACTGCTGCACCGTCACGCCGAGCAGAATGTCGGCGATGGTGAGCTCCGAGCCCGTAAGGAACGGCCCCTCGATGAGGCTCTCGGTGTAGCGCAGCGCGAGCGTGAGCGGGCCCGCGAGGAGCGCGCGACGCATCTCGAGCTTCTTCTCCATGTCGCGCTCGAAGAGGCTCGGCGTGAGCTGGTGCGAGATCGTGTCGTTGAAGGTGTCGATCACGCTGTCGACGGCGAGGGCCGCGAGCGGGTCGGAGGGGTAGAGCTTCGCGCTGCCCTTGTGCGCCGCGAAGCGCAGCATCGCCGCGGTCTGCGCGAAGGTGCGACCGTCGACCTCGAGCACGGGGAGGCTCCCGAGCGGGAGCGCGCCCGACTGCTTGAGCTCCATGAACTCGGGGAACTTCAAGCGGCGATCTTCGAACGAGAGACCGGCGACGAAGAGGGCGATGCGCACGGGCTCGGCGCGGCCCGGAGCGTCGAAATACGTGAGTCGGAGCTGGGTCATGAATCCTCCGCCGACACCGACAACACAGCGCCGCGCGGAGGAGGATCGGTGATGTTTCGCGACGCGCCGGAGCGCCGATGCGCTGCGACGTTTCTTCGGCTCAGCGGAAGCCGCGAATGATGTTGCGCAGCGCCGTGACGACGGCGGGCTTGGCGACGAGGTCGGGGTTCGCGGGCATCGCGGCGCTCTTGCCCACGGCCGCGCCGCCGACACGGATGATGTTCTCGATGTGCTCGTCGTTCACCGACGACTGCCACGCGCCGTCGTGGAAGTTGCGCGGGTGAGGGTTGAGCGCTGCCGCGGCCGCGCCGTCTCCCATGCCCGTCGCGCCGTGGCAGGGCGAGCAACGACCGGAGAAGATCTGCTGCGCCTCGGCCTCGGGCGTGGCGGGCGTGGTCGGCGCCATCGCGGGCTCGCTCGTCGACGCAGGCTGCGAGGGCGGGGGCTTGCAGCCGACTGACACAGCAGCGGCGGCGATGAGGAACAGGGTCGACGACTTCATCGTGTGAAAGCTCCTTCGTGCGTGCGGGCCACAGGACCTCTCGGCGTGTTTGAAAAGGTCCATTCTCGTTTCTGTGATCGCAGTCATACGCCTCGTGCGTGCTGCGACAGAGGTGCGTGCGCGCTCCTCTGAGGCGCGCAAAAACTTCTGGAAAACAGGGGTTGCGGAGTGATCGCTCGAGGCGTTGCGGGGAGGCGCTCAGTGATCAACGCGCCGCCTCTTCGACGCGATGAGCGAAGTCGTCGACAGGCTGTTGAAGACCTTCGAGCTGCGCGCTCACCTCACCTCGCGCGTCGAGCAGCGTGATGACGTTCGAGTGCGTGAACTCCGACGGGCCGACGCGGCTGAACTGCACTCCGAGCACCGTCGCGAAGGTGCGAACGTCATCGGGCGACGCGCGCAGGAGCGTCCATCGAGAGAGGTCGAGCTGCTTCTCTTCGGCGAGCGCGCGGAGCCTCGCGGGCGTGTCGGTCTCGGGGTCGAAGGTGACGAGCACGAAGCGCGTGTGAGCGCGCGCGTCTGCGCTGAGCGCGGCCTCGACGCGGAGCACGTCGCGCACGAGCACGGGGCACGCGCTCTGGCACGTTCCGTAGAACATCAGCGCGACGGTGGCCGAGCCGCGCAGCGACGCGAGCGAGAAGGTGCGGTCGTCTTGATCTCTCCACGCGATGTCGAGACCGTAGACCGACGTGTCTGCGAGGGGCCGTGCGACCGGCGTCGCGCTCGCGTCGCGGCGGCAGTGACACCCTCCGTCACGGTGCGCAGAGCCCATCGTAGAAGGCGTCTGCGAAGACTCCTCGCGCTTGCACGACGGCGTCGTGACGAGCGCCATGAGCGCGACGAGTGACGCGATGCGAGCGTTCATCGGTGCTCTCCTTCGGTGATGTCAGCGGCGCAGCGGAACCCCAGGTTGCGCACCGTGTACGAGCCTCGCAGGCTCTGCCGAAACGCGTATCGCATGAAGGCCACGTAGTCGCCGACGTCGCGCGCGCCGGCGCTCGCGGCGCCGCAGAAGCGACCGACGCCGGGGCCCTGGTTGTCACGGCTGTCGGTGACCACGAGCGCTGAGTTGAAGTCTTCGACCCACTCCCACACGAGGCCGTGCACGTCTTGGAGGCCCCAGTAGTCGGGCTGCGAAGCTCCGACGTCGGCGATGGGCGCGAGCGGGTGCGCGTACCACGCGAGGATGCGTGCCGTGGTGCTCGCGTCTCTCGGCGCGTCGGGTGAGGTGCGCGACGCGCGCGCGACGTACTCCCACTCGTCTTCGGTGGGGAGCCTGCGCCCTTGCGCTTTGCAGTAGGCCCTCGCCGCGAACCACGAGACGCGCGTGACGGGCTGTTCTGCGCGCGCGTCGGGGCCGAGCGAGATGTCACCACTCCAATGCGCGAGGTAGTCGGCGTCGGCGAAGAGTCGTCTCACGCGGCTGCGCTGCCACCGCGCGTCGCTCGTCACGAAGGCGAGAAAGCGCGCGTTGGTGACGGGGCGCGACTCCATCGCGAAGGCGCGCACGGTCACGCGGTCGCGGCCCGCGATGCGATAGAACGGACGGTACGACCCCGCGCGAACGAGTCGCATGTCAGGCGCGACGCGCTGCGCCCACGCGGAGCTCGCGAAGACGAGCGTGGCGAGCGTCGCGATCATCGCGCGGGTGAGCCTCACGGGTGCCCCGTGGGCTGCGGCGTGGCGAGCGAGGCGCGCACCGCGGCGACCTCTGCGGTGGTGACCGCGTCGCCGTGGTTGCCGAAGTGGCTGCGCACGTAGGTGAGCACGTCGGCGACCTCGTGGTCGGTGAGGTTCGCGAGGGCGGGCATCGCGCCGTTGTAGGTCGCGCCGTTGACGGTCATCGGACCGCTCTGTCCCGCGAGCACGCCGCGGATCGCGCGAGTCTTGTCGGCCATCAGAAAGTCGCTCGCGGCGAGGGGAGGAAACACGCCTGCGAGGCCCTGCGCGTTGCGCTGGTGACACGCCGAGCACACGCCGAGAAAGGTCGCTTCGCCGGGCGCGAGCGCGGCGCCGTCGTTGGCGTTCGCGAGGTTCGTGACCTGCGGAGCGAAGTCGCCGAGGTAGATCTGATCGACCTCGCGTCCCGAGTAGATGACGTGGTTCTCGGGGCCCGTGACGCGGAGCTGACCGAGCGTTCCCTTGTGGAAGGTGCGGAAGATCGAGTGGTCGACGAGGATGTACGTACCCGGGGCCTCGAGGCCGAAATCGACGATGGCCGAGCCGCCCGCGGGCACCACCGTGGTCTGGATGTTGGTGCTCGCGTGGGAGCCTCCCTCGGCGAACACATGGTCGAAGATCTCGCCGATCACGTGGAACGAGCTCACGAGGTTCGGGCCTCCGTTGCCCACGAAGAGCCTCACGCGCTGACCCACTTCGGCGGTGAGCGCGTTCGCGCCCGTGAGCGCTCCGTCGCGCCCGTTGAAGACCACGTACGCGGGGTCTTCGTGAATGGCCCTTCGCATGTCGAAGCTCTGCTGCCCAGGCTCGCGGTACTCGCCCGGCGTGTAGACCTCGCCTTGCATCACGTAGTACTCGCGGTCGGCGTGGGCCCATCCCTCTTCGGGCTCGACGGCGATGAGGCCGTACATGCCGTTGGCGATGTGCATGCCCACGGGCGCGGTCGCGCAGTGGTAGACGTAGACGCCCTCGTTGAGCGCGCGGAAGGTGAACTGCGTCTGGTGACCGGGCGCGGTGAAGGTGCTCGTCGCGCCGCCGCCGGGGCCCGTCACGGCGTGCAGGTCGATGTTGTGAGGCATCGTGCTCGACGGGTGATTCATGAGGTGAAGCTCCACCTCGTCGCCCCTTCGAACACGAATCATCGGGCCGGGCACGGAGCCGCCGTACGTCCAGAAGGTGTAGGTCGCTCCGTCGGCGAGAGGCATGGTCACCTCGCGCACTTCGAGGTGCACCACCACCTTTGCGGCGTGACGTCGCGTGATGGGCGGAGGCACCGCGGGCGGTCGCACGAGCGTCACTTGCTCGACGGGCAGCGCGGCCTCTTCAGCCTGCGTGAGCGGCGCGAGAGGCGCGGGCACGAGCGCGGGCGACGCAGTGTGAGCGGTGTCGTTGGGGGCGCTCTGCTGCGCTTGCGTGGCCTGCGAACACGCGACCGTCGAGAGCGCTGCGAAGCATAGAAACGCGGACGATTTCATCTCGGGTGACTCCTTCGTGCGGGATGCGTCGAGGAGTCTGAGGAACGGCTTCGCGAGCATGCATGATCGATCTCATGCGGTCGGTGCGTGAGGGCGCACGCGGTGCGCAGTGATGACAAGTGTCATCGCTCGACGCGCGCATCGGATCGAGAACCCGTCGCGTGAGGAGAGTGCCGCGGCGCGTGCTGGTACGCGCCACGCGCAACACCTCCAGACAAGGACCGACGCGATGCTTTCGAAGAAGGCCGCCCGGGCGTTCTTTCTCGTAGGAACAGCGGTCTGCTCGCTGGCCTTCGTGGGGTTGACGGTCGACACGTTCAACCGCATCCCCGCGCAGACCCACGCCGCGCAGATCACGCCCGCTGTCGCGCGAGGCAAAGACCTCTGGGATCACAGCAACTGCATGGGCTGTCACACGCTGCTCGGCGAGGGCGGCTACTACGCGCCCGAGCTCACGCGCGTGTACCGCCGACGCGGACCCGACTTCATTCGCGCCATGCTGCGCAACCCCGAAGCCATGTATCCGGGCCAGCGCCGCATGCAGAACTATCACTTCACCGAGGCACAGATCGACGACCTCGTCGCGTTCCTCCGGTGGATCGACGGGATGGACCTCAACGGCTTTCCTGCGAGGCCCACGCTCGCGTCGGCCTCACCTGAGGTGACGGCGACGGCGAGCGCGCGTCCGCAGGTGTTCAACCAGATCTGCGTCGCATGTCACGCCATCGGAGGCAGCGGAGGAGCGGTCGGTCCTGCGCTCGATCGCGTCGGCGATCGACTGCAGCCCGACTACCTCGATCGCTGGCTTCGCAATCCGTCTGCGGTCAAGCCCGGCACCGCGATGCCGCGCCTCCCGCTCACCGACGCGCAGGTGAGCGAGCTCGTGACCTTTCTCTCTCACCAGCGCTCCGAGGTGCGGCCGTGAAGTTCGAATCGCAACGGGTCTCGTGGTGGTTCTTCGCCACCTGCATGCTCCTGTTCAGCCTGCAGATCGTCTACGGGTTCATCATGGCCTTCGCGCACGCGGGCCACGACGCGCTTCACGCCGTGATCCCCTTTCACGCCGCGCGCGCCACGCACACGAACCTCCTCGTGATGTGGCTCCTCTGCGGCTTCATGGGAGCGGCCTACTACATCATCCCCGAGGAGGCCGACCGCGAGCTTCACTCGGTGCCGCTCGCGAAGCTGCAGCTCGGCGCGCTCGTCGCGACGGGCGTCACGGCCATCATCGGCTTTCACTTCAACTGGTGGGAGGGGCGCAAGTTCCTCGAGATCCCGCGGCCCCTCGACTTTCTCGTCGTGGTCGACGTGCTGATGTTCATCTTCAACATCGGCATGACCGTGAAGAACGGTCGGCGCTTCACCACCACGAGCCTGGTGCTCTTCTTCGGGCTCCTCTCCGCGGCGCTTCTCTACCTGCCGGGAATGATCCCCACGACGAACCAGACCCACGACTCGTACTGGCGATGGTGGGTGGTTCACCTCTGGGTCGAGGGCGTGTGGGAGCTCATCATGGGAGGCATTCTCTCGTACCTCCTCATCAAGCTCACGGGCATCGACCGCGAGGTGATCGAGAAGTGGCTCTACGTCATCGTGGGCTTCACGTTCCTCTCGGGCATTCTTGGCACGGGGCACCACTACTACTTCATCGGCACGCCCAACTACTGGAAGTGGGTCGGCGGCATCTTCGGCGCGATGGAGCCCATCGCCTTTCTCGGCATGGCCATCTACGGCGTCACCATGGCGCGCAAGGGCGGACGCGCGCACCCCAACCGCACCGCGCTCCAGTGGACGGTGGGGTGCTCGATCATGTCCTTCGTCGGCGCTGGTTTCTTGGGCTTCGCGCACACGCTCCCGAGCGTGAACCTCTACACGCACGGCACGCTCGTCACGGCCATGCACGGGCACATGGCCTTCTGGGGCGCCTACGCGATGATCGTGCTCGCAATCATGTCGTTCGCGCTGCCCAACCTCACGGGACGCAGGCTGCACGACGCTCCCTCGGCGCAGCTCGGCTTCTGGGCGTCGAACATCGGCATGATCGCGATGACCCTCGCCTTCGGCGTCGCGGGCGTCACCCAGGTCTATCTCGAACGCCGCGTCGGAATGGACTTTCTCGCCGTGCAGCGCGAGCTCGAGGTGCACTTCATCGGGCTCATTCTCGCCGCGAGCCTCTTCACCCTCGGCGTCTGCTGCTTCGTGTGGAACTTCATCCGTCACGGATGGCCCGTCGGTGAGGTGCTCGCCGCGGGCGCGAGCGATGTGACCCCCGAAGAAGCCGCGAGGACGCCGTGAACGCGCCGCGCTCCGCGCCCTACTACCGCCCCGTCGGTCGCGAGGTGGAGGTCTTCCGTCGCGCGTACGAGTGCCGCCTCCCGGTGATGCTCAAAGGGCCCACGGGGTGCGGCAAATCACGCTTCGTCGAGCACATGGCCGCCGCCCTCGACCGTCCGCTCGTCACCGTCGCGTGCAACGACGAGACGTCGGCCGCAGACCTCCTCGGGCGATGGGTCGTGCGCGGCGGCGAGACGCTGTGGGCTGATGGTCCTGTCACCCGCGCGGTGCGCGAGGGCGCGGTGCTCTACCTCGATGAGGTCGCCGAGGCGCGCGAAGACGTGATCGTGTGCGTTCACCCGCTGAGCGATCACCGCCGTCAGCTCTTCGTCGACCGCCGCGACGAGACCCTCGAAGCGCCTCCGGGCTTCATGCTCGTGGTGAGCTTCAACCCCGGTTACCGAAGGGGTTTGAAGGAGCTCAAGCCCTCGACCCGTCAGCGCTTCGTGGCCCTCTCGTTCACGTATCCCGAGGCGGAGATCGAAGCCGAGATCGTGCGCAGCGAGACGGGGGTTGATGGTGCCGTCGCGAAGAAGCTCGTCACGCTCGCGACGCGCATTCGAGCGCTCGACGAGCCGGGCCTCGCAGAGACGGCTTCGACGCGGCTGCTCGTGGGCGCGGCGAGGCTCATCAAGGCGGGGCTCCCTCCGCGCGTGGCCTGCGCGAGCGCGATCGTGCAGCCGCTCACCGACGACGCCACCACGGCGCGCGCCCTTCAAGACCTCGCTGATCTGGCGCTCTGATGAGCTGGGACGAAGCCCTCTTCGGATGGTTCTACCGCAAGGCCCGAGAGGTCACGCGGCGAGGTCCATCGTCTGCGGCGCTCGCGCGCTCGGCGCACTTCGAGGAGCTGCGCGCGAGGCTCTCGCTCATCGCCAACGCCCTCGCCGGGGCGCGTCTCGAACTGCGTGCCTCCGAGGGCGTCGGCGGCTACGTGGGAGACACGATTCTTCTCCCCGAGCGCATCGACCTCGCGCCCGATCGCGAGGGGAACGAGCGCGTGTACCTCTTGCGCGTGGTGCTGCACGTCGCGGCGCGCGCGCTCGGGCTCACGGTGGTTCCAGGCACGAGCGACCACGAGGCGCTCGCGCTTACGGCGCGTGCGATGCCCGCGATCATCGATGAGGCCCGTGCGCTCGCGCCGGGCGTCGACGAGCTCGTGCGCGAGGTCTTCGCGTGGGAGCTCGCGTCACGCCACGACGCGACGAGGCTCTCTCCGCGTGAGGCCGCGGTCGAGACGCTCGTGCGTGAGGCCCTCGCGCGTGCGTCGGGCGTCGAGGCGCAGGCGGTCACCGTCACGAAGGAGCATCGCGGCACGAACCGCGCGAAGCCCGTGATTTCATGGGGAACGCTCATGCCTCGCGGCGAGGTTCACGCGGCGGCGGGCGCGAAATCACCGATGCCCGCGAGCGCGCTCCCCGGCGGAACGGAGCGTCAGGGCAAGGCGCGCGACCACGTGCGTCGCGTCGAGATGCGCGACGATCGCCACGACGAGAATCCGCTGACGCACTCCTTCGAGAAGGTGCACACCGCCGAGGAGTACAAGGGCGGACGCAAAGCCGCCGATGGGAGCGACGAGATGGCCGAGCACGGCGACGCGCTCGACGAGCTCGACATGCGCGAGGTGGTGCGCTCACCCGAGACCACGCGCTCGCTGCTGCGCGCCGACGTAATGATGGAGGGCGCTGCGGGCGACCTCCTCGACGACGGCTCTCACTCGGGCGGAGAGGTCTTTCTCTACGACGAGTGGGATCAGCGCGCTCGCACATGGCGCGACGAGTGGTGCTCGCTTCGCTCCGCGGTGGTGCCCGAGAAGGTTCCTGCCGCGCGCGCGAAGGAGATCGTGACGTCGGTGCTGCACAAGCATCGCGGCGAGGTGCGCGCGCTGCGAGCCGAGTTCGAACGCCTCGAACACGGGCGCGCCTGGCGCACGCGTCAGCCCGACGGACCCGACGTCGACACCGACGCGATGGTTGATCGCTTCGCGTGTCTGCGCGCGGGGCACTCTCCGCCCGATCGCATGTACGTGTCTCGTCGTCGATGCGAGCGCGGCGTGGCGACGGTGATCCTCCTCGACGCCTCGCTCTCGACCGACGCGTGGGTCGCGGGGCGGCGCGTGCTCGACGTGGCGCGCGACGCGGTGATCATGCTCGGCGAGGCGCTCGACGGGCTTCACGACGAGCTCGGCGTGGCGACCTTCTGGAGCCACACGCGCCGCGACTGCCGCTTCGGCGTGATCAAAGGAATGACCGAGCCCTGGGCTCGCGCGTGGCCTCGCATCGTGTCGGTCGAGCCCGCGGGATACACGCGCATCGGGCCTGCGCTGCGGCACGCGACGCGCCTGCTCTCGAAGACGCGCGCGCGCAAACGTCTGTTGCTCATCGTGAGCGACGGGCGCCCCACCGACTACGACCGCTACGAGGGTCGCTACGGCGTCGGTGACGTCTCGATGGCGGTGCGAGAGACCTCTGATTCGGGCGTGCAGCCCTTCGCGCTCACCGTCGACGCAGGCTCGCGTCACACCTTCGCGGAGATGTTCGGCCAGGGGCGCTACGCGGTGCTCACGCGGCCCGACCATCTCGTCGACGCGATGGCCGAGGTCTACGAGCGCGTACTCCGGTAATCACATCCGAGACGAAACAGCACGGGCGAGCGAGGGGAGCGTCTTCGCGTTCTGTGAGCGGCTCGCTGGCCTCGTGCGCTCGCGCGCACCGGCTTGTCGCCGAGATTGCGGGCGTGTGCGCTGCGGGTGGTGAGCGGTACGCGTGATGCTCCGCGATGCGGTGATCGGAGCGCTCGCAACGCGCGCCGATCACTGAGAGGAAATCATGCTGTGGACCATCACTGTGGTGCTGCTGGTGCTGTGGGTGCTGGGGTTCACCGCGTTTCACACCGTGGGAGCGTGGGTTCACCTGCTCCTGGTGCTCGCGGTCGCCTCGGCGCTCTTCAACCTGTTTCGCGGGCGTGACGCGCCCGTGTGATCGACGCCTCGCAGATTAGCGGGCCGGCGGGTTGTACTCACCCGTCGCGCCCGCGTCTGCCGTCGCGGTGTCCGCGTGCGCGCGCCGCGCGAGCATGGGCGTGTAGCGGATCCACGCTGCTGCGAAGAGGCCGAGAAAGAGCAGCCCGAGCACGCCGGGGGTGAACCAGGTCTCGTCGCTCGGGCCCTTCTCGAGCTTCGCGCGCAGCTCTGCGTTCTCGCGTTCGAGGGTCTCGACTCGCCGTGCGAGCGTCGTGCGGTCATCGGAACTGGTCTGTCGCTGGGGCTTCGCCATCGCGGCGAACATATACCCGAAGCGCGGAGAAAAACGGGAGTTCCCCGCGTGTCGAATGGGGCGCTTCGGAGGAATGACGCCAGCCCTTTCAACGTGCCTTTTTCGGGGAACTCTTCGACTTCTCCTTGGCGGTC
>CAMFHP010000100.1 GCA_945952225.1 uncultured Myxococcaceae bacterium
AGATTGCCTCTTGTCTCGTGGGCTCGGAGATGTGTATAAGAGACAGGTCTCCGACGGGCGTCGGCGGGCGCTCCACGGCGGCCAACGGCGGCGGCGGCGGCGGCGGTGGCGGCGTGTTCTGCTGCGGTGGACCGGGTCAGTCGCCCGGCGGCGGCGGCGGCGCGTACGGCGCCAACGGGGCCAACGGCAGCGGCGCATCGGGCATCGGAACGGGCGGCGCCCTCTACGGCGACGCGACGCTCACGCGCGTCTACGTGGGCGCAGGCGGCGGCGGTGGCGGCGGCAACTGCGACGTGGCCTCGGGCGCGGGCGGCGCGGGCGGCGGCGCGCTGTTCCTCTTCGCGAACACGCTCACGGTCACGGGCAACGTGATCGGCGGCGGCGCGCAGGGCGCCACGGGCGGAAGCTACGAGGGCGCAGGCGCGGGCGGCGCAGGCGGAACGATCTGGCTCGGCGGACGCACCGTCACGGTCACCGCGGGACGGGTGACGGCCAACGGCGGCGCGTCGAACACCAGCGGCTCGGGCACCGGCGGCGCAGGCGGCGTCGGACGCGTTCGCATCGACTGCACCACGCTCAACGGCGCGGCGTGCCCTGCGGCGAGCGGCGCGGTCTCGACCCCGACGGCCAACGTCGGAACGTACTGATCCACCGAACGATCCCTCCGTCGGTGCCCGTCACCGAAATCCGCATGGGCGACGGGCGTTGCGTGACCTGCGACGGTTGCGCAGCGCCCTCGACTGCGGCGACCCTCCGTCGACGATGACCCTCATCGACCGCGACGGAAACGGGCGTGACGACCGCGAAGACCTCTACGAGCTCGCCGCGATTGCGCTACGCGATCGGGGCTTCCTCCTGCACCCTCCGCAGCCTTCGGAACACGGCGAATCACCGTCGCCGACCTTCGACGACGCGGGACGCCTCGACCTCACGCACCTCCCGTGGACCTCGATCGACAACGCCACGTCGCGGGACCTCGATCAGGTCGAGTACGCCGAGGCCCACGACGGCTTCGTGCGGGTCATGGTGGGCATCGCCGACGTGACCGACCATGCGCCTGCGGGGGGCTCCATCGACCGCGCCGCGCAGCACAACACCACCACGGTCTACACGGCGGGCGGCGTGTTTCCGATGCTGCCGCGGGTGCTCAGCGAAGACGCCACGTCGCTCCTCGACGGCGCCGTTCGCCGCGCGGTGGTGACCTCCCTCGACGTGGCCCCCGACGGCACCGTGCTCCGCGCCTCGCACGCGCCCGCGTTCGTGCGCAACGTCCGCAAGCTCACGTACCCCGACGTGAGCGCGTGGCTCGACGGAGGCCCTGCGCCCGCCTCGCTCGACGACGAGACGCTCCGCGCGCAGGTGGCGCTCCAGGCGCGCGTGGCGGCGTGGTTGCGCGCGCAACGCAAGGCCCGCGGCGGTGCGGGCTTCGACCTCCCCGAGACCGAGCTCGTGCGCGACGACGAGGGACACGTCATCGACATCGTGGCGCGCGCGCAGGGCAGCGCCGAGCGCATCGTCGAAGACCTGATGATCGCCGTGAACGAGGCCGTGGCGCGCACGCTCGAAGGCGCGGGCTACTCGTCGATCCGCCGCGTGGTGCCGCCGCCGCCGCGCTGGGATCGCATGCGTGAGGTGGCCGTGCGCTGGGGCGACGCGCTGCCCGAGGCGCCCGACGCGCGCGCGCTCGGAGCCTTTCTCGCGCGGGCCACACGCGAGCACCCCGACGACGCCGAAGAGATCGCCGTGTCGGTGATGAAGCTCTCGGGGCGCGCAGCCTACGTGCTGCGTGTGGCGGGCTCCGAGGAGCCGGGTGGGCACTTCAACCTCGCGACGAACGCCTACGCGCACTCGACGGCGCCGAACCGTCGCTACGCCGACGTGGCGATCCAGCGGCTGCTCCACGCGTTGCATCGCGGGCATCGGGCGCCGCTCACCGACGAGGCCCTCGACGAGATCGCGCAGCGGTGCACGGCGATGGCGGCCAACGCGGCGCGCGTTGAGCGGCAGGTGGCCAAGAGCGCGGCGGCGCTGTTCCTCTCCGACCGCGTGGGGACGCGCTTCGAAGCCGTGGTGTCGGGCGTGACGGCGCGGGGAACGTGGGTGCGTCTGCTGGGTCCTGCCGTCGAGGGCAAGCTCATGGCGCGGGCCGACGGACTCGACGTGGGCGAGCACCTCACGGTGCGCCTCGAGACCGCCGACGTGAAGCGCGGCTACCTCGACTTCTCGCGCGTGACGTAGCGCGGCTCAGAGCGTCGGACCCGCGAGGCGACGGTCCTCGGGGCGCAGGTGCCACGACGCGAGCAGCAGCCCGAGCAGCACCACCGGCGCCACCGCGTTGCCCGCGGGATCACCCGACGCGAGGTGCGACGCCGCCGCGCTCACCATGTTGATCACGAAGCCCGCGTAGGCCCATTCCTTCAGGCGCGGGAGCCCCGGCGCGAGCAGCGTCGCCGCGCCGAGCAGCTTGGCCACGCCGAGGATCGTCATGAAGTACACGGGGTACCCGAGGTGCGTGTACGCCGCGACCATGGGGGCCTGGTGCGTCGCGGCCATGAGGCCCGACATGGTGAGCGCGAGCGAGAAGAGAACCGTGGGGACCCAGTAGGCGAGCTTCGACTTCATGGCGTGTGGACTCCGTTGGTGCGAGAGCATCGCCACGGAGCGCGCCCGCCGCCATGACGCGCGAATGGGCATCATCTGCTACAAAACGATGCAGATGCGCGAACTGCCTGAAACGAGCGAGCTCCTCACCTTCGTGCGCGCGGTCGAAGCGCGGTCCATTTCGCGCGCGGCGCTGGAGCTCGGCGTGCCGCGGCCCACGGTGGGTCGCCGCCTCGCGCGGCTCGAAGAGAAGCTCGGGGCGAGGCTCCTGCGGCGCACCACGCGGCGCATGGCGCTCACCGACGCGGGCGAGGCGCTCTATGCCCGCGCGCGCTCCGTGGTGACCGCCGTGCTCGACGCGCAGGACGCCGTGCGCCATGGCGACGACGTTCCCCGCGGCGTGCTGCGCGTGTCGACGCCGCCGATGCAGGGCGTGGGGCTCGGCACGCTCGTCTCGCGCTTTCTCGACCGCTGCCCCGAGGTGCGCCTCGAACTGGAGACCTCCACCCGCTACGTCGACCTCGTGGCGGGCGGCTTCGACGTGGCGATCCGCGCGGCGAGCGACCTGGCGCCGGGGCTCATCGCGCGCACGCTGGCCCGCACGCGCCTCGTGGCCGTCGCGTCGCCCGCGTACCTCGCCGCCCACGGAACGCCGAAGCGCACGAGCGACCTCGCGAAGCACCGCTGCCTCGTGGGCTACACGAAGGGCGAGCACCCGGCCACGCACTGGCCCACGTCGCGGGGACGGGTGAAGGTCACCGCGCGCCTCGCGAGCAACGACCTCGGCGCGCTCCGCGAGTCGGCGCTGGCGGGGCAGGGGATCACAATGATGCCGGCGCCGATGGTGTCCGACGACCTCGACGCGGGAACGCTCGTGCCCGTGCTGCCCGAGCGGCTCACGGGGAGCGCTCACATCGCCGTGGTGTGGGCCGATCGGGAGTTCGTGCCCGCGGCGGTGCGGGCCTTCGTCGACGAGGTGGTGCGGTGGGCCGCGGAACTGCCTGCGTTTGCGCGGGGGCCCGCGCGGGCGGCGACGGTGAAGGCGGGGCGGGCGAAGAAGCGCGCGCGGTGACGAGACTCAGCCGCCGTACTGCGACTGGAGCAGCTTCGCGATGGTCTGGAGCTGCATGTTCGACGTGCCCTCGTAGATCTTGCCGATCTTCGAATCGCGGAAGAACTTCTCCACGGGGTACTCCTTCGTGAAGCCCACGCCGCCGAGGAACTCGACGCACATCGAGGTGGTGCGCTCGGCGACCTCGGAGGCGAAGAGCTTGGCCATGGCGGCCTCCTTCACGAAGGGCAGACCGGCGTCCTTGAGGCGCGCGGCGTTGTAGACCATGAGCCGCGCCGCTTCGATCTCCACCGCGCAGCGCGCGTACTGGAACTGGAGCCCCTGGAAGTTCGCGATCGACTGACCGAACTGCTTGCGCTCGATCATGTACTTCATCGCGTAGTCGAAGGCGCCCTGCGCCGTGCCGACCATCTGCGCGCCGATGCCGATGCGCCCCTCGTTGAGCGTCTCGATGGCGATCTTGTAGCCCTTGCCGATCTCGCCGAGGAGGTTCTCTTCGGGCACTTCGCAGTCTTCGAGCACGAGCTCGCAGGTGCTCGACGCGCGGATGCCGAGCTTGTCTTCCTTCTTGCCGACGCTGAAGCCCTTGAAGCCGCGCTCGACGATGAAGGCCGTGATGCCCTTGTAGCCCTTCGACGGGTCGACGTTGGCGAACACGATGAAGAAGTTCGACTCGTTGGCGTTGGTGATCCACAGCTTGCGGCCGTTGAGGATCCACCGCGATCCCTGCTTCACCGCGCGGGTCTGGAGCGCGAACGCGTCGCTGCCCGAGGCGGGCTCGGAGAGCGCGTACGAGCCCACCCACTCCGCCGTGAGCTTCGGGCAGTAGCGCTGCTTCTGCTCCTCGTTGGCCCAGCGGAGCACCGCGTTGGCGACGAGGGTGTTCTGCACGTCGACGAGCACCGACACGCTCGGGTCGACCACCGCGAGGGCCTCGACCGCGAGGGCCGCCGTGAAGAACGACGCGCCCGAGCCGCCGTACTCCGCGGGCACCTCGACGCCCATCACGCCGAGTTCGAAGAGCTCGGGCAGGAGCGACTTCTCCAGGGCGCCCTTCTCATCCATGTGGGCGACGTGCGGCGCCACGCGGTCTCGCGCGAAGCGGGCCACCGAGTCGTAGAACATCCGTTCGTCGGACGAGAGCTGCGTAAGGGCTTGCGACATGGCTGCGTGACCTTCTCCTGCGCCGTCGCGTCGTGGTTCGCGGCGCGCGGCGGTTGTAGGGGCCGCGACACTCCCGCAGAGCCCCCGCGCGGTCAACGGTGATACCGTGCGCACCCTCATGCGCTCCCCCCTCGCTGTGTGCCTCGCGGTCCTCGTGACTGCGTGCGGTTCGAACGAAGCCTCTGCGCCCGCCGACGCCGCGCGCACCGACGCGTCCGCCGACGCATCCGTTGCCGACGCGCCCGCCAGCGATGCGCCCTCCGTCGACGCGACGCCCGCGCAGCCCGACGTGCCCGAGGCCGTGGCGGCGCTCGTTCGCGCGCGGCCGTACACCTCGCGCGTGCCCTCGACCTGGGACGGTCGCACGGCGCTTCCCCTCGTGGTGCTGCTCCACGGGTACGGCGCGTCGGGCGCGCTCCAGGCGGCGTACCTCGGGCTCACGGCGCTCGCCGAGTCGCGGGGCTTTCTGCTCGCGTACCCCGACGGCACCCTCGACGCCGCAGGACGCCGCTTCTGGAACGCCTCCGCCGCGTGCTGCGACTTCGCGCGCAACGGCGTCGACGACGTGGCCTACGTGAGCGCCGTGATCGACGACATGGCCGCGCGCTACCGCGTCGACCCGCGGAGGATCTTTCTCGTCGGCCACTCGAACGGCGGGTTCATGTCGCACCGCATGGCCTGCGACCGCAGCACGCGCATCGCGGCCATCGCGAGCCTCGCGGGCGCGCAGACCAACGACCCGTCGACGTGCGCGCCCACCGCGCCCGTGGCCGTGCTCCAGATCCACGGCACGATGGACGACACCGTGCGCTACGACGGCGGCATGCTCACGACCGCGGCCATCACGCGCTACCCCTCGGCGCGCGACACCGTCGCGCAGTGGGCGACGCTCAACCGCTGCGGGGCCTTCGTGGCCACGACGATGCGGCACGACTACGTGAGCGACGTGGCGGGCGACGAGACCGTGATCGGACGCCACGAGGGCTGCATGGGCGGCGCCGCGGATCTCTGGACGATGGAGGGCGCCGGGCACATTCCCGCGGTCACGTCGGCGTGGGGCGAGGCCGTGTACGACTGGCTCATGGCGCACCCGAAGCCCGCTTCGTGAAAAGGCAACCGCGCGGTTGCGCTTCGAGGGCGGGCTGCTAACACCCGCGGCTCCCGCAGGGCCGCGCCGCGATCGGGACGCGCGCGCGGTCGCGGGGGGAGACGACGATGAATCGCAAGCTGGCCTCCGTGCAGCGCGTGCTGGAGGTGGTGCCCATCGCGGGCGCCGACGCCATCGAGGCGGTGCGCATCCACGGGTGGACGTGCGTGGTGAAGAAGGGCGCCTTTGCGGTGGGAGACCGCGGGGTGTTCTTCGAGATCGACGCGGTGCCGCCGGACCTCGCGCCGTACCGCTTTCTCTGGGCCGTGAAGGGCGTGATCCCGGGCGAGGGCGCGCGGCCGAAGAGCTTTCGCATCCGCACGAAGACGCTGCGCGGATGCCTCTCGCAGGGGCTCCTTCTGTCGTTCGCCGAGCTCGGTCTCGACGGTGAGTTCTCCGACGGCGACGACCTCACCGCGCGCCTCGGCGTCGAGAAGTACGAGCCCGCGCTCCCCATGGGCGCGATGGACCTCCGCGGGCCCTTTCCCGGTCGCGTGCCGAAGACCGACGAGATGCGCGTGCAGTCGGTGCCCGCCGTGCTCGACGAGCTCCGCGGGCTGCCGTACGTGGCCACGCTCAAGTGCGACGGCACAAGCGCCACGTACCTCGTCGACCCGTACGACGGGAGCTTCCACTGCTGCGGTCGCAACTGGTCGGTGCGCGAGGGTGACAACGCGTACTGGCTCGTGGCGAGGCAGCTCGACCTCGACGCGAAGCTCCGCGCGAAGGAAGGTCGCTACGCGATCCAGGGCGAGCTCTGCGGGCCGGGCATCCAGAAGAACCTCCTGGGCCTCACGCGCACGCGGCTCTTCGTGTTCAGCGTCTACGACCTCGTGGCGATGCGCTTCGTGAGCGACGGCGAGATGCGCGCGCTGTGCGACGAACTCGGCCTCGACGCGGTGCCCGTGGTCGAAGCGGGCGAGTCCTTCGCGCACGACCAGGCCTCGCTCCTCGCGCTCGCCGATGGGCTCTACGAGGGCACGAAGAGCCCGCGCGAGGGCATCGTGATCCGCCCCCGCGACGAGCGTCGCAGCGAGGCGCTCGGCGGGCGGCTCTCGTTCAAGGCCATCTCGAACCGCTACCTCCTCGCCGAGCGCGACTGACCACCATCACCGCTGACAGAGCATCCGCATCCCGGCCTTGTCGCCGAAGGGGCGGCACGCGAGGCCCGACGGGCACTCGCAGTCGCGCGCGCAGCGGATCTGGCACGAGTACGTCACCACGATCCCGTTGAGCGCGTCGCACACGTAGCCCGACGGACACTCGCTTCCGCCCGACGTGCAGCGCGTTCCCACGGCGTCGCCGTTCGCGGCGAGGGGCGCGCAGCCCGCGTCGTTGGCGCTGTCGGTGGAGGCATCGCGGGCACCATCGACGGCCGCGTCGGAGGTGTCGCTCGCCGCATCGCGGGGCGCATCGACGGCCGCGTCGGCGGTGTCGCTCGCGGCATCGCGAGGCGCATCGACGGCCGCATCGGGGAGCACGTCGGCGGTCACGTCGGAGGCCACGTCGACGGGTGCATCGGCGGTCACGTCGGACGACACGTCGGCGGTCACGTCGGCGGTCACGTCGGAGGCCGTGTCGGTCGCGGCGTCGGCGGGCGTCGTGGACGCGTCATCGCCGCACGCGGTGAGGAGCGAAGAGCACAGAAGCAGGGAGAGGAAGGTGCGCATGGGGCGCCGCTTCTGTCTCACGAAAGGCCTTGGCGCAAGGGGTTTCAACGCGACCTGCGCCCGCGGCGTTGCCTTTCACCCCCGCCGGGGTCTATGGTTTTTGTACGTATGAGAAAGAAACTCCCGATGGGGCTTGTGCTGGCGCTGCTGGCGGGCTGCGGTGAGGCCACGGCGGCGCGCGGCGAGGCGTGGCAGGGCGTGGTGGAGTTCGACGAGCGCACGCTGGCCTTCGAGGTGGGCGGACGCGTGCAGACGGTCTCGCTCACGCGCGGTCAGACCGTCGAGGCGAACGCGGTGGCGGCCACGCTCGACGACGCCCTCGCGCGTCCCGCACGGGCGGCGCGTGCGGCGGACCTCGACGCGGCGCGGGCCCGTGAATCGCTTGTGCGCGCAGGTCCGCGGCCGTCGGATGTGCGCTCCCTCGACGCGCAGATCGAGGGCGCGCGGGCGATGGAGTCGGCGGCGTCGCGCAACCTCGCGCGGGCCCGCTCGCTCGCTTCGAACGGGGCGGTGCCCGGTGCGCAGGTCGACGATCTTCAGGCCCAGTACGACCGCGCCCACAACGAGCGCCTCGCCCTCGAAGAGCGCCGCGCCACGGTGCGCGCCGGCGCCCGCTCGCAGGAGGTGCTCGCCGCCCACGCGCAGGTGTCGGCCGCCGAGCAGGCCCTCGCGCTCGAAGACCTGCGCCTCACGCGATACACGCTGCGTGCGCCCGCCGCGGGCACGGTGCTCGACGTGCTGGTCGAGTCCGGCGAGGTGGTGTCTCCCGGTGCGCCCGTCGCAACACTCGGCGACCCATCACACCCCTACGTCGACGTGTTCGTGCCCCAGGCGCGCATCGGTCAGGTGCACGTCGGCGCACGCGCCTCGGTGGGCGTCGATGCGCTTCGTGGAAGGCTCACGGGCGCGGTCGAAGACGTGGCGCGGCACACCGAGTTCACGCCCCGCTACCTCTTCAGCGAGCGCGAGCGGCCGAACCTCGTGGTGCGGGTGCGCGTGCGCGTCGACGATCCGCAGCGGCAGCTCCACGCGGGCGTTCCTGCGTTCGTGACGCTCGAAGGCGTCGGGCCGTGAGCGACGACATCATCGTGGCCGAGGGGCTCGCGCGCTCCTTCGGCGAGCTCGTGGCGGTGCGCGACGTGAGCTTCCGCGTGCGGCGCGGCGAGATCTTCGGCGTGCTCGGACCCAACGGCGCGGGCAAGAGCACCACGATCCGCATGCTCTGCGGCATCCTCGATCCGACGGGCGGGCGCGGCACCGTGGTGGGCCACGACATCGCGAAGGAGCCCGAGGCCATCAAGGCCCGCATCGGGTACATGACCCAGCGCTTCTCGCTCTACGAAGACCTCTCGGTGCGCGAGAACCTCGATTTCTACGCGGGGATCTACGGCCTCTCGCGCGCCCGTCGCACGGCGCGCATCGACGAGGTGCTCGACCGCACGGGGCTCCGCGCGCGCACGAAGCAGCTCTCGGGCACGCTCTCGGGCGGATGGAAGCAGCGCGTGGCCCTCGCGTGCGCGACGCTCCACGAGCCGCCGCTGCTCTTTCTCGACGAGCCCACCGCGGGCGTCGACCCCGTGAGCCGACGGGATTTCTGGGAGCAGATCCACCGCCTCGCCGCCGCGGGCACCACCGTGCTCGTCACCACGCACTACATGGACGAAGCCGAGCGCTGCCACCGCCTGTCGTTCATCTTCCGCGGCGCGGTGCTCGACGTGGGAACACCCGACGAGATCGTCGAACGCCGCGGCCTCGACGTGTGCGAGATGCGCGTCGACGAGGCCACGCGCGCCGCCGACCTGCTGCGCGCCGCGCCCGAGGTCGACGAGGTGGCCCACTACGGCCATGTGATCCGCGTGTCGGTGCGCAACGCCGATGCGGTCGCCGTCGCACGCCGCACGCTCGACGCCGCGGGCCTCGCCATCGGGCGCTGCGAGCGCGCGCGGGCCACCGTCGAAGACGCCTTCGTCTCCATGGTTCGCGAAGAGGGAGCGGCGCGCGCATGAGCCTCGGACGACTGCTCGCCGTCGCGCGCAAGGAGCTCCTCCAGCTCCGTCGCGACCGGCTCACGCTCGCGATGATGGCCGTGCTGCCCGTGGTGCAGCTCCTTCTGTTCGGCTACGCGATCAACACCGACGTGCGCCACACGCCCACCGTGGTGCTCGACGACGACCACGGCGCCCGCGGTCGGAGCTTCGTGCGCAGCATGGAGGCCACGGGCTTCTACGACATCGTCGGCCACGTGCGCGACCACGGCGAGCTCGCCACGGCGCTGCGCGCGGGCCGCGCGAAGGTGGGCGTGGTGATCCCCGCGGGCTTCGGCGCCGACGTGGCCCGCGGTACGCCCGCGCGGCTCCAGCTCATCGTCGACGGATCGGACCCGCAGACCGTCGCGAGCGCCACGAACACCGCCGCCTCGCTCGCGGCCTCGTGGGGAAGCGACCTCGCCGTCGAGCGCCTCCAGCGTCAGGGGATGCGCGCGCCCGCCCCCGCGATCCGTCTCGAACCGCTGACCTGGTACAACCCCGACCTGCGCACGGCGACCTTCATCGTGCCGGGCCTCGTGGGGGTGATTCTCACCATGACCATGGTGATGCTCACGGCCATGGCGATCACGCGCGAGCGCGAGCGCGGCACGCTCGAACAGCTCATCGTGTCGCCGGTGCGTCCCATCGAGCTCGTGGCGGGAAAGATCCTCCCGTACATCCTCATCGGGTACGTGCAGATGAGCCTCGTGCTCGGCGTGGGGCACCTCGCGTTTCACGTGCCCATCGTCGGCTCGCTCGCGCTGCTCTACGCGCTCGCGGCGCTGTTCATCGCGGCCAACCTCGCGCTCGGGCTCACCTTCTCGACCGTCGCGCAGACGCAGCAGCAGGCCATGCAGATGAGCTTCTTCTTCCTGCTGCCGAACATCCTCCTCTCGGGCTTCATGTTCCCGTGGGAGGCGATGCCCCGCCCCGTGCAGATGCTCTCGCAGGCGCTTCCGCTCACGCATTTTCTCCGCATCGTGCGCGGCATCACGCTGAAGGGCGCCACCTGGCCCGAGGTGCGCGTCGAGGTGCTGTGGCTCGCAGGTGTGCTCGCGTGGTTCACGCTTGTGGCTTCCGTGCGCTTCCGCAAGAAGCTCGGGTGACCCACCGATGGCACGACCCCGCAGCGACATCCGTCCGCGCATCCTCGAAGCCGCCGCCGAGCGCTTTCTCCACGACGGCGTCGACGGCGCCTCGATGCGCCAGATCGCCCACGACGCGCGCACGAGCCTCGGCATGATCACCTACTACTTCGCTTCGAAAGACGACCTCTTCGTCGCCGTGGTCGAAGACGCCTACCGCCGCATGCTCGACGAGGTGGCCGCCGCGCTCACGCCCGAGGCGCCGTTCGAAGTCCAGGTCGAGCGCCTCTACGCCCGCGTCGCGCGCTTCGACGACGACGAGGTGCGGGTGATCCGTCTCGTGCTTCGCGAGGCGATGCTGGCCTCGCCGCGCATGCCCGCGCTCATGGCGCGCTTCTCCGAGGGACACATCCCCCTCGTGCTCCAGAGCGTGCTCACGGCGATGGTGCGCAACGAGGCGCGCAGCGACCTGCACCCCCTCGCGCTGATGGCGTCGATCTTCGGCGGCGCGCTTCTTCCGCAGCTCTTTCGACGGCTCGTGGGGCCCATGATGCCTGCGCACCTCGCGCTGCCCGAGGCCGACGCGCTCGCCACGATGATGCGCCGCGTGCTCTTCGAGGGCATCGCCGCGCCCCACGATCGTGCGTCGCCGCGCGAGGGCGGGTGATAGAGTCGCGCGCCTCATGTCGACCGCGGAGGCGCCGCCCGAAACCCCGTCCCCGAAGGCGCGCATCGCCACCGTCGTCGGTGCGCTCGTCGTCGCCGCCGTGGCCCTCGCGGCCCGTGTCGCGCAGCGTCCGCTGGTGTTCCTCGACGGCGACGTGCGCGCCCTCGACACCGACAGCTGCTACCACCTGCGCCGCGCGTCGCAGTGCCTCGAACACTTTCCCCACGTGCCTGCGCGCGACCCCTGGCTCGACTGGCCGCGCGGCGCCGTCGCCCCGTGGGGACCGGGCTTCGACCAGCTCCTCGCGCTGCCCGCGGTGCTCCTCGGCGCGCGCCACGACCCCGACCGCGCGGCGCGCATCATGGCGTGGGTTCCGCCCGTGCTCGGCGTGCTCGTCGCGCTCGCCGCCGTCGCCGTCGCGCGCCCCGTCGCGCGCACCACACCGCGCTCCACCGAGGGAATCGCCGCGGGCTTCGTCACCGCGCTCCTCCCCGGCGCCGCGCTCACGGCGATGGTCGGACGCACCGATCACCACGTCTTCGAAGCCCTCGCCACCGCGCTCGTGATGGCGTGGCTCGCGTCGGCGCCCGCCACCGACGACCGCCGCGCAACGCTGCGCTTCGAGGCCCTCGGCGCCCTGCTCACCTTCACGCTGCTCCACGTCTACACGGGCTCGGTGATGCAGTGCGCGCTCGCGGCCGCGGCGCTCACACTCCGAAGCCTCGCGTGGGAGGCGCTCACGCCCGGCCGTCGCCCGACCCTCGTGGGAAGCGGTGCGATCGCATACCTCGGTGGCGCCCTCGCGCTCCTCGTCGTCGACCGCGGATGGATCGCCGAGCACGGTCAACGCTGGCATCACCTTCAGCTCTCGTACCTGCAACCGCTGCTGCTCGTCGCGGCCGCGGCGGTGCTCGCGGGGGCCTCGCAGCTCGGCGCGCGCGTGGCCCTCACCGACACGCCGATGCGCGCACCGGTGAAGCGCGTGGGGCTCGCGCTCGCGACGCTCGTGCCCGCGGCGATTGTGGCGGTGCTCGCGATCCCTGCGGTGCGCGACGAGCTGCGCGCGGGCGCCCTCGGATGGCTCGGACGCCGCGATCCGTGGATGGCCTCCATCGCCGAATCGATGCCCCTGCTGCGCAACCCCGACTGGCCCGGCGAGCAGTTCGCGGCCCTCTTCTGGACGCTCCCCGTCGCACTTCCGCTCGCGCTCGTGCGGTGGTTCCGCGGGCGCCGTGACGTGGCGCTCTCGTACGCGCTGGTGACCGTCGGCGTGCTCGCGCTCTCGCTCGTGCAGCTCCGCTTCGCGCGCCCCGCGGTGGTGCCCTTCGCGCTGGTGATCGCCGCGGCCCTCTTCGAAGCCGTGGAGCGCCTTGCACGCCGCGCGGAACGGCTCGCGCTCGCGCCGGGGATCGCGGCCGTCGTCCTCGTCGCATGGGCCGTCACCGACGCCCACGCGCGCGACCTGCTCACCGTGCCCTACGCACCGGCGACGCTCGGATCGCACGAGGCCGCACGATGGATCCGCGCCCACGCGCCATCCGTCACGCGAGGCGCTCGCGCCGGGGTGATCGCACATTGGACCGTGGGCCACGAGGTGCTCTGGCTCGGGCGCCATCCGGTGCTCACGGCGGGCTTCGGGCCGTACACCGCGCGCGACACGTGGAACGAGGTCGAGGCCCTGTGGCAATCGGACGAGCGGCACGTGGTCGCCTCCCTCGACCGCCACGATGCGGGCTATGTGCTCGTGCCCTCGGTGGCGCTGATCCATCGGCCCACCGCGCGGGGCACGTTCGCCGTGAAGCGCGCGCGCAACGGCGCCGTGGTGCTCGCGTCGGAGTACCTCCGCGAAGCGCCCATCGCGGCGATGCTCCTCGCGGGGTCGGGCGCTGTCGACCGCGGCGTGGCGCATCTCGCCCATCTGCGTCCCGTGTTCGCAGACCGATCGCGCATGCCGGGGTTGCAGACCTTCGTGCCCGAGACCTGGGTCTTCGAACGTGTCGCAGGCGCGCGCCTCGCGGGCCGCGCACCCGAGGGAACGCGCGTCACCGTGCGCCTCGCGATGCACGTGTACGAGGCCGCGCGAAGCTGGGAGGCCGGCGCCGTCGCAGGCCCCGACGGATGGTCTGTCACCGTGCCCCTCCCGACCGCATGGAACAGCGACGGAGGCATCGTCACCGACGACCACTACGACGTGCGCTGGGGCGACGCCTCGCACGGTCGCGTGTCCGTCTCCGATCGGGCCGTGCGCGAGGGTGTGACCGTCACCGCGCTGACGCCCTGAGCGCCCTTCTTCGCGCGGTGTGCGAGGGCAGGGCAGCGCCGCGCGCGCAAGGTTTCGCGCCGGGGGGCGATCGGCGGTACGACTGTCGCCGTGTTCGCACCACGCCTCCGCGCCGCGCGTGACCGCGGCCTCGATCTGATCCTCGCGCGCGTGCTCCCGTCGGGCGCGCTCGGCCCCGACCTCGACGACCCCATCGCCCTCCATCGGCTGCCGCTTCTGCTCGCGGCGACGGGCCACGCGGCGGCCGCACGACGCGTGCTTCAACGCGCCTCTCGCTTCGTGAACGACGACGGCGACGTGCGCCTCACGGCCTCGCACCGCAGCTTCGATCCGGGCGCCAACGACGCGTCGTCGAAGCTCCACGCGCCGCTGCTGCTCGGTGCGCTGCGCGTCGGCGATGCCGCCCTCGTCGCGCGTCTCGACGGATGGTTCGAGCGTCTTCGAAAGGCCCGCGTGCAGGGCGGCAGCGGCGAGCTCCACCCGCGCGCAGGCGACGGCGCCACCGACCTCGCGTCGACGCTGCGTGTGGCCTCCGTCGACCTCGCGCTCGCGCGCACCGCCGACGTGCACGTCGCCGCCGGATGGATCACCTCGCTCTGGTCACAACAGCCGCACCGCGACGCGCTCCTGCTCCGCCGCGACGCCGCGGGACAGCTCGTGTCGCTCTGGCCCGCGAGCGGCCACGGACTCCACGCGATCCACGCCCTCGCGCCGGGCAGCGGACACGCGCTCGTGGGTGACGCCCTCGCATGGTGCGCCCACGCGCGGCCGCTCACGTCGGGCGCGCTTCACGACCGCATGACCCGCACGCTGAGCGAGCTCTTCGACTTCGCCGTGCGCGCCGAACGCCACGTGCACCGCGTCGAAGACCAGGCCGCGCTCGCGGTGGGCGCCGCGGCGTTCGCCCGCACGCTTCGAAGCACCGTGCCCGACACGGCCCTCGACGCCGCCGACCTCGCGGTGCGCCTCGCGCTGCGCGTGTGCGAGTCGTGGCAGCCCGGCGGAGGTTTTGGTGTCGCGCCCGAGGGAGAGCTCGCGGCCGTGGGCTTCGACCGCGAGGTGGGCGTGGTGCACGCGCTCCACGAGACGCTCGCGCTGCTCGACGAGGTGGAGCCGCTGCGGGCGTCGCGCGAGGCCCCCGCGGGGTGGCGCGTGGTGCTCTGCAACGTGCCCGAGGTGAAGGCGCAGGAGATCGCCGACGCCGTGGTCTCCGCGCGCCTCGCGGCCTGCGTGAACGCGATCAACCCCGTGCGCAGCACCTACGAGTGGAAGGGCCAGGTCGAGCGCGACAGCGAGGTGACGCTGCTCATCAAGACCACCGCCGATCGTGTGCCCGCCCTCACGGCGCACATCCGCGCGATGCACCCGTACGACCTGCCCGAGGTCATCGCGCTCGCGATCGAGTCGGGCGAGGGGCACCTGCCGTACCTCGACTGGGTGCGATCGCAGGTGACGCCTGTGTCCGAGCCCCCTAGGATGCCGCCCGCGTCATGAGACTCATCAAGATCGCGCTGGGCAGCGTCAATCCGACGGTGGGGTCGGTGCGCTCGAACATCGAGCGGTGCATCGCGATGGCGACGGAGATGTCCGCCGCGCAGGCCACCGTGGGGATCTTTCCCGAGCAGGTGATCGGGGGCTATCCCTCCGAGGATCTGGTGCAGTGGCGGGGCTTCATCGACGCGCAGCGCGCGGCCCTGGAGCGCTTCGCGCGCGAGACCTCGGAGTCGCCGACGGTGTGGGTGCTCGGGCTCGTGGTGTCGCTGCGCGGGCACCTCTACAACGCCGCGGCGGTGGTGCACCGCGGGGCCATCGTGGGCGTGGTGCCGAAGGAGAAGCTCCCGACGTACAACGTCTTCTACGAGGCCCGCACGTTCTCGCGCGGCGGACCGGGGCTGCGCGATGAGGTCTTCGGCGCGCCCTTCGGCGACATGGTGTTCGAGTTCGACTTCGGCACGCTCGGCGTCGAGGTGTGCGAAGACGTGTGGTCGCCCGACGGACCGATGCGTCGACGTTGCTACGCGGGCGCCGAGCTCATCGTGAACATCTCGGCGTCGCCGTACCGCATGGGCGTGATGGGCACGCGGCGCGAGATGCTCGCCACGCGCTCCGGCGACAACCAGTGCACGCTCGCGTACGTGAACGCCGTGGGGGCCAACGACGGGCTCATCTTCGACGGCGGCGGCTTCGTGCTCCAGAACGGGCGGCCCATGCACGAGGCGCCGCGCTGGCGTCAGCAGTGGTCGTCGACGGTGGTCGACCTCGATCGCACGCAGCGCCTCCGCACCGAGAACACCACATGGCGGAACGACTGCATCGACGCGCGCGCCACGTCGACGCTGCCGCGCATCGAGCGATGGACGAAGCCCACGACCGACCGCGCGGGCCTCGCGTATCCCGCCCCCGCGCACGGGAGCTTCTTCCTCCCGTCGCCCGCGAAGGCGAGGGGCGCGCGCGAGGAGTTCTGCGAAGACCTGCTCGACGCGCTCGCGCTGGGCATCACCGACTACTTCGAGAAGACGAAGGCCTTCAAGGGCATCGGCATCGCGCTCTCGGGCGGACGCGACTCGCTCCTCACGCTGCTCATCGCGTGGCGCTCGGTGCAGACGCGCTTCGCGCACCTCGACGACGAGGCCCGCCGCGCGAAGACCGCGGAGCTCATGCGCGCGTTCTACATGCCGTCGCGCTACTCGTCGGACCACACGAGCACCTGCGCGCGGACCATCTGCGCCGAGCTCAACGTGCCCTTTCAGGTGGTGCCCATCGAGGAGGCGTTCAACCGCGAGGCCGACGTCGCGCGCACGATGGTGGGCGGCGAGCTCACGGGCATCACGCAGCAGAACGTGCAGGCCCGCCTGCGCTCGCTGCGCATGTGGAACTGGGCCAACACCACGGGGATGCTCTTTCTCCAGACGGGGAACATGAGCGAGAAGGCCATGGGGTACACCACCATCGGCGGCGACCTCGAAGGCGCCCTCGCGATCCTCGCGAACGTGCCGAAGACCGTGGTGATCTACCTGCTCGAATACCTGCTCGACGTGCACGGCTTCGAGGGCATCCGTCTGACCCTCTCGGCGCCCGCGGGCCCCGAGCTCGCGCCCAACCAGAAGGGCGAAGACGAGCTCATGCCCTTCCGCGTGCTCGATGCGTGCTTCCACCTCTATGCGGCCGAGAAGCTCGCGCCCACGGAGATCGTCGAGGCCCTCACCTCGATGTTCCCCGCGGAGCAGCCCGAGAACCTCCGCGCGTGGGTCGAGAAGTTCATCCGGCTCTTCGTGCAGTCGATCTACAAGTGGGTGCAGGCCCCGCTCTCGCTGCACGTGGGCAACCTCGACCTCGAACGCGAGCGCGCCCTCCAGCTCCCCGTGGTCGAAACCACGGAATGGACGCGCTAGCCCCGCCCCTGCCTCGCTTCCCGCGGCAGCCGATCCCGCCGTCCGCACTTCGTACGCGACGCCTTGTCACCGTCCCGCTTGACCCACCGACGGCCTCGGCCCTCGCCGCGTTTTCGCCGTTCTGTTCCCGTGTCCGATAGGATCATCGGTCCGAGGACGGCGACGCCCCGCTGCGCGATCGATGCGCAGGGCACGGCGTTGCCAACCACCCACGGCAGCAGGCGAACTCCATGACCACTCCCTCGACGGCGGCGCTCGAAGCGCAGGTGACCGACTTCATCGTGTCGAACTTTCACGTGGGCAAGCGCGAGGCCTTCACGTCCGCGACGTCGCTCCTCGACACGGGCATCGTCGACTCCACGGGCTACCTCGAGATCTTCCAGTGGATCGACACGGACTTTCACGTCTCCGTCGACCCCGCCGAGATGGACCCGTCGAACTTCGGCACCGTCGCGGCGATCGCGTCGTACCTGCACCGCAAGCTCGGGTGACCGCATGAGCGCGGGGGCCACGCACTCGTTCTTCTTCGACCGCGACGGCGCGCGCCTCTACGGGTGCCTCCACGCGCCCGCGGCGCCCGCGAAGAGGCTCGGCGTCGTGCTCGTGCACCCGTTCATGGAAGAGCGCCAGGACGCCCACCCCGTGCTCCGCGCGCTCGCCGTCGCGTGCGCGTCGCGCGGCATCCCCACACTCCGCTTCGACCTCAAGGGCTGCGGCGACTCGTCGGGCGAATGGAGCGACGCCACCCTCGACGACTGGCGCGCCGACGTGGTCGCCGCGTGCGAGGTGCTGCGCCGCGAGGGGGCGGTGACCGACGTGGCCCTCGTGGGGCTGCGCTTCGGTGCGACGCTCGCGGGACTCGTCGCGCGCGAGGCCGGCGCCGCGCGGCTCGCGCTCGTGCACCCCGTGGTCTCGGGCGACGCCTACGTGAAGGAACTCCTCATGGCGAACCTCGCCGCGGAAATGGTGCTCCATCGCAAGGTGGGCGTGACGCGCGAGGCCCTGCTCGCACGGCTCGACGCGGGCGAGGCGGTCAACCTCTTCGGCTATGCGTTCACGGCCGCGCAGTACCGCGCGCTGCGCCAGGTCGACCTCACGCGCACCCTCGCGGGCTTCGACCGTTCAACGCTCGTGGTCGACGTCGCGCGCACCGCGCAGGCCCGTGAGCCGAAGGAGTTCCGCGCGCTCACCGACGCGATCGGCGCGACCGCCACGCTGGTGCGCGCGGTGGAGCCGTACACGCTGTGGGCCGAGGGCAAGGTGCAGGTGGCCCGCGCCGAGTCCGTCGAGGGGGCGCTGCTCCCGTGGTTGGAGGTGTGATCGATGGAGTCGGTCGTACGCTTTGAGAACCCCGCGGGCCTCGCGCTCCAGGGCATCCTCCACCGCCCCGAGCGCGCCGACGCGCACACGCCCGCGGTCGTGTGGCTCTCCGCGGGCCAGAAGGTGCGCCAGGGCGCGTGGCGCATGAACGTGGTGATGGCCCGACGGCTCGCGGCGCAGGGCATCCCCGTGCTGCGCTTCGACTACCACGGCATGGGCGACTCCGAGGGCGAGCGCCACCACGGCCAGTTCGTGATGGACTTCTACGGCTTCGTGCAGACCGGCGGCTTTCGCGACGACGTCGTGGCCGCGGTGGAGTTCCTTCTGCGCGAGGTGGGCGCGCGCCCCGTGGTGCTCGCGGGCCTCTGCGGCGGCGCGGCGTCGGCGCTCTTCGCGGGGCCGCAGCTCGGTCGCCGCGTGGCGGGACACGTGCTCGTCGACCTGCCCGTCACCATCTCGTCGTCGGCGCGTCAGCGGTACCTCGAAGCGCACCCCGAGGCGCTCGTGCGCGCGCGGCCCGCCGAGGCCGACACCGTGCTCGCCCTCTACGCGAAGAAGCTCCTCGACGTCGACGCGTGGCGCCGCCTCGCGCGGGGTGAGAGCACGCCGAAGCTCCTGCTCGAAGCGCTGCGCGTGAAGGCCCGTCTGCGCGTCGACCCGTGGGTGCCGCACCTGCCCGACGCGGCCCGCGCCCTCGTCGACCGCGCGCTCGGCGCCGCCCCCGTCGCCCCCGTCGACGGAAGCCCCGACGAGACCGCCCGCGGCGAGGTGCGCAACGAGCTCGTGGGCCCCGCGTTCCGCGCCGTGCTCGCGGCGGGACAGCGCGTGCGCTTCGTGAACAGCTCCACCTACGACCCGGTGTTCCAGACGTACTTCGCGGCGCACGAGCTCCCCGCGGGCGGCGCACTTCCGCCGGGCGTCGAGCGCGCGGTGGTGCCCGATTCGAACCACATCTTCTCGCTCGAACACGCGCAGCAGCAGCTCTTCGCGAGCCTCGACGGCGCCGTGCGCGAGGCCACGCGGGTCGCGAAGGCGGCGTGATAGCGTCGCCCGCCGATGGTGCCCGATGACCCCGATGCGCCGCGCGAACGGGCGCGCGCGCTGGCCCTCGTCGCCGCGGCGGTCTCGCTCGCCGTGGCCCTCCGCGCCCACGCGCTCGGCGCGCTGAGCCTCTACTACGACGAGCTCTACGCGACGCGCATCTACGGCGTGTCGCCGCGCAACCTCGCGGGCGTCGTCGCGCGCACGGCCTTCTACGATCAGCACCCGCCGCTCTACTACCTCACGGCCCTCGTGTGGACGCGCCTCTTCGGCCTCACCGAGGTCGGCGTGCGCAGCCTCAGCGTCACGTGCGGCGTGCTCCTGGTGCCCGCGGTGTACGACCTCGGTCGTGTGCTCTCGGGACGCCGCGTGGGCGCCGTCGCCGCGCTGCTTACGGCGGGCTTTCCGCTGCTGGTCTACTACGCGCGCGAGGCGCGGATGTACGCGATGCTCGCGCTCCTCGCGACGCTCACCACGGCGGCCTTCGTGCGCCTCGCCCAGCGTCACCCCTCACGCCACGTCGCGCCTGCATTTGCGCTCCTCGCGACGGCCACGGCGCTCACGCACTACTTCGGCGCGGTGCACGTCGCGGCCCTCTTCGTGACGCTCCTCTGGCGCGGTCGTGCGGGGCTCCGCGCGCTCCCGTCGTGGCTCTCGCGCTTCGCGCTCCCCGGCGCGTTGTTCGTGCCCTTCGCGGCCTTCGCGCGCTACCAGGCCGGGCACTTCGATTCGAGCTACCTGGGCTTCGGCGCGCGCGTCTACGCCGACGTGCTCGCGTGGATCGGCGGCGCCCACCAGTCGCTCCCCGCCGCCCTCGCATGGACGCTCCCCCTCGTCGCGCTCGCGGTGTGGGGTGCGCGCGCGTCGTGGCGCGAGACCGGCCCCGTCACCGTCGCGCCCTTCGCCGCGCCGTCGCCCACCTCCACCGCGTCGCGCGCGCTCGCGGTGCTGACCTCGCTCGGTGCGCTCGCGGTCGCCGCGGGCGTCGTCGCGGTGCGCGCGAAGCTGCTCCACAAGATCGCGCAGGTCGAGATCGACCGCGGCGAGTCCTTCGACCTCGCGACGCTCCAGGCGCAGACCGCCGTGACGGCGACGCTCGCGGGCGCCGTGGCTGTGGCTGTTGCGGGCGCGCTGTGGGCCCTCGGCGACCGCCTCGCACCCTCCGTCGACGAACCCACCGACGACCCCCGCGTCGACCCCGCGCGCTCGCTCCCGCGCGTCGCGCTCGCGTGCATCGCCGTGCCCCTCGCGCTCTCGGTGATCGCGGGCCTCGCGGGCAAGCCCCTCGTGCTCGTGCGCAATTTCGTGATCGCGGCGCCCTTCGTGGCCCTGCTCGCCGCACGCGGATGGTGGTCGCTCGCGCGCTCGTCGAGGCCCGCGGCGGCCCTCGCGGTGGCCTTCGTGATGCTGTTCTCGTCGGCGCAGTTCGGTGCGCTTCCCGCGCTCGCGCCGCAGGGCGACGACCTGCGCCCGTGGCTCCTGCACACGTACCAGGACTGGCGCGGCGCCCTCGCGCTCGCCCGCGGAGACACGTACGGACCTGTGGTGGTCGCGCAGCACTACGCGACCGACGCGGCGATCCACTACCGCGCGCATCACCCCGTGTTGCGCGTGCGCGAAGACGGCGAGCGCCTCGTGGTCTCACAGGTGCGACAGGACGACGACTTCGACGTCGAGGTGCACGAGGGCGACGCGTTTCACCCCGAGCTCCTCGCGCGCTTCTACCTCGTCGACGTGCAGGGCCTCGCGCGCGATCACGGCCTCTCGCGCAGGCTCCTCGACAGCGCCCGCGCCTCCCACGAGTGCGCCGTGGTCGGACGCGCCGTGGGCCACGTCACCGTCTACGACTGCAACGCCACGAGCGCCGTCGCCCTCGCGCGCTGACGGTCACGCCACGGTGAAGGGATCGCGGTCGACCGTGCTCACTGCCACGTCGAGGTCGGAGAACGACGCGCGCAGCGTTTCCGCGAGCCGCGCGAGCGTCACGCGCTCGCTGTTCGAGTGGAGCGCGCACACCACAGTGAGCCCCGCGCCCGCCGCACGCAGCGCGTCGTGGTGGCGCATCTCGCCCGTGAGGTAGAGCCCCGCGCCCGAGGCGATCACCTCGTTGAGCAGATCGCCGCACGCGCCCGCGCCGACGGCCACGCGCGACACCTCGCCGTCCGTGGGGCCCGCGATGAGGAGGCGCTCCACCGAGAGCCCGCGCTTGATGCGCTCGATCAACGCTGTACGCGCGATGGGCTCCACGGGGCCCACACGTCCGAGCCCCACGCCCTCGTCGGGGCGGGTGATGCGCAACGGTGCGCGCGCGGTCATGCCCACCACGTCGGCGAGCACGTCGTTGGTGCCGCCGTTCGCGACGTCGAGCGCGGTGTGCGGCGCGTAGATCGCAACGCCCGCCCGCACGGCCCGATACACCACGGAGCCCGCGTGCACGCGCTTGAGCCCCGAGAAGATCGTCGGGTGGTACGCGAGCACGAGCTCACATCCGCGCGCGACGGCCTCGTCGAAGACCGCAGCGGTGCAGTCGATCGCGAGCAGCGCGCGATGCACGGTCGCCTCGGGGTCGCCGACGAGGAGCCCGACGTTGTCCCACGACTCGGCGTAACGGAGCGGCGCGAGCGCTTCGAGGCGCGCGGTGATCTCACGGAGCTTCATGGCCGCGACGCTACCATCGACGCGCTGGCCCGCTGCGTGCCATGCCCGCGCACCCCCATGAACAAGACGCTCCGCATCCTCGCCGTCACCGCCGCACTCTGCGGCCTCGCGCAACCGCCGCTCGCCCGGGCCTGTGGCGGCGAAGACTACGGCCCCGTGTCCGTGAACACGCACAACCCCGATCTTCCGCTCGACCGCGTCACGCGAGGTGCCATCGGCATCGTGCCCGCGGGACGCGCGTGGCACCGCGTCGACCGCGTGGTCGCGTGGCGTGTGCTCACCGGTGTACCCCTCGACGGCACGGAGTACGAGGCGTGGATCCGCGTGCTGCGCGCGATGCACCACGGCGGACCCATCGACCCCGAGGTGGTCGGCGTCTCGCCCATCGAAGAAGGGGTCGATCCCGATCCGAACGTCTGGTACGCCGCGCGCGAAGCCGCCGTCGGCACGCGCGGACCGACGATCGCCAACGGGTGGAACGCGGGTGGCGCGTGGGTCTCCAACTGCCTCTCCGATGCGTTCGTCACGGCCGCGGGTGTCGCCACGGCGCGGCGCGCGGCGTACGGCGCGAACAGCGACATGCTCCGCCAGTGGGTCGACGGGCAGGACGCGGTCTTCTCGAACTGCGGCGAGCGACCCGGCACCACGCCCGCGCCGCTGGACTCCACGGCCCCCGAGGGCGCGCGCCGTGACCGCGCGTGGCAGATCGCGGCGGCGCACTTCTACGCGGGCCGCTACGCCGACGCCGAACGCGCCTTCACCGCCGTCGCTGCCGACACAGCATCCCCGTGGTCTGCGCTCGCCCGCTACCTCACCGTGCGCACGCTCACGCGCGCCGCGCAGCGCGACCGTGACACCCCCGACGCCGCGACGCTCGACCGCGCGCAGCGGGCCCTCGACGCGCTCCTCGCAGACCCCGCCGCGACGCGTGTGCACGCGATGGCGCGCGCCTACCAGGGATGGCTCTCCTCGATGCGCGACCCCGCCGCGCTCGCCCACGCCGCGGGCATCGCGCTCGCGCGACACGACGACGCGTTCGAGCAGCACCTCCGCGACTATGACCGCGCGATCGACCGCCGCCCCGACGCCGCCTTCGCGCGCCAGCCCGACGATGCCGACCGCATGACCGCATGGATCGCCGTGCTCGAAGGACGCCCCGACGGACGCACCATCGCCCTCGACAACTGGCGCCGCACGCGACTGCCCGTGTGGCTCGCCGCCGTGCTCCTCTCCGACGGGGCGGCACGTGACCCCGCGCTCACGCCTGCCCTCGACGCGGCGCGCGCGGTCCGTCGCGACGATCCCGCGTATGCGACGGTGCACTACCACCGCCTGCGCGTGCTCGCGGCCCGCGGAGAGCCCGTGTACGACGAGGCCGCCGCGCTCCTCGCCTCGCTCACCGACGACGACGGACCGAGCGCCCGCGGGCTCGTTCGCGCGCTCGCCGCGTCGCAGGCGCCCGACCTCGCGCGCTTCCTCACGCACGCGCACGGACCCACCGCGGGCATGGTCTCGGGCAGCGAGATGATCGTTCCGCCCGAGGGCGCAGAGGCGAACCACGAGGCGTTCACCGCAGTGGGCGCGCGCATCCTCGGGCAGCGTGTTCCGCTCGCGGTGCTCATGCGCGCCGCGGGTGCGTCGCAGCTCCCCGCGCCGTTGCGGGCGATGGTGCTCCGCGTGGCGATCGCGCGCGCGGCGTGGCTCGACGACGCGGCCGCGCTCACCGCCGCCTCGGCACAGTTCGACCTCCTGCCCGACCCCGAACGCCGCGCGATGCGCGCACTCACGCAGGCCCCGACCGTCGACGCGCGGCACCTCGAACTGCTCCGCGCGCTGCTTCTCGGAACGAACGTCACCCTCGAACTCGCGACGCCCTATCTCGACGCCGACGAACCCGACGACGGCACCTGGGACCCGTCGACGAACGCGCCGCGCGAGGGGGCGCTCCAGTCTGCGCGCTTCCTCACGGCCGCGGAGCGCACGGCCCTCGCACGCGAGCGCACGCGGCTCACTTCGAACCTCGACCTCCGCACGTGGATCGCCAACGAGTGCGCGCGCCTCGCCCCGCAGTTCCGCACCGACCCCGCGATGCCCGCGCTCCTCGCCGCGGCCGTGCGCAACACGCGCAACAACGGCGAGGCCCCCGGAGCGCCCGTGCACGCGGCCTCGCGCGCGGCCTTCACGACGCTCCATCGGCTCTACCCGCGGAGCCCCGAAGCGCGCGCCACGCGCTACTGGTACTGACCGCGATGCGCGCCGCCGCCCTCGCACTCTCGCTCGCGCTCGTTCCCGCGACGACGCGCGCCGATCCGCCGCCTTCGGTGATGCTCTGGGCGTGGGAGCGCCCCGAAGACCTGCGTTTTCTCCCTGCCAACGTGGGCGTTGGTTACCTCGCCGCGACCGTCGACCTCACGCCTTCGGGCGCGCGTGTGAGCCGTCGTCACCAGCCGCTTCGCACACGCGACGACGCATGGCGCGTGGCCGTGGTGCACGTGCAGGCGTTCCCGCGCACGGCGCCCATGACCGACGCGGCCCGCGCGGTGCTCCGCGACGCGGTGGTGCGCGCATCGCACGAGGCGGGCGTGCGGGGCGTGCAGATCGACTGGGACGCGCCGGTCTCGCAGCGTGAGGCGTATCGAACGCTCTGGCGCGAGGTGAACACCGAACTCGCGCCGGGCACGTGGCGCTCGATGACCGCGCTCGCGTCGTGGTGTGTGGGCGACCGCTGGCTCGACGACAGCGCACCCGCGGTCGACGAGGTCGTGCCCATGGTCTTCACGATGGGACGCGACGGTCCGGAGATCCTCCGCCGACTGCGCACGCTCGGCGCGATGCCCGCTGCGCGCTGCCGTGCGAGCGTGGGATGGGCGCAGGGCGAGCCCACCGTTTCCCTGCGCGGCGTCGCGCGTGTGTGGGTCTACAACCCGCGTCGATGGGACGAGTCCGCTGCGCGCGCCTGGTACGCGACGCGCTGACCTCGTCGCGTCGCACCGGCGCCTCTCCTCCCGCGACACGATCCCTTCACGCGCGCCCACCGAGCGCGCACCACAGCGCGTCGCCCTCCGCGTCGTGCGGGCGAAACCACGTGCCCGTGTTCGCCGCGTCGCGTGTCTCCAGCACCCGTCCGCGCGGCCCCACCCAGAGCGTGCCCGTCGAGTCGCTCGCCTCGGGCACATCTCGCAGTCCGAGCGCTTCGACGAGCGGCCCCGCAAGCGCGCGCGTGTCACTCCGTTCGAGGCCCTCGTACGGATGTCCCCACATCGCGAGCCGCGCGACGAAGGTGTCGAGGTCGTCGGCCGCGCGCCACTCCTCGTCGGGAATGAAGTCCGAGCTGCACCACAGCGAGCCGTCTTCGGCGATGGCCACATCCATCGCGAGCGCGCCGTGGACGCGCGGCGCGAGGAACACCGTGGGTCCGGCGGGCGAGGGCGCGAGGTGGGTCCCCTGTTCGACCCGCTCGGAGACGCTCAGTGCGACCACGCCGTCGACGCGCTCCAATCCGCCATAGCGCGCCTCAGCCTCCGCCGCGCGTCGGGCCAGCGCGGCCGAGCCGCCCTTGAGACGCACCGCACGCTCGACGCGCGCGGGACCCTCCTCGTCCACACGTCGCACGCACCACGAGGCCAGCGCATCGCGCACGCGCGCGGCGCAGTCCATCGCGCGCACGGCGGCGTCCTCGGCGACGCAGCGATGCCCGACGAGGCGCTGCACCAGACGGCCTCCGTCAGCGCGCGCATGGTCGACGAGCACACCGCCCCCACTCGTTGCGAAGCGAACCTCCTCGTGAAGCCGAAACGCATCGCGCGCTGCGTGCCACGGGCCGGGAGACGACGTGTCGGCAACAGGGCGCGCGCGCACCCTCGGAACGATCACCCGCGCCTGTTCCTGGTGGATCGCATCGACCCAACGCGGCACGTCGGACGGCGACCGCACGAACACGTGGAGCCCCTCGTTGCGCACGAGCGCGAGGTCATCGCCGACGACGTACCAGACGAAGCCGTGGCGCGCGTACGGCACACACGGCAACCGCGCGTCGCGTGCGAACCGCTCGACCAGACGCGCGCCCATCTCCTCGCGCGAGACGATGCGACGGCTCCCGGCGAAGCGTCCGCCGTGAAGGAGCACGTAGAGCTCGAAGGGGTCACCCACGAGCGGGTCGATCGCGTCGGCGACCTCACGGAGCGCGTCGACCGGAAGCTCGCAGTGCGTGCGCTCGTAGGTCGACACGAGCATCCGCGTGGGCGTCGTGACGAGCGTTCCGAGAATGGCGTGGCGAAAGTGCGCGTGGGCGTCGACAGCGACCATCGCGCGAGGATCGAGCGCGCGCCGCGGAGCGGTCAACGGCGCGCATTCATCGGGAGGCGGGAGCGTTCGCTCAGTCGCGCGGACGGATGCGGTCGCCGGGCGGATCGGGGCAGGGGAGGCAGAGCTGCAGGCCCGCCCAGCGGATGCCCGCCATGCCGCCGGCGCAGCGCTCGCCGCACTGCCACGCTTCGAGCGTGGGGTTGTACACGTGGAAGCACGAACCTGCGCACGACGTCGCCTGCGGACGCTGCGCGCACACGGCCCGCGTGCCGAACACGCCGCCGTAGCGCACGATGATTTCGCACCCGCGGTCGCACACCCAGCCCGAGGCCGGATAGTAGTTGGGATAACGGTCCACGGAGCACGCGGGCGGCGGCTCGGCGCACTGGAACACGCCGTCGCGCACCTCGACGGAGACCTGTCCCTCGGGGCACCGCGCGACCGGCACGCAGGTGCGCTCCATGTTGCCGTTCATCGTGCCCGGCTGGATGCCGCACTGCGCCGCCGCCATCGGGTCGGTGCGCGTGAAGACCGCGGTCTGTCCCATCGGGCAGAGGCAGCCCTCGTCGACCTCGCCGTCGCAGTCGTCGTCGATCATGTTGCAGCGCTCGTTCTCCGCGGCGCGCGAACCCACGCACGCCCCGAAGCGACCGTCGGCGCCGCAGGTCATGCGACCCGCCGCGCAGATGCCGCGGCCTTCGGTGCCGGGCAGGCCGTCGTAGCAGCTCCGCGACTCGCCGGGCACGCAGGTGCAGGTCTCGTCGATCACGCCGTCGCAGTTGTTGTCCGCGCCGTCGCACCGCTCCGCCGAGGGAACCACCTCGCCGCTGCACGGCCCCCACGTCGACCCGCCGTCACCGCGCGGAATGCACCGCTGCGTCCCTCCGCGACACACGCCGCGTCCGGCGCTTCCGTCGGGACCGCCGTAGCAGCGCCGCGTCTCGCCGAGCGTGCACGAGCAGCCCTCGTCGACGGTGCCGTCGCAGTCGTCGTCGACGCCGTTGCACGACTCGAAGTCGGGCACGACCATGTTCTCGCACGCGCCCCAGAAGAGCCGACCCACCGCGTCGCGCTCGCAGCGCTGCGAGCCCGCGCGACACACGCCGCGCACCTCGCTGCCCGCGGGGCCCGCGTAGCACGTGCGCATCGCGCCCTCCGTGGGGCACTCGCACTCCTCGTCGACCTGACCGTCGCAGTTGTCGTCGACGCCGTTGCAGACCTCCGTCGTCGGCCGCCCGAAGCCCGCGCACGCTCCCCAGCGCGCGTCGGCGCCGCACTCCATCGAGCCCCAGCCGCAGCGCGTGCCGCCGGCCTCGTCGGGACGCCCGGGGTAGCAGTCCATGCGCGAGCCCGGGTTGCACGAGCAGTCCTCGTTGACGACGCCGTCGCCGTCGTCGTCGAGGGTGTTGTCGCAGATCTCGCCGTTCACCACGGTCTCCACGCGCGGAGGCATCGTGGGGTCGCCGGTCGTGCCGCCTCCTCCGTCGACGGTGCTCGCGTCGCCCGCGTCGCCCGCGTCGCCCGCGTCGCTGCCGGGCCGGTCGTTGCGCGCATCGGTGACCGCGCCATCGCCCGCGTCGAGCGTGCCGGCATCGAGCACGTCGGCGCACATCCCCTCGACGCAGCGGTTCGAAGCGCACTGCGAGTCCGTCGCGCACGAGGCGCCCGTCGGGCGATTCATCGTGCCCTGCGCCGCGCTGCACACGCCCATCACGCAGTACGCGCTCGCGCAGTCCGCGGACATCACACACGCCGCGCCGTTGCCCGCGCCGCGTCCGTCGGGCGTCGACTGACACACGCCGGCCGTGCACACGCCACTCGCGCAGTCACCCGTGTTCACGCATCGCGCGCCGTTGGGCGCGCCCGCGCCGTTGGGATGCGACTGGCAGAGCCCGCTCACACACTGGTCGCTCGCACACTCGCTGTCGCCCACGCAGGGGGCGCCGTTGGGGGCGCGGCGGTCGTTGGCCGTGTGGCGGCACACGCCGACGATGCAGAGCCCGCTCGCGCACTCCGACGCGGCGGAGCAGAACGAGCCGTTGGGGCGGTCGCCCGCGCCCGTGGGGGTGGCGTTGGGTGTCGCAGAACAGCCCAGTGCGAGGGCCGCCGCGAGGGCGAGCCATGCGTCGCGTCGGCTGAAAACCCGGCGTTCGATCATGGGGTCCTTCCGTGGGGTGACGGGGCGATGAGCCCCGATGGGGTGGCAGAACGCGACTCTGGAGATGCTCGTGTCCGATCGCAATTGCGAATCGTGAGGAATGTGCTTGCAGCGGTGGTCACCGCGGTGACCGCGCGAAGCGATTGCCGAGGCGCGCAGAGGGTCGCGGTGTGCACGTTCGCGGCAGCGGAGGGGCTGCTGTGGGGCGCACGTCGCGCGAGCCTGTACACGCGCACCGGCCGCGGTGTACGGAGGCAGGAACGCGTTCACGACGGGCGCCTACGCGATGCAGAAGATCCTCGATCGACAGCTTCGATCCCTCGCCCTCTCGGCGGCCGAGCCGCCGGACGCGGCGCAGTGGGCGGCGTTTCTGGAGCGGGTGCGCCGCACGTACACGGAGTTCCAGCAGGACCGGTACACGATCGAGCGCTCGCTGGAGCTCACCTCACGCGAGATGCTCGCCCTCAACGCGAGCCTGCGCGAGGCCTCGGCCCGTCAGCGCGCCGCGCACGAACGCCTGCAGGCCGTGGTGGGCGCGCTCAGTGACGGACTCGGCGCGCTCAACGCCGATGGCACCCTCGCGCTGCTCAACACGGCGGGCGAGCAGCTCCTCGGCGCAGGGAGCGAGGAGCTCCTGGGCTCACACGTGCTCCACCGCTTCGAGCTCCACGTGCGCGAGGGCGATCACCTCTGGCCCGCGGAGGAGCCCGAGCTCCTCGTGCGCCTCGCGCGCGGCGACGCCCTTCGCGACGAGCAGGGCACGATGAAGACCGCCGACGGCCGCCTCGTGCCCGTCGACGTCGTGCTGAACCCCGTGGTCGAGAACGGGGCCGTCGTGGGCGCGGTGCTGCTCTTTCGCGACGTGAGCGAGCAGCGCAAGGCCGACGAAGAACTCCGCCGCGCGCGCCGCGAGGCCGAGGCCGCGAACCGCGCGAAGGGAGAGTTCCTCGCGGTGATGAGCCACGAGATCCGCACGCCCATGAACGCCGTGATCGGCATGGCGGGACTGCTCCTCGAGACGCAGCTCACCGACGAACAGCGCGACCACGCAGAGACCGTGCGTCGCTCGGGCGAGGCCCTGCTCGCGGTCATCAACGACATCCTCGATTTCTCGAAGGTCGAATCGGGACGCCTCGACCTCGAAGAGATCGACTACGACCTCCTCGCCACGCTCGATGACCTCTCGGCGATCTTCCGCGACGCCGCCTCTCGCAAAGACATCGACCTCGTCGTGTGGGCCGCGCCCGACGTGCCCACGCGCGTGCGCGGCGACCCCTCGCGCCTCCGTCAGATCCTCGTGAACCTGGTGGGCAACGCGCTGAAGTTCACCGCCGAGGGCGAGGTCTGCGTGCGCGCGACGCTCGTTCCCGGCGCACCCGCAGGCCAGCACACGCTGCGCTTCGAAGTGCGCGACTCGGGCGTGGGCATCCCTCGCGACGCGCAGCGCGCGCTGTTCCGCCCGTTCTCGCAGGCCGACAGCTCCACCACGCGGCGCTACGGCGGCACCGGACTCGGCCTCGCGATCTGCCACCGACTCGCGGCGCTCATGGGCGGCGACATCGGCGTCGAGAGCGAGGCGGGACGCGGGAGCCTCTTCTGGTTCACCGTGCGGGTGCGCGCGCCCGTCGAGGCCGCTCCGGCGATGAACCCCACGCCCCTCGCGTCGCGAAGGCTCCTCGTGGTCGACGGCGGGCGTTCGAACCGTCGCCTCATCGAAGAGCTCTGCACGCACGCGGGCGCCCACGTCGACGCGGTGGCCGACGCCGACGCGGCCTTCGCGCTCCTCCGCGCGCCGGGCGTGAGGCCCTGGGACGCGCTCCTCGTCGACGTGAAGGTGTCGGACATCGACCGCTCGGCGCTCGCACGCGAAGTGTGTCGTCTCGCAGCGCCCGCCGATCCCGCGGTGGTGCTCCTCGGCGGACGGGGTCGCGGCCGAACGCTCTCGGGGCTCTACGCGGGCGGCTTCCGCAAGCCCCTTCGCGCGGGACAGCTCTGCGCGCGCCTCGCGGCGATGCTGGCGGGCGAGGGAGGCCCCGCGACGCGCACCTCGATGCCCCCCGCGTACAGCGTGTCGCCCGCCGACGACTTCAACGGCGCGCGCGTGCTCGTGGTCGAAGACAACGCGGTGAACCAGAAGGTCATCACGCGGATGCTCCAGCGGTACGGCCTCGACGTCGACCTCGCGGGCAACGGACGCGAGGCCCTCGACGCTGCGGCGCGCGCCCACTACGCCGTGATCTTCATGGACTGCCAGATGCCCGAACTCGACGGCTACGAGGCCACGCGGCTGCTGCGCGAGTCCGAGGCGTCACGCGGCGCCCGCACGCCCGTCGTGGCGATGACGGCCCACGCGCTCCAGGGCGACCGCGATCGTTGCATCGACGCGGGCATGGACGACTACCTCTCCAAGCCCCTCACGGCCGCGCCGCTCCTCGCAGCCCTGCGCCGCTGGATCCCCCGCGACCGCTGACCCGTCGCTCACCCGCGGTACGCGTTCTTGCGCGCGCGCACCTCGGCGAGCACCGCGACCTCGTCGCCTCCTCCGAGACCCACCGCGCGCTGCACCGCCTCGACGCCGCAGCGGAGGTACGGGTTCGTCGCGCGCTCCACGTCGATGGATCCGGGCACCGTCGCGCGCCCTTCGGCGCCCGCGCGTTCGGCGTCGGCGAGGGCCTCGCGCAGCGCGGGGTTGTCGCCGTCGAGCGTGCGCGCGAAGCGGAGGTTCGCCGCGGTGTACTCATGGCCGCAGTAGACGCGCGTGTCGCCGGGCAGCGCGCCGAGCACCGCGTTGAGCGAGCGGTGCATCATCGCGGGCGTTCCCTCGAAGAGTCGCCCGCAGCCGCCGAGGAACATCGTGTCGCCCGTGAACACCGCCCCCGCGCCGAACCACGCGACGGCGCCGAGCGTGTGCCCCGGCACGTGCAACGCGCGGAACGTGAGCGCGCCCACCGTCACCGTGTCTCCCTCCGCGACCGTGCGCGTGACGCCCTCGATGTGCTGCGCGTCGACCTCGTGGGCCACGACCTCGATCGCACCGAGGGCCGCGACGAGACCCGCCACGCCGCCCGTGTGATCGGGGTGATGGTGCGTGAGCAGCACGGTCGCGACACGCACACCGAGCCGCGCGATCGCGTCGAGCACCGGCGTCGCCTCCGACGGATCGACGACCGCTGCGAGGCCCGTCTCCGGGCACACGGCCACGTACGCATAGTTGTCACGCAGGCACGGAACGATCTCGACGCGCATGCCCTACCGCTACCGCGCGCGGCCCGCTGCCGTCACGCGCTCGTCGCGACGCAACCGTGGCGCATCGGCCCCGACGGATCTAGAACGCGCGCCCATGAGCGACACGACCACCGCCGCCCCGACGCCCGCCGCGACCGCCCCGACGCCCGCCGCGAAGCCGCATCGGGCCACGCTCGCGACGATGCTGGCCTCGCCGAAGGGGCTCTGGCGCTTTCTCCGCGACCCCGCGGCGCCGCGCTCGTCGAAGGTGCTCGCCGTGCTCACCCTCGCGTACGTGGTGTCGCCCATCGACGCGATCCCCGACTGGCTCGTGCCGATGCTCGGATGGCTCGACGACGTCGGGGTCACCGCCGCGGCGCTCGCGTACGTGGCCTCGCAGGCCGCGCGCTACGCGAACGAGAACGCGAACATCGCCGTGCGACCCGCGAGCACCGACCCCGCCGCGAAGGCTTCAAACCCCTGACGCCGCGGTGATACCGTCGCCGCGATGCGGCGCTTTCCGTTGACCCTCGACACCGACAGCACCGGGGTGCGCGACGCGCTCCAGGTCGCCCGCACGCAGTACGCACGCGGTGACCTCGACAGCGCGATCGGGTGGATCCGCCGGGCCGCGGAGCTCGCCTTCGAGCACCACGACAACGAGCGCGGTGTGGCGCTCTCCACGGCCGCCGCCGACCTCGCGCCGCCGCGTCCGCAGGCCGCCGTCACGACGCCGTCGCGGTCCGAGCCCATGCCCATGCACCCGATGCCCGCGCGGCCCTCCGCAGCGCCTCCGCGCGGCGCTCCGGTGCCCGCCACGAGCGCGCCCGCGCCGGGCCTCCCGCGCTCGCTCGTGTCGTCGCGCCCGGTGCCCATTCCGCGCAGCTCGTCGCCCGCGATCGAGGCCGTGCCCGACGAGTCCGCGTCGGAGCCGATTCCCCTCACGGCGCGCAAGATCGAGCCCTTCGACCTCGACGACGACTCGACGCACGTCGGCGCCGCGCCTGCGGGCTTTCTCGCCGCCGTCGCCGCCGAGGCCCAGCGCACCGCCGCGCTCCAATCGTCCGTGCGCCAGCCCACACCGCCTGCGCAGCCTGCCCGCGCGCCGCAGGTGCACGCGCAGCCTCCGCGCGCTTCGTCACCCTCCGCTGCGCCCTCGCCCCGCGCCGCTGCGCCCGCGAAGCCCGCGGC
>CAMFHP010000101.1 GCA_945952225.1 uncultured Myxococcaceae bacterium
CGGTCGGGCGCGTCGCACTCGAAGGGCGTGGTGAGCACGGCGGCGCGTCCGCGGGTGTGGGCGTGGCCCGCGGCGGTGAGCACGGCGAGGGCGCGGGGGCCGGTGACCTCGGTGAGGGCCGCGCGGGGGAGCGATCCGCCCGCGAGCGCGAGGAGCGAGGCCGCGCGACGCGCGTCGGCGGGCAGCGAGGTGGGGAGGCGCGCGCGATGGAGCGAGGCCGCGCGGGCGAAGAGCTCCTCGCGCGGGGTGTTCACGAGGCGCGCGGGGGTGAGCTCGCGTGCGAGGGAGACGATGCGTCCGGGGAGTCCCGCGGTGGCGTCGATCCACGCGTCGACGGCGGGCGGCGGCACCGGCGCTCCCTGGAGCGCGCCGAGGAGTTCGCGCACCTCGCCGCGGTCGAGCGGGTGCAGGGCCACGGCGCGCAGCCCCTCGATGGCCGTGCCTCCGCCCGCGGTCGCGAGGAGCGCGAAGGGCACGGGCGAGGCGTCGAAGCGTTGCAGCCGTCGCAGGGCCTCGGCGGCGCGTGCGATCTGCTCGTCGTCGGCGTCGAGGAGGCACAGCACCGTGGGCCGTTGCAGCTCCTCGGGCAGCGAGACCCGCACGTCGGGCATGGCCCCCGCCGCGGCGCCCTCGATGCGCAGCGCGCGGAGCACCTCGTCGGCGAGGCGGCGCCGTCCTGCGCCCGAGGGGCCGGTGATCACCGCGCCGAGTCCGAGTCCGTGCAGGGCCTCGCGGAGCGCGTCGAGCACCTCGTGGCGGGCCTTCGCGCGACCCACGAGGGCGGTGCGTACGGGGAGCGTCTCGGGCGCTTCGAGGTCTGCGTCGGCGGGCGTCGGAAGACCCGCATCGCGGCACCAACGATCACGCCACGCGCGGGCCGACGGGGGCCTCCGTTCGGGCTCGCGGGCGAGGAGCGCACGCAGCGCCTCGCGGACCGCGTCGGGACATCGCGCGAGCACCTCGGCGCGGGGCGGCGCATTGGAAGCGGCCGCGCGGAGCAGCGCGTCGGCGTCGTCGGGATCGTCGACGAAGGGATGCGCGCCGCCGAGGCACTCGACGAGCGTCACGCCCAGCGACCAGAGGTCTCCCGCGGGACCGCGCTCGCCGGCGAGGGCTTCGGGGGCGAGGTAGCGCAGCGTGCCCGCGGTGTGGGCGTTGGCGTAGACGGCCTCGTCGGCGGTCACTGTCGAGAGCCCGAGGTCGAGGAGCCACGCGCGCTCGCCCTGCGCCACGATGTTCGCGGGCTTCACGTCGCCGTGCACGATGCCCGCGTCGTGGAGCGCGCCGAGCGCATCGGCGATCTGGGCCGCGGCGCGCAGCACCACGTCGGGCGCGCATCGGTCGAGCGGCTCGCCCTCGACGCGGGCCATCACCAACCACGCATCGCCGCGCGCGGTGGTGCCGCAATCGAGGGCCGCTGGGAGCGACGGGTGTTCGAGCTGAAAGAGCGCCTGCGCCTCGCGTCGCGCTTCGGGTCCCGACGAGCGCTTGAGGGCGAGCGTCACGCCCGGACGTTGCGCGTCGGAGACCTCCCACACCTCGCCCTGCGCACCGGCGCCGAGGCGTCGAAGGAGCCGATACCGCGAGGCCACGAGGTTGTCAGGGGCGATGGGGTCCACGGTTGTCACCTGTGCAGAAAGCGATCCACGGAGAAAACCGCATGGTGCGGCGGTCATGTCAACTCCGGTTGGCGCGCGCTGGGAGGTCCGCACCCGGCCCCGTCGCCAACCGTCGGTGACGGCGTTTCGCGGCACCCGCGCACGGGGCATCCGTTGCGGTAGCGTCGCGGCGCGGTGGAGCTCGATCGCCACGTCATTCCGCCCGCGGTCGCGGCTGCGGTGTTCGCCCTCGCGGCCATCTCGCCGCCGGCCGTGCACGTCGACCTCGATCGCGCGTTGCGGGTCGAGCTCGTGGGCCCGCTTCGCCCTGACGGCCGCGCCCTCGTGCGCGTCGCGATGGAGGGACTCGACGACGAGCTCGTCCCCGTGCGCGCGCTGCGGGTGTCACTCTGCGACGACGACGAGGCGCGCTGCATCGAGGGCGTGTGCGACGCGGTCGCGGCGCCGCCGTGGCGCGTGTGTCGGGCCGATGGCTCCGAGGGGCTTCGCGCGCGGGTGCTCCGCGTCGAGGGCGACGGTCACGGGGCGCGCGTCGAGGTGCCCGTCGAAGAGACGCCGTCGTCGGTGATTGCACCTTCGCCCGTCGAGCCCGTGGAGGCGCTGACGGTGGGCGATGTGCTCCTGCCCGAGGTGCCCGGTGAAGTGCTCGTGCGCGCACCCGGCGCTGCCCGCGTGCGCATCACGTCGGAGATGGAGGGCCTCTCCGTCGAGCCCGACGAGGCGGTGACCGGCGACTGCGACGTGGCGCGCTTTCGGGTGACCGTGTCGGGCCTCGGCGCGCCGGTGACCCTCGCGGCGACGATGCGCGAAGGAGGCGCCACACGACGCTGGCAGCACCGCCTCCCGGTGCGCGCGGGCGGTCTCGCGATGGCCCGCGAAGGGAGCGAGCTCGTGCTCCGCGGCGCCTTCGCGGGGCGCGCGGCGTGGGTGGTGGCGGGCGCGGGCGAGGCCGTGCGATGGCTCCGCGCGGTGCCGCTCGTGCGCGAGGGAGACGGCGCCGTGGGGCGCGTTCCGTGGCCTGCGGGGGAGGGCGTGACCTGGGCGCGGGCATCGCTCGATGGGCGCTTTCACGACGCGCAGCAGCCCTCGGTGCGCGAGGGAGCGCCCGTCGAGCCCTGCGCGCGTGACGCCCCGTCGCGTCGGTGGTTCGCACTTCGCAGTGCCGCGACGCCGACCGTTCGCAGCGAGCTCGTGTGGGATGGTGCCGCCCGCGCCCGTCGCGCGCTCACGTCACGGGTGGCGCGCGCGCGTCGCCTCGTGCTCGCGGGTCTCACCGTGTCCATCGCGCTCGAAGTGGCGCTGGTGCTGGGCCTCGGGTTGCGCCGCGGTACGCAGTCCCCGGAGGTGGCGGCGATGACCCGCGCGCGCCTCGCGCCGCTGCTCGCAGGGGCCGCGGTGTTGATGCTCGTGGGCTTCGCGCTCGCCCTCGTCGTGACCGTGTCGTCGGCGCCGCAGTAGGACCGTTGGGAATCCCAACAATTCCTCGACGTGCCCACTCGACATGGGCGCGCGGGTGCTCCATATGGTGCGCATGGGTGCACGAGTCCTGCTGGTCGAGGCTGACGAAGAGTTGCGAACTTCCATCGTGCGGGCGCTGCGGGCGCGCGGGGTCGGGGTCGACGCGTTCGCGTCGCCGCTCGACGCGCTGTCGGCGGTGCAGGGCGGCGGCGTGTGGGCCCGCGCGCTCATCGATCTGGTGCTCCCCCACATGGACGGCGCGACCCTCGCCGAACACCTGCTCCAGCATCTTCCCGAGCTCGAAGTGACCTTCACCACCGGCGGCACCGACGCGTCGGTGCTCTGCCGCGCGCACGGCCTCGGCATGGTGATCTGGAAGCCCCTGGGCCTCGGTCCCCTCTGCGAGCGCTTCGGCACCGCGTCGCGCCGTTCGGGCGTGGTCGCGCGCCGTGGCGTGAGCGCCCGCGCCCTCGCGACGGGCACCGGCACGAAGTAGACCCCCGCGGTCCTGTTTCCGCCCCGCGCCCGGTGGAGCCCCGAGAAGGGCACCTCCGGGCGCTTCGCGTTCAGCGTCGATCGAGCACGTTGGCCAGGAGCGCGAGGGGCGTGGCCAGCTCGGCGAGGAGCGCGAGCCGCCGCTGGTCGAGCGCATCGCGCACGAGCCCCGCGCCGTCGACGTCGGCGAGCGTGGCGGCCATCACCGCGGCGTCGTTGAGCGCCCCGAGCTGCGTCTGGAGCGGCTGGAGCGCCCGTCGCCACGCGTGCTCCTCCGCGGTGAGGGCCGGGGCGAACACATCGACCGCGTCTCGCACGCGCCGCGCCCGCTTGCGAATGGCGTGGTAGCCCTCGGCGTGCGTGAGGTCTCCGCCCAGCGACGCGAGCAGCCCGCGGAGCTCGTCGCGCAGGTGCCGCTTCGCCACGCCCCGCAGCGAGCGTTTCCCCTTCGGCACGTCGCGCAGGGCCGCTTCGAAGTCCGCCCGCGCACTCCCGTGGAGCGCCGCTTCGAAATGCTCGCGAAAGTGCGCGAGGGCCGGCACCCGCTTCGCGCGCAGGGCCTCCACCGCTGCGCCGCGTGATTCCTCACTCGCGGTCACATCGGGCACCGCGTCGAGGGCCACGTCGAGGTCGCGCAGGGCCCCCGCGAAGCTGCCGAGCGCGCGCACGAAGGCCGTGGCGCCCTTCACCCAGCGGTGCCTGCCCGCGTGCCCGAACGCGCGCAGCACGCAGCGCAGCCGACGGAGCGCGACGCGGGTCTGGTGCACGGCCTCGGGGTCGCGGTCTTCGATCGCATCGTCGACGAGCCCATCGAGGCGCGCGAGGCACCACCGGGCGGCGCGCGCGAGCTCCGGGCCCGCGGGCTCGTCGCGCCGGAGCTTCGGGAGCGTCGCCGACGAGGCCCGGTCGAAGCGCACCGCGAGGCCCGAGAGCCGTCCGAGCTGCATCGCCGCGCGGGCCTTCTTCGACGGCAGCGCCTCGCCGGGCGCGTCGACGGTGATGCGCAGCGTGCCTTCGAAGACCACCGCGTCGAGGCTCCGCGCGCGCACCCGCCACGCGGCGCGTCCCACGGCGCGCACGGCGTCGTGCCACCGCGCCGGCAACGGACCGCGGCCGCGCATGTGCGCGATCGTGCGGTGAAAGAGCGTCTCCGCGAGGTCGAGGGGGCTCGGTGCGGGCGTGGTCATGGGGTCCGGCACTCTGCGTCCGTCGCCCGCGGGTGGCAATCGCTCAGCGCACCACGCCGTCGCGTCGCAGCGCCTCGATGGCGCCGTCGTCGAGGCCCGCGTCGCGCAGCACCGCGTCGGTGTCGGCCCCCGCGTCGCGCGCGGCCGTGTGCGTCACCGCCGCGCCCGCGCCCACCGGCGTGCGGAACACCGTCACCGCCGCACCCGTCTCGTCGGCCACTTCGAAGAACACCCCGCGGGCCCTGTGCTGCGGATCGTCGCGGAGCTCATGCGGCGCGAGCACGGGTTCGAGGCAGCAGTCGTGGGCGCGCGCGAAGGCCTCCCACTCGTCGCGGGTGCGCGCGGCGAAGACCGCCGCCACGCGGGTCTTGAGCGCGGTCTGGTGCGGCCCTGCGACGAGGGCGTCGAGGGAGGGATCGAGGCCCGCGGCGACGGCGAAGTTCGTCCAGAACTTGGGTTCGAGCGCGCCGAGGGAGACGTAGCGTCCGTCGCGGGTCTCGTAGGTGTTGTAGGCCGCGATGCCGCCGTCGAGGTGGTTCTCACCGCGCGCGCCGGGCGTCGCGTCGGCCGAGAGGGCCCCGAGCGCGAACGACGCCAGCGGGAGCGAGCCCTCGCACATCGCCACGTCGCAGACCCGTCCGCGCCCCGTGCGCTCGGCCTCGCGCAGCGCCGCGAGGATCGCGATCACCGCCCACATCGCACCGCCCGCCACGTCGGCCATCTGCGCGCCCGAGAGCGCCGGGGGAGCGCCCGCAGGCCCCGTCACCCCGAGCACGCCCGCGCGCGCCAGGTAGTTGAGGTCGTGCCCCGCGCGGTGCGCCAGCGGTCCCGTCTGCCCGTAGCCCGTGATGGCGCACACCACGAGCTTCGGATTCAGCGCGAGCATCTCGTCGTGCGAGCACCCGAGGCGCGCGAGCACGCCGGGCCTGAAGCCTTCGAGCACCACGTCGTAGCGCGGGATCAGCGTGCGCAGAAGCGCTGCGCCCGCGGGGCTCTTGAGGTCGATCACCACGCTGCGCTTGTCGCGGTTGAGCGCGTGAAAGGTGCCGCTCGTGCCCTCGCGCATCGGGGGCATGTGACGGAGGTAGTCGCCCGGCGACGGGTCTTCGAGCTTGTCGACGGTGGCCCCGAGGTCGGCGAGCACGAGCGTCGCCATGGGGCCGGGCAGCAGGCGCGTGAGGTCGAGCACGCGAACCCCGGAGAGGGGGCCGCGCGAGGAGGCGTCGGGAGTGGTCATCGGAGGTGCGCGACGGTACCCGATCGGGGCGCGCGCGAGGAGCGTCGGCAGGGAGCGCGACGCGGAGGCTCGAAGGCTCAGCGCAGCGCGAAGAGGTCCTTGAGCTTCATCGCGAGCATCTGGTTCCCCTTCACCTTGAGCTTGCCCGCGAAGAAGAGCTTCATGCCCGCGCCGGGGTCGGCGACGAGGGTCTGGAAGTCCGCCTCGGCCACGCCGATCACGACCTGCGCGTCGGTCACCTCGGCCTCCGAAGAGGCGATCGTGGGGGGGTTCGCCACGAGGTCGATCTTCCAGTTGCCGGCGCCGGTGATGTTGATGCCGTAGGTGCCGCCGATCTTGCGGGCAGCATCACCCTTGGTCGCGAGCGAGGCGGTGAGTTCTTCGTTGAAGAGCTTCTTCACGTCGACGGTCATGGTGCAGATCCTCCAGTGGGGCGCATCGGCCTCGATGGCGATGACTGAATCGCCATTCAGCGCGCGACGGAGTACCACCCGCGCCGCGGCGATGTCAAAGCGCATCATTGCGCCCGCGGCTGGTGTAGAACCCGCGCGCCATGACCCTCCGAACGCCCTTCGCGCTGGCCCTCTGCGCGTCGCTTGCGGGCTGCGACGGCTGCCGCTCCACCACGTCGCGCGATGCCTCCGTGGGCGCCGCGCCGAGGCCCTCCGACGGCGGAACCATCGTGCGTGTGACCGAGGCCGCGCCCCTCGGTCCGTCGCCCGACCGACGCGAGGTCGACGTGCCCATCGCGTGGATCCATCTGCTCTCCGAGCCCGCCCCCACGGGCTCGACGCCCTACGCCATCGTGGGCGCGCGCATGCCCTGCGGCTACGGCCCCAACTACGGCACCTCGGAGCGCGTGAACGGCGAGGTGCGCCTGCGACTCCGGGCCCAGTGGCTCGGCGCGGGACCGGTGCCCGAGACCATCCCCCCGTGCGGCGATCGTCCGGTGCGCTCGTTCCTCGTGTCGCAGGGCATTCTTCGTCTTGGCACCTGGCGCGTGGTCGACATGGTTCCCCACGGCCCGAACGACGACCCGCCGCCCGTTGCGCGCGTGCAGCACGTGCTCCCCGACGACGCGAACCTCCCGGCCCCGGCCCTGCGCTGGATGCGCGGCTGCGCCACCGACGACGACTGCACCGCGGGCGGCGTGTGCGCCTCCGTCGAGGGCGCGCGTCTCTGTCTCGCCGCCGTCGACCCCTGGCTCTCGGAACACGGCAACTGCCCCGAGGGAACCTCACCCGCCGACGCGCAGCACACCCCCGACGCGGGCGCTGCGACCTGGCGCGCGTGCGTCGCGACCTGCCAGCACAACACCTGCCCCGCGGGCCTCGTGTGCAACGCGCAGGGCCACTGCCTCCCGCCGCCGCGCTGACCCTCGGACAGCCTCCGCCGCGGGGATCTTCGCGCGACGGTGACATTCCCCCAAAGCTCCGCCGTCGTGCGACGGTCGGGGAATGGTGTCGTCTGCGCGGTGCGTTGCGCGCAGACGTTGTTCTCGCGCCGCGTCGTCGCACGGAGGTTCGCGCCATGGGTCGCCACGAAGATCGGGTCGCTTCGATCGCCACGCGGGTCGCCGCCGTGGCCCAGTTCTGCGGTGTCGAGAACGTGCGCCTCGCCGAGCGCCGCCGCGCGGGCTTCACGCTCGCGGGCGAACACCAGGGCGCGCCGGTGTCGCTCTCCATCGAGGGCGCGGGCTCGCGGCGTGTGCGGGCCACGCTCTCGACGCCCCTCGCGGGCGTGCCCGTCGAGCTCTCGCTGCGGCCCGAACTCGCGGGAGAGTCCGTCGACAAGGCCCTGGGCATGACCGTCGACGTCGAGGTGGGCGACCGGGTCTTCGACGCGCGCTTCGTCGTCGAGGCCGCGCCGGTGAGCACCGCGCGTCAGCTCCTCGTCCGCGGCGTGCGCGAGGCGCTGCTCGCCATTCCCACGGACCACGCGTTTCCGCTGGTGAACGTGGGCCGCGACGGCGCGTCGATCACCCTCGCGCGCGAGCCCGACCCGATGATGCTCCAGCACGCGCTCGATGCGCTGGCGCTGATCCGTCAGCGCGCGGTCGAACTGCACGAGGGCGTCGCGGGCGTGGGCGAGGGGGCGGTGTTCCGCGAGGTGAGCGACACGTCGCAGCGGGTGGATCCCTCGCAGCGCGAGGCCGCGCGTTCGAAGCTCCGTCGCGCGAGGGCGCGGGCCGTCGTGGTGCTCACCTCCGCGGCGGCGGCAGGCATCGGGTTCCTCGCCACGGTGATCCTCGGGCACGGGGTGTAACGTCGCGCGCATGAAGCGTGCGGCCGTGGTCTCAGCGGTGCTCCTCCTCGCCCTCGGACTGTGGCTCCTGCGACGGAGCCCGTCTTCGCCAAATGCCTCGCACGAAGGCACTTCCGCGCAACACGACGCGCCCGGTGCGCACGCCGACGGACCCGCGACGGAGCCCGCGCGCACCGCACCGACGGACCCCTCCGACGCGATGGTTCCGCCCGAGCGCACGGTGCACGACCGCGCGCTCCGCGACCGCCTGCGCGCTGCGATCGTGCGCGCGTGGACGGCCTCCCTCGACGCCTCCGCCGCCGCGCTCCCCGCGGACCCCGTGCACGCGCCGATGCCCTCGCTGCCCGACGGACGGGTGGACCCCGACTACGTGCGCGCCCGCATCCGCGAAGATTTTCTCCCCATGGCGCAGGCCTGCTACGCGCAGTACGAGCGCCGTGTGCCGGGGCAGTCGGGGCGCGTGGTGATGCGCTTCGTGGTCGTGGGCGACGCGCGCATCGGCGGGGTCATCGACGAGGCCGAGGTCGAGGGTGTCGATGGCGGCGTCGACGGCGCCGTGCTCGGCGACGGGGGAACGGGCGATGCCGAGTTCGCCACGTGCCTCCGCGAGTCGATGATGGCCATGGCCTTCGCCCCGCCGCCGCAGGGCGGATCGCTGCGTGTGACCTATCCCTTCCGCTTCGCCCCTACGTCGCCCGACGCGGGCCCCTGATCGCCGCGCCCCGCACGCGGGCCCTTGTCGCAGACGCGCGCGACCGCGGACCCGTGGTGTACAACCGTCGCAGCCCTCATGAACCACGCGTCCGTTCGTGTCCGCGCCGCTGCGCTTGTGCTCCTCTCGTCGATGGCGGCGTGCGCCGTGGGCAGCGAGGGCGGCGCCGGTCCCGACGACAGCGGCACCGGGCCCGTCGATGCGCCGGTGGTGCCCGACGCCGAGAACGACGCGCCGACCCTTCCCGACGCCGACAACGACGTGCCCCTCGACCCGCCCGACGGCGCCGTCGATGCGGCGGTGACGGACACGGGTTCGACCACCGACACGGGCTCGGTCACCGACACGGGCTCTGCGATGGATGCGGGCGTCACCGACACGGGCGTCACCACCGACGGATCCATCGGCCGCGACGTGGTGCTCGTCGATCGCCTTCCCCTCGACGTGATGGTGCTCGACGGCGGCGTGCGCGATGGCGGCGTGACCGACACGGGCGTGACCGATGCGGGCACCGACGCGGGCGCCGACGGAGGCTGCGGCCCGGGCAGCTCGATGTGCGGGAGCGCGTGCATCAACCACAGCGCCACGACCCTCACGTGCCCCGCGGCGACGGTGCTCGGAACGTGGTGTGGCGACTCGTCGTGCGGAACGCTCTGCGGCTCCACGAGCTATCGCGTGGTGTCGACGCGCACGGGCACGACGTCGACCTGGTTCCGCGTGCGCGTGGCCGAGTGCTCGCTGTGTGTGACCACGCTGCGCTCGCGGGTGAACCTCGCGGTGCCGCCCGGCGTCGACTACGACCTCTTCGTCTACAAGCCCTGCGGCTCCCTCGTGGGGAGCTCGATTCGCGGCATCGGCCTCGCGGACTCCGTCGAGGTGACCGAGAGCGACAGCATCGCGATCGGTGACGACTTCGACTACTACATCGAGGTCCGCTACCTCTCGGGCACCTCATGCACGCCGTGGACGCTCACCGTCGAGGCCCGCAGCAACAACGGGTCGAGCTGCTGAGCGCGCGCGAAGGGGCTCAGCGCTCGTCGACGGGCTTCCACCCGTGGGCGCGGAGAAACGCCCGGAGCTTGCCGAAGGACTCCATGCACGCGTCGTAGTGCGTGGCGGTCGTCGTGAGTCGATGCGCGGTGCCGTCGGCCATGCGTGCGGTGAGTCGCGCGACCCGCACGTCGCCGCTCACGCGCGTGTCGGGCATCGGGTCGCCCACGTTCTGGTGGTAGGTCACGCGTTGCACCGCGGTGCTGTCGACCTCGATGTTGTGGAGCGCGTCGAGCGTCGTCGTGAGCATCACGTCGTCGCGGAAGCGCACGGTGAGTCCGCTGTCGTCGACGGTCGCGCGAATCTTCGACGGTGTGCGCCGACGGAAGCGTTGCCACATCCACGCCGCGGTGACCCCGAAGGCTGCAATTCCAAGGTGACGCCACATGACCGTGAGCAGCCCCGAGATGAAGATGCACACCATCGTGAGCTGCCAGAGGGCCCGCTCATCGTCCGCGGCGTCGTCCCACGCGCGCTCGAACGAGGGCGGCGCGGTGCGCTTCGCGGGCGGCACGTCGGGGGCGCGGTATGGGGCCTTCGGTTCCTGCGTCATGCGCGATCTCCTCCCAGCGCGAGGAGGACACGCTCGGAGGCCGTGCGGCAAGGCCCTTCGCGCTCACCCCTCGCGATCGTCGGCGAGGTCGCGGAGCGCAACGGGCGAGGGGAGCGACGCGCCGTCTTTGCGATGCGACACGCGCTGCGCGGGATAGATGCTGCGGTGGCCCGAGAGCATCCACGCGACGGTGTTCACCACCACGACGTGCGGGAGCACCTCGGCGCCGAGGAGTTCCACCGCCATGATCGAGAGCGCGAGGGGCGTGTTCGACGCCGCCGCGAAGACCGCCGCCATGCCCACGCCTGCGCCCATCGCGAGGGGTAGATGGAGCGCCCGCGCGAGCGCGTTGCCCAGCGTCGCGCCCACGAAGAACAGCGGGGTGACCTCGCCGCCGAGAAAGCCCGCGCCGAGCGTCACCGCGGTGAACACCAGCTTCGCGAGGAACATCCACGGCGCGAGCGACGGATCGGTGAAGGCCCGCACGATCACGGGCACGCCGAGGCCGAGCACGTCGTCGGTGCCTAGCGCCGCGCGCATCGCGACGACCGCCGCGCCGCCCGCCGCCATGCGCCACGGCAGCGATGGGAGCCTCTTCTCGCCCACACGTTTCACGGCGTGGAGGAGCTCGATGAAGGCCGCCGAGGCGAGGGCCATCGCGACGCCGAAGAGCACCCAGCGCGCGAGCACCGAGGGCGTGAGCGCGAGGTGCGCGACCGCGGGGTAGTGCGTGTGGGTGATGTGCAGCGCGCGGGTCGTGAGGTCGCCCACGAGCGCGGCGGTGAGCGCGGGGATCAGCGAGCGGTGCTCGATGCGTCCGAGGGTCGAGAACTCCAGCGCGAAGAGGGTGCCGGCGATGGGCGTTCCGAAGACCGCGCCGAAGCCGCCGCCGACACCCGCGGTGAGGAGGTGACGGCGCGTCGATGCGTGGAGCTTGAAGCGATGCGCGACCTGGTCGGCGAGGGAGGCGCCCATCTGCACGGCGGTTCCCTCACGGCCTGCGCTTCCGCCGAAGAGGTGCGTGAGCACGGTGCCCGCGAGCACCATGGGGGCCATGCGCAGGGGAACCGTCGCGCCGCCATCGTGGAGCCGGTCGATCACCACGTTGGCGCCGCCGCGGAGGGGCGCGCCGAAGCGGTGGTAGACGACGCCGAGCGCGAGGCCCGCGAGGGGGAGCGCGAAGACGATCGGCGGGTGCGCGAGGCGCCAGGCCGTGGCCCGATCGAGGAGCGCGAGAAACAGCGCCGACGAGGCGCCGCACAGCACACCGACCGCGGCCCCGAGGAGCGCCTGTGTGGCGACCGTCGCGAGCGCACGTCGCGGCGTCATCGGGAGTTCAGTAGGTGGAGCTGAACTTGATGCCCGCGACCACCACGAGGATCGCGAGGATCGCGAGGGCCGAGACCACGGTGGTGGCGATGGCGACGAGGCGGGTGGTGCGCACGCCGCTGTGATCGGGCGCGCCGAGGGCGTTGAGCTGTCCGCGGATCGAGTTGGATTTCGACCACGCGACGGGGCCGACGAAGATCGACACGCCGAAGACGAAGGCGACGAGGGCGAAGAGGGTCCAGCGGGTGGCCTCGCGGCCGAGTTCGTCGATCTGCGCCTGGTGGGGGTTCATGGCGCCCGCGGTTGTATCGCGGTGGGTGGGGGCGTCAACGAAGTGGGCGGAATCTCACCGACGCCGCCGCCGTACGCCCGCCATCGCCGCCAGCGCGAGGAGCATCCCCACGCCGCCGCGTCCGCCGCCCGCCCCGTTCGCGCGGCACCCGCAGCCGCTCCCGAGGAACTCCACGCGCTGCACGCCACCGTCGACGCCCGCATCGGTTCCCGCGTCCGTTCCCGCATCCACGGGCTCCGGCGCGGGCACGCACACGCGCGCCGTCACGTCGCACACCTGGCCCGCGGCGCAGTCGCCGGCGCCCTCGCACCCGCACGTTCCCGCGAGGCACGCCGCGCCGCGCGCGTTGCCCACGCAGTGCATCCGCTCGGTGCAGGCCACGCACTCGCGCGCCGTGGTGTTGCAGCGCGTGAGCCCGTCGCTCCGGCCCGCGCAGTGCGCGTCGGTGAGGCACGTCGCGCAGAACGACGCCCGCTCGCCCATCGCCACCACACACGCCGGACGCGGCGCGCGGCAGTCTCCGTCGCCCACGCAGGTCACGCAGGTGTTCGTCGGGTCGTCGCACGCCGGGCGCTCCATGGGGCACGCGGCGGTGCGTCCGGTGGCGCAGGCCACGCAGCGTCCTGCGTTCACCCCGCGCGTCGCACACACCGGAAGCGTCGCGTCGGGGCAGTCGCTCGCCTCGGTGTCGGCCGCACACGCGCGGCATCGTCCGCGGTCGCACACGGGCCGCGTGGGGTCGGCGCAATCGCTGTTCTGCAGGCACGCCACGCAGGTGTTGCTCGGGTCGTCGCACCGCGGCGTCGCGCCCGTGCAGGCCCGCGTGTTCGCGCCCGTGCACTGCACGCAGCGGCCCGTGTTCGTGCCCGCGGTGGCGCAGGCGGGCGTGTCGCCGCCGCAGTCGCTCCGCGACGGATCACACGCGCGACACATGCGACTCGCCGTGTCGCAGATGGGGGTCGCGCCCATGCAGTCGGCGTTCGAGTTGCAGCCCGCGCAGGTGTTCGTCGCCGTGTTGCACACGAGGGGACGCGCGCAGTGCGAGTCCGTGGTGCAGGGCACGCAGCGTCCCGCGTTGGTGCCCGTGAGCACACACGCGGGCGTCGCAGACGGGCAGTCGGCGTCGCGCGTGCAGCCGCCGCAGAGGTTCGTCGTGAGGTTGCAGATCGGCGTCGCGCCGCCGCACTGGGCGTTGCTCGTGCAGGCCACGCACTGTCCCGCGTTGGCGCCCGTCGTGGCGCACACGCGCGGGGCCGTGCAGGTCGCGCCGTTCGTCACGCCGTTGCAGGCCACGCAGCGCCCCGTCGAGAGGTTGCACACGGGACGCGCCCCCGCGCAGTCGGCGTTCGAACGGCACTCGCTGCACACCGACATCGTGTCGACGCGCCAGGTCACCGGGTCGTTGCTGTTGTTCGCGCAGCCCGTGTCGAAGAAGCCCGCGCGCAGCACCGGCGAGGCCGCGGTCGCCACGGCGAAATCGCGCGTGAGGTTCGCGCTGTCGGCGGTGGCCGTCGCGGGCGTCGCGCCCTGCGCCACCGGGGCCGTGTAGTAGTTGCCCGCGGTGAAGGCCCCCGTCGCGGTCTGCACCGCGAAGGCCGACTGCCAGAGGTTGTCGGGCGCGGCCACGGTGTTCGCGGCGCCCGCGGCGAAGCGCATGCGGTAGCGCGTCCAGGCGGGGGCCGAGGGCACGTCGAGGCGCGTGGGGAGCGAGGCCGACGCCGCGAGGGGATGGGGCGCTTCGAAGCAGTCGGCGCGTCCCGCGCGGGTGACGAAGGCGCTGAAGCGCGGGTTCATGCACTGAAAGCCCGACTCGATGGTGCAGGTCGCGGAGCATCCGTCGCCCGCGGTGACGTTGCCGTCGTCGCAGCCTTCGCCCGTCGCGAGGATGCCGTCGCCGCACTGCACGCGGCACGTCGAGCGCGCGCCCCAGGTGCTCACGCAGTGGTAGCCCGCCTCGACGGTGCACGTGGCGGAGCATCCGTCGCCCGCGGTGTTGTTGCCGTCGTCGCAGAGCTCACCGCGGGCCACGAGGCCGTTGCCGCAGCGGTCGGCGCACACCGAGGGCGTGCCGGTGCACGTGGCGCCCGCCTCGACGCGGCACGTGGAGGAACACCCGTCGTTCGAGAGGGCGTTGCCGTCGTCGCAGACCTCGTCGCCCTCGATGCGTCCGTTGCCGCAGACACAGGTGTCGGTGCCGTAGCCCGTGCGTCCGGCGAGCCACTCGTCGAGGTTCACGATGGAGCCCGCGGGCACCATCGCGCTCGTGTCGGCGAAGAGGGCGAGGCGGCCCGCGCCGGGGCGCATCACGCGCTGGTCGAGGCCCACCGCGAGGGGAACGTTCGTGAGCGTCCGCACGATGAGCCAGTGCGTCGAGGGCACGCCCGTGAAGTGCCCCGCGGCGGCCACGGGAACGCTGCGCGGCGGCGGCGTCGGACACACGCCGGGCCCCGCGGGCACCCACTCGCAGGGCTCGCTCGACTGACCCGCGAGCGTGCCTCCCGTGCCGCGCTCCACGGTGCGAACGCCCGTGAGCGTCGAGGTGCTGTCGACGAGGGCGTTGAGCTCGCCGTAGCCGCCGAAGCCCGCGAGAAACTCCACGGCGAAGAACACGTCGCCGCCCGCGCGGACGTAGTTCGCCAGCGCGGTGCCGAAGGTCGCCGTGCACATGTTCCCGGTGCCGTTGACGTAGATGCGGTCGTAGGTGCCGAAGGTGCCTTCGACGGCGGCGCTGTCGATGGCGCGCGTGATCGTGTGGCGCGACGAGAGCGCCGACGCGACGCTGTCGAGCAGGTTCGACGGCGTGGTGCCGCCGCACGTCGTGAGCAGGATGCGCTCGGCGCTCGCAGGCGACGCGAACGCGCCCGCCAGGGCGAAGGAGACGAGGGCAGACGTCGCCCTCCGCGCGCGCCGCGTGGGCAGCGCGCGTGCGAAGAAAGTGGGGGCAGTCATCGGGTGTAGAGACCTCCGTGAGCAGGGCGCGCGGCGCTCCCCGCCGACGGCCTGTCGGGGCGGTCGTACTTTGCACGCGCGGCCCTTCTTTCATGGGCATTCAACACGGTAAGCGCCTGTAAGCGCGGCGGCTCCTCGGGGCGCCCCGTGGCGCTTCGCGCTTCCATCGGGCGGGGGCGCAGCGGTACGACCGCGCGCGATGCGAACCGTGATGCTCCTGGCGGCGCTCCTGGGTGGATGCGCCGCGCGACCTGCGCCTTCGACCGTGCCCGTTGCGTCGTCGCATACGCCCACGGGCGCCCACGTCGATGCGCGTACGTTCACGAACGCGCAGCTCCGCGCCGACCTCGACCAGCTCTGGACCTTCGCGCGCGACCACTACTGCTTCTTCGACGAGAAGCGCGTCGACTGGGAGCGCGTGCGCGACCGCTACCGCGCGCGCCTCGACGGCATGACCGACGGCCTCGCGTTCGTGCCCGTCGCCGCCGCGATGCTCGACGAGCTCTACGACCTGCACACGCACCTGCAGATGCACCTCGACGGCATGCCCCGCATTCCGGGCCACGACCTCTGGGCCTCGTGGCGCGACGGGCGCGCGATCGTCGACGAGGTGCGCCGACCCTCGGACGCGTGGCGCGCGGGCGTTCGCGCAGGCGACGAGGTGCTCGCCATCGACGGTGTGCCCGTGACCGACGCGATGCGCGCGCGACGTTCGACGGCGCTCACCGGCGACGACCCCGAGGCCGACGCCTGGGCCCTCCGCGCGGTGCTCTCGGGAACGCATGGCGCGCCCCGCACGCTGCGCCTTCGCGACCGCGAGGTGGTGATCGCCGAGGGGCCCCGCGAGCCCGAGGGCGACGTGGTCACGTCGCGCGTGCTCGATGGCAACGTGGGCTACATCGCCATCCGCAGCTTCGCCGACCGCAGCCTCGTCGAGCGCTTCGACCACGAGCTCGAAGGGCTCCGTGAGACGCGCGCGCTCGTCATCGATGTGCGCAACAACGGCGGCGGCAACACGGCCTGGGCGCGTCCCGTGATGGGGCGCTTCGTGACCGCCCGCACGGCCTACGCGCGCATGACCCGCCGCGACGGCGACGCGATGAGCCCGCCGTGGGAGGAGTTCCTCGAAGCCCGCGGTCCGTTCACGTACACGCGCCCCGTGGTGGTGCTCGTGAACCACTGGAGCGCGAGCATGGCCGAGGGCTTTCCCATGGGCCTTCGGGGCATCGGGCGCGCGCGCATCGTGGGCACGCGCATGATGGGCCTCGGCGCCGCCGTGCACGAGGTGATGCTCGGGTGGACGCAGGTGCCCGCGCAGGTCTCCGCCGAGCCCGTGTACCGCGTCGACGGCACCGCCCGCTGGCGCATGGAGCCCGACGTCTCCGTCGACCTCACGCGCGCCACCGCCGACGACGAAGACCCCATTCTCGCAGCGGGATTGCGCGCCCTCGCCGACGCGCGGTGAGCGTCAGTTCTTGCGCTGCGTGAGCGCGTCGAGGCCCCGGGCGAGCGCGGCGTCGTCGTGGTCGGCGGCCGCTTCGAGCGCGGTGCGAAGGGTGGGTTCGACCACGGCGTGGGCCACGACGCGCACGCGCTCGGCGTCGCGGTCGTCGCGGCGCGCGGTGAGGGCGGCGGCGGCGGCGGCGCGGCTCTCGGGCGACGACGCGGCGCTCTCGAACACGCGCCACAGGGCCTCGCGGTCGAGGTCGTGGTGGCGAAAGCTCTCCGTCGCGCCGACGCCCACGGCTCGCAGCGCGCGGAGCCAGTCGTCGGCCGTGCGGTCGCCGCGGGTGAGCCGCGCGGCCTCGTGCGCGTCGATGCCCGCGCGGTGCCGCTCGCGCACCTCGTCGATGCGCGCCGCGAGGGCCTCGGCCTCGTCGAACGACGCGCCCCCATTGCCGACGGGAATGAGCAGCGGAGCGCCCGCGGTGAGGTGCACACGCACGCCCATGATGCGGTTGCGTCCGATGCCCGACTCGTAGCGCTCGGTGAACGCGATCTGCGACGCGGGCACGAAGCGCGCGGTGCCGAGCCATCGGATGAGCACTCCGTCGGCGCCCACGTGCACCCGCGACGGAACCGCCCACATCGCCACGAGCACCAGCAGCGGAAGGATGGGCAGGGGCACGCCGAGCGAGGCCATGAACACCGAGAGCGTGAGGCCCGCCACGACGGAGCCCAGCAGCGCGAGGATGCGCCACGGCGAGGCCATCGCGCGCGAGAGGGCCGTCACCTGGAGCGAGCGCGAGCCCACGTCGTGGCCGAGCGCTTCGAGCAGCCGTTGGCCCTCGTCGTGGTGGTCGATGAGCAGCTCGACGGCGGGCCACACGCGACGCTCGATGCGCACGTAGCTCTCGCCGCGCGCCGAGGGGGGAACGATCCACGCGCGGGTGATCGCCTCGCGTGACACCACGGTGTCGCCCACGGTGAGGCGCTCGCGGTCGACGCGCACCTCGACGGGCGCGTGCTTCGCGAGGGGGCGGTGACGAAAGAGCATCGCCAGCGCCGCCATGGCGAGCAGCGTGAGGTGCACCGACGCGATGCCCAGGAAGTTGTCGGTGACCGCGCCCCACACGGCGACGCCCGCGGCGCCCACGAACATCATCGCGATGAGCGCGAGCAGCGCCGGGTTGGGCGTGCGACGCACGTAGGTCTGGGCGAAGGGCGCGGCGGTCATGGAGGGCGCAACGGTGCGACGGTCTGCGCGCGTCGGCAACGGGAGATCAGCGTCGCGGTGAGACCGCTTCGAGGGCGCGGCGCACGGCGTCTTCGTCGCGGTCGAGGGCGGCGAGGGCGACGGTGCGCGCGGGGCAGGGCGGGAGCGACGAGGCCATGACGCGCACGCGGGCGAGGTCGTCGTCGTGGTCGGTGGCGGTCAATGCGGCGGCCGCGGCGGCGCGGTGCTCGTCGCTGCGCGCGGGGTCTTCGAACACGCGCCACAGGGCCTCGCGGGCCACGTCGGCGCGGTGAAACTCGCCGTCGGCGCCGACGCCCAGCGCGCGCACCGCGAGGAGCCACGCGCCCACGTCACGGTCGCCGCGGGAGAGGACCGCGTCGCGGGGGTCGCGCGCGCCGACCCGACGGGCGCCGGCCTCGCGGAGGATGCGCGCAGCGAGCGCGTCCATGCGTGGGCGGTGCGCGCGATCGCTGGTGAGCGGCATGCGCACGGTGCTTCCGTCGTCGAGGCGCAGGTCGAGTCCCGCGGTGTACCCGCGCGTCTGCGGGAGCGTGTCCCACGGGTCGACGCCGCCCACGCGTTCCCACGGCACGAACTGGAGCGAGAGCGCCCACACCCGCGTGACGCCGCGATCGTCGAGGAGCAGTCCCGACACACGTCGCCCGAAGAACGCGAGCGCCAGCGCGCCGCCGACGAGCAGCGGGCCCCACGCATCGAAGGCCTGCCCGAACGCCGCCGCCACGAACGCGACGAGCCCATAGATCGGGAGCGTCGCCGCACCGTGGAAGGGCGCATCCTGCGCGCCGCGATAGAACCTTCGCCGCGCGGTGTTCTTGTGCCCCGCGGCCCGCACGAAGGCCTCGGCGTCCGCGTCGGGAACCTGGCGCAGCGTGAGGTCGTCGCCGTCGATGCGCCGCACGGTCACGTCGCAGGGCGCGCCCTCGTCGTCGACGAAGACCGTGATCTCGGGCACGTCGGCGTGTCGCACGCGCACGTCGCCGACGGCGATTCCTTCGCCGTCGACCGCGACCCGCGTGGTGACCTCGCGCGTGGGCGGTCGCAGGACCACCGCCGCGCCGAGGAGCGTGAGCACGAGCGCCGCGCCATCGAGGGCCGTGAAGGGGTGCTCGCCCTCGCGCATCCACGCGGGGATCAGCACGAAGAGCCCGACGACGACGCACACCATCGCGAGCGCGTGGGGCACGCGGTTCTGCGTGCGGAGCGTGTAGGTCCGTTCGAAGGTCGCCGCCATGAGGGGCGCAACGGTGCGACGGTCTGCGCGCGTCGGCAACGGAAGATCAGCGCGCGTCGAGGCGCTGGTGCCCGAGGCGCACGATCATCCGCGGGTGACGCGCGGCGAGCGCACGGAGCGCACGGAGGCTCGCGGCGTTGCGCGCGTGGTCGTGGGTGAAGCCGCCGGGCTCGACGCCGTGGGTCCACCCCCAGGCGGTGTGGCAGGTGTCACCCGTGAAGAGCACCGGGCCATCGGGCGTGCGGGCCACGAGGGCGAGGCTGCCGGGCGTGTGTCCGGGCACGCGAAGGGCCCAGAGCGATCCGTCGCCGAAGACGTCGAGCACGCCTTCGAAGACGCCGTCGGGGTCGGCGCGAAACGGGAGCAGTTGCACCGGCCCGTGACCCGCGAGCGCCTCGTCGGTGATGGGCTGCGTGAAGAGGTTCTCCGCCGCGCGCCACGCGAGCTCGCCCTCGCCCGCATAGAGCGGAACGCCGTGGGGAACGTCGCGCGCGCCGAGCACGTGATCGAGGTGCAGGTGCGTGAAGAACACGCCCGTCGGGGGCGAGGGCTGCGCGCGGATCCAGTCGCCGGTCATCGTGCGAAAGGCCATGCGCTCGGTGTGGGCCGCCTGCGCCGCGAGGCCGTGGAGGGGCGAGCGTGCGGGCGCGTCGCGCAGCGCCGTGTCAACGCCCGTGTCGACGAGGAACACCCCGCGCGTCGGGTGACGGAGCACGTGGGCGTAGATCTCGATGGGCTCCAGCGCGTCGGTGTAGCGGGCCGCGCGGGCCGCGGGGTGGTCGAGGTTCACGAGCCCGCTGCGGTCGACGGACCAGGTGCCGTTCACGAGGGTCTCGACGGCGATGGGGCCCGGCGTGTCGAGCACGGACTCCATCGCGCGGGCGCCGCGCACCACACCGAGACGGGCGGCGACGGTGGGGTGGCGCGAGGCGGGCCATCCGAAGGCCAGCAACGCGGCGAGGGGAACGAGCACGAGGGCCACGAGCCCGAGAGCGATTCGACGACGGGAGGTGCGCATGGGCCCGAAGGTGCGTCATGCGCTGACGCATGGTGAGTGCCGAAGCGCGCATGGTACCATGCAGGAATGAATATCCCATGGGACGACGCGCGGGTCTTTCTCGCGGTGGCCGAGCAGGGCAGCCTGAGCGCGGCGGCGCGCTCCCTCGCGATGACGCAGCCCACGGTGAGCCGACGGCTCGCGGCGCTCGAACGGGCGCTCGGCGAGGCCCTCTTCGCGCGCGGGGTCGAAGGCGCGGCGCTCACGGCCTACGGAGAGCGCCTGCTCGGTCCCGCGCGGCGCATGGCCGAAGGGGCCGCCGAGCTCGCGCGCGCCGCCGAAGGGCGCGAGGTGGCCATCGAGGGAACCGTGCGCATCACGGCGCCGCCGGGGGTGGCCTTCGAGTTCGTGGTGCCCTTCGCGGCCTCGCTGCGCGAGACGCTCCCGAACGTGCGCCTCGACGTGGTGGCCACCACCCGCTACCTCGACCTGTCACGGCGCGAGGCCGACCTCGCCGTGCGCTTGAAGCGTCCCGTGGGCCGCGATCTCACCGTGGTGGCGACGCTGCGCGACGAGGCCGTTCCCCACGTGGCGCCCGCGCTGGCCGCGCGCCTCGGCGCCGACCCGAAGCCCGCCGCCGTGCCGTGGATCGTGTGGTCTGCGCCGCACGACGACATGCAGCCCAACGCGTTCTTGAAGCGCCGCGTGCCGGGTCACATCGCGGCCTTCGCGAGCGACGATTTTCTCGTGCAGCTCCGCGCCGCGCAGGCGGGCCTCGGGGCCATGATGCTCGGGCGCGCACGCTCACGCCTCGCCACCGACCGGGGGCTCGTGCCGATCCGCGTGCAGGGGATTCCCGTGGTGCCGGTCGAGGTGTTTCTGGTGGGGGCCACGCGGGCGCTGGAGATTCCGCGCGTGCGCGCCGTGGCCGACCTGCTCACGCGCGAGTTCGCGGCGATGCAGCGCGCCGAGCGTCGACGGGCGCGGCCGTAACGGTCACGAGACGCGGTGACGGATCACACGCGAGGGCGGTGCGGATCGAAGGCGAAGCGGTCGATCGTGTCGCCGCCCACGAGCTTCTTCACGTAGTCGGTGCGCAGAAACTGATGGGGAAATCCGAGCTCGATGGCGCTCGCGTCGTCGAGGGTGGCGAGCGCGTCGGGCGGGAGCGTGAGCGAGGCCGCGCCGAGGGCGTCGTCGAGCTGCGCCGCGGTGCGCGCGCCGAGGATGGGGAGCACCGTGCCCTCGCGCTGACGCACCCACGCGAGCGCGACGCGCGTCGAGGTGGTGCCGAGCGCGTCGGCCACGCTGTCGACGGCGCGGGCGATGGCGAGGTTGCGCTCCGTGCGGCGCACCGTGGTGTCGCGCTTCGCGTCGGGCGCACCGCCGCGGGTGAACTTGCCCGAGAGCACGCCGCCGCCGAGGGCGCCCCACGCGCACACCGCGAGGTCGAAGGCGCGGGCCATGGGCGTGAGCTCGCGCTCCACCGTGCGCTGCAGGAGGCTGTACTCGATCTGGAGCGCGACGAAGGGGCTCCACCCGCGCAGCTCGGCGAGGGTGTTGGCGTGCGAGACCACCCACGCGGGCGTGTCGCTCACGCCGACGTGGAGCACCTTGCCCGCGCGCACCAGATCATCGAGCGCGCGCATCACCTCGGCGGGCGGCGTGGTGTCGTCCCACGCGTGGAGCCACAGCAGGTCGAGGTAGTCGGTGCCCAGGCGCTTGAGGCTCGCCTCGACAGACTGGACCATGTTCTTGCGGTGGTTGCCCGCGCCGTTGGGATCGCCCTTGCGCCACGCGATGGTGTACTTCGTCGCGAGCACGATCGACGCGCGCTCGGGGGCGATGAGGGCGCCCACGATGCGCTCCGACGAGCCGTTGGTGTAGTTGTTCGCCGTGTCGACGAAGTTGCCGCCCGCGGCGCGAAAGCGCTCGTACTGGGCCCGCGCCTCGTCGGGGGGCGCGCCCCATCCCCAGTCGTCGCCGAAGGTCATCGTGCCGAGGCACAGCTCGGAGACGCGCAGTCCCGAGCGGCCGAGGAGCCTGTATTTCAGCGTGCTCATGGCGCGCACCGTACACGAACGGTCAGCCCCGCGGTGAGCCTCGCGCGGCGCCGCCCTGCATCGCGAGGCCCGCCACGAGCAGCGCCGCCGTCGCCGCGGTGATCGCCACCGTCGCGCGTTCGAGCCCGAGCGCCCGCGCGGCCGTGTCGCCCGCGGTGCTCGCGAGTGCCCCCGTGAGCGCGCTCCCTGCGAGGAGCCCCACGTTGGTCACCATCGCGAGGAGCGACTGCGCCGGCGCCATCTCGCGCGCGTCGAGGTCGGTGAGCAGGTGCCGCAGGGGACCGCCCGCGAGCGTGCACACGCCCGCGCCGAGCACCGCCGAGCCCATCGCGAAGGCCGCGCCCGACGCGCCTCCGAGCGCCACCGCGGCGCCGCCCGCCACCGTGAGCGCGCCGGTCACCATCACCACACGGCGCGCGCCCAGACGGTCGATCACCGTGGCCGCGAGGCCCGTTCCGACGAGCCCCGCGAGCACGAAGGGGAGGCTCCACACGCCCACGCGCTTCGCCGCGACGCCGACCACCACATGGGCCCACGTGGGGAGCGTGACCGCGAACACCTGCGCGCATCCCGCCGCGAGGGCGAGCACCGACACCGCGCGCACCGTGCCATGCCGCGCGAGCGCCACGGGCAACAGCGGCGACGGATGCGCCCGCTCCACACGCCAGAGCGTCGCGAGCAGCGCCGCACCCACGACGAGCGAGAGCGCAGGCGCGAGCGCACCCGACGCACCGCCCGCCTTCGCGCGCTGAATGGCCACCGCGAGGGTCGCGAGCGAGGCGGCCCAGAGGGCGAGTCCGCGACGGTCGAGGGGGGCCGTGGGCACGTCGGCGCGGGGCAGCGCGATGGCGCCGGGAACCGCCGCGGTGAGCACGGCGCCGAGCGTCGCGAGCAGGGCGTAGAGCGCGCGCCAGCGCCAGGCGGCGAGCGTGGGCGCGCCCGCGGCGGCGACGAGAAAGGCCACGCCGTACGAGAGCGAGAGGGTCATCACGGCGCGTCCGCGCGACGAGGGGTCCGTGGTGCGCGCCACGGCCACGGTGCACAGTGGGAGGAACGCGCCCGCCCCGACGCCCTGCAACAGCCGACCGAGAAAGGCCACGGGAAACACCGGCGCGACGGCCACCACCGCGGCGCCGAGGGTGAAGGTCGCGAGGGTGGCGCCGAGGGCGCGTCCGGGGGCGGTGCGCGAGGCGTTCCAGGCGTGCAACGGGTTGCCGAGCAGCGTGCCGAGCACGTACGCGGTGATGAGCCACGCGGCGCGCGGGTCGTCGAGCGAGAGTCCCTCGCGCAGCAGCGGGAGCGCGGGGCCGAAGCTCCCGGCGTCGAAGCCCGCGAGCACCACGGTGGCCGCCAGCGCGGTCGAACGGAAACTTGCAGCCTTCACCGCGGCATCACCCCAGGTCGTAGCGCTTGAGCTTTTCGTAGAGCGTTCGGAGCCCGATGCCCAGCGCGTCGGCCGCTCTCCGTCGGTTGCCCCGCGCGGCGTCGAGGGCCCGCACGATCGCGTCGCGTTCGAGCGCGCGAAGGTCCGTCGGCGCGGCGCCGGGCGAGGGTGACACCGTGACGGTCTCGGGCGCGTCGGGGCGCAGGTCGTGGGCGCGGATCACCGCCGCGTCGGTGAGCACCAGCGCGCGTTCGAGCACGTTGCGGAGCTCGCGCACGTTGCCCGTCCACGGCAGCGCTTCGAGGCGCGCGAGGGCGTCGTCGGCGAGGGCGGGCGCGGGCACGCCGAGCTCCGACGCGAGGGCGCCCACGAGGTGACGGGCCATGGGTGCGATGTCGTCGCGGCGCTCGCGCAGCGCGGGAATGTGCAGCGGCACCACGGCGACGCGGTGGTAGAGGTCCTCGCGAAAGAGCCCCTCGCGCACGCGGGCCTGGAGGTTGCGATGGGTGGCGGTCACCACGCGCACGTCGGCCTGCACGGTCACCGCGCCGCCCACACGTTCGAAGCGCCGCTCCTGGAGCACGCGCAGGAGCTTCACCTGCGTGGCCGCGTCGAGCTCGCCGATCTCGTCGAGAAAGAGCGTGCCGCCCTTCGCGCGCTCGATGCGCCCCTGGTGCTGCGCCACCGCGCCGGTGAAGGCCCCGCGCTCGTGGCCGAAGAGCTCGCTCTCCAGCACCGAGGGCGCGAGGGCCGCGCAGTGCACCGCCACGAAGGGCCCCGCGCGACGGGAACTCTCGCGGTGGATCGTACGGGCTGCGAGCTCCTTGCCCGTGCCGCTCTCGCCCGTGAGGAGCACGGTGGCGTTCGTGCGTGCCACGCGGTGCAGCGCCTCGACGAAGGCCACCATCGCCGGTGCGCCCCAGGTGAGCGGCGCATCGGTCGGCGCGTCGCTCGCCGGCGCCCTGCCGTGGAGCGCGCGGGCCACGAGGGCGCGCAACGCGGCGGGTCCCTCCACGGGCTTCTGGAGCACATCGACGGCGCCGTGCTTCATGGCCTCGACGGCGCTGTCGACGGTGGCGTGCGCGGTGATGAGCAGCGCGGGCGTGTCGGGCTGCGTGGCGCGCAGGTGGCGCAGCAGCGAGAGCCCATCGGGACCGGGCATGCGCAGGTCGGTGAGCACCAGGTCGAAGCGCGCACGCGCCAGCGCGGCCACGGCCTCGCGACCGTCGCGGGCCTCGACCACCGTGTGATCGTCGGCGAGCGCGTCGGCGAGAAAGCTGCGGAACCCTTCGTCGTCGTCGACCACGAGCAGCGAGGCCATTGTGTCGTCGACGGTTCTATCCCCTCGGGAGCACAAAACAGAAGCGCGCTCCGCCGCCCTCGCGCGGATGCGCCGTGAGCGTTCCCCCGTGGAGCCCCGCGGTGCGCCGCGCGATCGCGAGCCCGAGCCCCGTGCCCGTCGCGCGCCCCGTGTGGAACGGTTCGAACACCCGCTCCGCGTCGCCCGGCGCCACGCCCGGCCCGCGGTCGCACACGTCGATCACCAGCGCGCCGTCGTGGGTCGAGGCGCGCACCTCGACGTCGTCGCTCACCGCGAGCGCGTTGCGCAGCACATTCGCAATCGCCTCTCCGAGACGGTCTGCGTCGAGACTCCACTGCGCGGGCGCGCCGCCATCGACCACGCGCACCGCGGGCGAGACCGCCGCCGCCGTGCTGTGCAGCCAGGGCATCACCGCGACCTCGCGGGCCGCGAGGCGTCCCGTGCGGGCGAAGGCGAGGAGGTCGTCGACGAGGGCTTCGAGGCGCGTGGCGTCCTTCACGACGCGGCCTGCGCGCGCCGCGAGTCGGTCGTCGTGGGTGACGCGCTCGGCGAGGAGCTGCGCGTGCCCCTTGAGCGACGCGAGCGGATTGCGAATCTCGTGGGCCAGCACCGCCGAGAGCGTGCCCAGCGAGGCGAGGTGACGGGCCTCGGCCACCGTCGCGGCCATGGCCTCGCGCGCCTTGAGGAGCCGCCACGCCGCGAAGCCCAACGCGCCCACGAGCAGCGTCGCGAAGACCCCCGCGAGGGCCACCACCGTGCGCGCGTGTGCGAAGGCCTGCGAGGCCCGCGCTTCGAACACAAAGCGCAGCGTGGGCCGTCGGTGCGGACCGAGTCCCGGCGGCGGACCGAAGCCCGGCGGAGGCGGCGGGAGCTGCATCGCGCACACGAACACGCGCGCGCCGACGACACGTACGCGCGGACGCTCCGCCCCGTCGCACACCCCGTCGAGCGCCGCGAGCGATGCACCGCCCGACGCGCGCAACACGCCCTCGTGGCCCCGCAGCTCGACGCGCACCAAGCCCTCTCCGCGGTGCGCGCGCACGATCGCTTCGAAGAGCGCGTCGTCGGGAGGAGGCGGCGCCCCGCGCATCGACTCGGCGATCACCTCGCGCCAGCGCTCGACCTCGCCGCCCACGAGCAGGTGCGCGAGGCTGCGCATCTCGGCGAGTCCCGCGACCATGGGCAGCGCCGCGGCCGCGAGCGCGCCCACGAGGAGCAGCGGCGCGAGGCGCGGGAGACGGGCGCGGACGACGGGCATCGGGATCGCACGCGATGCAATCACGGCACCGTCACGGCGCGCGACGGGATCTCCCGCAGCGGTCGCCGGGGAGGGCGTGCGGAATCCGCAGTCGGTGGGTGCGGATTCGGCACCCATGGGAACACGGGAATGTCCTACAGAATGGGCCCCTGCGGTGCGGCACAGACGCTGCGATGGCCGCCGCCGTCTTCAACCTTCTGGGAGGTGCTTGTGATGCGAAGGAACGGAACCCGTACGCTGTGGATCGTCGGCGCGCTCGCCGTCATGGGCTGTGGAAGCTCCTCGCCGCCCGGCACCCTCGACGCCTCCTCGGGCAACGACGCGCCTTCGTCCGACGCGACCGCCACGCCCGACGGATCCACCGCCGCCGACGCGACGGCGCTCCCCGATGCGATGGGGCTCCCCGACGCGACGGCGCTCCCCGACGCGCCGCCGCCGCGCGATGCGACGCCCGTGAGCGACGCGCCGCAGCCCGTCGACGCCGCCGTGCGATGCACCACGGTGCGACGTACGTGTGCGCAGATTCGCGCGAGCTTCGCTGCTGCGAGCACGATGGTGTCGGTCACCTGCGACGAGACCGCGGGCACCTTCACCATCCGCAGCACGGGCGCGCCGGACTACACCTCGAACCAGACCACGCCCAACGCGATCCGCGATCAGGGATGGGTCGTGACGCTTCCGCTGAACCCCACGTGCGCGCCGACGCCCACGGATGCGATCGCCTCGCGCGGCGCCGTGGGCTTCATGATCAACGGCGTGCCCTTCTACGGCCCGCAGGACGCCGAGGGGCGTGACGCGCTGATGTTCGAAGGCCCGAGCTTCGACGACTGCGTGGGCCACGCCGACATGCAGTGCAGCTACCACTACCACGTCGAGCCCGTGTGCGTGTTCGGCCTGCGCGACACCGCCGCGCGCCACGCCGAGGCCGACGGTCACCCCGCGGTGATCGGCTACGCGCTCGACGGCTTCGCGATCCACGCGAGCTACGAGACGGGTGCGACGGGCTCGTCGCTCGACGCGTGCAACGGCCACAGCGACGCGACGCACGGCTACCACTACCACGCGACCCGCACGTCGCCGTACCTCGTGGGATGCCTCGCGGGCACGCGCACCACGCCCACGCGCACCATGGCGCTCTGCACGGGCGGCGGCGGCGACGGCGGCGTGATGATGGGCGACGCGGCGATGCCTCCGCCCGACGGCGCGATGCCGCCGGCCGACGGTGGAACGATGACCCCGCGCACGTGCACCACTGCGGCGCAGTGCGCGGGCGCGTGTCCTGCGGGCTCGGCGGGATGCACCTGCGCGAACTCGCCCATGGGCATGATCTGCGTGCCGAGCTGCACCACGAGCACCGACTGTCCGCGCAACGCGATGGGCGTGCAGCTCACCTGCGAGCCGACGATGCGCATCTGCGTGCCGCCGCGCTGAAACAGCTTCCGGCAAGGCACTTCACGTCGCCACCACCGACACGCGGTGCACGCGCCCGTGCGGGCCGTCGCCCTCCGACGACCGGTGCGCGGGCCGTGGTAGCGTGCGTCCATGGTCCTACGACGCACACTCGATCCGACGCTTGATGTGGTGTTCAAGATGCTGCTGACGCGCACGCCGCAGAGCCATGAGCTGCTGGTGGCGCTGCTCACGGCGGTGATCCGTCCGCCGACGCCCTTCGCGAAGGTGGTGGTGCGCAACCCGGAGCTTCCGCCCGCCGACGCGCTCGAACGCGGCGTGGTGCTCGACCTGAACGCGCAGCTCGAAGACGGCACGCTGCTCGACATCGAGATGCAGTCTGACAAGCGTCCCGCGTTTCGTGAGCGGGCGCTGTTCTACTGGGCGCGGCTCTACGGTTCGGAGCTCGAACGCGGCGACGAGTATCACGCGCTGCGTCCGGTGATCTCCGTGCTCTTTCTCGACTACCGCGAGCTACGAGGAACGCGGTTGCACTCCACCTTCGAGGTGTTGGAGGTGCACGATCATGAGCGATTCAGTGATGCGCTCACGCTGCACGTCATCGAGCTGCCCAAGATCCCACAGGCCACCGAGCGGGAGCGCCGCGAGGAGGCCGACCTGATCCGATGGAGCCGCTTCTTCGCGGCGAAGAGCGACGAGGAGTTGAAGGAGATCGCCATGGGAGACCCCGTGATCGAGAAGGCCCGCCAGGTGTTGCAGGTCGTGTCCGACGACCCGATGGCGCGGGAGATCGCCCGTCTGCGCCACAACGCCGAGGTCACGCGAAGGATGGAGGACGCCGCGCGTCGCGCCGAGATGGAGGCCGTACGCGTCGAGATGGAGGCCGTACGCGTCGAGCTGGAGTCGGCTCGCGCCGCCGCCGAAGCCGCTGAAGCCGCGCGCGCCGCCGCCGCGGAAACCGCCCGCACCGCCGCGGAGACCGCCCGCGCGGAAGGCGAGGCCCGCGGACGTGCCGACGCGCTCCGTCGCTCGATCATCGCGCTCGCAGCGGCGCTCGGAGTCCCCGTCGACGACACCCGCCACGACGCGCTCGCGCAGCACGACGCGGACGCCCTCCAGCGCCTCTTCGACACGCTCGCACGCGATCGCGTCTGGCCCGACTGAGCGACGTTCAGAGACCCGTCAGGGACCGCAGGGCGCCAGCGCGGCGCCGTTGAGGGTCACCGTCGCGTCGGCGATGCGGCGCACCATGCAGCAGTCGTCGACGTGCGTGAGCACCACGCGGTTGCGCCCCGGAACCACGTACATCGCGAGGTCCGACGTGCTGCCGCCGCCGAGGTAGGCGTACGCGCCGGGGTCGACGATGCCCGCGGGGTAGCGGCTGTTGAAGAGGGCCACGCGCACGCCGTCGTCGACGTTGGCGATGGTCACGCGGAGGCTCGTCACCGGCGTCGTCGCGGGCACATAGAAGCTGGTCTGGAAGTACGTGAAGTCCCCGCCCGCGCGGCACTCGCACACGCCGCACAGGGTCGACGGGTCGTCGAAGGAGATCCGCGGCGGCGCATGCGGCCTCCACCCCGAATCGGTCTCGGGCGGAATCGTCGCGAAGGCGTACTCCGCGGGGTCTCCATGGCGGTCGAAGGTGCGCCCCCAGCAGCGCGGACCTTCACCCAGATGAATCTGCCAGGGCGTTCCCGCGCCGCCGTTCGCGATGCACGCCTGGCAGTCCTCGTCGACGGTGCCGTCGCAGTCATCATCGAGTCCGTTGCACACCTCCGCGCCCGGGAGCGTCTGCCCGGTGCACGCTCCCGGTGTTCCGTCGGCGTTGCAGGTCGAGCGCCCGTCGCGGCACACGCCCCGCCCGCGCGTGCCCTCGGGGCCCGTGTAGCAGGCCGTCGCATCGCCCGCGCGGCAGCACGTCGGGCCGTCGTCGACCGTGCCGTTGCAGTCGTTGTCGACGCGGTCGCCGCACACGTCGTCGGCGGGCACCACCGCGCCCGCGCACATCCCCCACGACCCGAACTCCCCCGTTCCCTCGCAGCGCTGCATCCCGTCGGCGCAGGCGCCCCGCATCCGTGTGGCCGCAGCGCCCGGATAGCACCGCTGGGTCATCCCCGGCGTGCACGCGCAGCCCTCGTCGACGGCCCCGTCGCCGTCGTCGTCGAGGCCGTTGCAGCGCTCCACCCCCGTCGCACCGTCGCTCGTCGCGCCCGCATCACCGACGGCCGCATCGCCCGTCGCGCCGTCGGCCCGGGGGAGATCGTTCGGTGCCGTACCATCGGCGGAGCCATCGCGCGTTCCGCCGTCGAACAGGGGATCTGCGCGATCGTTCGGGGGCGCAACATCGGCCGCACTCACGGCGCCGTCGGCCGTCGGGTCGATCACGGTGGGCGCCTCGTCGGCGCTGCACGCCGCCAGCATCGGAAGCACCATCCACGGAGTCACTCGGAGGAGCGCGCGCATGGGCGCCATCTGAACACCGCGCCGCGCCCCTCGAAAGTGGACACGCGCGTGACCACGGAGATGTCAGTCGTCGTCGCGCACGGGGGCCGTGAGGATCATCCGAAGCTCGCGGTCGCGGTCGCTGCGCCACCCGCGGAGGGTCTGTGGACTCTCGTCGAGCACGGCGGCGTCGACCACGAGCACCGCGTCGGACTCCGGTCCGTCGAAGAGGCGCATCGCGACGGCGAACCACCACGGCTCGGGGAAGCGCGCGTCCTCCGCGAGCAGGGCGCGCACACGCTCGACGAAGCTGCGCTTCTCGGTGCGGTCGCGCGCACCGAGCCACGGCGTGAGCACCGCGGTGAAGGTCGCGAGGCGGGCGTGTGCCTCGGCGCGGCGCGCGAGCCAGTCGTTCACCTCGTGGCGCGCGAACTCCACGGCCTCCCAGTCGAGGCCGAAGCGCGCGAGGCGAGGCAGCAGCTCGGACCCATCGCACAGGTCGAGGAGCCACGCGACCCGTCGCGCGCGTCCGGCGCCGAGGCGCGTGCGGTAGGCGTGCAGGCGGAGGTACGCCGCGGTCTTGATCTTCAGCAGCCGCGGGGCGCCGTCGGCGGTGACGAAGCGCGCGACGACACCTTCCGAGCCCTTCCACGCGCGCACGTGGGCGAGCGCGTCGTCGAGGTCTGCGGGGAGCGCGTGCACGGCGGCCTGCGCGACGCCCGTCTCGCGGGTCACGTGGTCGAGCATGGGCGCGTCCCAGCGCGGGGTGAGCGTGCGCTTCGAGACCGCGCCGAGCAGATGGAACCGCGGCGCCTCGTAGCGCAGCACCACGGCGCGCGCGGGCGACACGAACTCGAAGAGCAGCGAGTGGTCTTCGAGCAACGGATCGCGACGGAGGAACTCCGTGAGCTTCGGGTAGTGCGCGGCCACCGTGGGCTCCACGTCGGGGGCGAACTCACCGAGCGTGCGGCTCCCGCGCGTGCGCAGTCGGGCAGCGCCCGCGATGCGGTCGGCGACGAGCAGCGAGCCATCAAGCTTCTCGGCGAACTGCACCGCGCCCCGCGCCATGGCCTCGGCGAACGCGCGGTCGTGTCCCTCGTGCTCGCCGTAGTTGAAGAACTTCGGAAAGCCCGCGGACACCACGTGCCCCCGCGCATCGAGCACGAGCGAGCGCAGGCGCAGCTCGTCGTCGCCCCAGCGGTAGTTGTCCTTCAGCGGAATCACCAGCGTCTCGCCGCCGTCGTCGACGACCTTGAACCGCGTGCGGTCGAGCGCGCGGGAGTCGACGTGATGGTTCGCAGACGTGTCGTGCGGTGGGTCGCCGTGCATGGGTGCCTCCTCCCCGAAGGGTCGCGCACCGTAGCAGCGCGCGCGCGTCGGGCAACGTGGGGTCAGCGCGGGTCGTCGTCGTAGCGCGGGCGGCGCACGGCCATCGAGGCGAGCTGCGCGAGCGGCAGGCACTCGTGCTCCGCGGTGAGCATCGCGCCGATGCCCGCAGCGTTCGGACGACGCCGCGCGGTCGCTGCCACCGTGTCGTCCGCAGCCATGCCCCGGAGCCGCGCGCACGCGAGGTCGAGGACCTCCACCTCGGGACCATCCTCCTGTGCGGGAGCCTGCGCGCATCCGTCGAGGGTGTACCGATGGGCCACCGCGTCGGTGCTCGTGAAGCGCCCGTCGGGGAGCGCGTGCGCCAGCGCATCGGGCCCCGCGTGCGCGACGCCCTCCAGCCCGCAGCCGTCGACGGTGAACCACGGCGAGGGGAGCACCAGGTCGAGGCGTCCGTCTCCGTCGGCGTCGGTGAGCGACACGATCTGCGACTCCCACCGCGCGCCCGGCGCGTAGCGCGCGATGGACCCGCGTTGCACCGTGAGAAACTCCGTCGCCACCATGCCCGGGCCCTCGATCGAGCGCGTGTGCGTGCGCAGCAGCACCTCGGGCACGCCGTCGCCGTCGTAGTCGCTCGCGAGCTCCAGGCCCGCCACGTCCCAGCCCGTGACCGCGCAGCGCAGCACGCGCGACGCGCGAAGCACCCGTCCCCGCGTGGGGCGCCATTCGAGCGTCGCGGCGATCTCCACCGCGGGCTCTTCGTCCTCGCCGTGGGGCAGCGCGCGCGAGGCCCCGAAGCGCAGCGCCCACACGCCCTGCGGCGAGGCCACACACGCGGGAAGCTCCGAGGTCTCGACGTGCGGCGCGAGGCCACCCTCCATCGACTGCGCCTCGGCCACACGCTCCGCCGCCGCGAGGGTCCGCGTGTTCTCGATCAGCACCGCCACACAACGCGCATCGACGGGCGGCGCCACGGGCGCAGGGGAGACCGCGGAACGCTGCGCCGGTGCACGCTCGACGAGGGGCAGGGGCGCGCCCTCGAACGCACGCAGCAACGGGATCACGGGCATCGCGCGGAGGGCCGTCTCGATGCGCGCCACCGCCTCGTCGTGCACGAGGTCGGGCGTCGAGGCGCGCGCCGCGTGGCGCACACGCGCGAGCGCCTCGTCGAGCGGGAGTCCCCACGCCTGCGCGCACACCGCATCGAGCACGAGCTGCCGCGCCGCCGTCGCGCGGTCGACGTCCTCGGGCGGCGTGCGCTCGGCGGTGCGCGCGGTGATCTCCACGGGCGCGAAACACACGGCGCGGAGGGCGGCGCGGGTCACGTCGTCGTCGACGGCGAAGCGTCCGTCGGGGAGCGCGTGGGCCACGAGCGCGGCGGGCACCCAGGTCATCGATCCGTCTTCGCTGCCGAAGCGTCCGAGGTCGGGCCACGGGATCACCCGGTCGTCGAGCCCGTCGCCGTCGAGGTCTTCGTTGCGCGCGTGGGCGAACTCTGGCGGCGACGCTTCGGGCTCGCGGTGCGGCGCGGCGCGCCGGGGCGTCGCGGGGGCTGCCGCCACGGGC
>CAMFHP010000102.1 GCA_945952225.1 uncultured Myxococcaceae bacterium
GCCTCTTGTCTCGTGGGCTCGGAGATGTGTATAAGAGACAGCGTGTACACCGCGTTGAGCCACGTGTAGCAGGAGCCCCGCACGACCACGCCGCCGGTGATCATCGCGCGCGCCGCGTCGAGCACACGACGGGCGCCGGGGCGGGCGTGGGCGCGGGCGTCGTCGAGGGCGGCGAGTCCGCGGGCGGTTCTCGCAGCGGCCTCGGCGCGGGGCGCGCGAAGGTCGTGGGCGCGTGACGGCGTGCGGTGGTGGGCGTGCGCGCGGCGCGGTCGTCGCTGCGCGTGCGCGTCGCGGGTCGAGGCGACCATCGCGAGCAGCGCGAACATCACGGCGTGGAGGAGGTTCCGTCGCATGCGGGAGAGATACGCAGGAGGACGGGCAGAAGATTCGCTGGGGAGCATCGCCACGCAGGTGTGGCGATCGTGCGGGCGTGGGCTCAGCGCATCACGTCGTCGAAGAAGCGCACCACGTCGCCGTAGGCGCGCAGGCGGTTCTCGCGGCGAAAGATGCCGTGCCCCTCGTTGTCGAAGCGGGTGTACTCCACGCGCTGTCCGCGCTGACGGAGGGCGGCCACGATCTGCTCGGCCTCGGCCACGGGCACGCGCGGATCGTTGGCACCATGGATCACGAAGAGCGGCGCGCGGATGCGCTCGACGCGGTGGATGGGCGAGATGCGATCGAGGAGCTCCCCATCGCGGGCGAGGGAGCCGTACTCGGCCTCGCGGAGCGCGCGTCGGTAGGCCGCCGTGCGTTCGAGAAAGGTGCGGAAGTTCGCGATGCCCACGATGTCGCATCCCGCGGCCCAGAGCTCGGGGTTCAGCGTGAGGGCCGCGAGCACCATGTAGCCGCCGTAGGAGCCTCCCATCACGGCGATGCGCGAGGGCGCCACGTCGGCGCGCGCGCGGAGCCACTGGTTCACCGCGGCGAGGTCGCGCACGCTGTCTTCGCGGCGGGCCACGTCGTCGAGGTGCGCGTAGCGCTTGCCGTAGCCCGTCGAGCCGCGGACGTTCGGCGCCGCCACGATGTACCCGTGCCCCACGAGGTACTGGATCACGGGGTTGAAGTACGGCGTGAACTGCGCCTCGGGGCCGCCGTGCACGTACACCACGACGGGCGCGCGCTCGCCCGGCGCGAGGTCGCGCGGACGGTAGAGCAGCAGCGGAACCTCCTCGCCGTCGAAGCTGCGCACGCGTTCGAGCGAGGGCTCCACGAGGCGCGTCTCGTCGAGGCCCGCGTGGTCGCTCTGCGTGAGTCGATCGACGATTCCATCGGCCACGCGCAGACGGAACACCTCATCGGGCGAGGCCGCGCGCGAGAGGTCGAAGGCGAGCGATGCGCCGTCGCGCGAGAACGACAGCGACGAGATCACACCGGGCGGCACCGCAGGACGCGCGCGCTCCGTCGGATGCGCGGGGTCGTGCACGTCGTAGAGCCGGAGCTGGCTCCACCCGTCGAGGTTGTAGACCGCCGCGAGGGTCACGCCGTCGGGCGACAGCTCGATGAGGTCGAGGTCGTGGGGCTCGTCGACCACGAAGCGCGGAAGCGCGGGGGTGGCGCCCGTCACGTCGAGCACCGCGAGGTTCATGAACTCGCGTCCTCGGTCGCTCACGACGAAGAGCTGCGCGCCGTCGCGCGAGAACGTGGGCGACTGGTAGCGCACGTCGCCTTCGCCCGCGTGCGCGGTGAGCTGCCGCGAGGTGGCCGCGGTCACGTCGACGACGAAGACGTCCTGGTCGAAGTTGGAGCGCTCTTCGAGCACGGTCACGAAGCGCGCGTCGGGCGAGAAGTCGATGACCTCGTGGTGCCCGGCTGCCTCGAAGACACGACGCGCCGTGGAACCCTCGTCGGTGCCGCGCACGTACACGTCGAAGTCGCCGCGGCTGCGGGCGTTCGAGGCCCAGGCCATCCAGCGTCCGTCGCCCGAGAGCGCGCCGAAGAGGTGCTTCACCTCGGGGGCCGCCGTGAGGTCTGCGGGGGCGCCCACGGGGTCTCCGCCCGCCGCGAGACGGAGCACCTGGGTGTTCTCGTCGCCGCCGTGGTCGCGACCGAGGTAGAGCCATCGGCCGTCGGGGGCGTAGCGGACGAACTGCATCCGTTCGGGGTCGGTCACGAGGCGCTGCCACTGCGCTTCGGCGGCGCCGTCGCCGTTCACGCGAAAGGCCTGCGGGAGCCCCGCGGCGTCGGAGAGAAAGGCCACGGCGCGTCCGTCGGGCGAGAGCGACGGCGACGACGCGCGGTGCACGTTGAGGAGCTGCTCCATCGAGGGACCGCTGCGCGGACGCCACGCGACGGTGGGCGTGCGCTGCGCGCCGGAGCAGGCTGCGAGCGTGAGGGCGAGGAGGGCGACGGTGCGAGTGGTTCCGCGGGCGTTCATGGGGCGCGCGACGCTATCACGGCGCACCGCGGGGTCTCCCCTCACGCACACGCAGGGCGCGCAAATGGACCGCGCGCCGCGAGGGCATTGCGGTAGCGTGCGCGCACCCAAGAGGGAGGTCTCTTCGCATGCAGCAACAGGTCGCTACCGGGGCTCCGGCGCCGGTGTTCGCCGAGCCCACGCCGCTCGGTCTCCTCGGTCTCGCGGTGGGGTGCGCGGCGCTCCTGCCCATCGCCTTCGGCCACGCGCTCACGCCCGACGGGTTCCGCACGGCCGCGTGGTTCTGCCTGCTCTTCGGCGGCGGGTGTCAGTTCCTCGCGGGCATGATGTCGCTGGTGAACAAGAACCTCCTCGGAGGCACGCTCTTCACCACCTTCGCGTTCAACTGGGTGCTGAACTACGTGACCCTCTCGGGCATCGCCGAGGGACGCGTTCCCAACAGCACCATCGTGTTCAGCGTCGACGTGTGCTTCCTGGTGATCTTCGTCGTGCTGACCTTCGCGTTCGGCTTCTTCTCGAAGCTGCTCTTCGCGTTCCTGCTCGACATCGACGTGCTCTACGCGTGCCGCATCTTGAAGGAGCTCACGCACGCCCCCGCCTTCGCGCTGCCCATCGCCCTCGCGACGGTGGCCCTCGCGGGCATCGCCCTGTGGCTCGCCTTCGCGATCCTCGTGAACAGCTCCGCGGGTCGCACCATCTTCGCCGTGCCCGGTCCCCTCTTCACGCCCACGGCGCCCGCGCAGCCTTCGTCAAGCGCCTGAGCATCTGGTCGTTCCCCGCGCGTCGTGACCACATCCCGTGGCGACGCACCATGGGCGACGTTCCCCTCCGACGACGACTGGAAATCCTCGCCGACGCAGCCCGCTACGACGCCTCGTGCGCGAGCAGCGGGGCGCAGCGTCGGGGCACGCGCGAGGGCCTCGGCAACACGACACGCATCGGCATCTGTCACAGCTACACGCCCGACGGGCGCTGTGTGTCGCTGCTGAAGCTCCTGCTCACGAACCACTGCATCTACGACTGCCAGTACTGCGTGAACCGCGTGACGAGCGACGTGGAGCGCGCGTCGTTCACGGCCGCCGAGGTCGCGTGGCTCACCACCGAGTTCTACCGACGCAACTACATCGAGGGGCTCTTTCTCTCCTCGGGCGTCGTGCGCTCCGCGGATCACACCATGGAGCAGCTCGTGGCCGTCGCGCGCGCGCTGCGCACGGAGCATCAGTTCCGCGGGTACATCCACCTGAAGGCCGTGCCCGGCGCGTCGCCCGAGATGCTCGCCGAGGCGGGCCGCTGGGCCGACCGCCTGAGCGCCAACATCGAGCTCCCCACGGCGACGGACCTCGCGCGTCTCGCACCGGGCAAGACCTTTCCCGTCATCGAGTCGGCGATGCGCGAGATCGCCACGCGCCGCGAAGAGGCCGTCGAGGCGCAGCGCGAGAGCCGCCGCGCGCCGGTGTTCGCCCCCGCGGGACAGAGCACGCAGATGATCGTCGGCGCCACGCCCGCGAGCGACGCGGTGATCCTCCAGACCGCGGCGCGGCTCTACACCACGCACGGCCTCCGACGGGTCTACTACTCGGCCTACAGCCCGACGCCGCACGCCGACGCGCGACTGCCGCCCGAACCGCCGCCGCTCGTGCGCGAACACCGGCTCTACCAGGGCGACTGGCTCTTTCGCAGCTATGGGTTTTCGATCGACGAGATCGTGCCGCCCGAGGCGCCGCAGCTCGACCTCGAGGTCGACCCGAAGCTCGCGTGGGCGCTGCGAAACCGTCAGCACTTTCCCGTCGATGTGAACCGCGCGCCGCGCGAGATGCTGCTGCGCGTGCCGGGCCTCGGCGTTCGCAACGTGCAGCGCATCCTGCAGGCCCGACGGCACCGCGCGATCACCCTCGCCGACCTCGCACGACTGCGCTGCGCGATGGAGCGCGTGCGTCCCTTCGTGCTCACCGAAGACCACAACCCCGCGACGCGCGCCCTCGACCGGGTGGACCTCCGCGCCCGTGTGACCCGCGGCGTGCAGCTCGACCTCTTCGCGCCGCGCGTGACCGCCACGTGAGGCGACCGTGAGCCGTGTGGTGGTCGTGGGCGATGAGCTCGCGCGCTTCCGTCGCGCCGCACGCTGGCTGGCCCACGAGGGCCTCGCGCCCGAGGGTGTCGACCTCGTCGACGACGCGCCCACCGGAGGGCTCTTCGGCGCGGTGATGCGCGAGGTGCCCGACGCGCCCGCGACGCTCTCGGTGCCGCGCGCCCACGTCGACACGATCGAGCGCGCCGCGTGTCACCGCGACCCCCAGCGGTGGAACGTGCTCTACCGACTGCTCTGGCGCCGCGCCCACGGAGAGCCCGACGTGTTCGACGTGCCCACGGACCCCGACGTGCGCGCGCTCTCGGCCCTCGACGCGGCCGTGCGGCGCGACCTGCACAAGATGAAGGCCTTCGTGCGCTTCGCCCCGCACACGCTCGACGGCGAGGAGACCTGGGCCGCGTGGCACGGCAGCGAGCACCGCATCCTGCGACTCGCGACGCCCTTCTTCGTCGACCGCTTCGGCTCGATGCGCTGGTGGCTGCTCACGCCCTGGGACGGCGCCGTGTGGGATCGCACCGCGCTCACCTTCGGCCCCGGCATGACCCGCCGCGAGGCGCAGCAGACGCTCACCCGCGACGCGCTCGACGAGCTCTGGAAGAGCTACTACGCGCACATCTTCAACCCCGCGCGGCTCCACGTTCGCGCGATGCACCGCGAGATGCCGCGCAAGCACTGGGCGACGCTTCCCGAAGCCGCGCTCATCACCGACCTGCTGCTCCAGAGCCCCGCGCGCGCCGCCGCGATGACCCCGCGCGACCGCAGCGCCCGCTCGCTCGTACCCACAGACCGACGGCTCCCGGTGCTCCGTGACGCCGCCCGCGCGTGCGACGTGTGCGGCCGTTGCGGGGTGTTCGCGTGGCCCGAGGCTTCGAACGGTGAGGTCGCGCTCGCGGTGCTGCTCGAACGGCCCGAGGTGCTCCCCGCGTTCGAAGCGCTTCGCGCGCGCGCCGGGCTCGATGCGTCGGAGGTCTACGTGACCTTCGCGGTGAAGCACGGCGGCGCACGCGCGCGGGCCGCCGAGGTGGCCGCGTGCAGGCCGTGGCTCGACGCGGAGTTCGAAGCGCTGCGTCCGCGGGTGGTGCTGGCGATGGGGGTGACCGCGGGGCGCGCGGTGCTCGGTCCGCTCGCGGGAGAGCGCGCGATGGGCGCGGTGTTCGAGCAGGCGGGGGGCGCGCGCGAGGCGGTGTTTGCGACGTGGGCGCCCGACGCGGGCCGCGACGACGACGCGGTGGAACACCTGCGCGCGGCGTGGTTCCGCGCGACGCGGTGACGGTCAGAGGTTGGGAATCTGCCAGTCGATGGGGCGGTCGCCGAAGCCTTCGAGCGCGGCGTTGACCTTCGAGAATGGACGGCTGCCCATGAAGAGCTTCACCGAGAGGGGCGACGGGTGCGCGCCCTCGATGACCGTGTGCTTCTCGGCGTCGATGAGCTTCTTCTTCTTCTTCGCGTAGGCGCCCCAGAGCACGAAGACCATGGGCTTCTCGCGCGCGCTGAGCGTGCGGATCACCGCGTCGGTGAAGGTCTCCCACCCGCGGTCTTTGTGCGAGTTGGGCGTGTGGGCCTGCACGGTCAGCACGGCGTTGAGCATCATCACGCCCTGCTGCGCCCAGGGCACGAGGTAGCCGTTGTTGGGGATCTTGCAGCCCAGGTCGGCCTTGAGCTCTTTGTACATGTTGGCCAGCGACGGGGGCGTCGAGATGCCGGGCTTCACCGAGAAGCTGAGCCCGTGGGCCTGGCCGTTGTCGTGGTACGGGTCCTGGCCGAGGATCAGCACGCGCACGTCGGGGAGGTCGGTGAGCGCGAAGGCCGAGAAGACCTCGTCGGCCGGAGGAAACACCTCGTGCTGCGCGCGCTGCTCGGTGACGAACTGCTGGAGCTCGGACCAGTAGGGCTTCGCGAACTCGGGCGCGAGGGCCGCGGCCCATCCCGGCGGGAGCTTCGGTGCGTGGGGCATTGGGGTCTCTCTCTGCGGTGGTGGGGGAGTGTCAGCCGAGGGCGTCGCGGAGCTGCGCGGCGAGGGCCGCGGCGTCGCCGTGGTCGATGGGGCGCGTGGGCCATCCCACGCCGAGCCCCTGGCGCTCGTCGGGCTTCGGGATGATGTGAAAATGCACGTGGAACACGGCCTGGTGCGCGAGGGCGCCGTTGTTCTGGAGCACGTTGTAGGCGCTCGCGCCGGTGGCCTTCATCACCGCGCGACACAGCCGCGGGAGCACGCGCCCGAGGGCCGCGGCGCTCTCGTCGGAGAGGGCGTCGAGCGTGGCCGCGGGCTCTTTGGGGATCACCAGGGTGTGACCGCGCGAGAGCGGGCCGATGTCGAGGAAGGCGAGGACGTGGTCGTCTTCGTAGACCTTGTGGCAGGGGATCTCGCCCCGGATGATCTTCGAGAAGATGGTCTCACTCATGCGCGTGTGCCTCCCGGTACGACGGCGCGCGAGGCTATCACCGCGGTGACGTTCCGGTGCGCGGAGTTTTCTCGCGCGGTGGAGCCCTGGGATATACCCCTCGCCCGTGAACGACCCGGCCCGCGAGCTCACCGTCCTCACGCTCAACCTCTGGAACCGCGCGCCTCCGTGGGAGGAACGACTCGCGGTGATCCGCGCGGGACTCGCCGCGAGGGCGCCCGACGTGGTGTCGCTCCAAGAGGTGATCTCGCTGCCCGACGTGGGCTTCGACCAGGCCGCGCAGATCGCCGATGGACTGGGCTACGAGGTCGCCTTCGCGCAGTCACCGACGGGCGAGTTCATTCTCGGCAACGCGGTGCTCTCACGCTTTCCCATCGTGGAGCGCGACGTGTTGATCCTGCCGCAGGGCGGTCACGACGAGGGCCGCTGCGCGCTCTTCACGCGCCTCCAGACCCCGTGGGGCCCGCTCCCCTTCGTGGCCACGCACCTGCACTGGAAGCTCCACCACGGACACATCCGCTACGCGCAGGTGCAGGCCCTCGTCGACCACCTCGCGGGCTTCGTGCGCGCGGGCGATCTTCCGCCCGTCATCGCGGGCGACTTCAACGCCGAACCCGACAGCGACGAGATCCGCTTTCTGCGCGGCTACACGGGCGGACGCGGGCCGTGCGTGCACTTCAACGACTGCTGGCGCGCCGCGGGCGACGGCACCGCGGGCTACACCTTCGCGCGCCGCAACCCCAACGCGGCCCTCTCGCGCGAGCCCGATCGACGCATCGACTATGTGTTCGTGGGCGGTCCCGACGAGGCGCTGCGCGGCGTGCCTTTGTCGTGCGCGCTGTGCTTCGAGGAGCCCGTCGACGGGGTGTATGCGAGCGACCACTACGGGGTCGTCGCGCGCATCGACGTGTGAAGTTCAGCGCGTGGTGATGCGCACGGGCCGCGTGGCGATCTCGTGGGCCACGGACGCGCGCGCGGGGTCGGTCACCGGGGTGATGTGCCACTCGATCATGCGTTCGAGCGCGGCGCCCTCGATGGTGAGCTCGGTCTGCGTGCGCACGTCGCAGCCCGCGCCGTCGGCGAGCGTGTCGGGCACGGCGCCGCAACGTCCGAGCGCGCCCGTCACCAGGGCGTTCGCGGCGGAGACGTTGCCGAGGCGCTCCTCGGCGCGGGCCCAGAGGAGACTCACCACGCCGTCGCGCTGGATGCCCGCGGGCGCGCGTCGCACGGTGTCGGTCACCACGCGGGGCATGCCGTGATCGAGGTAGCGGCGCAGGAGCACGCGCGTCGCGATGGCGTCGTCGGGGTGCTGCGCCACGCGCTGTTCGAGCGCGCCGAGGGCCATGCGCTCGGCCTCGGTGGCGCGGTCGAGCATGGGGCGCACGCGCACCCACTGGCCGCCGACCCACACGGCGGCGAGGGCGCCCACGACGGCCATCTGCGTTCGGATCTCCATGGTGGCGTTCACCCGGTGCGGTCGGCGCGCGCGTGTCGAGAAATCACGGCCCGCGGCGCTTCAGGGATAGACTATCGCACACGATGAGTCCCGAAGAGATCCGCGCGCTGCGAAGCGAACTGGGGTTGTCGCAGCGGCAGTTCGCCGACGCGCTCAAGATCGACGTGGCCCGGGTGCGCGCGTGGGAGTCCGACGAGGAGTTCCCCACGAAGGCGTGGTGCGATGCGATGGAGAAGCTCCGCGCGAACCCGCCGCCGAAGGTGCCCAAGAAGGGCGCGACGCCGATGCAGGTGCTCGCCGACCCGAAGTTCTTCGCGCTGATGCGCAAGCTCCTGGCGCACCCGAAGCTCCGCGCCGAGACCGAGAAGCTCGCAGGGGACTACCCCGACCCCGCCGAGGGCTGATCCGCCGCCACGGAATTGCTTGACCTTCGCCGCCCGATTGCGTGGGATCCCCCGCGATGGCAGCCATCGGGGCCGACGAAATCCCTCCGATCATGACCGCGCGCGGATGGTCTCCTCGCAGCATCGACGCGCGCACGTGGCGTTGCACCGTGCCCACGAGCGCGGGCAACGTGCGGGTGGTGGTGCGCCACGCGGGCTCGTGGCTCTACCTCGCGGTGATTCCGTTCCTCGAACCCGAGAGCGTGAAGCCCTGGGGCGCGGGGAAGTATCCCGCCCGCTTCCTCGGCCGCATCCTCGCGGTGAACAGCAACCTCTCGATGGTGAAGTTCGCCCTCGACGACGACGGTGACCTCGCGCTGCGCGTGGAGCTTCCCACCGAGTCGCTCCAGGCCCGCGAGGTCGACACGGCGCTCGGGCTCCTCGCGACGACCACCGAGCAGTACCGCGACCCGATCCGCTTCGCCCTCCTCGACGCCGGACGCGCCGCCGAGCGCGCCTCCGCACTCCCGCAGCCTCCGCCCCTGAGCGAGCCGCCCGACGCGCCCGCCGAGGCCGAGATGCTCGACGACGCGCCGCCCGCCGACCCGGTGATCTCCGTCACCGACACGGCCCTCCGCGAGCCCGAAGAGGGCCCCGCCGCCCTCGACGCCGCGGCCCGCGCTGCGCCCCTGCGCTCCGATCCGCCGCCCGCGCCGCCGCGCTCCGATCCGCCTCCGCCGCAGCCCGAGTGACCGCGTGCGCGCTGCGCGCCTCTGCCTCTCGCTGACGCTCTGCGCCGCCCTCGCGTGCCGCTCGCGCGCGACCGCACCCGCGCCCGCGCCCGCGGCCCCCGAGGAGCCTCCGCCCGCGCGTCCCGACGGCGTGGTGCTCCGCGCGCACCTCGGCCAGCCCCGCACGACCCTCGACGCGCTCAACACCGCGCTCGGGCTCCGTCACCCCGTCGACCTGATGCTCGTGGCCTCGCTGGGCATCGACGTGGCGGTGGTGGGCGCCATCGACGCCGCGCGCCCTCTCGACCTCGCGGTGCTCCACGGAACATCGCCCGCCTGGGTGCTCGCGCTCACGCCCGCGGGGGCCTCGCACGCGCGCTCGATGCTGGCCTCGCGCTACCGCTTCGCGCCCACCCCCGGCCTCGGCGAACGGCTTGAAATGCGGGGCGGCGTGGGGCTCTCGAACCCCGACAGCGTAGTGCCCTGCGCGCTCGTGCGCGTGCCCTCGACGGTGTCTTCGCGGGTGGTGTGCGCATCGAGCCCCGAAGCTCTCACGCGCGCCGGACGCTGGCTCGCGTTCGAATCCGCCGCGCACGCCAACGAGCACAACGACCTTCGCGCGGTCTTCGAAGCGGGACCGATGCGCGCCGACCTCGCGACGGCCCTTCGCGCATGGGGCGAGCGCACGCAGCAGGAGCTTCTCGCGTCGGCGAGCGCCGAGCGCAGACTCCGCGGACGCGCGCCCGACTACGGCGACCCCGAGGCCCTCGTGGCCGCGCTCGCACCCCTCGTCGGCGCCGCGTCCGACAGCGTGGCGACCCTCGACCGCGCGTCGATGGAACTCTCCGTGAGCCCCTCCGCGCTCTCGCTCACCGCGGACCTCGCGTGGCCCGCGGGCGCTGTGTCTCCCGCACACGATGACCTTCGCGCGCGTCGCGCCGTGGAGCCCACCCATCCCCTCGCGCCGCTGCTCCCCGCCGACGCGCTTGCGGTCTTCGGCGACCGTGCGAGCGCCGCGTCGCGCGCCGAGACCCTTCGCACGCTCACCTCGACGCTCGTGCGTGTGCTGGGTGATCGTGTGCCTGCGCCCGACGCGATGCGCACCGAGCTCGACGCGCTCCTTGCTCACACGGGCGATGGAATGGTCATGGCGGTGTCGCGCGATGCGCCGACGGGCGTGGAGCTCACCGTGGCCCTCTCGCAGACCGACCGCGGCGCGGGCGCGCGGTCTTCGCTGGCGCGTCTCGTCGGTGCGCCGTGGCTCCGCGGAATGCGCGTGGGAACGGCCCCGACGGTGACCGCGCTCCGGGAGGGCGTGCTGCTCTCGCGCGGCGCGGATGCCCCCGCGCTCGCGATGGGCGTGCGGGCCGACGCGCTGGTGATGGTGCTCGGTCGCCACGCCGCCGCGACGCTCGACGGAACGACCCTGCGCGCGCAGGGCCCGGCGTCGGCGCTGTGGCGCGACGCGCGGGCGAGTGTGGTGTTGGCCCTCGACGTGGCCGCACTGGGCATCGAGGGTGGAGGGCCGCTGCGACTGCGCTACGGCCCCGCAAACGACGACACCGCGCGCATGGAGGTCACGATGCCGCCGCGCGCGCTGGCGCTCCTGGGGCTCCTCGGAACGCCGCCGCGCTGAGGCTCCCCGAACGCCCGTTTGCCGCGCGCGTCACCCGCCGCGGAGGCGCGCGAGCTCGGCCTGCACCCGCGCGAGTTCGGCCTCCGCGTGCGCGGCCCGCTGCGTCTCGCGCGCGGCGCGCTCGGCCTCGGTGTTCGCACGTCGGGCCTCGGTGTTCGCGCGTTCGGCCACGTCGCGCGCGACCTGCTCGGCCTGCTGTCGCGCGAGGCGCTCGGCGGCGGCCTGCGCCTCGGCCACGGCCCGTCGGATGTGCTCGGTCTCGGCGAGCTCTGCATCCGTGGGCAGCAGCGAGTCGCCGCCGCGTCCGATCGCGAGACGCAGACGCAACGCGGAGCCGTCGCCCACGGCGCGCAGCCAGCATCCGAGCTCGCGGCTCTCGATGCGGTCGGCCATGGAGCGCTCCACGAGCTTCCATCCGCGCGCTCCCTCGCGGCGCCACACCTGCCAGCGCACGCGCACGCGGCTTCGCGCGGTGGCCCGCGGGTCGAAGATCACGAGCTCGCGCACCCCGATGCGGCCGTACACCGGCGGGAGCTTCTCGTAGTCCTTGCGATGGTTCTGCGAGACGATTTCGAGCGCGAAGGAGGGCGGCGCGTCGAGCTCCCAGAGCTTCCAGCAGGGGGGCGCGAGGCCGGGGTCGACGCCGGGCATCACGTACACGTCGGGCGCCACGCGCTGCTTCGGATCACCTTCCACGAAGTACAAAAACTGATCGGCGCCCACGAAGGTGCGGCGTCCGCTCGTGGCAAGCCACTTCGCAACCAGCGGGCGTAAGAGCTCCGCGATGAAGCGCTGAAGCGCGTCTTCTCCCATGTGATCCGTCTCCGGGTAGTGGATGGCGTCCATCCGTCGTGCCGTGGCCGTCATGGGCGCGACCGTATCACGGCCCCGGATGCACGCTCAGCCCGGCGCAGCCATGCACGGTGACCGCGCGCAGCCTCGGCGCTCAGGGATGCTTCGGCGTGTGCGAGCTGCGCGTGTCGAGGCGCGCGCGGAGCCCTTCGATCACCGCCGCGGCGTCGTGCTCGTCGGGCAGATCGACGCGTCGCTCGCGACCGAAGTGAAACACCCACCGCGCGTGCGGCGAGTCGAGGCGCTCGGCGCGCGTGAGGTCGGCGAGGTCGTGGCGGGTGACGTGTCCGCTGCGCCAGGTGATGACCAGCGTGTGCGCGGTGAGGTCGATGCGCGCGCGTCGCTCGGTCTGCCAGCGCGTGAGGAGCAGCAGCGCGAAGGCCACGGTGACCGTCGCCACCCACGGCGCGCGCCACACGGGGTCGCGCACGAACACCGCGAGCGACGAGGACGAGAGCCACGCGAGCGCGGTGATCCACGGGCGGTGCACGGTGACCGCGCGCCACGTCGCGAGGGGCGGGGCGTTCAGCGCTTCGGGGTCCATCCGTCGTCGTCGAACGAGGGAGGCATGGGGTAGCCGCCCGTCGTGGGATCGACGGAGGCGCCGGGCTCTTGACCGTGGCGGTAGGGCCCGCGCGGATCGTTGGGGCGCTCGACCTCGCGACGGTTGCGCGAGAGGCCGTACTGCCAGGCGCCGACGGCGCCGCCGACCGCGAGCGCGGCGCCCGCTGCGAGGAGGGTGATGAGCATGGTGTGCGGTGTGCGAGGCTATCACCGCGCGGCGAGGGGTGTGCGCGATGGCGCTACGCGGTGCGCTCGTGGGCGTGCTGGAGCATCGGGCGGCGCTGCTCGTCGGACACGAGCTTCACGAGCTGCGGATGGAGCTCGTCGAGCTTCATGCGCGCCTTGGCGAACGCGAGCTGCGCGCCGTGACGACGGGCGATGGGGAGCTCGTCGTCGTGGGTGCCGAGCGCCACGAGGATCAGCTCGCCCACCTCGTCGCGCGCATCGCGGAGCGCGTCGAGGAGCTGGTAGCCGTCGACGCCGGGCATGCGCAGGTCGAAGACCACGACGTCGGGTTTGTACTCGCCCACCGCGAGGAGCATCTCGGTGCCGGGCGCGAAGGTCTCGACGTCGAAGTCTCCATCGCGCGAGAGGCTCTCTTCGAGCGAGGCCCGCCACGCGCCCTCGTCGTCGATCACAAACACGAGCGGTCGTTCGCGCGCGACCTCGCGGGGCACGCGGTAGCCCTGCGCGCGCAAGAACTCCGACAGCACGGCCCGCGACACGCGACGGTGCCCGCCCTCGGTGAGCCGCGCGCGGAGCGTGCCGCGCGTGATCCAGTCGACGACGGCGGGGCGCGACACCCCGCAGATCTGCGCAATCTCCTCGGTGGTGAACTCGCGGTCTCCCAACATCGTCGTCGCGCTCCCTCGGGGTGAACAACAAAGATCCTGCACACGCTAACAAAGCCGCGGTGTACGGGTAAACATTCTCGCGCATCGGGGATGATCCCTCGCGTACCCTCCGCGCCGCCATGACCACCCCCTTCGACCCCGACGCCGCGGCGCGCGCGGACTCAGGAATCTACGGCCTTCCCCACACGCCCGACGAGGCCCGCGTGGTGGTGCTCCCGGTGCCCTTCGCGGCCACGACCTCGTACGGCGGCGGCGCGCAGGAGGGCCCCGGCGCCCTGCTCGACGCCTCGCGCCAGGTGGATCTCTTCGACCTCGAAACGGGCCGTCCCTACGCCGCGGGCATCGCGATGCTGCCCGAGTCCGAGGTGATCCGCGCGCTCGACCACGAGGCCCGCGCGCTCGCCGAGACCGTGATCGCCGTGGGCGGAGACATCGGCGACGACCCCACGCTCGCCGCGGCCCTCGCGCGGGTGAACGCGCTCTGCGACCAGGTGAACGAAGACGTCTACGAGACCACGCGCGCGCTGCTCGCGAAGGGCAAGCTCGTGGCCCTGGTGGGCGGCGATCACGCGGTGCCCTTCGGGTGCATCCGGGCGCACGCGGAGAGGTATCCGGGCCTCGGGGTGCTGCACCTCGACGCGCACGCCGACCTGCGCACGGCCTACGAGGGCTTCACCTGGTCGCACGCGTCGATCATGGCCAACGTGGTCGATCGCATCCCCGGCGTCGCGCGGCTCGTGCAGGTGGGCATCCGTGATTTCTCCAACGAGGAGCACGCGAAGATCACCCAGAGCGACGGGCGCATCGCGACCTTCTTCGACGCCGCCATGGCCGCGCGACGCTTCGCCGGCGCCACGTGGAAGGAGCTCGTCGACGAGATCGTCGCGGCGCTTCCCCGTGACGTGTACCTCTCGTTCGACATCGACGGCCTCGACCCGACGCTCTGCCCGCACACGGGCACGCCCGTTCCCGGCGGGCTGAGCTTTCACGAGGCCGCGTACCTGGTCGGCGCCGTGGCCCGCTCGGGCCGCCGCATCGTGGGCATGGACCTCGTCGAAGTGGTGCCCGGCCCCGAGGGCGACGAGTGGGACGGCAACGTCGCCGCGCGCCTGCTCTACAAGATGATCGGCCACGCGCTCACCACCTGGTGACCGCCTCCGTCACGCGAAAACACCTTCTGTGAAGCACCCTGCGAAGAAAGTGACGGCGCGCCGACAAAATGTTTGACGGTGAACGGGGGCGGAGATACAAACCGCTCCCGCTCGACGTTGGGGCTGTAGCTCAGTTGGGAGAGCGCTTGAATGGCATTCAGGAGGCCACCGGTTCGATCCCGGTCAGCTCCACCAACGTTCCGACTCTGATCCGATCGCGCTGAGCGCACTGAAACGCAAAGCGCACGACGAACGGCGAAGCCCTGAAAAGCTTCGCCGTTTGCCATTTGGGGCCTCGCGACGGGCCCCGCGCGCGGTGGGCTGCGTTGACGCCCCCAGGCGAATCGGGTTCTTCTCGATCCATGCCGGGCCACGACGCGCTCCGAAGTGCCGCCCTGCGGGTCTGCGCCCCCGACGCGCGCCCGGCGCCGCACGACCCGGTCACCGACGCGTGGGATGCCCTCGACGTACCCGTGGCGGTCTTCGACGTGGCGGGCACGGCGCTCCGATGGGCCGCCGCGAACGCCGCGCAGGGCGCGCTCCTCGGGTGCGACTTCGCCGCGCTGCGGGGCCGCGGTCTCGATGTGCACTCGCCCGTCGCCGTGGAGCGCTGGGCCGCCGCGATCACCCCGGAGCTCCTCGCGTTGACGGCGCGCGCGACCTTCGAGCCCGCGCACCCCGACGCCGACACGGGCCGCTGGACGGCGCGCACCGTGACCCCGACCTTCGACGCCGACGGCGCGCTCCATCGCCTCGTGGTGACGAGCGCGGATGTGACCGAGGGACACCGCCTCGCCGCGATGGTGGCCCACGGCGCGCGCGCCGACGCGGTGGGACGCATCGCCGACGAGGCCGCCCACGAGTTCAACAACCTCATGGTCGCGATCAGCGGCTACGCGGGCCTCGCGCTCCGTGGTGCGGGCGTCGAGGGGCGCGTGCGCGATCAGCTCGTCGAGATGCTCCGCCTCGCCGACACGGCCTCGTCGCTCACGCGGCAGCTCATGGCGCTCACCCGTCGCCACGAGGGCGCGCGGAGCCTCGTGCGCCTCGACGCGCTGGTGCTCGGCATGGAGCGCGTGCTGCTCCGTGCGACGCGCGATCGACGCGCTCTCACCGTGCGCGGTGACGCCGGGCTCTGGCCCGTGAAGGTCGACGCGGAGCAGTTCGAGCAGCTCGCGCTCCACCTCGCGGTCTACGCCGCCGATGTGACCGCGCTGCCGTCGATGGCCTTCGAAGCGCACAACGTGACCCTCTCGCGCGACGAGGCGCGTCCGCTCGGGCTCGGCGCGGGCGATCACGTGCGGCTCTCGCTCTCGCTCGGCGCGGTCGACGCTGCGTCGGTGCGTCGCGCGGTGGAGACGGTCACGGCCACGGCGGCCACGCGCAGCGACACGGAGATCGGTATTGCGGCGGCGGCGGGCATCGCGCGTCGTCACGGCGCGGCGCTCTCGCTCGATGTGTCCGAGGGCGTCTCGCTCTGCGTGCACGTGCCTCGCGCGCTGGAGAAGTCCGTCGTGTCGGGGGTGACCATGGCCTCCGCGGGTCTTCAGGGAACGGAGACCGTGCTCGTGGTCGATCCCGACGCGCGCCGCGAGGCCATCGCGCGCACGCTGCGTATGCTCGGGTACACGGTGCTCGAAGCGCTCGACGCGGTCGACGCGCAGGCCGCCGTCGAAGAGCGCGCCGAGCCCGTGCACCTGGTCATTCTCGGCGTGGGGCCGGGACGTCCCGATGCGATGTCTCTGCTCCGCGCGGTGCGGGTGCGTGCGGGTGATGTTCCTGTGCTCGTGACGGCGCCCGACGAGACGAGCGTGATGCCCCTCGCGCTGGTGAGTCCGCGGGTGTTGAAGCTCCCGACCACGCTCTCGCCCACGCAGCTCGCGCGGCGCGTTCGCACGGCCCTCGACGAGCGCGCGCACGGCGCTTGATCCCATCACTGGGCCGCGGGCATCCTCCGCGCCCCGTGATGAACCTCCGCCCCGTGCTCTCCTCGTCGCTCGTCGTGTTCGCGCTCGCGTGCAGCAGCGCCCACCCGGTGCCCGTCTCGACCCTCGCGCCGCCGCCCGCCGCCGACGCGAGCGCCGCGCCCGACGACGCCACCGCCGCCGCGCCCACCTGGGGAACGCTCACCGTGGGCGGGCTCTGTCGCATCGTCACCGAGGGCGCGACGGCGCGCATCCGCGAGACGCAGCCCGACTTCGACCTCGCGCAGCTCCCGGCCTGGGTGCGCGACCCCGCGTCGGCGCCGGCCATCGCGGGACGCACCGCCGATCAGCTCTACGACCTCGCCATCGTGGCCGCGGTGCAGGGCCACGCCGACGAGGCCGCGGGCATCGTGCGGCTGGTGCGCGCGAAGGCCCGCAACCGCAACCTCGCGTTCGTGGGCGCCACGCTGCTCTCGGAGCTCGCGCGCCGCGGCGCAGGGACCGACGAGACCGCACAGGGCGCGGCCATCGAGGCGGTGTTCCGCGAGCTTCCGCGGGCGCGCTTCGGGGCGTCGACGGTGGTGTTCCAGCTCTTTCAGACGCAGGAGCAGCTCGCGGCGCGCGTGTCGGCGGTGCACGAGCAGCTCATCTCGCAGGACACGGCCCGCGCTGCCCTCTGGTACAGCGAGGTGATGCCCGAGATCGTGCGCAACCGCGCGCGCTTCCTCGCGGTGATCGAGCGCATCCGGGCGGACTACGCGGCGCGTCCCGCGGAGCGCGACTACGCGTTCGGCACGGTGAACCTTGCGGGCGCGCGCGACGCGCGTCCCGTGGCCGTGGGCGTGTGGGACCTCGGCACCAACCCCGCGCTCTTCGCGCAGCAGATGTACCGAAATCCCGCGGAGCAGCCCAACGGACAGGACGACGACCACGACGGTCTCGTCGACGACATTTCGGGGGTGGTGAGCGACGGCGATGCGCCGCACACGGCGCTGCTCTTCGACCCCGGCGCGGAGACGCTGCGCCAGTACGGCGGCTTTCTCCGCGGCGTGATGGACCTCCGCGCGGGCATGGCCTCGTCGCCCGCCGCGCAGCGCGTGCTGGAGCTTCAGCGCGGCGTGACCGACGCGGCGGCGCTCGACGCGCTCGACCGCAACCTCGACGCGATCGGCGAGTGGTCCCACGGAACGCACGTCGCGGGGATCATGCTGTCGGGCAATCCCTTCGCGCGGCTCGCGGTGTTCCGCAGCGTGTGGGCGGGCGAGGGGAGGCTCTACCACCACCGCGGTCCGACGGACGCCGAGCTCGACGCCGAGCGCGCCAACATGGAAGCGGTCGCGGGCTTCATCAACCGCAACCACGTGCGCGTGGTGAACGCGAGCCTCGGGTTCTCGATCGAGTACCTCGAAGACGAGCTCCGCCACGAGCGCGACCGCTACCACAACGACGACGAGGTGCGCGCTCGCGCCCGCGAGGTGCAGCGCCGCCGCAAGGAGAACTGGCGCCACGTGTTCGAGCTGTGTCCCGAGACGCTCTTCGTGGTGTCGGCGGGCAACTCGAACGAAGACGTGGCCGAGTACGACGCGATCCCCGCGTCGATCGACACGCCCAACGTGATGGCCATCGGCGCGGTCGATCGCTTCGGCCAGTGGGCTCCCTTCACGAACAGCAACCCCGAGCGCGTGCGCGTGTTCGACCACGGCGTCGAGGTCGACAGCCTGATTCCGTCGGGCGAGCGGGTGCCGCTGTCGGGCACGTCGATGGCGTCGCCCGGCGTGGCGTGCCTCGCGGGCAAGCTGCTGGCGCTCGATCCGTCGCTCACGCCGCAGCGCCTCCGCACGGTGATCGAAGAGACCGGCGACGCCATCGCCGCGCCCTTCAACGGACGCATCGCGAACGAGACCCGCGCCATCGAGCGCGTGCGCCGTGAGCGCCGCCCGCAGGCCGCTGCGCCGCGGCGGTGAGCGGCGTACGCGGGTGCGTGGGCGCCGTGTCGTCGGCGTAGGCGGGTACGTGAGCGACGTGTCGTCGGCGTACCCGGCTACGTGGGCGACGTGTCGTGGGCGTACCCGGCTACGTGAGCGACGTGTCGTGGGCGTACCCGGCTACGTGAGCGACGTGTCGTCGGCGTACCCGGCTACGTGGGCGACGTGTCGTGGGCGTACCCGGCTACGTGGGCGACGTGTCGTGGGCGTACCCGGCTGCGTGGGCGACGTGTCGTCGGCGCAGGTGTGACCGGGCGCGAAGGATCAGGCGGTGGCGGGCTTCGCCTTCTTGCGGGCGCGGCGCGCGGCGGCGAGGGCATCGGACTGCTCGTCGAGCTGGCGCTCGTACGCGTCGAACACGGCCGTGCGGAGCGTGTCGTCGGCGGGGAGCGTGCCGGTGAGGGCCGCCGCGAGGTCGGTGAACGCCGCGTGCCACGCGACGGAGAGCTGCTCGACGTCGACGCCGTTGGGGCCCTTCACGGCGACGCCGTAGGGGGCGAGGAGCGCTTCGAGAAAGTCGACGGTGTCGCCCACGTCGAGGGCCTTCACCGCGGCGGCGTTCTTCGCGCTGCGCAGCGCGGCGACGACCTCGCGCATGATGCGGTACTGCGAGTCCATGGAGCCGCGGAGAAATCCCACCCCCCGTGGGAACACCTCGCGACGCAGCGCGCGGGCCGCGTCGAAGCGCGCGGTGTTGCGCGGCGACAGCGGAACCAGCGGCGCGGTGAAGGTCTGCTCGATGGCGGCCAGCGTGTTGTGAAACGCGCCGAAGGCACGGTCGGCCGCGGTGTCGACGGCGAGCTTGGGCACCGTCGAGACGCGCCCGAGCGCCTCGTGCGCCGCGAGGAACTCCGAGGCCCGCTGAACGACGGAGGCGGGACGCTTCGACTTCGCGCCCGCCTCGGCGCGGAGCAGTTCGGCGAGGCGCGCACCCACGTTGCGCTGCCGCTCCACGGTCAGCCGGGGAATGGTGAGAATGGACATCAGTGACATCTCCCTTCGTGCGTCGACGCGCGCGCCCCACGCGTGTGCAGAGCGCTCCGAGCGCGTCACCGGAGAGATGTGTTGGGAGGGGGAATTTTCGGTCGGTCGCGACGATTTTGTTCAGCGCGCCGCGGCCCGCGCTTCGAGGCGCGTCAGCTCCGGGGCGAACTCGTCGCGCAACGCGGATAGGTCGTCGGGGATCGCTTCGACGGCGTTGCGCAGCGCGGCGACGGCGGAGGACGGTGGCGCGTCGCGGTCCGCGAGGTCGACCAGCAGATGCAACAAATTTCGAGCGCCCACCGATTCGTGGAGCACCAGTAGCGAAGTGCACGCGAGCTCGAGCGCCTCTGCGTAGAGGTCGTCAGACGCGGGACGCAGTTGCCGCGCGATGAGCATTGCGTTGACTGCGTGTTTGGAAGCTTCTTCGTGCCGACCGCAATCTCGGCTGCTGCGCGCGAGCAGGCAGCATGTGTTGGCGAGGTTGAGGTGTGTGGAGCCCGCATCCCTGTGGAGAGCGAGTGCTTCGTGAAAGGCGCTGTACGCAGCTTCGTACGCACCAACTGCTGCGTGGGCGAGCCCGAGGTAGGTGAGGAGCTCTGCCCGGTGTCGGGGCAACGACGAGAGGTCCCCGGTCGCAAGCCCTGCCGTCAGGATCTCGATTGCGTCGTCGTGGCGTTCCGCCTGAGACAGTCGAAGACCAAGTGTCGCCTGAAGTGCGAGGCGAACGCGCGGCGTATCGGTCGGTGCCTCGCGGAGCGCGGCGTAAAGCGCATCGATGGCAGCATCTGTGTCGCCGCGGCGCGCTGAAACACGGCTGATCACATCAAAGTACTCGGTGCGTTCGCGGGGGGTCGTACCTTCTGTGGGTGCGCGTCGCGTGAGCTCGTCCACGAGTGCATTCACCTCCTCGTCGGAAGCTCCCCCGCCGAGCGCCGTGTCAAGGTCCCAGATCCGTGCGAGGAAGGGGGTGCGCTCTGCCCGGGCGACCGGTTCGACCCACAGGTAGTCGACGTCGGCACAAAGGTCGTCGCAGCGTGCATCCCACCCTTCCGCGCGCTGTGCGGCAGTCGGCAGTGGACGCCCGCGACCAACCCGCGTGCGCCAGAACGGGTCGGAGGCGAAGCGTGTGGCCCAGTCGCGCAGTCCCTCCTCCGGGTGCCAAAGCCCTTGCGCTTCCAACCCGGCGAGGATGCGCGCATAGGACTCGTTCCCGAGGATCTTGCTGCATTGGCCTTCCCCCGCCGTCGCGAGGGCGACCAGCACCAGCAGCTCGGACCACGGGCGCCACGCGAGCTCATGCTCCACGAGCCCGCGACTGACGTGCGCTCCCGGTGAGGTGTCGAAGGCACGCAGTCCCGGGAATCGCGGAAGGTCTCGATGCGCTGCCTCGCCGCCCTGCGTGAGGTAGCTGGCCTCGACGATCTCGTTCGCGAGGCGCACCAACGCGCAGGGGTTCGTGAGCGTCTCGAAGTACTCGTGCCATGCGTCGAGTGCATCCGCAGGCACGCCGAGTTCCGATGCGCGCTCGCGAAAACTCGCATGGAGCGCGAGGCGTACGGCGCGTCCCAGTTCGCTCCATGCGGTGAGGTCCTCTTCGCCGCCGGGATGCGCCACCACGGCCACCACGCGCGGCACCGCACGCAGCAGCGGGTCGGCGAGCACTTCGCGCAACAACGCCGTCGTGCCGTGACGCAGTACGAGAAGCATCCCGTTCGCACCGCGATCGGCGGTGAGTCGTGTGAGCAGCCGCCGCGCAGGCTCGGTGAATCCGCCGCGCAGGTCGACCTCCACGCGGCGCAGCGGGGTGGGGGCGCAGCGCGTCTGCAAGAGTGCGAGGAGCGCTTCCTGGTCGTCGGGCGCGACGGAGCCCGGCAGCATCAACGGCCCGCCGCTGAGCACGGAGGTCAGCGGTTCGCGCACGACGCCGATCAGGTCGAAGACGCGCACGTCACGCTTCCCCGCGGAGCGTCGCTGCGACGCTCGGACGCAGCAGCGCGAGGCCCCCGTGCACCCACCAGTCGGCGGAGGAATCGCTGCTGTCGACGCGGCCCAGGAGCCCCAGTCGCTCGGCCTCCTTGCGATCCTTCTCGCGGAGCGCGCGTTCGAGCGCCTCGCCGTCGTACACGCCGGGCTCGACCTCGGGCACCGCATCGAGGGCCACGGCGAGCGCGCGCAGCAGCGGAACGCGCGCGCCGTGGTTCGTCGCGTTGCGCACGACGCGCTCCAGACGCTCGGGGGCGTGCCACTGCGCGATCTGCTCGGGGGAGAAGGCGTTCTCGACGGCGAGGGCCGTGAGCCAGCGGAGCAGCACGAGGGGGCTGCCCGTCACGCGGGTCAGCGCGCGGAGCGCCACGCGTACGTCGTTGTGGGCGAAGAGCGTCTGGTCGTAGGCGGGCGCGTGGCGGAGGCGGCCTTCGACCATCTCGGTGAGCGCGGCGGCGTCGAGGGGAGGCACTTCGAGGGAGAGGTCCATCTCGCGCACGATGTCGTCGAGGAGGGCCTCGCGGCGCAGGTGCACGAGCCGCACGCAGTGGTCGATGTCGAGCACGTTGCGCACGGCGCGCTTGAGGTCGTCGGCGCGCATCTGGTCGAGGTCGTCGAAGAGCACGACGACGAGGAGCCGGGTCCACGTCTCGACGTGGGCGAGCACCTCGCGCAGCGCGCGGTGCAGCAGGTCGGCGGTCACACGAAACTGTCGCGTCGATCCCTGCGCCGCACTGGTCGACTGCTGCCACGAAAACGAGTTGTTCACCTCCAGCACGTCGACGAGGCCCGTCTTCAGGCCGGCGCTGACGCCGTGCTGACGGGTCACCGTGCGGAGCTCGCTCTCGGTGACCGTCTCGCTGCGCGCGAGGAGCTGGAGCTCGTCGAGCCAGTGCCGCACCCGCGTCGCGTCGTCGGAGGTGTCTCGCGCGGCGTCGAGTGTGGCGCGCACACCCACGCCGAGGCGGTGGATGAACTCCTTGAGGAACTCGGTGATGCCCACCATGCGGAGGTCGACGTGCACGCCGACGACGCGGTCGCGATGGGCCTTCGCGAACTCTTCGAGGCACCAGCGCGAGAAGATCGACTTGCCGACGCCGCGGAGGCCCGTCACGCCGACGGTGTAGGTGCCCCGTCGCGCGAGGCGCTCGCCCAGCACGCCGAGGAGCTGCGCGCGGAGCTCCGTACGGTTCACGAAGTACCGAGGCTCCACGGTGGTGGGCTCGAACCACGTGATGGCCATGCGCGTTGGCGTTTCGCTCATGGCGCGGAAGGTAGAGCAAGGCGCCCCATCGTGGGAACCGCCCCGCGTCGCCGATGACGGCCGCGCGCCGTGTCGCGTACCCTCGCGCGCGCCATGAGCGACGAGACACTCCACTTCGACGTGCTGATCGTGGGCGCCGGGCTCTCGGGCATCGGCGCGGCCGTGCACCTTCAGCAGCGATGCCCCGATCGCACCTACGCCGTGCTCGAAGGCCGCGAGCGCCTCGGCGGAACGTGGGACCTCTTCCGCTATCCCGGCATCCGCTCCGACTCGGACATGCACACGCTCGGGTACTCGTTTCGCCCGTGGACGAACGCGAAGGCCATCGCCGATGGGGCCGACATCCTCGCGTACATCCGTGACACCGCGGCCGAGCACGGCGTCGACCAGCACATCCGCTATCAGCACCGCGTCGAGCGCGCGCGCTGGTCGAGCGACGACGCCCGCTGGACCGTCGACGTGCGCGACCTCGCGAGCGACACGGTGCGCACGTTCACGTGCACGTTCCTCTTCGCGTGCGCGGGCTACTACGACTACGACGAGGGCTACACCCCGGAGTTCAAGGGCATCGAGCGCTTCAAGGGACGCGTCGTGCACCCGCAACGCTGGACGCCCGACATCGCGTGGGAGGGCAAGCGCGTGGTGATCATCGGCAGCGGCGCCACGGCCATCACGCTGCTCCCCTCGCTGGCCGAGCGCGCGGCGCACGTCACCATGCTCCAGCGCTCGCCGACGTACATCATGAACCTCCCGGCGCGCGACCGCGTGGCCAACGCGCTGCGCGGCGCGCTCCCGCCCGACCTCGCGTACGCCGTCACGCGGTGGAAGAACATCACCGTGGGGCAGGCCTTCTATGCGTACTGCCGACGCTTCCCGGCCCACGCGAAGCGCACGCTCGTGGGGCTCGTGCGCCGCGAGGTGGGCGGCCACAGCGACGTCTCGAACTTCGTGCCCACGTACAACCCCTGGGACCAGCGCCTCTGCGTCGTGCCCGATGGAGACCTCTTCGCGTGCATCCGTGACGGCCGCGCGTCGGTGGTCACCGACCATATTGAAACCTTCACGGAGACGGGCATCCGGCTGCGTTCGGGGGCGACCCTCGACGCCGACCTCGTGGTGACGGCGACGGGGCTCAAGCTGAAGTTCCTCGGCGGCATCGCGCTCGAAGTCGACGGCCGCACCATCGAGCCCGCGGAGTGCCTCTCGTACAAGGGCATGATGCTCAGCGACGTGCCCAACCTCGCGCTCGCCATCGGCTACACGAACGCTTCATGGACGCTCAAATGCGACCTGACCTGCGAGTACGTGTGCCGCGTGCTCAACACCCTGCGCGACCGCGGGTTTCGCAAGGTCGTGCCCCACAACGACGACCCCTCGGTGCAGCCCGCGCCGCTGCTCGATTTCACCGCGGGCTATGTGCTCCGCGCGATCGAGCGCTTCCCGAAGCAGGGCTCGCGCGCGCCGTGGAAGCTCTACCAGAACTACGCCCTCGACCGCGCCGCCCTGCGCCACGCGAAGCTCGACGACGGCGCGCTGCGCTTCTCGCGCTGACCCGTTCGCACACCCTGCAACATGGCCTTGTCGCGCGGTGAATTCGCCCTCATCGCGCGCGAATTCGCCGTGCGGGGCGTGATTGTCATTTCGCCGCGAGTTGCCTAGTTTCCCCGCCACCCATGAATACCGCCAGCTTCGACGCGGGCATCCCGGCCTTCGGCACGGGCGTGCTCTACGCGTTCCTGGTCTCTGCCGCGGTGGCGTTCGCGCTCGCCGTGTTCGCCGGCGTGTCTCCGCAGGGCAGCGGCCCGCGGCTCCTTCGCGCGGCGCGGCTCACGGCGCTCGGCACCTGCGCCCTCATCGGACTCGACGTCTTCACGCTGCTCTACGGCTTCGTGTCGCACGACTTCCGCATCCGGTACGTGGCGCACTACAGCGACCGCTCGATGCCGCTCGTGTACCTCATCACCGCGCTGTGGGGAGGCCAGGACGGCTCGCTCCTCTGGTGGACCTTCCTGCTCTCACTCTACAGCGCCGTCGCGCTGCTGAACCTCAAGGGAAGACACCGCGAGCTGGCCCCGTGGGTGATCGCCACGCTCATGTCGGTGGTGATGTTCTTCGGGCTGCTCATGGCCTTCGCGGCCAACCCCTTCGCGGCCACCTTCGGCGGCGCGCCCGCGGACGGTGACGGGCTCAACCCCTCGCTGCAGAACTTCTACATGGCGATCCATCCGCCGAGCCTCTACGTGGGCTTCGTCGGGTGCGCGGTGCCCTTCGCGTACGCGGTCGCGGCGCTCATCACCGGGCGGCTCAACGAGGAGTGGGTGCTCGCCGCGCGGCGCTGGGTGCTCTTCGCGTGGATGTTCCTCTCGATCGGCAACATCCTCGGGATGCTCTGGGCCTACGAAGAGCTCGGCTGGGGTGGCTTCTGGGCCTGGGACCCGGTGGAGAACGCCGCGTGCCTCCCGTGGTGGACGCTCACCGCGTACCTCCACTCCGTGATGATCCAGGAGCGCCGCGGCTTCCTCAAGGTGTGGAACGTGGCGCTCATCCTGGGCACGTTCTTCCTCACGATCTTCGGCACGTTCCTCACGCGCTCGGGGCTCATCTCCAGCGTGCACGCGTTCGCGCAGAGCGAGATCGGCATCCACTTCATTCACTACATGGTGGTGCTCGCGGTGGTGCTCGTCGGGCTCGTCGTGTGGCGCCTGCCGAAGCTCCGCAGCCCCTCGCAGATCGACAGCGTGTGGAGCCGCGAGGCCATGTTCGTGGTGAACAACTGGATGCTCCTCGGCATCTGCGTGTTCATCCTCCTCGCGACCACGTGGCCCAAGGTGAGCGAGTGGCTCTGGAACGAGCGCCTCACCGTCGGCGCGAGCTTCTACAACGCCTGGCTCTCGCCCATCGGCCTGGTGCTCTTCTCGATCATCGGCATCGGCACGCTGACCCCGTGGCGCAAGGCCTCGCCGAAGCTCCTGCTCGAAGCCTTTCGCGGACCGCTCGCGGCAGGCCTCACCGTGGGCGTGCTCCACGCGCTCGTGGGCCGTCGCATCGGCTTCGCGCCCGTCGTGCAGTGCGACCCGATCTACGACGTCGTCACGCACGTGCAGCTCTTCGGGCTGCACCTCTTCGACATGAACGTGGGCCGCTCGCTCGCGTGGCTCGACGGGCACCTTCCGCCCTTCGCCACGGCCCTCTTCGCCTTCAACGTCGCCGCCCTCGCGCAGGAGTTCTACCGCGGCACCGCGGCGCGCATGCGCGCGAAGAACGAGCCCGCGCCCGTGGCCCTCACGCGCCTCGTGGGCCGCAACCGCCGTCGCTACGGCGGCTACATCGTGCACGTGGGCTTCGCCCTGATGATGATGGGCTGGATGGGCGCGGCCTACCGCCAGGAGGTCGAGGCCTCGCTCTCGCCCGGCCAGTCGATGCGCGTGGGGCACTACACCCTCCGCTACGACGGCCCCGACTCGCGGCGCACGCCCGACAAGCGCGAGATCTACGCGCGGGTGACGGCCTTCCGCGACGGACGCGAGTTCGCGCAGGTGCGCCCCGCGCGCTTCGTGTACACGGCGCGTCCCGACATGCCGACCACCGAGGTGAGCATCACCACGACGCTCTTCGAAGACCTCTACGTGGTGATGGCCACCGTCGACAACGAGACCCACGTCGCGCACCTCAAGGGCTTCGTGAACCCGCTCACGGCGTGGATCTGGTTCGGCGGTCTGGTGCTGGTCTTCGGCGTGATGGTGGCCATGTGGCCCGACGCTTCGAAGGTCGCGGCGCGCGCGGTGGCCCCGCGTCGTGCGGCCCTCGCGAGCGGTGCCGCGGTGATGTTGCTCGTGGGCGTGACGGCGGGCGGTGCGCTGCTGCTCGTTCCGTCGAACGCGCTCGCGCAGCCCCAGCACGACACGAGCGCGATGCCGCTGGGCGTGGCCGAGACCTTCACCCACCGCGAGCGCACGCTCTTCGAGAAGCTGCTGTGCATGTGCGGCGGATGCCAACGCCTGCCGCTCGCGATCTGCGCGTGTGACTACGCGGCCCGCCAGCGCACCTCGCTGCGCGAGAAGATGGCCGCGGGCATGACCGACGGAACCATCGTGGGCGAGTACGTCGCGCGCTTCGGTCCCGAGGCGCTCGCGGTGCCGCCGGATCAGGGACACAACAAGGCGCTCTACATCGTGCCCGTGGCGGCGCTCGCGGCGGGCGCGGGCCTCGTGGTGCGCCTCGCGCGGCGATGGGCCGAGCGCGCGGCGGGACCGGGTCCGCAGGAGGCGAAGCCCGCGGGCGATGGCGCGAAGGGCGACGCGCCCGCGGCCGACACGAAGGCCTCCGACAGCAGCTACGACGCCCGCATCGACGAGGAACTCCGTGGAGACGACTGAGCCCGAGGGGCGCGACGAGCTCGCGCGCTACGTTCCGCACCTGGCCGCGGCGGTGGTGCTGGTGGTGGCCGTTCCGCTGGGCATCGTGCGGGGAGTTCCTGCGGTGGTGCTCTGGGTGGCCTTCGCGCTCCTCGCGGGCGCGGTGGTGCTCTTCTGGGACGCGCTGCGCACGGCGCTCGACCCCACGGCGCCCGGTGATGAACTCGACGAAGACGACGAGGGCGTTCCCGCGGACCTCGACGCGCGCAAGCGTGCGGCGCTCCAGGCGCTCAAAGACATCGAGTTCGAGCGCAGCATCGGCCGCCTCAGCGAAGACGACTTCAAGGGCCTCGAACAGAAGTACCGCGACGAGGCGCGCGCCGCGATGAAGGCCATCGACGCGGGCCTCGGTCCGTGGCTCTCGAAGGCCGACGCGATGCTCGCGAAGGCCGAGCGCAGCGCGAAGAAGTCCGACGCGACGGACACCACGAAGACCGACGACGCGGTCGAGACGAAGGTCGACGAGAAGACCGACGAGAAGACCGAAGCGAAGGCCGAGACGAAGACCGAGACGAAGACCGAGACGAAGACCGAGACGAAGACCGAGACCCGCGCGTGCACCGCGTGTGAGACGGCCAACGATCTCGATGCGGTGTTCTGCAAGAAGTGTGGGCATCGGCTCACCGCGGAGGCCTCCGATGCGTCGTGATCGTTGCGCGCTGTTCCTGGCGCTCGCCCTCTCGACCTTCGCGTCCGGTGCTTTCGCGCAGGATGCGGGCGTGCCTTCCGCTGCGCCCGATCCGCACGCGCAGACGGCGCCGTCGCCGGGACCGGTGGACCCCAACGCGCCGCTGCCGCCGGGGCATCCGCCCATGAACGGTGGTGGCGACGCGAACGGTGGCGGCGATCCGCACGGGGGATCGATCCGTCGCGCGCAGCTCCCCGAGAGCGCCGCGAGCGAAGACCCGTCGCTGCCGCGCGGCGTGATGGTCGTGCGCATGATCGACCCGCGCGGAAACCCCGTGCCCGATGCGTCGGTGCGCGTGGGCTCGATGCGCGAGGGAGAGTCTGCGGGCGCGCAGGAGATCCGCACCGGACCCGATGGCGTGGCGCGCATCGAGGGCCTCAGCACCGACGGGAGCGTGGCCTACCGCGTGAGCGCCGAGCACGAGGGCGCACGCTTCGGCGCGCCGCCGTTTCAGATGGGCGCCGCGGGCTACCGTGTGCAGCTCGTACGCTTCGACGTGAGCCACACGCCGCGCGCGATGCTGCTCTGGGACACGCGCGCCGAGATCCGTTTCAAAGACGACCGCGCCGTGGTCGTGGTGCGCGCGAAGCTCGTGAACCTCACGGCCCTCTCGCTCGGAGAGAGCGCCGCGCAGCCCGTGACCTTCGTGCCCACCGACGGACTGCGCTTCACGCTTCCGCAGCCGCACACGGCCTTCGTGACGCAGCCGTCGATGTCGGACGTGCACCTCACCGAAGAGGGCAACGCCGCGGTGTTTCGTGGCTCGGTGCCGCCCACGACGGGCGAGCCCACCGACGTGGTGTTCCAGTACCAGGTGAAGCTCGAAGGCGGCGACGTCGACCTCGCGATGGGCCTTCCGCTGCCCGTGGTGTCGGCCTCGGTGGTGACCGAAGCGCCGCCGGGACTCACGCTGTCGGTGACGGGCATGCCCGCGCCCGAGACCCGCGAGGTCGAAGGTCAGCGCATTCTCATCACGGGCCTCGAACGGCGCCCCGATGACCCTCCGTTGAGCGAGCTGCGCGTGCACCTCGGAGGCATTCCCCGCGCGTCGGGACCGCTCCGTGAAGGGGCCGCGGCGCTGGCCACGGCGATCGCGCTGGGCGCCGTGGGCTACGGCCTCTCGCGGCGCAAGACCATGGGTGCGAAGCGCTCGCGCACCGAGCTCGAAGCCGAGCGCGCCCGCGTGCTCGACGAGATGACCGAGCTGGCCCGCCTCCGCGACGCGGGCGAGGTGGGGCCCGTGACCTACGAGCGACGGCGCCGCGAACTCTCCCTGTGGCTCGCCTCGCTGCTCAAGGAGCTCGACGCCGCGCCTGCGGCCTGAGCCCCCGCGCTTCTGTTGCTTCGCCCGAAAAAATGGTGCACACGGCCCGACGCCGCCGCGGGACCCTCTCGCGGCCGATCACCGTAGCGGGCGAAGCGAGGTACGCGCGTGTTGCACGACTTTCTGGCGTTCATCAAACAGCTCGTGAGCATCGAGGGGCTCACCCATCTCACCGCGCAGTACGGCACGGCGATGTACTGGATCCTCATCGCCATCGTCTTCGCGGAGACGGGCCTGGTGGTGACGCCGTTTCTGCCCGGTGACTCGCTGCTCTTCACGGCGGGCTTCGTGGCCAGCAGCACGCAGCAGCTCAACATCTTCGCGCTCGGTGGCGCGCTCATCGTCGCGGCGATCGTGGGCGACACGATCAACTACCACGTGGGCAAGCTCATCGGCCCCCGCGTGATGAAGAGCGAAGACTCGAAGATCTTCAACAAGAAGTACCTCGACAAGACCCACGCCTACTTCGAGAAGTACGGCGGCAAGACGATCATCCTCGCGCGCTTCGTGCCCATCGTTCGCACCTTCGCGCCCTTCGTCGCGGGCGCCGGCGCGATGAGCTATCCGAAGTTCATTCTGTTCAACATCGTGGGCGCGCTCGCGTGGGTGACCCTGATGATGGGCGCGGGCGTGGTCTTCGGCGGAATGGCCATCGTGCAGCGCCATTTCGAGAAGGTCGTGATCCTCATCGTGATCGTCTCCGTGCTCCCCATGGTGCTCGAGTGGTGGAAGGCGCGGAACGAGAAGCCCGCGGCCTGACCCGCCCCGCCGCCGTCGCGCGCCTCGTCGCCGTCGCGGCCCTCACGCAGTTCGTCTGCGCGCTCGCACTCGGCGGGCGCGTGCACCCCGACGAGACCCATCAGTTCCTCGACGTGGCCCACCGCGCGGTGTGGGGCTTCGGCACCCGTCCGCACGAGTGGTACGCGGGGATGCGCAACGCGGCGATTCCCGGTGCGATCGGGCTGTGGTTCGCGCTGCTGCGCGCGCTCGGTGTGGGCGACGCGCGGTGGATCGTGGGCACCGTGCACGCGATGGTGGGCGCGCTCTCGCTCACCGCGGTGGTGCGCGCGTACGACCTCGTGGCGCGCGTCGATCGGCAGCGGGCGTACGCCGTGGCGATGGTGCTCGCGCTGTGGACGCCGTGGCAGAACCTCGCGTTTCGCACCCTGGGCGAGACCTTCTCGGCGCTCGCGCTGCTCATGGCGCTCGACGCGTGGGAGCGCGCGCCGCGACGGGATGTTCGCGTGGGCGCGTGGCTCGGGGCGGCCTTCGTGGCGCGCTATCCCGCGGGGCTCTTTCTGCTGCCCTTCGTGATGGCCTACGTGCGTGACCGCGACGTGAAGGGCCTCGCGCGATGGGCCTTCGGGCTGGCTGTTCCCGTGGGATTGTTGGGCGCGCTCGATGCGTGGGTGTGGGGGCGTCCGTGGCACTCGGTCTTCGCGTACGCGGACTTCAACCTCGTGCGCGGACGCGCGGCCCTCGACTACGGCGCGCGCCCCGTGTGGTTCTACCTCGCGACGGTGTGGGCCTTCGCGCCCGCGGCGCTCCTCGCGGTGTCCCTTCGCAGACCGCGTCTGCGCGACGGGGGAATGCCCCTCGCCGTGGCGCTCTCCTACCTCGCGGTGATGTCACTGCTCGCCCACAAGGAGCCGCGCTTTCTGCTCGCGATCGTGCCCGCGCTGGTGATCGCCGCGGGCCGCGTGGTGACCGTGTGGAGCCCGCGCGTCGCGCGTGCGGTGGTGCTGCTCGCGGCGCTTCAGTCGGCGGTGGCGGCGGCGGTGCTCCATCGCACGCAGGTGTATGAGGGCGACGCCGTCGAGGCCGCGGAGTGGGTGGGACGGCAACACGACGTGGCGGGCGTGGTGCTGCTCGGCGTGTCGCATCCGGGCTACGTGCACCTGCGACGTGACGTGCCCGTGTGGGGCGACGGACGCAACGACGTGGGCGCCGCGCTCGCGCGCATGGAGGCCTCGCCGCGCGTGCGGGGAACGCGCTGGGCCATCGCGCGCAATGGCGACGCGGCGCGTGCGGTGCGGGCGATGGGATGGCGCGAGGTGCGGGGCTTCGGCGACGTGCGGGTGCTGATGGAGTGAGAGGGCGCGATGCGCTCAGGGCGCGGTGCTGCCCGATGAGGGCGCGGGCGCGGCGGACTCGGGGCCGGTGAACTCCACGGCGGTGCCCACCATGCGACGGCGGCCCTGGGCCACGCGGTTGCTGACCTCGATGAGCGCGTCGGCGTTGACCTCGCAGCCGCCGCGAAGGAGGTGGTCGCGACACTCGGGTTCCTTCGACTCGCCGCACTCGGCGGTGACCACGGCGAAGGCGAGGCGCGGGCGCTCGGGCCCACGGTCGGTGAAGGTCGGGAGCGTCGCGGGATCGCAGGTGTCGGCGCGGGGGGCGCGGCGCGCGTCCATGGTGCGCACGTGGTGGGTGGCGGGGATGCACGCGCCCGAGAGCGCGGTGACCAGAAGCGCCAGCGTGGCGCGCGTGCGGAGGTGTCGCATGGGGTGTCGCGCGATGATTCGCCGAGCGCACCGCGCTGCGCAACGAGAGACGCGCGGCGCTGCGGCGTTGCGACGACGGAGTGAAACGGGCATAAAGCGCGCGTCCTCATGAGCCAGGGCCCGATGAATCCGCAGAGCGCCGTCGACGGGCGATACCTCCTCGACGCGCCGCTCGACGCCTGGGGCGTGGGCGAGGGGTGGGCCGCGCGCGACAAGAACTTCCGCAACCGCGCGGTGGCGCTGGAGTTCCTCGCGGCGGAGCACGTCGAGCTCGCGGCGGAGCGCTCGCAGGACCTTCGCGTGCAGCGCGCGTTGAAGCACCCGTGCGTGCTGCCGATCATCAACCAGGGCGTGCATCAGGGCCGTCCGTGGGTGGCCTACGACGGCTTCGAGGGCGTCTCGCTCGCGCGCTTTCTCGACGACGAGCGCCGCGCCCGCGGACAGGTCGATGCGGCCACCGTGAAAGACCTCTTCGCGAAGGTGCTCGACGGCGTGGGCGCCGCGCACGAGGCCTCGACGGCGGTGCTCCACGGATGCCTCTCGCCGCGCAGCGTGCTGGTGAAGCCCGACGGCGCGGTGAAGCTCATTGATTTCGCCCTCGGGCCCTTCGCGTCGGCCGAGGTGCTCGGTCCGTTTCGCGCGCCCGAACTCGCGGCCTCGCCCGATGCGGTGACCCTCGCGAGCGAGGTGTATGCGCTCGGCGCGCTCCTCGCGGAGATGCTCCAGCCGCAGGGCGTTGGGGATGCGCGGCGCGCGCTCGAATCGTTCCTCGCGGGGCTTCAGCGTGAGGGTGGGCTCCACGTCGGAAGGCAACAGCGCCCCGACCTCGCGCCCGCCGTGTGGGAGACCCTCGCCCGCGCCACGCGCCGCGAGCCCGCCGCCCGCTGGGACGACACCGCCTCGTTCCGCAAGGCCCTCGACGCCGCGTGGGCCGCCGCGCCGTTGCCGCCCGCCCGCGCGCCCGTGGCCCGCCCCGCCACGATGGCCCCGATCTCCGCGCCCGCGCCCCGCGCGATGACCGCCGCGATGCCTGTCTCTTATACACATCTGACGCTGCCGACGACTCCTTACGTGTAGA
>CAMFHP010000103.1 GCA_945952225.1 uncultured Myxococcaceae bacterium
CGCCGCATCCGCTGCACACGCAGGCCGCGCCCGCCGTGCCCGCGCCGCCGCCCGAGGCCATGGGATACGCGCCGTTCACGCCCGCTGCGCCCGCCGTGGCGGTGCCCGTGTGTCCGCCGCCGCCGTTGCCGCCGTTCGTCGAGGTGACGGCCTGTCCGCCGTTGCCGCCGCTCACGTCGACGGTGCCTGCGATCGTCACCGCGCCCGTCGCGCGGAGGTCGAGCACGCCCGTTCCGTTGCTGCGCACGGTCACGCCCGCGGGGATGTTGATCGTCGTGAAGTTGTGCACGCCCGCGGAGAGCACGGTGTCGCTCGTGGGCGCGAAGGCTCCCTCGGCGCCGCTGCTCGCGAAGAGGGGCGCGGAGAGCTCACATCCGTTGCGGTAGTTGCCGTCGCAGTCGAAGGTGCCCGAGGCGCACGCGGTCACCGCACACGCGCCGCTGCGGCACGCGAGGGTCGCGCCCGTGACGGTGCCGCATGCGTTCGCGCACGATCCGCAGTTCGCGGCGTCGCTGGTGAGGTCGACCTCGCAGCCGTTGGCGGGGTTGCCGTCGCAGTCGGCGAAGCCCGTGTTGCAGCGCGCGATGGCGCACGCGCCCGCCGCGCACACGCCCGTCGCGTTGGCGGGATTGCACGCCCGTCCGCACGCGCCGCAGTGGGCGAGCGAGGTCGCGGTGTTCGACTCGCAGCCGTTGCCCGACGCGCCGTCGCAGTCGGCGAAGCCCGCGTTGCACGAGAAGCCGCAGCCGGTCGCGCCGCACGTGCTCGTCGCGTTGGCGCGCGTGGCGCACACGACCCCGCAGGCGCCGCAGTTCGAAGGGTCGCGCGCGGTGGCGGCGCAGCGTCCGCCGCAGTTCACCTCGCCCGCGCCGCACACGAGCGTGCACACGCCGGCGGAGCACACCTGGCCCGACGCGCAGGCGTTGCCGCAGCGTCCGCAGTCGCCAGTGTCGGTGTCGGTGTTCACCTCGCATCCGTCGGCCGCGACGCCGTTGCAGTTGCCCCAGCCCGTGTCGCACGCGGCGAGGGTGCACGCGCCCGCCACGCAGGCCGCGGTGCCGCGGGCCACGTTGCAGGCCGTCGCGCAGGTTCCGCAGTGGGCGCGGTCGCTCGTGAGGTCGACCTCGCAGCCGTTGGTCGGATCGCGGTCGCAGTCGGCCCAGCCCGCGTCGCACGTTCCCACGGCGCACACGCCCGAGCGGCACACGGCCGACGCGTGGGCCACGGAGCACACGTTGCCGCACGAGCGGCAGTTCATCGGGTCGGTGAAGAGGTCGACGCACGCGGCGCCGCAGCGCGAAGGACGCTCCGTGGGACAGCTCGCGTCGACGATCGCCGCGTCGCTGGCATCGCCCACGTCCGCCGCGTCGGCGGCGTCGCGCACGTCGGCAGCGTCGCCCGCATCGCTCACGTCGCTGGCATCGCTCACGTCGCTCACGTCCGAGGCATCGCTCACGTCGGAGGCATCGCTCACGTCGCTCGCATCCACGACATCGCTCGCATCCACGACGTCGCTGACGATCGGCGCGTCGGTGGGCGCGGGCTGGTCGCTCGTAGCGTCGACCACGGAGGTCTCACGGGCGGCGTCGCGGGCGACGAAGGTCCAGTCGTCGCGGACGCAGCCCGCGGCGGCGAGGGTGCACACGAGAAGCAGCGGGCGGCGGTTCACGGCGTCGGTCGGGGTAACACACCGCCCGCGCGCGAAGCAACGGAGAGCGCCGCGCGCGAAGGGCTGTTCACCGTGCCGCGGCGACGCGGCGGAGGTGGGCGATGCAGGTGTCGCAGAATCCCTCGTCGCGCACGCGGTCGAGCGTCGAGTGGAACATCACGCAGCTCTTCATGCCGTCCATCACCTCGACGCGCTTCTTCGAGCTGGTGGAGGTGTCGTCGACGCGGTGGGTGTTGAAGGTGCAGTGGTGGCCCGATCCGCCGAACTCGGGTCCGTGCTTGCGCGGATGGGCCTTCGACACCGTGGCAGGCGCGCGTCGCTCGTCGGCACCGCCCTCGGTGAAGGCGTAGACGTTGCGCGTGCCGCGGTAGGCCTCGCTCGCGTTGCGGTCGACCAGCCCGAGCGCGTGGCCGACCTCGTGGGCGACCAGCGCCGCGATCTGCGCGCTCGTCTGCGTCTTGCCGAACAGCGTGAGCTCGGCCTGGCGCCAGAGCTTGATGTTCGCGTAGCCCGCTCCCCCCTGGCCGCCCTCGCGGCCGAACTGCTCGACGCCCGTCGCGAGGGTGATCTCGACGGCGCGTCCCGCGGCGATCTCGGCCTGCACGGGGGCGAGCGCCTGCGCGGCGAGGTCGACGGTGAGCGTGCGGTTGTCGACGCGCGCCGACACGCCGGCCACGTCGTCGCGTCCCACGGTGGCGAGCGTTCCGGCGCCCCCCTTCGCGGTGATCGAGGTGAGGTGCTCGGGCGACGCCTTCCACCGGCAGATCTCGGCGATCGAGAGACGGAGCGTGTCGCCCGTGAGCGTCGCGTACTTCGGCTCGGTGACCGCGCGGTTCGCGATCTTCACCACGACGTTGTGCGAGAACGGATACCAGTCCGCGGCGCTGAGCGTGACCGTGATGCGCGCGCCGCGGTCGCCCTGCTCCGAGTGGTCCTTCTCCTTCGTCTTCGTGCCCGCGACGGTGACCTCGTTCTCTTCGATGGCGATGCACGCGCGCTCGAAGATCTTCTTCACGCCCGACAGCGCCTTCGAGAACAGCCCATACAGGTACGCGTCGCCGGCGTTCACATTGAGGAACACCCGGTACCAGGTTTCGAAGGGCGCGAAGCTGTGCGCGGGCTGCCCGTCGAGCTTCACCGAGACCGTGTAACGCGCCCCGAGCACCTTGCCGATCGTGAGCGTGAGCCAGTGCCGGTCGACGTCGCGTCCCCACGAGGTCGTGGGCGTCGTGCGCACGTCGAACTGCGGGTCTTCGACGAAGCGGTCGTCTTCGCTCGCCTCGCGCTCCACGTGCCACGAGACCGTGGGCTTCACGACGGTGCCGCGGCGCAGGTCGACCTTCATCTTCACGCGGTGGCCCGGCACGTTGCGGTAGTTCGGCGCGCCGCCGTCGGGGTCTACGTACTTCTTGTTGATGTAGTGGCGCTTCATGCGTCGCGGGCCTCCGGGGCATCGCTGGCGTCGGGAGCGGGGGCGTCGGATTCGTCGGGGTGCAGCGGATCGACGAGCGTCCACGGCGTCTCGTCGCGCGCGGTCGAGGCCGTCTCTTCGCGCGTGTCGTCGTGGGTGTCGTCGTCGCGTTCGAGCGGATCGACGAGCGTCCACGGCGTCTCGTCGTTCGCGGTCTCTTCGCGCGTGTCGTCGTGGGTGTCGTCGTCGCGTTCGAGCGGATCGACGAGCGTCCACGGCGTCTCGTCGTTCGCGGTCTCTTCGCGCGCATCGTCGGTGTCGTCGTCGCGTTCGAGCGGGTCGACGAGCGTCCACGGCGTGTCGTCGTTCGCGGTCGCTTCGCGCGTGTCGTCGTCGGTGTCGTCGTCGCGTTCGAGCGGATCGACGAGCGTCCACGGCGTGTTGTCGGGGAGCGGCTCCTTCGGCGCGGGCGCGTCTGAACTCGCGGGCGCATCGACGGCCAGCGGCGCGGTGACCGTCTCGATCACGGGCGCGTCGACGTCGGCGTCGAGGGAGAGCGTCCACGGAGCGGGGTCGACGTTCGCGTCGAGGGAGAGCGTCCACGGGTCTGCGTCGACGGTGGCCTCGACGACGAGCTCGGCGGCCTGGTCTTCGAGCTCGACGCCGATCGTGAGCTCGGGGCGCGGCGCGTCGGCCTCGACGTCGATCGCGAGGGTGACCGTGCGCGTTTCGAAGTCGTGGTGCACCCACAGCGACCCCTCGTCGTCGACGGGCGCTTCGGGGGCGCGCATCGGCGCTTCGGGCTCGGGCCGCGTGAGCACATAGTCCGGCGGCGCCGCGGGAACGAGCACGTCGATGTGCCCGATCGCGATGCGGTGCGCGATCTGGTCGAGCACCTCGTCGTCGGTGAGCGCGTCGACGCGGCGCGCGGGGTCGAGCTCGGCGAGCGTGCGGCGCAACGTGCGGAGCGCGCCGTCGCGGGCGAGGGCGCTCCCCGCGGCGTGACGGAGCAGCCACGCGCGGGCCTCGCGGGCGTCGGCGAAGACGCGCGCGGTGCCGTCGCGGTCGTGGGGCGTCCATCGGCCTCGTCGCAGCGCGAAGGGAGACACGCGGGGGCCTCTCGGTGCCGTCAGCGGCGCTGCCGCGGGAGCGACGACGGATCGACGAGCGCCATGGGAACGGGGCCCGCCATCGCTTCGCCCGAGAAGGCGTAGACGAAGAGCGTCTGCGCGTCGGCGGGCACAACGCCGAGGGCGCACACGTCGACGACGAAGTGGCCCGTCACCTCGCCGCCGTCGAAGCCCTCGGGCAGCGCGTCGTAGCTCGGAACGTCCATGCGGAGCACCCACGGCCCCGTCACGCGACGGCCCAGAAGCACCAGGGTGATGGGCACCACGGCGGAGTAGATTCCCGTGAGCGCGGCGATGTCGTGGCGCGTGGGGCCGCCCACCTGGCGACGCTCGATGGGCAGGCGAAAGCTCCCTGCGACGAGGGCGCCCGCTTCGTCTCCGAGCACCGCGAGACGGCGCGGCGCGAGCGCGATGCCCGCGGTCTCGGGCACCGGGGGATTGAACTGCGTCGGGCCGTAGTACGGCGTCGGACGCGCAGGCAGCGGACGCACCGGGCTCTGGGGCATCGCGCGGCGCTGCTCGTCGAGAAAGGCCTGCACCGCGGGGTCTTCGTACGAGGGCGCGAGGCGCACGCGGACGCGGTTCGAAACGCGGTCGCGCTGGAGCGCCGTCACGAGCAGCGTCGAGGGCGTCCACGGGAGGTCGAGGCGCGCGCGGAGGTCCGTGGCCGTGAGCGAGTACGAGAGCCCTTCGCCCGAAGGCGCGGCGGGCGGAACGAGCGGCGCGTCGAGCACGATGGGCTCGACGAAGGTGCCCACGTGCACGTCGCCGGTCACCGTGTCGACGGCCACGGCCACGGTCTCGTTTTCGAAGACCAGCGTGTCGGCGTCGACGAGCGTCGTGCCCTGGAGCAGCACCGCGGGCACGGTGGTGTGCGCGTCGAGGTCGACGGCGGGCGGCGCGTCGAGCGCGAGGCCCACGAACTCCTGGCTGCGGAGCGTCTCGACGACGGTGTCGCGGGTGCAGTACGGGTCCTGCCAGAACTCGTGGGCCATGAGCCCGAGGTCGGTGGGTTGTTCCATGGTCGCCGTCACACGTTCGCGCGGAGGAGCTTCTGGCACGTCGGGCAGAACGTGACGGGGGGCGGCACCGGGGACGTCGGCGCCCGCAGTGAGCCCCACATGATGCACTCGCCGTAGGTGCCCTTGAGGTGGAGATCGAGGTTGTAGTCGGCCGCGGACAGCTTGTCGGCGGGGATGCCCGTGGTGCAGTGCCCGCCCTGAAACCCGCGGTCGAGGACGTAGTGCGGGTTCCTGGGGATGTCGAACGCGCCGTTGAGCGGCTTCTCGCGCACGATGCCGAAGAGGTGCGCGAGCTCGTGGCAGACCGTCCACGCGTAGTCTTCGGCGCGGCGTGACGTGAGGTGCAGCACCGCCGCGGTGTTCGATCCCGCAGAGCCCGCGGTGAGATACAGCTCGGTGATGGTGAGGTTCGCGCGGAGCGGGCTGAAGAGCCCGATGCGGCTCGCCCACGCGGCGGGGTCGGCGAGCGAGAGGGTGAACGCCCGACCGTCGGCTTCGATCGTGGCCTTGAGCGGCACCGTCACCTCCGCGCCGTCGATGGTGGTCTTCGCGGTGAAGAAGTCCTCGCCGTTCGAAAGGTTCTTCGGGAACACCACCTTGCCGGGCGAGACGTTGATCCGCGTCGAGCCCGTGGCGCTCCGCAGGGTGATGTCGACCGCACGCTGCGTCGGCATGTAGAAGCCGTCGAATTTGAGCAGGCGGGTCTTCTCGTTGTTGGTGCGCCAGATCGCGTCGTGGTCCGGCATTCCCCGGTTGACGTAGCGGTACCGCCCCGCCGCGCTGCGTCCCATGAGGCCCGCCTCGCCGAGCCAGTCGCCGGGAACTTCGAAGACGCACCGTCGCGCCGGGAGGTCGACGCGCCCGTCGAAGCTGACCTCGTAGAAGCACGCGCGAAACGCCGTCTGCACCATGCCCAGCACGGGCGCCGGGAGGTCGGTGCGGCTGTCGTTCAGCACCGGGCGCCGCGCCCAGCTCTGCACACGCACCTGCGCGTCGAGACACTCGGGCGTGCTGCCGACGTGCACGGTCACGACGTCGCCGAGGCCTGCGCTCACGAGGAACGCCTGCGCCCCGAGGCTTTCGCCGTTGAGCACCGCGCGGATGAGAAACACGCCGGGGCCGGGCTTCTCGAAGCCGGGCTGATCTGGCGCCCATCCGCCTCCGGTGCGCGGGAGGCACTCGTTCTCCGCGTACACGAGCTTCACCCAGTAGGGCTGGTTCGGCGCCGTGCCCTCCTGCGGCGCCACGCGGATGCGCATCTGCGTCGACGAGTCGACGGGGAGTCCGTCGGTCTGCTTCTCGTTCACCCACTGCTTGTGGAGCCCGCCCTCGGGCACGTCGGGCCACACGATCTTCGCGCGGTAGCGGGCGAGCACCACCTTGCGGCGCGGCAGCGTCGCGTTGCCTTCCCAGCGGATCGCGCGATGCGGCGCGAGCCACTCGACGGTCACGTCACAGGGCGGAACCTCCTCGATGCGGCGCTTCCCCTGGTCGTCGGTGCGAAACGGATCGCCGCCCTGCGGAACGCCGTCGTAGACCAGTCGGAACGGCGCGTTCACCACCGGCGCGCCCTGCTCGTCGACGGCCGTGATTTCGAGCCACGGAACGAAGACCTCGATCTCCTCGCCGGCGTCGCGCTCCACGGCGCCGGCCTTCACCGTGTAGACCACGCGCACCGAGCGCTCGCGTCGCTCGTCGGGGCCCGTCGCCTCCCAGATGGCGCTCGCGCGGTTGCCCGAGAACGGACGCTCGATCACGGCGAGCTGCGTGCGCTCGTTGTCGCGCAGGGCGTAGAAGGTCCACATCACGTTCGCGATGCGTTCGAGCTTCTCGCCGCCGCGCACCGCGCCGAGGCGCACCGGTTCGCCCACGAGCACGCGGCGGAGCCGTGACGGGAGGTTGGTCAGGTCCTGGGGCATCGTCGCAGCACCGTTCGAGGGGTGTTGGAGAGACGGGGGAGAGACAGAACGGAACGCGCTTCCACGGCGTCGCGCCGTCCCCGCGTGCGCCGCGCAAATCGTCGCGACCCTAGCCGTTGCGCGCGCGGGCCGTCAATGCGCTCGGCGCGTGCGCACTTGTCACCGTCGCGGCGCTCTGCGTAAGGTCGCGCGCTCGGCCGCGCCGCGTAGCCCGCGATGCGAGACCGCCCGGTGAGGGAGGCGATTCCGACGATGGCTGACGGGTTGGACGAGGTGCTCTTCGAACTCCGCGTCACGGGCGTGAGCGCCCCCTGGCGCGTGGCCCGCGTGCGCGCCGTGGAGCGCCTCTCCGAGCTCTTCGAGTGCGAGGTCGAGGCAGCACCCGGCGCCGCGATCGACGACCTCCGCGCGCTCCTCGGGCAGCCCGCCGTCGTGGAGTTCTCCCGCGGCGGAAGCGCTCCCCAGACCCATCGCTTCGCGGGCCTCGTCGCGCGCGTCACCGACCGCGGATGGCTCCACGGCGACCGCGTGCTCGCCCTCACGGTGGTGCCCTCGCTGTGGGTGCTCGGCCAGCGCAGCGACGCGCGCGTGTTCCAGAACCTCACGACGCGCGAGGTGGTGGCCGAGGTGCTCCGCGACGCGCAGCTCTACCAGCAGGTGGGCGCCTTCGAGTGCCGCTTCGACGAGTCCGCCGACGGGCCCCGCGAGTGCTGCACGCAGTACAACGAAACCGACCTCGATTTTGTGCGCAGGCTCCTCGAAGAAGACGGCCTCGCGTTCCGCTTCGACACGGTCTCCGGCGACGACCGCCTCGTGGTCTTCGACGCCGCGCGCGCCGACGCGCTGCCCGCGCGCTGCGAAGATTCTCCCGCGCCCGTGATGGGCCAGGGCGGCGTCACCGCCGACCGCGAGACCCTGCGACGCTGCGTCGACGTGCGCGAGGTGACGCCCGACACGGTGACCCTCCGCGACTACGATTTCACGCGCCCCGACCTCGCGCTGCACCACCGCGCGCAGTCGGGCGCCGGGGCCGCGAGCGTGTATGCGTTTCCCGCGGGCGCGCGGCTCGAAGGCTACGACCCGGGCGCGATGCAGTACGCCTCCGACGACCTCCGTCGCATCGCCCGCACGCGCCTCGAAGGCGTGCAGAGCGCCGCCGCGCGCACCGTCGCCGAGAGCAACCTCGTGGGCCTCGCGCCGGGTGAGGTGCTGCACTTCCAACGCGAAGACGCGGGCGCCTCCGAGGCCGTGCTCGTGACCGCCGTGGAGCACCGCGGACAGTCGAACGAGGTGCTGCTCCCCGGCGACGGACGCGACCCCTTCGACCGCTACAGCAACACCCTCGACGCGGTGCCTGCTGGCACGGCCTGGCGACCGCCGCGGGTGACGTCGAAGCCCCGCGCGCTCGCGCCGCAGATCGCCGTGGTGGTGGGCGAAGGAACCTCGTCGCCCGTCGAGTCCGACGAGTACGGCCGCGTGCTCGTGCGCTTCCGCTGGGATCAGGGACCGGACCGTGCGCGCGCCTACCGCTCGGGCTCGACGCGGAGCTCGTGCTGGCTCCGCGTGTCGCAGCCCTGGGCGGGCGAAGGGTGGGGCGTGATGTTCACCCCCCGCGTGGGCATGGAGGTGCTCGTGCAGTTCGTCGACGCCGACCCCGACCGGCCGGTGATCACGGGCTGCCTCTACAACGGCACGCACCGCCCGCCCGTCGCGCCGCGGGAGCGCTCGCGCAGCGTGATCCGCACGCAGAGCACGGGCACCAGCGGCGGCTACAACGAGCTGCTCTTCGAAGACCTCGAAGGCGAGGAGCGCGTGGCCATCCGCGCGCAGCGTGACCTCGCCGTCGAGTCGTTGCGAGACCGCGCCGCGAAGGTCGGACGCCACGACAGCGCGCAGGTCGCAGGCGACGCCACGCTCGCCATCGAGGGCCGTCAGCGCGTGAGCGTGAAGGGCGACCGCACCACCGAGCTCCAGGGACGCGACACGCTCACCGTCGACGGCGACGTGACGGTCACGGTGCACGGCGCGGCGGCGTCGCAGGTCGCGGGCGAGCACCAGGTGTCGGCCGACGAGGGCTTCGTGGCGCGCTCCGGTGGCAACGCGAAGGCCACGCTGGCGCCCGATGGCGCGACGCTCAAGGCCGCCGAGGTCACCGTGCAGGCCACGCGCTCGCTCACGCTCAAGTGCGCGGGCAGCGCCATCGAGCTCAGCGCGCAGGGCGTGAAGATCACCGCGTCCGACGGATCGTCGATCACCGTGGGCGGCGGCGCCGTGAAGGCCGCGAGCCCCGCGGGAACACAGCTCGAACTCGGCCCCGGCGCGACGCTCCAGTCGGCGTCGGTCGTGGCGCTCAAGGGCGCGCTCATCACCCTGAACTGAAGGGCGTTTGCGAGATCGTCAGGGGGCCGTTCCGCCGTCGGCCGCGATGCCCACGGAGATCGCCGCGGCGGGCGTCGTGGTGGCCTGCGCGGGCGCGCGTCGGCGGAGGTGCATCGCCCAGGTGAGCATCACGGCGCCTGCGAGCGCGGTCACGATGATCAGCGCGGCGGCGAGGGTGCGCCACGGCGGCGCGGCGTCGGGCGAGGGGGCGGTCGAAGCTGCGGGCGCGGGTGCAGAAGGCTTCGGCGCGGTGGTGCGCGCGGCGGCGAGGGCTGCGGGGGGCGGTGCGCCGATCACGGTGGACGCGGGCGCGAGGTTCACCGCGAGGTCGTAGGAGGTCATCACCTCGCTGAGCGAGTGCATGCGCGCGAGCTTGCGGCGGTCGAGGTCGACGACCTGCGTGGCCGCGAAGGCGGGCGTGGGCGCGGGGGCCCCGCCGAATTCGTCCATCGAGAGGGTGCGCGCGAAGCCCGCTGCGCCCTGCGCCGCGAGGAGCGCCGCGGGCACGGCGACCTGCAACGTGGCGGGCGCGTCGTCGTCGCCGTGGTCGTCGAACGAGGGCGTCGGCGCGGCGGGCGTGAGCGCCGGGAGCGGTCCCGAGAGCGGCACCGAGAGGGGCGTCGAGGGCACGGGCATCGCGGGCGCAGACACCGCGGGCGCAGGGGCCGGGACGGCGGGTGTGGCAGGCGCTGCGGGCGCTTCGGGGGCCGCGGGTGCGGGCTCGGCGGGGGGATCGGGGGTCTCCCACGCGGCGTCGAGGGTGGCGCGCATCGCGGTCACCGTGGCGAAGCGTTCCGCGGGCTTCTGCCGCGTGCCCTGGAGCACCACGGACCACACCGCGTCGGGCGTGTCGAGGCGGCCCACGTAGCGCAGCGAGAGCGCCGCGGTGGTGCCGAGCTCCGGCGGTTCGGAGAGCATCTCCATGAGCAGCAGGGCGAGGGCGAACACGTCGGAGGCCGCGTCGGGCGCGGTGCCGGCGAGCTGTTCCGGCGAGGTGCATCGGGCGCCGCGGGCGCTGCGCTTCGGGGCGTTCACCGGGTCGACGGACGCGCCGATGCCGAAGTCGAGCACGCGCACCTCGGGGGCCGCCGCGTCGTCGGAGACCAGCACGCTCGCGGGCGACACGGCGCCGTGCACCACGGGGTCGGGCAGCGCGTGGGCCGCTTCGAACGCCGCGAGCACGCCGTCGAAGACCGCGCGCACCCAGGCCATGGGCGGACGCTCTTTGCGGGCGCGCCACGCGTCGAGGTGGGCGCCGAGGGAGCGTCCGTCGAAGTGCTCGTACACCACGAAGGGACGGCGCTCGGTGACGCCCGAGTTGATCACCGGGAGGCACTGGTCGTGGCGCAGCGTGCGGAGCGATTTGAAGCGCGCCGCGAGGTCCGCGGGCAGCGCGTCTCCCTCGATGGCGCGCAGGAGCTTGAGGGCCACGGCGCGTCCGCGGAAGCGCGTGTCCGTCGCGCGCCACACGTCGCCGAGGCCGAAGTCGTCGAGGGCGTCTCCGCGCTCATAGCGGTCGGCCACGAGGGGCGTTGCGTCGGGGGCGGAAGGGGCGGTCGGTTCCATGGCGATGGCGTCTGGGGTTGTGGGCGCGCGGCGGGCGCGTCGGCGTCACTCGATCACGATGCGATGCGGCGGCGTGGCGGCGGGTGCGCGGGTGCGCGGCGCGGGCGTCGGCAACGTCACGCGCGGTGCGGGCGCACGCACCACGGGCGCTGCGGGTGCGATGGGCGCGGTCGGCATCACCACGGGGGCCGTGGGCGCGGTCGGAACCACCACGGGCGCGGTCGGTGTCACCGTGGGCGCAGCGGGCGCGGTCACGATGGGCGTGGGCACGGGCGCGTCGGGCGGTGCCGCGTCGGGGCTGCGGCGCAGGGCCATCCACGCGCCGAACGCGAGGAGCGCGCCGAGGGCCACGCCGAGCGAGAGCCACAGCGCGGGGCGCGCGCGGGTGGTGCGTCCGACGACGAGGGGCTGCGAGGTCGACGAGGGCGTCTGCGAGGCCCGCGGCGGCGGCGAGGCGATGGAGAGCACGGTGTCGGCGAAGCCGCGGTCGGCCGCACCCGAGGTCCACGCAGACTGCGCGGCGTCGACGGTCTCTTCGAGCGCGGCGAGCAACGAGGCGGCATCGCGCGGACGATCGGCCGGACGCAGCGCGAGGGCGCGGTCGAGCACCGCCTCCCACGGGCCCACCTCGACGCGGTGGCGGCCCGGCGTGGGACGCGTGCGATCGAGCACCGCGGAGAAGAGCGCGGGGCCTCCGGTGGCGCCGTACGCGGGCGCGCCGACGAGGAGCTCCACGAGCAGCAGGGCGAGGGCGTGCACGTCGGTCCAGGGGCCGGTGCGCGTGCGCGAGAGCTGCTCGGGGGCGGCGTAGAGCGGCGACCACGCGGTCACCTCGCTCGCGGTGGCCGTCTCGCCGTCGGAAGCACCGTCTTCGCCCTCCATGGGCTTGGCCACGGTGAAGCCCTGCACGCGCAGCCCCGGATCGCCCGGACGCGCGCGCGGCACCACCAGGTTCGCGGGCTTCACGTCGCGGTGCGCGATGCCCGCCTCGTGGGCGCACGCGAGGGCGTCGAACGCGGGACGCAGAAAGGTCAGCGCCTCGCGCGGTCCGCGGCGCGCGCCGGGGTGCGCGGCGAGCTCCTGTTCGAGGGTGGGGCCGTCGATCCATTCGAGGGCCATCCACGGTGTGGGGCCCTGCGCGTGGTCGAGGGTGCCGAAGTCGAGCGTGCGCACGAGCGCGGGATGGTTCAGCGACGCCACGATGCGCGCCTCGCGGGCGAAGCTGGCGAGAAACTCCGCGCGCTGTCCGTCGAGCACGGCGGGCGCGAGGCGCAGCACCTTCAGCGCGACGCGCGATTGAAGCTCCACGTGCCGGGCCATGTACGTGACCGCGAGCGCGCTCCGCGACGAGAGCGCCTCGACGGCGTACCGCTCGGCGACGGTGCGTCCGACGAGGCCCAGCGGGTCCTTCGTGTTGTCGTGCGTCGCCACCGCGCGGAGTCTACGTGCGTTCGCCGCGAGGCCGGGAGAGAGATTGCACGCAGCGCCCCCTGTGACCCGCGCGCGGCGGGGGCGATGCCTTCGGGTCACGCGATGTGCAGCGTCGCGAAGGTGCGCACCTCGGGGTCGTAGGTCCACACCGGGCGGCCGTCTTCGACGAGCGACACCTGCGCGGGCTTCGCGGGCGGAAACGACGGCGCCCCCACGAGGAACGCGCCCACCGAGGCCAGCCAGGGCTCCTCGCCCACGAGCAGCACCGACGCGCCCGCGGAGAGCATCATCGCCGCCGCCGCGCGCGCGGGCAGCGACGCCACGAGCGCGCGCACCTCGCCCAGATGATCGAGCCGGTCGGCGAGGAGCTCCGCGGTCTGCACGCAGGCCACATCGGGCGCGGTGAACACGGCGTCGACGGTGTCTCCGTGGGCGGCGAGGGCGGTGCCGACGGCGCGCGCGAGCTGACGTCCGACGAGCGTGAGGTGCCGCGTGTCGGCGGCGGGATCGATGCGCGCGTGTCGTGCCAGGTAGAGCTTCATGGCGCCTCGTACACCGGATCCGCGGGGCGCGTGTACAACCGCCGCCGCCGATGTTCTCCGACCGCACGCTCTGGAACCTCACGCCCAACGCGCTCTCCGCGCACCTCGCCGCGCGCCGCGCCTCGCGACGCCCCTTCGACGACCTCACCGAGTCGAACCCCACGCGCGTGGGACTCGGCCTCGCGCACGGTCCCGCGTGGTCTGCGCTCGCCGCGCCCGCCGTCGCCCGCTACGAGCCCGACCCGCGCGGATTGCCCGTCGCCCGCGAGGCCGTGTGCGCCTACTACGCCGCCCGCGGCCACGCGCTCACGCCCGACGACCTGGTGCTCACGGCGAGCACGAGCGAGGCCTACGCGTGGCTGTTCAAGTTGTTGTGTGACGCGGGCGACGAGGTGCTCGTGGCGCATCCGAGCTACCCCCTCTTCGACGACCTCGCGAAGCTCGAAGGCGTCACGTTGCGCGCCGTTCCGCTCGCCGACGAGGGGCGCTGGGAGCTCGACGTCGACGCGCTCGCATCGGCCGTGACGCCTCGCACGCGGGCCGTGTTGATCGTGCATCCGAACAACCCCACGGGCTCGCTCGTGTCGCGCGAGGCACGCGAGGCGCTCGTGGCGATGTGCGCGCGCCGCGGACTCGCCCTCGTGGTCGATGAGGTGTTCGGCGACTACGCCTGGCGCGACGACCGCACGCGCGCCGGAAGCTTCTGCGACGAGGACCGCGCGCTCACCTTCACGCTCAGCGGGCTGAGCAAGGTGCTCGCGATGCCGCAGCTCAAGCTCGGGTGGATGGTCGTGCGCGGCCCGCGCGCCCTTCGCGACGAGGCCATCGCGCGCCTCGACATGATCGCCGACAGCTACCTTTCGGTGGGAGCGCCGGTGCAGCACGCGGCGGCGTCGCTCCTCGCGCACCGCGAGTCGGTGCAGGGGGCGATTCGCGCGCGTGTGGCGGCGAACCTCGGGGCGCTGCGTGCGGGGCTCCACGGGGGATCGTGCGCGACGCTGCTCGCGGCCGACGCGGGGTGGTACGCGATGCTCCGCGTGCCGCGAACGCGCAGCGACGACGCGTGGGTGCGCGCGCTGCTCGATGATGACGACGTGCTCGTGCAGCCGGGATGGTTCTTCGACGTGCCCCGCGAGGGCGTGCTCGTGGTGAGCCTGCTGCCCGAGGAGCCCGTGTTCGCGCGGGCCATCGCGCGCGTGCTCGCCCGCATCGACGCGGCGTAGCGGACGCGTTGACGAAGGGCGCGAGATGCGTGACGGTCGCCGCGCTCGCGTGCGCCACGGGCTCACAACCTCGCGACGCGCGGGCAGAACGTGACGAGGGGAACGATGCGTACGGCGATGCGTGGGGTGATGGCGGCGATGGCGCTTGCGATGGGATGCGCGCAGGAGGGCGCGTCCGTCGAGGAGGGGCGTGCGAGCACAACGAGCGCGGAGTTTCGTGTCGACGGCGGCGACGCGGCGATGCGCGGATGGTTGACCCTCGCGATGGACGCGGGCGGGTTCTTCTCCCTGCGCCTCCGCGGCACGCGCTCGGGTGAGGTGGGGACCGAGGTCGAGGGCGTGTTGCGCGCGGAGCGTCCTGCGCAGCCCTTCGTGCGCAACGCCGATGGGTCCGCCGACGTGCGCGTCTCGCGGCGCGACGACGACCCCGACCCCAACGCGCGCGGCGCCGGGAGCGTGACCCTCACGGGCGCGGACCGTCGCGTGTTCCTCGTGGTCGACGAGGTGCTCCACGTGGCATCCGATCGGCGCTTCGCGCTGACGGTGACGCTGCGCCCGCAGGATCCACGCACGCTCGCGCCGGTGGGCGAGGCGGTGGTGCTCCGTGGCAGCGGAACGCTCACGGCAGGGTGTCCGGCCGCGCAGGACGACGCGGGCGCGGGGCCGATCGAGGTGGTGCGCGCCGATGGGACCACGGTGCCCGCGGGTCCTTCGCCCGACGAGATGCGCCGCACGCTCGACCGCTGCCGCACGACGCTCGCGGGCTGGCAGTAACGCCGTCCTCGGCGCGGGGACTGCGCGAAGCGGGCGGGGGACTGCGCGATGGCGGCGGGGGAAGCACACGAACCGCGCCGGGAAGCACACGAACCGCGCGGGGGACCGGGCGCGCCCTACAACGCCTTGACACGCGTGTCGCGCAGCAACCGAATCGTCGCGTGCGCAAGCTCTCCCTCTGCCTCGTGCTGCTCGCCTCGGCGTGCTCCGACCCCGACGTGGCGACTGCGCCCGATGCGGCGGTTGACGACCGCCCGGCGCCCGATCCCGACCGCACGCCCGACGCGGACGCACCCCTCGACGGCGAGGACATCGACGCACCCGCGGACTCCCTCGACGCACCCACGGACGCCCTCGACGCGCCCGCGGACTCCCTCGACGCACCCACGGACGCCCTCGACGCGCCCACGGACGCCCTCGACGCGCCCGACGCACGCGACGTGACCCCTCCGCGCGACGTGACCTCTTCGCCCGACGTGTCCCCTCCGCGCGACGCGCCCGCGCCCACGCCCATGACGGGACTGCTGCGCGACGGCAGCGCGCCATTGCCCTGCGCCGACCCCGCGCTGTTCAGCGCCCAGGGCGCGCGAGGCACCTACTACGCCTACTGCACGGGCATGGCGCACGTGTGGAGCACGAGCGACTGGGCGCGCTTCGACGACCTTCGCGCCTCGACGCGCTTCGACCTCACGGGCATGAGCGCGAACGGACGTCAGATGGGCTCGTGGTGGGCGCCCGATGTTGTCTACGCGCCCGACCTGCGACGCTACGTGATGTGGGTGTCGGTGCCCGATGCGAGGGCCACGCGCGACGCGTCGGGGTGGGACACGCGCTCGCTCGCCGTGCTCACCGCCGAGACGCCCACGGGGCCGTGGATCTTTCGCGGACTCGGGCTCGCGGCGACCGCCGCGGGGCAGCACTTCATCGATCCGTTTCTCTTTCGCGACCACGACGGGCGTCGCTACGTGTTCTTCAAGCGCTACGGGGGCGGCGTGTCGTCGAGCATCGTGGGCGCCGCGCTCGATGCGAACTGGCTCCACCTCGTCGCCGGAAGCCAGGTCGAGATCGTCGACGGCTTCGGCGGTCCGGGCACCTGGGAGCAGAACGTTCGCGAGAACCCCGCGGTGTACTACGACCCCGCGACGCGGCATCACCACATGCTCTTCTCCGGCGGCCACTGGGACGACGACTCCTACGCGACGGGCCACGCCCTCAGCGCGTGCGGTCCGCTCTGCACGCGCGCGGCGAGCGGCGGATGGCACATGGTGTCGAGCGGCGACCGTGGCGTCGTGCAGGTGACGCAGGCGCGCGGCGACGCGAACTTCCGCCACGGAGGCCCCGGCGGCGCCGTGTTTCAAGACGACCGCGCGAGGTTCATCGTGTTCGCCGCCGCGGCCCGCAGCGCACGGGGAGACGCCGCGCGGTACCTCATGCGCGAGCCGATCGCGTGGCGCAACGACGCGCCCTACGTCGACCGCGCGGGGCACCGTCCCGAGGCGCCGTGAGCCCGCGGGGCGCCGCCGTCACGCGCGGAGTCGAGGCTCCAGGCGACGGCGTGCGGCTTCGCGCCTCCCGCGAGCAGCAGCCCGGTCGGGCAGCCCTTCGAGCAGGCCGCCCAGCGCTGCGCGTGGAGGTCCTGCGTGTCCTTCACGTCGACATCGTGCGACGCGGGCTCCGTCTCGCAGCGCCGCCGCAATGCGGCGCACGGGCACCTTCTCGCGCCCCTCGGACTTCAAGTTCGACAGCACGGTCTGCACCACCGCCTCGCGGCTCCACGGAACCTTCGACCGGCGCGCGTTGCGGCGTGTCGACGGCATGAACCCGCATCGACCGCACCCTCTGTGAAGAAGTGCGAACTCGTTCCGGGCGAACTTGTTCGTCACGAACGTGTTCGTTACCCGTGGGGCATGTTCCATGAACAGGTTCGCATCGCCATCGTCGGCGCGGGTCTCAGCGGGCTCACGCTCGCCCGCGTGCTGCAGGTGCACGGCATCGCGTCGACGGTGTTCGAGCTCGAAGCCTCTCCCACCGCGCGGCAACAGGGAGGGCAGCTCGACATCCACCACGACACGGGTCAGGAGGCGCTGCGCGAGGCCGGGCTGTACGACGACTTTCTCGCGCTCGTGCACCGCGGCGCCGAAGCGACCCGCGTGCTCGATCCGCACAACACCCTGCTCCACGCGTCGCACGACGACGGAGCGGGCCAGCGGCCCGAGGTGGATCGCGGTCAGCTCCGCGCGTTGCTCCTCGACTCGCTGCACGACGGCACGGTGCGCTGGGGAAAGAAGCTGCTCGCGGTGACGCCCACGGGCGCAGGTCACACGCTGCACTTCGCCGACGGAAGCGCGGTGACCGCAGACCTGGTGGTGGGCGGTGACGGCGCGTGGTCCCGGCTACGCCCGCTGCTGACCGCGGTGAAGCCCGCGTACACGGGGATCAGCTTCGTGGAGGGGCGCATCCGTCAGGCAGACGAGAAGCACCCCGCGTGCGCCGCGGTGGTCGGCCGGGGCGCGCTCTTCGCGCTGGCGCCGGACCACGGGATCCTCGGACACCGCGAGCACGACGGCAGCCTGCACCTCTACCTCGCCGTGCGCGCGCCCGAGTCGTGGCTGGGCACGATGGACTTCTCCGACGCATCCGCGGTGCGCACCACGCTGCTCGCGCGGTTCTCGTCGTGGGCGCCGGAACTCCGCGCGCTGGTGCAGCACACCGACGAAGACCTCATTCCCCGGCACATTCACGCGCTGCCCACGGGTCATCGATGGGAGCACCGCGCCGGGGTCACGCTGCTCGGCGACGCCGCGCACCTGATGTCTCCGTTCGCGGGAGAGGGCGCGAACCTCGCGATGTTCGACGGCGCCGCGCTGGGCCTCGCGCTGGTGCGCCACGGCGACGACGTCGACGCGGCGGTGCGGGCGTACGAAGCCGCGATGTTCGACCGGAGCGAGGTCGCCGCGCGAAAGTCGGAAGCGGGCCTCGCGCTGTGCTTCGGGGCCGACGCGCCGCACGGACTGGTGGACGTGTTCGAGGGGCGGGTTGCGATGTGAGCGGGCCATCACGCGCGCTCGACCGCTGCCGCCCGGCGCTCGCGGGCGTGGCAACAGCGCCGTCCTCCGCGTGGGGACTGTCGCTGCGTTGCGTGGCGCACGTGGCGACGCGCGAGGCCCGGAGTGCGACGACCGCGACGCCGCAAGGCAGCCCGAGGAATCTGCCCACGAGCGCGTGGGGCCTGCGATCGCGGCTTCACGTTGACGGTGATCCGTCGCCGCCCGGTACGATGAGCGCATGACGCGCACCACCGCGAAGAAGCCCGCCGCGAAGAAACCCGCTGCGAAGAAGCCCGCCGCGAAGAAGCCCGCTGCGAAGAGGCCCGCCGCGAAGAAGCCCGCCGCGAAGAAACCCGCCGCGAAGAAGCCCGCCGCGAAGAAGCCCGCTGCGAAGAAGCACGACAGGCTCTGGGGGCTTCCCATCCTGTGGGCGCAGGCGCTCCCGGGACAGGCCGTGGGGCTCCACGTCGACGACCACGAGGTGTGGGGCGGATGGGATTCGGGCGATGTCGTCGCCTGCGATCACGCGGGCACCGTGCTCCGTCGATGGCGCCTCCCGGCGGGGGTCGATGCGCTCGTGGCCGATGAAGCGTGGCGCTATGCGGGGTGTCGCGATGGCACGGTCTACGACCTCACCGCGCGCACGCCGCGGGCTGCGTTTGTCATCGATCCCAGCGCGCAGGTGCAGGCCGTCGAGGTGTTTCGCGGGAACCTCGTCGCGGCCGACAGCCACGGTGCCTGCACCGCGCTCGATCCCGAGCAGAACGTGCTGTGGAAGTACTCCCCGAAGCCCCGCGGAACCACGGGGTGGATGGTGCGCGCCGAGGAGTCCGGGGTGTTCCTCGGCAACTCCGCCGGGGTGCATCGCTTCACCTGGAAGGGCCGACGACGGTGGTCGTGCGAGACCGCATGGGTCGGATACGGCTGGGCCGATGGCGAGCGTGTGCACGCCATCGTCGACGCGTACACCGTCGGCGTCTCCGTCGTGTGCGTCGACAAGGCCACGGGCTCGCTCCTCTGGACCGCGTCGTGCCGCTCCACCGCGCCGACGTATCGTCCGGCGAACGCCGCCGCGGCCTGCGCGGCCACGCCCGACGGCGCGCGGGTCTACGGCGGAACCCGCGACACGCTCTTCTGCTTCGACGCGAAGGGACGGCTCCTCTGGGAGTCGCCCACGCGCTGCGGTGCGACGTGCTCCATGGCGCTGCGCGGCGACCGGCTCTTCGTGGTGACGCACACGGGCGTGCTCGCGTGCCTCGACGTCTCCGACGAGGCCGTGGCGCGGGCGAAGACCCGGGCGGGCAAACGGGCGGCGACGCAGAAGCTCTCCCCCATCGCGGTGTCGGCGCGCACGGTCGACGAGGTCGCCGACGCGGGCGCGGGCGTGGTGCTGGAGTGCGTCGCCGAGGGCGAGCGCCTGCGGGTCTACGTGCGCTCCCCGGGCTACCACGCGACGTGGCACTGCCAGTTTCCGAGGGACCTTCGCGAGCCCGGCGCGCGCTACGTGGTCGACGCCGTGCGCGAGGCCACGCAGGGCGGGTTCTACCGCACGCTCGGCGAGATCCGACGGCTGCGCGCTCCGTCGTGAGTGCGGACAGCGCGTCGGGCGTTCCGGTGGCTCCAGGCAGGTCTGTACGCGCCGCGGTGGACGGCGCGCCTCGCCGAGATTCGCGCGCTCCCGACGGCCACCACGGGCTGCTGCAGGACCGCGCCAACGTGGTGAACGCGAGCCACTCGGGCGCCGGTGCGCTGCGCGCGTCGACGCTGGGGCAGCTCAACCGCTTCCGCGGGGTGGTCTCCGGGGCGTGATCGCGTCGCCGCCATGAAGGCAGCACGACCCCGATGGCAGGCGTCTCTGTCGGAGCTCAACGGCCCGCGCCCTGACGACCCACTCCCCCGCACGAAGGCTATGGCGCCATAGCCTTTTCGAATGTCCCTTGTTTCATGGGCTTCAGACGAAAATCTTCCCCGGAAAATGACCCGCCCCGCGATCCCCGTGCGCCCCCGCCCTGCGCGCCGCGCACACGATTGACAAACCCCCGCGCTCTTGACGAGTCTTTCGCAGCCCCCGTGTGGCGGGTGGGGAGGAGCTTCGCGCCATGGCGATCGAAGTGGCAACCGCGATCAGCGACGACATCGACCCGGTGGACGCGTGCGCGGAGGTGCTACGCAGCGCGCGCGCCTCGCTCCGGGGGCCCGTGCGGGGCGCGATCTTGTACGCGACCGCGGGCTACGACAACGGCGAGGTGCTCGGGCGCGTCGCCGACGGGCTCGGCGACGTTCCGCTCGTGGGGTGCTCGACTTCGGGGCTCATCGCGGGTGCGGGGAAACAGCTCGACGACGGCGTGCTGCTGGTGCTGATCGGCGGCGACGTGCGCTGCGCGTCCACCGTGGTGCGCGACCTCGGCGAGCACAACGACGAGCCCGCGCGCGCGGCCGCGGCCTCGCTCCTCGAGCGCCTGCCCGACACGCGGATGCTGCTCATGCACCCGCAGTCCATCGGCGTCGACGGCGAGGGAACAGTGCGCGGCGCACAGCGCGGAGCGCCCGGCGTGCTCGTCGTGGGCGCCAACGCGGGGGAGTTCACCGGCGTCGACACCACCACGCAGTTTCATGGCCGCGAGGTGCTCACGCGCGCGTCGACCATGCTCGCCATCGCGGGAGACTTCACGGCCTCGGCCGGTGTCGGCGGCGGATGGCGCCCCATGGGACGGCGCTTCCGCGTCACGCGCACCGACGGACGCACGCTCCTCGCCGTCGACGGACGCCCCGTGCTCGACGTGCTGCGCGAGTACGCGAACCCCGAGGGCGCGAAGGGACCGCTCTCCGACACGCCCTACGCGGTGTATCCGCGCGAGGGCGGGATGTACCTCCTCGCCGTCGAGCGCGTCGACGTGGAGCGCGGCGGCATCGTGTTCCTGTCGCGGCTCCCGCAGGACGCGGAGATCCAGACCACGAGCGCGACCGTCGACGAGGTGCTCGATGGCGCCCGCATCTCGGTGCGCGCGGCCGCGGCAGACCATCGTGCGGCGCGCGTCGAGGCGGCGCTGGTGTTCTCGTGCACGGCGCGCAAGTGGTTCCTCGGGTCGCGGGTGGGCGAGGAGTGCGAGGCCCACCGCGCGGCCCTCGGCGACGTGCCCATCGTGGGCTTCTACGCGCACGGCGAGATCGCGCCCATCGCGGGGAGAGAGGGCGCGGTGCTGCACAACCAGACCTGTGTGACCGTGCTCCTCGGAGGCTGAGCGATGGGCGCCGACGACGAGACGCGGGTGCGCGCGCTGGAGCGCGAGGTGCGACTGCTCACGCGCAGCCTCGCCCGCGAGCGGGAGCGCACGAAGGTGCTCGAAGTGGCCGGGCACCGGCAGGCCGAGGTGGCGGCGCGCATCCGTCGCGACCTCGAAGCGCAGGTCGAGGCGCGCGGGGCCTTTCTCGCGATGATGAGCCACGAGATTCGCACGCCCGTTCACGGCGCCCTCGGCATGCTCGAACTGCTGGAGCGCACGGCCCTCACGCAGGAGCAGCGCGAGTACCTCGCGTCGTCGCGGGGCGCGGCCGAGTCGCTGCTCACCATCGTGAACGACATTCTCGACTGGTCGCGCGTCGAGTCGGGCCAGGTCGCCGTGGAGCGCATCGCGTACGACCCCCTCGACACCCTCGACGCCGCGTGCGGCGCCCTCGCGAGCCGCGCCGCGAAGGGACGCGTGCGCATCTACCTCGAACCCGATCCCTCGCTGCCCGCGCGTGTGCTCGGCGACGCGGTGCGCCTGCAGCAGATCCTCCACAACCTCGTGGGCAACGCGGTGAAGTTCACCCCCGCGGGCGGCGCCGTCACCGTGCGCGCTTCGTGGGCCGACGCGGTGCTCACGGTCACCGTGGGCGACACGGGCATCGGCATCGCGGGCGACAAGCTGGAGGCGGTGTTCGAACCCTTCGTGCAGGCCGATCCCTCGACCACGCGGCGCTACGGCGGCACGGGCCTCGGGCTCCCCATCGCGCGCAGGCTCGCGCGGCTCCTGGGAGGCGATCTGAAGGCCGCGAGCGAGCCCGGTGTGGGGTCGGTGTTCACCGTGACCGTCGACGCGCCCTGCGAGGCCCTCCGCGTGGCGCCGCCCGGGGTGGTGCGCATGGCGCTGGCCCTCGACGATCCGCGCGAGCGGGCCATCGCGGCGGCGCTGCTCCCGATGCTGGGCGTGGCGCCGTGTGACGCCGACGCGCCCGATGCGGCCGACCTCGCGACCCTCGCCGACGGAGACCGCGCGCGTGCGATGGACCCGTCGCGCGTGTGGCTCGTGCGCTCGCCCGATGCGCCCGAGGAGGGGCCGCCGTGTGCGGGGGTGGTGCTCCGTCCGTTGCGTCTGTCGAGCCTGCGGAGGCTCTTCGAAGCGTCGCCGATTCCGTCGTCGCAGCGCCCGGTGCAGCGGCGTGTGCTCGTGGCCGAGGACAACCCCGTGAACCAGCGGCTCATGCAGTGGATGCTCGACTCGCTCGGCTGCGACTACCAGCTCGTGGAGAACGGCGCCGACGCCCTCGACGCCGCGACGCGCGAGCGTTGGGACCTCGTGCTCATGGACTGCCAGATGCCCGTGATGGGCGGCCTCGAAGCGACGGAGCGCATCCGCACACTTCCGCCGCCGCACGGCGACGTGCGCATCGTGGCGGTGACGGCCAACGCGCTGCCCGAAGACCGCGCCGAGTGCCTGCGCGCGGGCATGAACGACGTGCTCGCCAAGCCCTTCAAGCTGAAGAACCTCGAGGCGCTGCTCACGGCGTGAGCGCAACGCGCGCTGGTGTTGGCGGCGGCGGCGGGTGAGCATCGCGCGCCATGAAGTTCGAAGACTACGTGCGCCACGATGCCACGGCCCTCGCAGCGCTGGTGAAGCGCGGTGAGGTCACCCCGCGCGAGCTCGTCGACGCGGCCCTCGCGCGCCTCGATGCGGTCGATGGCAGGGTGCACGCGATCATCCACCGGCTCGACGAGTCGGCGCGTCGCGCGGCCGATGGAGGCACGCTCCCCGAGGGGCCGTTCAAGGGCGTTCCCTTCGTGGTGAAGGACCTCGACGGCATGCTCGGCGGCGCCCCCTACAACGGCGGCACGCGGGCGCTGAAGGGCGTCGTGGGGCCGTACGACAGCGAGCTCTTCGCGCGCTACCGACGGGCGGGCGTGGCCTTCGTGGGCAAGAGCAACACGCCGGAGTTCGGCATCCTCGCGAACACCGAGCCCGAGCTCCACGGCCCCACGCACAACCCCTGGAACCTCGGTCACATCGCGGGCGGATCGAGCGGCGGTTCCGCGGCGGCGGTGGCGGCGGGTGTGGTGCCCGTGGCCCACGGCGGCGACGGGGGCGGGAGCATTCGCATTCCCGCGGCGGCGTGCGGTCTCTTCGGCATGAAGCCCTCGCGCGGAACGCAGCCCCTCGGCCCCGACGGCGGCGAAGGCTGGAACGGCTTCGTCGTTCCCCACGTGATCTCTCGCACGGTGCGCGACAGCGCGGCGTTCTTCGACGTGACGCGCGGCATCGACCGCGGGGCGCCCTACGCCTCGCCGAGCTTCGACGGCCCGCTCGCCGACGTGGTGGGACGTGATCCTGCGAAGCTCCGCGTGGCCTTCTCGACGCGCTCGATGCTCGGCGAGCGCACGGACCCTGCGTACGAGCGCGCGACCCGCGACGCCGCCGCGCTGCTCGAATCGCTCGGACACATCGTGACCGAAGACGCGCCGACGCTCGACGTGGGCCCGCTGCGCCTCGCGTACCTCTCGATCGTGGCCGCGGGCACCGCCGAGGCCATCGCGTCGACGGAGCGCCTCAACGGCCGCGCGCCGCGCCCCGAGGACTTCGAAGCGACCACGTGGTTCATGGGTCAGGTGGCCCACGCGCTCAGCGCCGCGGAGCTCGAACACGCGCGCAACGTGGTGGCCCAGGCGACGCGCGACACGGCCCGCTTCTTCGAGCGCTACGACGTGTTCGTGACGCCCACGCTGGCCCATCCGCCCGCGCGCATCGGCGAGCTCGCGCTGAAGCCCTGGGAGCGCGTGGGCCTCGCGGCGCTCCGTCGTGCGCCGGTGCGTGCGGCGCTGCTCGGCGTGCTCCGCGACCTCGCGGCGAAGAACCTGGAGCGCACGCCGAACACCATGCTCTTCAACATGACGGGACAGCCCGCGATGAGCGTTCCGCTCGCGTGGGGTGAGGGGGCGCTGCCCATCGGGATCCAGTTCGCGGCGCGCTTCGGGGACGACGCGACGCTGTTCTCGCTCGCGGGCCAGCTCGAACGCGCGCGCCCGTGGTTCGACCGCCGACCGTCGCTCTGACGGGGGAGGGGCGGGCGCGGGGGGGGCGCGCACGTCTGGGATGCGGGGACGCGCACGTCCGTGATGCGGGCTCCGCGCGTGCTCCGCTGCGGTGGGGGGCGGCGATCCGTGCCGTCGGTGGGTCGCGTGTGATCGCCGTGTGATCGGAGCGGCGGACGAAGGCTGCTACGTCAACCACCGAACCACGGAGGGCGTCGTGGGATCTGCGCTGCCCTCGCGCGCGACCGTCGGAGACACCTCGACGACGGTTCAAGCGCACGTCTCCGAGACGCTCGCGAACAAGCGCGTTCGGTGTCGCTGCGCAGGGGCTCCGCCTCGTCGGCGCGTCGAGTCTGCATCCCCACGACAACCACCACAGAACGGAGCCCCATGAAGCGTCTTCACAACCGTCTGGCCGCCGGCTTCACCCTCATCGAGCTGATGATCCTCGTGGTCATCATGGGCGTTCTCGCCGCCATCGCGGTGCCCGCCTTCACCCGCTACGTGAGGCGCTCGAAGACCTCCGAGGCCCTGGGCAACATCCAGAAGATCATGCAGGGAGAGGTCACCTACTATCAGGCGTCCCTCGAGCGCGGCGGCACGAGCTTTCTCAGCTGCGCGTACACGCCCTCGACCCCACCCTCCGCGACGAAGTACCCCGCGAACGTGTCGCGGTGGACGTCAGACCCCAACTGGACCGCCGTCGGCTTCTCGCTCAGCGACGCGCATTACTACCAGTACTACACGCTCGGCGATGGGGTCTCCGTCGGTGCCGCCGCGTTGGGCGACCTCGACGGCGACGGGATCCAGTCGACCTTCAATCGCGTGGGCTACCTCGTCGCGGGCGACCTCCAGTTCCTGCCCGTCGGCGTCTTTTCGGAGCTCGAGTGAGCGCTCGCGCCAGCGCGGCTCGCGCTGCGGTGCAACCCGCTGTGAGCCCCTGAGGGCGCTTCAACGGACGCTCCGTGAGCGCCGCGGTCGGCCGTGGTCATGCGCGCGCCGTCGTCGGGCGTGGCGAGGCAGAGGGCTCTGGTGCGGGGACGTGCGGCGGATTCCCGTGCGCCAGGCGGGCGGGTCGACGATGGGCACGATGACCTTCCGGGCGTCGAGGGCGTCGAGGGCGTCGAGGGGGAGGTCACGACAGCCATCGGGGGGCGTCGGGCCGCGAGGGGGCGCGCACGTCCGTGCTGCGGGCGCTGTGCGGGCTGCGCAGGGGTGGGGGAAGGCGACGAGGGGGCGTGGAGTTCGTGAGCCGCGGCGTGCGCGGGTGCGGCGCGCATGGCGGCGCTTCGCCGGGGAGGGGCGTGTTGCGCGACTACGCGACGTGCCGCTTCGCGTCGTCGGCGTCGTTGGCGGCGGGCGTGTTCACGGGCACGATGGGCTTCGCCTCGTTCACGGGCGTGACGGGCTCTTCGTCGTCGTCTCCTTCGTCGGTGCGTCGCGCGCTGCGGGCCTTGGCGCGGAACTTCACGATGGGCTCGAGCGCCCGCGCGGCGGCGGCCACGGCGGCGGGGTCGTTGGCGTCGACGGCCGTGATCTGATGCGCGTAGCGGGCGATCGCGTCGGTCACCGCGTCGAGGAGCGCGCGACGATCGACGGGCGTCTCGTCGCGCTCGGCGATCGGTGACGCGCGCAGCGAGCCCGTGAGACCGAGGACCACGCCGAGCGCGTGATGCGCGGACTGCACCGCGCGCACGACGAACTCTCCCGCAAGACGCGTGAGAGACTCCATGTGGCCTCCCTTCTTCAGCGCGTCGAGCGTGTGCTGTCCGCGGAGCCACAGTGTGTCGAAGTCGCTGCGCGTGAAGCTGACGCCCTCGGCGAAGATCGCCGCGAGGATCGCGCCGGCCTCGTTGGCCTCGGGCACCGTTGCGGCGTCGAGGCGCGTGATCGACTCGAGGCGCGTGTGGAGCGTTCCCCACGCGACGATGGCCGTGCGCGCGATGGGGCGCTGATCGATCGTGGCGACCTCACCCGCGACCTCCGAGGCCACGTCGTCGTTGAGGCGCGAGGTGGCCGCTTCGAGCTGCGCGAGCTCTCGGCGCGCCGCGGCCGACATGCTCTTCGGGGCGCGACGCTGGAGCTTGAGCGACAACGTCAGCGCGTGCGCCGCGTCGATGCGAAGCGGCCGAACGACCTCCGAGACCTGAAAGGGAAACGCCATGACCGAGGCTCTCCGTGTGAAGGGACCGATGGGGATGACATGGCCCTACGCGACGTCGTCGAGACGTCTCCTCGCCGTGTCCTTCGTCTTCAACGACGGGTCGTTCGGAGACATGAAGGCCCGCGGAGACGAATTCGTCTCAAGCGGGCGCGCGAGGTGGGAGCGCGTGCGCCGACGCCGCGAAGATCGGTTCGAGATGGGTCACACCCATCCGCGAACGCTCTGAAGATCGGTTCGGGATGGGTGCGCCCCATCCGCGAACGCTCTGAAGATCGATTCGAGAGGGGTCACACCCATGCGGGGGCGCTCACGAGAGAGGTGGGAGATGGGGGGCTCCCATCCGGGGGCGCTCTGGAGGTCGATCGCGAGGGGCAGAGCGCGTCGAGCGAGCGCGAACGAGCGTCGGAAGATGGGTCGCCCCCATGGTGCGCCGAGATTCAGAGCGATCGAACGGAACAGAACCCCGGCGGGGCGGGCGTCGGGCGGCGCCCCCTCGCAGCCGTCGGATTTCGTTGCCGCCGCCACGGTCGCGGAGTCTTCTTCGCCCCCTGAGCCTCGCGCGGTGAAGTGCATCGCGCGGGCGAGAGGAGGGGAATCGCGCGATGACCACACCAGCGACCGGGCCCACGGCGCCTCGGCTCTCCGACGAGCAGCGGCGCATCATTGCCCACCGTGGCGGACACCTTCAGGTCGTGGCCTGCGCGGGCTCGGGCAAGACCGAGACGGTCGCGCAGCGTGTGGCCGCGCTCCTCGCGGAGGGCGTCGCGCCGAGCGCCGTCGTCGCGTTCACCTTCACCCGCGCCGCAGCGGATGAGCTGCGGTCGCGCATTCATCGCCGCGTCGCCGGACGCCTCCCTGACCTCGCGCTCGAACGCCTCTCACCGATGTTCGTTGGCACCATCCACGCGTACTGCCTGCGGCTGCTCCAGGAGCGAGCCCCGCGCTACGCGACCTTCGACCTCTACGACGCGCACCGGGTGATCGGCCTCCTCCTGCGCGAGTACGACGACCTCGGCATGGCGGCGCTCGAAACTCGCGGGCGCGTCCAGACCGTGCGGGCCTTTCTACGCAGCGTCGACGTGGTCGAGAACGAAGACCTCGACGTGACCGCAGCGCTCCCCGATGGGCCGTTCCGCGACGTGTACCAGCGGTATCTCGAACTGCTCGACCGGTATCACGTGCTCACGCACGCGCAGTGCGTCGCCCGCGCGCTCCGTGCGATCGAAGACGACGACGTTCTGGCCTCGGTGCACGCGACGCTGCGGCACCTCGTGGTCGACGAGTTCCAGGACATCAACCCCTCGCAGGCGAGGCTCATCCGTCGCCTCGGTACGGGCCCCGTCTCGCTCTGCGTCGTGGGCGACGACGATCAGGCGATCTATCAGTGGCGCGGATCGTCGGTGGCCTACCTCCAGACCTTTCAGTCCGAGACCGGCGCGGTGCGAGAGACCCTCGGCGTCAACCGCCGCTCGGTCGCGAACATCGTCTCGGTGGCCGCGCGCTTCGCCGAGACCATCGCCGGGCGGCTCCCGAAGACCATCGCGGCCTCTCGGGGGGAAGGCCCCTGCGCGGTGACCCTGTCGGGCGCGCGCGATCCGGCTCACGAGGCCGCGCGCGTGGCGCATGCGATCCGCGCGCTCCTCGACCGCGGGACGGCGCCCGGTGACATCGCGATCCTCCTGCGCTCGACGAAGAACGACGCGGCGCCCTTTCTGGCCGCGCTCAGCGAGGCGGGCGTCCCCTGGCGCTGCACGGGCCGCGAGGGACTGTTCTTTCAACCCGAGGCCGAGGTGCTCGGTGACCTCCTCGCGTGGCTCTGCGGCCGCGACACGTTCCATCGCGCTCGCCTCGGACGCGAGGTCTCCATCGCCCTCGATGAGCTCCTCGATCGCCTCGGCGTGACCTTCGCCCGCTCGACCGAAGAACTCGCCGCGTTGCGCGCACAGCTCCTCGCACTGCGCACCGCGCTCCCGCAGGAGCCCGCCGCAGACCTCGTCGCCCACCTCTACGACGTGCTCGCCGCGCTCGGCGTGTGTACGTGGGAGGGGGCCGTCGAGCGCCTCGGCGTGCTCGCGCGCGTCAGCCAGATTCTCGCCGACTTCGAAGCCGTCACGCGTCGCGCGTGGACGACCGTCACCGACGGTGTGATGCACGTCGGCGAGGGACACGCCGGAGGCCCGGTGTTCCTCCGCGCGCTTGCGGACTACCTGTCGTTCTACGCGCAGTCGGCCTACGAGGACTTTGCGGGCGACCTCGACGCGACCACGCCCGCGGTGACCGTCAGCACGGTGCACGGCGCCAAGGGGTTGCAGTGGCCCGTCGTGTTCGTCCCGTGCCTGAACCGCGGCGTCTTTCCGTCGCGCATGACCGGGCGCAAGGGCTCGTGGATGCTGCCGCGTGGAAGCTTCCCCGCGGCGCGCTACGAGGGCTCCGACGACGACGAGCGGCGGCTCTTCTACGTCGCGATGACCCGCGCGCGAGACCACCTCTACCTCTCGCTCCACCAGCACGACCACGACGGCAACGCCGCGCGCGCGTCGCCGCTCCTCCAGGGGTTGCTCCCCGGTGGGATCAGCGTGTCCGACGCCGCACTCCCGCTGCCCGAGGTCGCGCCTCCGGCGACGGGCGCGTCCGAGGAGCGCCTGAGGGTGTCGTACAGCGCGCTCGCGTCGTACCTCCGCTGCCCGTATCAGCACTGGCTTTCGTCGAGCATCGGCTTCGCGTCGCCCACGGTGCGCCGTGGAGGCTACGGGCGCGCGGTGCACCACCTCCTGCGGCGCCTCGCGGAGCACCTCCGCGCGACGGGGCGAGACCCCACGGGCGACGAGCTCGACGCGCTCTTCGCCCACGAGTTCTACCTCCCCAACGGCGATCAGGACGCCTACGACGCCCTGGAGCGCCGTGCGCGGGCCATCGTGAAGACCGCGCTCTCGCAGTGGCGCGACGACCTCGCGCGGGTGTGGGCCGTCGAGCGGCCGCTGGAGCTTCACCTCGACGTCGCCGACCTCGAAGGCCGGGCCGACGTCATCCTCGACCGCGAAGACGGCATCGAGGGGCAGCTCGCGCTCGTCGACTACAAGACCCGACCCGTGCAGCAGGACGACGAGGCCGCGCAGCAGCTACGGGTCTACGCCGCGGCCGCGCGAGGCGAGGGCTTCACGGTGCGTGCGGCGTACCTGCACGACCTCACGGCGTCGAAGGCGTCGGCGCGCCACCCCGTCGACGTGAGCGCCGAGGCCGTGACGGCGTCGCTCGAAGCGCTCTCGGGCTCACTCCTCGAGCTGCGCGCGCGACGCTTCGAGGGGCGACCGGGCGCGCAGTGTGGGCGGTGTGAGCTCCGCGCGATCTGTCGGTACTGCGATGCCTCTTCGAAGGAGCCGTCATGATGCCGCCGACGCCCCGAGGCTCATACTCCGCCGACGTGTTGCTCGTCACCGCCGTGTCGTGCGAGTTCGACGCGCTCAAGGACGCCGCAAGGGCGAGAGGGCTCTTCTGGAAGCGCCAGCGCGGGATCGCCGCCGACTACTTCGATCTCGGTGAGGTCGGCGGGCAGCGCGTCGCAGTGATCCAGCTCAAGTCGATGGGATCGTTTTCTCGGTCTGGCTCCGCGTTCACCTGCTACCGGGCGATGTTGGAGACCGGGGCGACCTCGGTCATCGCCGTGGGCATCGCGTTTGGCATCGACGAAGAGGGGCAGCGCATTGGTGACATCCTGCTGCCCGAGTCGCTTCACCTCTACGATGAGGTCGATGTTGTCGACGAAGGAGACGAATACCGGTACGTCTACCCCGCCCGTTCGATCGCCCACGCGTCGGAGGTGTGGGTCGAGCGCTTCCGAGCCGCGTGGCGCACGCGACGATCGGCCGCGCCCGATGCGGTGGAGATCTACTCCGGCCGACTTCTGGCCGGAGGCGCGCGCATCGAGTCGAAGCGGTTTCGTGAGCACCTCTGCGAGCGGGTGGGGACGACAGAGGTCAAGGTGATCGGCGGCGAAATGGAGGCGGCTGGCGTAGCGGCGGCGTGCGCCGCTTCTGGGGGCTCCTGGGCGCTCGTGAAGGCGGTCTCGGATTTCGCGACGGTGGAGAGCCGCGCAAGGATCCATGAGACCCGCGAGGTCGCCGCCGCGAGCGCCGCGGATTTCACCCTTGCGACATTGCAGTCGACGACGGAGAACTGAGGAAGGAACGTCCATGGCGAACCGGTATTTCGACACTCAGGCAGCGCCCGCGGGCCCCCCCCGACTTCGCGCCTGGCGCTCGTACCAGAAGGCGCCCGGCATCACGCGCATCGAGGTCGACGTGTCGAGGGAGCAGGAGGGCTTCGGCTACGGCCCCGCGACGCTGCACGTCTTCTTCCTCGACGCCGAGGGAGCGGTCCTGCGGCATGATGAGGCTCTCTGGGAAGATGCCCTCGACGTGTGGCTCCTCTCGCAGGGAGCGCGGGCCAGGGATCAGGCGACGGAGACACTCCGCGCGTCGATCAGGCTCCGTGCGCGGTTCCGAACGATCCAGCGTCAGGTCGGTGAAGGCTACTTCAACAGCCTCGTGGTGTGCGCCATCTTGAACGGTCCTCTGGGAGAAGACCACGAGGTCATGGAGACGGTCCGCCACATCCATGCGCTCCAGCCCTACGACGGGGGCAAGGTCGCGCAGTACCTCGAGGAGGCAGATCAGGTGCTCACAGGCATCGCCCATGAGCTGACCGATCAGCTCGGCTACGAGCGTCCCGTCGCCGAGCGGATCTTCGCCGACGCCGTCGCGATGTACCTCGACGAGCGCTTTCACGTCTCCGAGCGCCTCGCGCTCTTCGGCCGTTGATCCGAAGGACCTCGCGAGGGTAGAACCTCTGGCCCGATGCCTCTGCCAAAAGGCTTTGAAGCACAGCTCTTTCGCACCGCCGACGAGCTCCGGGCGGGGAGCAAGCTGACCCCCGCCGAGTACCAGCTCCCGGTGCTCGCGCTCCTCTTTCTCAAGTACGCCGACGAGGGCTTCGCGAAGGCCCACACCGCCCTCAGCGCGCGACGCCGCCGCGGCGCCCCGGCGCCCGAAGACTACCGCGCCGAGGGGGCCATCTACCTCCGCGACGAGCACCGCTGGAGCGCCCTCGTCGCGCTCCCCGACGACGCCGACCGGGGGAAGATCCTCAACGAGGCGATGCGCGCCATCGAAGAGGACAACGAGGCCCTCCGCGGCGTGCTCCCCAGGGACTACGGCAAGATCGACAAGACCATCCTTCGGGATCTCATCAAGGCCCTCAACACCCTCGAAGAGTCACCCGAGGGCGACGTCTACGGCCGCGTCTACGAGTATTTTCTCGGCGCCTTCGCGCCGGGGACGCTCCAGAAGGGCGGCGAGTATTTTACGCCCTTCTCCGTGGTGCGGCTCATCGTGGCGGTGCTCGAACCCTACGGCGGTCGCATCCCAGGGCGGGCGCACCTAATTCCCTTCGTTTTCAGGCAATCCGCGCGTGAGGGT
>CAMFHP010000104.1 GCA_945952225.1 uncultured Myxococcaceae bacterium
ACCCGGGGCCGCGGGCGGCGCGGGCGCGAAGGGCGGCGCGGCGGGCGGCGCGGGGTTGAAGGGCGCGGGGTTGAACGACGCCACGGGCTGCGGCGCGGGCGTCGGCGCCTTCACCTCGGGCTGCGGCGCGGCGAGCAGCGACTCCAGCTCGTTGACGTTGCGCACGCCGCGGCCCGCGGAGCGTTGCACCTCGCGCTTCACCACCTCGTCGATGCCGTCGTTGGCCACCACGGCGAGGTCGCGCGCGAAGCCCGAGAGCGTGAGCGGGTCGATGTGCGTTCCCTCGCGCAGCAGGGCCTTGAAGGCCTCGGTGAGCTTGCGGCGCTTCGTGTCGAACTCGATGAACACGAAGAGGTTGCCGAGCAGCGCGAGGAGCAGCGCCGTGAGCCCGATCGCGAGGCCGGGCACGCGGGCGAGGTCTTCCTTCGAGGCCTTCATCAGAAAGTCCGTGGGCATCGACGGGATCGCGCGGCCCAGGGCGATGCCGCCGCCCGACGCGCCCACCATGCCCGGCAGCGCGGCGAAGACCACCACGCCGGCCTCGGCGCTCCCCTCGGCCGACGCGAAGGGCTCGGTGGTGCCGCGGGCCTTCCAGTCGTCGCGGTCTCGCACGCGACGGAGCTGCTCGACGAGCGACGCGGGCGCGGGCGCGCGGCGCTGTCCGCGGTCGGGCACGGGCACGAACGAGGCGTACATCCCGTCGGGGCCGAAGAACATGAGCGACGCGCCGGGCACGAGCTGCGCGACGGTCTGCGCGTACGTGTCGTTGATGGCCATCGCGTGCACGATGGCGCCCACGTAGTAGCGACCCTGCGAGATCACCGGGCGCGCGGCCACGCGGTAGGCCTGGCCCGAGAGGTCCCAGAGGTCGTCGCGCTCGTTGCCCGCGAGGGCGCTGGCCACCACCGGGAGGCCGCCGAGGTTCGCGCCTACTTCGCCCTCGCCGAGGCCCGTGCGGCCCACGACCACGCCGCGCGGATCGACCGCGAGGAGGATGTCTCCGCGCAGCGCGCCGAGGCCCTGGTTGAGCTCCCGCAGTCGCTGGGTGATGGCCGTGCCGATGACCGCGGGGGCGTCGTCGGTGCGCCGCGTGGTGGCTTCGAGGGCCGAGACCAGCGCGGGGTTCGAACTCACGGGCGCGAGATCGTCGAGGCGCGTGCGCGCGTCGCGGCGCAGAAACTCGTCGAGGAGCTTGCGGTCGCTCGTGAGCATCGCGGCCGCGTCGACGCCGCGGTCGTGCTCGTAGGTGCTCCGCGCGAGGGTCATCGCCGCGATGGAGAGGCCCGTCACCGCGGCCAGAAGCAGGAACCAGAAGCGGGTGAACAGCATCGGGCGATCACCGATCCCCGTGGTGGTGGTCGCGTTCCGCCGGGGCCGCCGCGCCGCCGAGCGACACCTGCACCGTCGCGTTGTCGCCGCGCACGGTCACGGTCTGTGACCCGCGCGATTCGCCTTCAAAATAGACCTTCACGGTGTACTCCCCGTCGCCGAGCCCCGTCGTGGCGAAGGCCCCCGTCGCGTTGGGGAGCATCACGCGGCCCTGTCCCTGCCCCGCGACCACCCAGCACCGGAACGACGGCTGTCGCACGTCGCGGAGCTCGTACACCCCGGCGCGCGCGAACTGGATCTGCCGCCGCGTGCGGGGCGAGGTGAACTCCGCGGGCACCACGCGGTCCGTGGCGCCGCGGGCGACGGCGTAGAGCTCATGGCCCACGAGGTCGGCGTTGGTGATGTCGAGCGTCGTGCCCGGCGTGACCACCACGGTGCCCGGTCGGCAGCGCCCGCCCTCGATGCGCAGGGCCACGGGCTGCGTGGCCTCGGCGAGGCCCGGCCCCGTGAGGATCACCCCGAGGTCGTACTCGACGCTCGCGCGCGGCGCGGCGATGGGCACCACGCCGTTGGGCACCTCCCAGTACGACGCGCGGACGCGGGGAGGGGCCGTGCGCGGTGAGGGCGTGAGCGAGTCGGCCCCCGCGAGGGTGCCTCGCAGGTCGGAGGCGACGGCGTGGGCGGCGAGGGCCGAGGCCCCGATCGCGACACCGAGTGAGAGCACCACACGAGAACGAAGCACGCCGAGACCTCCCGCAGTTCGTGACAGCCGTCGGGCACCATAGGAAACCCGAAAACGCCGTGTCAATCGGACTCTGCGAACGCGGCAGGGCTGTGCGGGATCGGGGCGCCGCGCGGGTGTCACCGCGGCGACGCCGACGACCGTGTGCAGGAATGTGAGGGGGATGTGGCGACGGAGACGGCGCGACGCGTAGGTGCGACGCGCAGGTGCGATCAGACCGGCGGGATGCGGTGCTCGCGCGTGCGCTCGTCGTCGTCGATCACGGGCGCGCCGTGGCCCTGCGCGTCGGACTTCGAGGTGAAGATCCCGTCGATGGCGCGCACGGGGAAGGTCACCCAGCGGAACACCCGCGCGAGGCGCGTGGAGTGGGCCCAGTCGTCGAAGATCGAGTAGACGACGGGCGTCGCGAGGAGCGTGAGCAGCAGCGAGAGCGTCTGTCCGCCGATGACCACGGAGCTCATCGCGCGGTTGGTGCCCGAGCCCGCGCCCGTGGAGACCGCGAGGGGGATCATGCCCGCGACGAAGGCCACCGTGGTCATGAGGATCGGGCGCAGACGGTGGCGGTTCGCGAGGATCACCGCGTCGGCGCGCGGGAGGCCCTGACGACGCAGCTCACGCATGTGGTCGACCTGGAGGATGCTGTTCTTCTTCACGATGCCGAAGAGCACGAGGATGCCCAGGGTCGAGAAGATGTTCATCGACTGGCGCAGCACCACGAGCGAGAAGATCGCGAAGGGCACCGAGAGCGGCAGCGAGAGGAGGATGGTCACCGGGTGGATCCAGCTCTCGAACTGCGCCGCGAGCACCAGGTACATGAACACCAGCGAGAGGATGAACGCGATGGCGAAGCCCTGGCCCGCGCGTCCGAGCTCCTTCGAGCGACCGGCGAGGTCGGCTTCGAAGCCGGGCTCCATGTGCACGGCCTCGCGCGCCGCGTGGAACTGCTGGATGACGCCCGACTCCGACGTGCCCGGCACCACGTTGCAGTAGATGGTCACCATGCGCTGACGACCGAGGCGCTGGATCGACGAGGGCCCCGTGGCCTCGACGAACTCCACCACGTCGGCGAGGCGCACCGTGCGACCGGGAACGTTCGTGGGCACGGTCACCTGCTCGATGGCCCGCACGCGGTCGCGGGCCTCGGGCGTGGCGCGGATCCACACCTCGTACTGCTCGCCGCCTTCGTTGAAGGTGCTCACCTGGAGCCCGCCCACGAGGAGCCGCAGGGCGTTGGCGATGTCGTACGCGCTCACGCCGAGGTCGGCGGCGCGCGCGCGACGGATGCGCACGGTGATCTCGGGCTTGCCCACGACGAGCGTGGTGTCGGGGTCGACGACGCCGGGGATCGTGCGCACACGTTCGAGCATCGCCTGGGCGTACGTGGCGAGCTTGTCGAGGTCGGGGCCGCGGAGCACGTACTGGATCGCCGCGCTGTCGGCGCCCGAGCCGCCGAACACGTTCACGGGCGACACGAGCACGCGGAGGCGCTCACGCTGGAAGTTCGGGAGCACCGCGCTGCGCACGCGGGCCATGACCTCCTGCTGGTTCTCGGCGCGGAGCGTGGGCTCCACGAGGCGCACGAAGATCTGGGCCTGGTTCGGTCCGCGGCCCGAGGGGTCGCCCGCGGGCGAGCCCACGGTGACCACGGTGAGCTTCACGCCCGGGAGCTGGCGGATGTCACGCGCGATGCGGTCGGAGAGGAGCTTCGTCTGTTCGAGCGAGGTGCCCTCGGGGGCGCGCACGATCACGTCGAAGCGCGACTCGTCGTCGAGCGGGAGGAAGTTCTTCTGCACGGCCTTCGCGAGGGGCACGGTGCTGAAGAACGTGAACGCCATGAGGATCACCACCACCCAGCGGTGCTCCATCACGAAGGCCAGGGCCTTGAGGTACACGCGCTCGATGGCCGCGTAGAGACCCGACGCGCCGTGGTGCTCGCCGAGGAACTTCGGATCCACCCGACGCGTGCCCGCGCGCCACTCGCGGTAGGCGCCCTTCTCGACGAAGCGGGGCTCGGGCGCGGGGTCGGAGAACTCCGCGTCGATGGCCTCTTCGGGCTCGGCGTGGGCGTCGCCGTCGTCTGCCTTCTTGCCCTTGGGGCCGTTGAGCCAGCGCGCCGAGAGCATCGGCGTGAGCGTGAACGACACGAGCAGCGACACCGCGATGGCGAACGACATCGTGAAGCCGAACGAGCGCATGAAGCGCCCCACGATGCCCCCCATGAACGCCACGGGGAGGAACACCGCGATGAGCGACAGCGTCGTGGCGAGCACGGCGAGGCCGATCTCCTGCGTGGCCAGCACGGCCGCGCGTCGCGGTGACATCCCCTTCTCGTCGATGAAGCGGAAGATGTTCTCGAGCACCACGATGGCGTCGTCGATCACGATGCCCACCGCGAGCGTGAGGGCGAGCAGGGTGATGATGTTCAGCGTGAGCCCCATCGCCTTGATGAGCGCGAAGGTGGCCACGATCGAGGTCGGGATCGCGAGGCCCGCGATGAGGGTGCTGCGGCCGTTCCAGAGGAACATCAGCACCACGAGGGCCGCGAGGGCGCCGCCGATCACCAGGTGCTCCTCGACGGCGTGCACGGCGTTGCGAATGAACTCGCTCTCGTCGCGCACCACTTCGAGGCGGAAGCCCGGCGGCAGCGTCGGGCGGATCTCTCCGATGCGCTCGGTGAGGGCGTCGATCACCGCGAGGGTGTTCATACCCGACTGCTTGCGCACCGAGAGGATCACCACCTCGCGGCCGTTGTGCACCGCGTACGAGTCGGGCTCGGCCTCGGAGTCCTCGGCGCGGCCCACGTCACGGAGCCGCACGGTGAGCCCGCCGCGCTGGGCCACCACGAGCTCGTTCATCTCGGCCACGGTGGTGAGACGACCGAGCACGCGGAGGCTCAGCGTACGCTCTCCCTGGTCGACGTTGCCGCCGGGGATCTCCACGTTCTGCGTGGCGAGCGAGCGCTGCACGTCGGCCACGGTGAGCCCGTAGCCCTGGAGCCGCGTGGGTTCGAGCACCACGTTGACCTGGCGCTTGCGTCCGCCGAGCACGGTCACGCCGCCGACGCCGTTGAGCGACTCGATCTGACGGCGCACGCGCTTGTCGGCGAGCTCGGTGATCTCGCGCATCGAGCGCGGTCCCGTGAGGGCCACGAGCATGATGGGGGCGGCGTCGGGGTCCGAGCGCTCGACGCGCGGCTGCTGAATGCCCTGCGGCAGCAACGACAGCACGCGGTTCACGCGGTCGCGCACCTCCTGGGCGGCCACGGAGGTGTCTTTGTCGAGGTCGAAGCGCGCGACCACGACCGAGAGGCCCTCGTACGAAACCGACCGGAGCTCATCGAGCCCCGAGATCGAGTTCACGGCCTCTTCGATCTTGTCGCTCACCTCGGTCTCGACCTGCTCGGGCGAGGCGCCGGGGAGCACCGTGGTCACCAGCACCACGGGGAAATCGATGTTGGGGAAGCGGTCGACCGCCAGGCCCCGGATGCTCGCGACGCCCACCACGACGAGGGCGAGAATGAGCACCCAGGTGAACACCGGGCGGCGCACGCAGATTGCGGCGAGCCACTGCATGGATGGGCCTCTACTGCTCCACGACCTGGACGCCGTCGCCCAGCCGCGTGAGGTTTTCGGTGGCGACGCGCTCGCCCGCGGCCACGCCGCGCTCGATGAGCACCTCGTTGTCGTTGCGATCGGCCACGGTCACCACGCGCTCCTGCACGCGGCCGTTGACCACCACGAACACGCGGCTCGCGCCGGCCTCGCTCAGCACCGCGCGCGCGGGCACCGACACCGCCGTGCGGCGCGTGCCGAGGGCGATGCGCGCCGTCGCGAAGAGGCCCGGACGCAGCGTGCCCTCGCCGTTCGGCACGATGGCCTCGGCGATGAGCGACCGCGAGTCGGCCCGCACCGCCGCGGAGATGTACCGGATCGTCGCGGGGAACACCCGGTCGGGGTACGCGTCCACGCGCACCTCGACGGTCTGGCCCACGCGCACGGCGGCGATGCGCTCCTGCGGCACCTGGATCTCCATGCGCAGGGGATCGGTGCGCACGAGGGTCACCACCGCGCGCTGCGGGGTCACGTACTCGCCGACGTTGATCTTCCGCTCGGCGATCTCGCCCGAGAAGGGCGCGCGGATGGTCGAGTCGTCGAGGGCGCGGCCCGCCTGCTGGGCCACCGCCGAGGCCTGCTGGTAGGCGTAGTAGGCCCCGCGCATGCTGTTGACCGCGCTGCGGTACTGCTCGCGCGCGGCCGTGGCCGACGTGGTGGCGCGCTGAAAGTCCGCGTCGCTCATCGAGCCCGTGCTGTGGAGCTGCTGCGCGCGGCGGAGGGCGTCTTCGGCGAGGTCGCGGTTGGCCGCGGCGGCGCGCACCTCTGCGGTGGCCTCGGGGTCGAAGTGCGAGACGTCGCCGCCGAGGCGCGCGCGGGCCTGCGCGAGCGTCGCCTGGGCCTGCGCGGCCGTCGTGCGGAAGTCCACCTCGCGGAGGCGCACGAGGGGATCGCCCTCACGCACCCGCGCGCCGCGCTCGACGAGCACCTGCATCACGCGACCGGCGACGAGGGGCGTGACCTCGCTCTGCATGTCGGCCATGAGCGTTCCGCTGGCCGAGAGGCCGTCGGGGAGCTCGCGGGGCTGCGCCGCCGCCGTGCCCGAGCGCACGGGCGCCGCGGGGTCGTTCGAAGGGTTCACCTGCGGGGCGCCGGCGTCCTGGCGCTTGCAGGCTGCGACGCCCGAGAGGGTCGCCGCGGCGAGGCACAGCAGCAACGCAGGGCGCGAGGCCGTGCGCTCCCGGTGCGGGAGACGGAGGTGACGGTGATTCATGGGTGTTTCTCTGCGGGCCGTAGCGGGTGCTGGGGACCGATGGGGTGTTGCCCGCGTGGTGCGGACTGCATCTCCTGGGATGCACTCCGGGCCGCGGTCGGATCGTTCGTACCACGAACTATTTTGACCGGAAAGCGAATGACATGCGGGATGCCGCAGGAAACGCACGAAATTACGACCCGTCGCGATGGGAGTTCGAGAGGTGAAACGCGGTGGACTTCCATTGCATCGCAGACCGATGTAATGGACCCGGCGCCCGTACGAGCGGGCGGCAAACCGCAGAGAGCAACGGGCAGGGCGAAATGGTCGATGACAAGGTCGCGCGTCTGGAGGAACTGGTCGAACGCATCATGCGGGCGGCGACCCGTCTGGTGCGCATCGACTGCAACGACATCGAGCTGACCCCGGAGCAGACGTTCGTGCTGCGTCTTCTCGACACGCACGGACCCATGACGGTGGGAGACCTGCGGCGCGCGGCAAGTGCAGCGCAGAGCACGACGAGCGAAATGGTCGGCCGCCTTGCCCGCGCGGGCTACGTGCACAAGCGTACGGACCCCGCGGATCGGCGCGCCGTGAAGGTGGCCATCTCCGCGAACGGGCGGGCGATCCTGGCGGCGCGGCTGCGCGACATGCGCCGACGTCACAAGGCCCTGCTCCAGGCCCTCGCCGCCGACGACCAGGATCGGCTCGTGGGCGCATTCGAAGTGATCACCGAGCTGATGGATCGGGCCGCGAGCAACGCGACCCATGGAGACGACGATGACGCGTAGTGTGTGGTGGGCCGTGGGCATCGGCGCGTGGATGCTCCCGCTCACGGCGATGGGGCAGACGACGGCCGCGGGCACGGAGTCGATGGCGCGCGAGATGGTGACGGCGCCGACGGCTGCGCCCGCGCCGCCCGAGCTCCCCGAGGTGCTCACCATGCATCCGGGTGGCATCACCGCGGAGCGCGCGGGGGCCATGGGCATCGCCGCGGCGGCGCTCGTGCGGGCCGCGCACGCGAACACCGAGGCCGCCGAGGCCGCGCGCACCGAGGCCGCGATGGGCATGGTGCCGCAGCTCACGGTCTCTGCGCGCTACACCCGCCTCTCGGAGATCACGCCGCCGCGGCTCAACTTCGGGAGCGCCGCGGCGTTCTGTGTGAACACCCAGACGGGCGCCCTCTATGCGGGCATGGCGGGCTCGATGGGCACGACGTGTGTGAACCCGCGCGACTCGGTGCCCGTGCCCTCGACGGGGAGCGCGGGCTTCTCGTTCCCGGTGATCTTGAATCAGTACGCGGTGAACGCGACGCTCACCGTGCCCATCAGCGACATTCCGTTTCGACTCGCGCGGGTCTACGAGGCCGCGGGGCTCCAGGCGCAGGCGCGTCGCTTCGATGAGGAAGCGCAGCGCGCCACGTCGGCCGCCGATGCGCGCGTGGCCTTCTACGAATACCTCCGCGCGCAGGGGCAGCTCGCGATCACGCAGCAGGCCGTCGAGACCGCGCGGCGCCACCGCGAAGACCTCACGCGCTTCGTCGAAGCGGGCACCGTCGCGCGGGTGGAACTCCTCCGCGTCGACGCGCAGATGGCCGAGTCCGAGCGCATGCTGGTGATGGCCCGCGAGGGCGCGGCCGTGGCCGAGGCCAACGCGCGCATCCGTCTGAACCTCCTGCACGGCGAGCCCATGCTCCTCGGTGAAGACCTCACCGCGCCGGTGGACATTCCCGGCGACGTGCAGGCCCTCATCGACCGCGCGTGGCGCTCGCGCCCCGAGCTCGAGAGCCTCAACCGTCAGATCAGCGCCCTCGACGCGAACCTCTCGGCCGTGCGCGCGGGCTACCTCCCGAGCCTCGTGGGCCAGGCCTCCGTCGACATCGCGAACCCCAACCAGCGCTTTCAGCCCGCCACCGAAGAGTGGAACACCACCTGGAGCGCCACGCTGAACCTCCAGTGGTCGCTCTCGGGCGCGCTGCAGAACAGCGCCACCGCGAGCCGCGTGATCGCGCAGCGCGAGGCCGTGCGCGCGCAGATGGCCGCCCTCTTCTCGGGCGTCGAGCTCGACATCCGCAGCACGTGGACGAGCCTCCAGGCCGCCCGCGCGGGCATCGAGGCCGCCAACCGTCAGCTCGCCGCCGCGCAGGAGAGCTACCGCGTGCGCCGCGAGCGCTTCGGCGCGGGCAGCGCCATCTCGTCGGACCTCACCGACGCCGAGAACGACCTGCTCCGCGCGCGCTTCGCCGTGGTCAACGCCCACGTCGACCTGCGCATCGCCCTCATGCGCCTGCGCCGCCTCGTGGGCACCGCCGAACGCGCGAACTGACCGCGCGCGAAGCCCCCAACGATCGGTCATCCCCTCCGTGGCGCGCGTCCCCCGACGTCGCGCGCCGCGCGGAGTCTCCCCTTCGCTAACACTCGGGCGCGGGCATCGAGCACGCGGGCGGACGCATCGGCGTCTCCCGACGGATCGCGCGCTCCTGCGCCTCGGCGAGCAGGGGCTGCATCTCCGCGGGCGAGAGTTCGAACACCGAGGCCACGGTGGCGAGGTAGCGCTGCTCCTCGGGCGACGAGAAGCCGTCGGCGTGGGCCATGTCGTTGGCGAGCGCCCAGGCCAGCAACCGCTCGCGCGCCGTGAGGTGACGACGCGCCTCGTGGAGCGCGCGGGCGGTGTCTCCCACCAGCGTCGCGATGGCCGCCACGACGCGCCCGCGGTCGAGGGACGCGAACGACGGAACCTCACGGAGCCACACGCGCAGCCGCTCGCTCTCGTCGTGCGAGAGGCGCCCGTCGACGCCCGCCACGGCGAAGCCCACGGCGGCCACGAGCAGGGCCTTCTGCGGCACCACGGGCGTCGCGCAGATCAGCGCATCGAGCGTGGCTGCGGGCGCATCGGCGGGCGGCGCGAGCGTGAGCCCGAGCCGTCGACGCCACGCGCGGGCCATCACCACGAGCTCCATGAGATGCCAGCGCACGACCTCGTCGCGCTGCGCGGGGGCCGTGTCGGCGAGCACCACGCGGGTCTCGAGCGCGACGTGGTCACCGTCGACGACGACGCGCACGCTCGCGCTCGAAGCGGCGCTCTCAAGAAGGGTGGTGAGACGCGCGTGACGCTCCACCTGCGAGACGCGTCCCAACGGGCTCACGAACGAGAGCGCGACGCGGCCCACGTCGCTGCCGGTCACCCGGGCGTCGTAGGGCGCGTCGGGGCTCTCGACGTGCACGTGGTCGTCGTGAAGGGCGAGGGGCGACGTTGGCGTGATGCGCTCCAGCAGCGCGACGAGGTCTTCGAGCGAGCAATGGCTATGGGGCATCGGAATGCTCCCTCCGTGTGTGCGTGCACCTTCCTCCAGGTGCACGGCTACCCGCCACGGTAGCGCCATCACTCCGCGAGGAAAACGCCCCCCGTGTTCAATGTTTCAACGACAGGAGGAGCGCGCCGCGACCGCCGAGGTCTTCGGGCGCCGAGGCGAACGCGTCGATCTCCTGCGCCGTCGGGGCCTCGCACAGCGCAGCCGCCACGGCGTCGAGGAGCACCGAGGCTCCATCGGGGGAGTTCTTTCCGTAGCCCGTGATCACACACACGCACCGACGACCGCGGGCCCTGCGCGTGCGCACGAACTCCGCGACGCGGATGCGCGCCTGCACGGGCTCCATGCCGTGGAGGTCGAGGGTCTCTTCGGGGGCCGAGAAGCGCCCCATGGCTTCGAGGGCGAACTCGCGTCCCTTCCACGCCGCGCGCACGGTGCCGTCGCTGCTCCACTGGGCCGTGAGCGCGGGACCTCCCTCGGCCCGTCGCTGACGCTCGCGCACCTCGGGCGGCGGCTGCTTGTACCGGCTCGCCTCGGGCACGCGCGCCGACACGCGTCCGCCCTGCTTCTGCGCCATGGGCGTGACGCCCGCCATCGCGACGGAGAAGAGGTGATCGTCGAAGTTCGCCGGACGCCACACGTCGGTCGGTGAAGGGCGCTTCGAAGGCGACGACGAAGACGACGAAGACGACGAAGACGACGAAGACACGGGCTTGCGGGCCGTGAGCTCTCCGCGGGCCTTCGCGGCCTCGGCGCGGGCCTTCGCGTCGGCCTTCTTCTGCGCGTCGTCGTCGACGAGCTGCTGCTTGAGAGCCTGGAGCCCGGCCTGAAAGGGGTTCGAAGCCACGGGCTCGTGGGGAGACTTCTTCTTCGTCATGGCGTGGCCTCGCGGCGTCGCGCGCGCACGGCGGAGAGGGCCGCGAGCAGGCCCGCCAGCGTGCCGTCTTCGTAGTGAAAATCGGGGTCGTCGAGCTCGCGGAAATCGTGGGCGTTGCGGAGGTCCTCGGCGGTGAGGTCGCCGCGGAGCCGACGGGCCAGCGAGAGCACGCGCTGTTCCTGTTGCTGCGAGAGCGCGTCGAGGGCGCGCTCGATGTCGTTCCAGACGTCGTCGGGGGTCATCGTACGGGGTCTCCTGCGGGGGGCGTCGCGCGGGGCGTGAGGGCGCGCTGAAGGAGCGCGTCGACGTCGCCCTCGCTCACCTCCACCAGATGCTCGTCGCGGGGTTGCAGCACCACGGCGCACCCGTGTGCGGGGCACTGTCCCTGGCACCCCGTCGAGGTCACCCACACGCGCGCGCCGAGCCCCGCGCCCAGCACGCGCTTCTTGAGCGACTGGAACACCACGGGCCCCGCGGCGCCGCATCCCGACCGCAGCGGGTCGTCAGGCCGACGGGCGTTGGTGCACACGAAGAGCTGCGCCAGCGGGCGCATCGACGAGGGCCTCACGGGGCGCTCCTTCGCGCGAGGGCGAGCTCGGCGTCGAGCGACGCGCGCCACACCGCGGGCGCGCTCTCGACCGCGCGGGTGAGGGGCGCCACGGCGTCGCGAGGGCGTCCCACGAGCGAGAGGGCCACACCCTGCGCCGCTGCGTCTTCGCCGCGCACCACGGCCCCGCGGAGGGCCGACGCGTCGGTGGTGTCGAAGCCCAGCTCATCGCGCACGGGCGCGACCAGCGCGCGGGCGGCCTCGCGGTCTCCGCGGCGCACGAGGGCGAGGGCCAGCGTGGCGCGCACCCGCGGCGAGGCCGGGCACGACACCGACCACGTTCGTAGAAGATGGATCGCGCCGTTGAGTCCGTCGGCGCCGCGCGCGAGGGACCACCGCGCGAGGTCGAGCACCAGGGGCTCGCGTCGCATCGCCACACCGCCCGTCGCCGCGGGCATGCGCGAGAGCGCGCGGAGGCCCAGCGCGAAGGCTTCTTCGAAGCGTCCGTCGCGCGCGTCGAGCCACGCGGCGGTGAGCGCGGCATCGGGGTCGTCGAGGGCGATGCGCGCGTCGAGGGAGCGCGCGCGTCGCATCACGGCGCGGGCTTCGTCGACGCGCTGGAGCAGTCGCAGCACCACCGCGCGGCACGCGAGCGAGCGGGCGTCGTCGCCGCGCGCTTCGAGGCGTTGCAGGAGCGCCGGGAGGTCTCCCGCGGCGGGCGCGGACCACGCGGCGATGCGGTCCCACCGTGCGGCGGCGAGGAGGTCGGGGGCGGTGCCGTCGTCGGCGCGTCGCGAGGCCACGGGCCACTCGAACGCACGCGCCGTGAGAGGCGCTGCGTTCAGCGTGAGGGCGAGTGCGAGGGCCGCGGTGCGCGTCACGCGCGCGACCATATCACCGCGCGTGCGCTTCTGTGGACAGCCCGACGCGCGACCGACTAGCGTGCGCGGCGACCCCATGAGCTACCTCGTTCTCGCGCGCAAATGGCGGCCCCAGACGTTCACCGATCTGGTGGGCCAGGAGCACGTGGCGCAGACGCTCCGCAACGCCATCACGCAGGGGCGCATCGCGCATGCGTTCCTCTTCACGGGGGCGCGCGGCGTGGGCAAGACCACCATCGCGCGCATCATGGCGCGGTCGCTCAACTGTCTGAACCGCACCGACGCGACGCCCGATCCGTGCCTCGAATGTGCGGCGTGCCGTGAGATCGCGTTGGGCACCGACCCCGACGTGCAGGAGATCGACGGCGCTTCGAACAACGGCGTCGACGACGTGCGCAAGCTCCAGGAGACGCTGCCGTACCGCCCGCAGCGCGACCGCTACAAGGTCGTGATCATCGACGAGGTGCACATGCTCTCGGCGGGCGCGTGGAACGCCCTGCTCAAGACCCTCGAAGAGCCGCCGCCGCACGTGAAGTTCATCTTCGCCACGACGGAGGTGCACAAGGTCCTGCAGACCATCCTCTCGCGCGTGCAGCGCTACGATTTTCGACTGATCCCCACGGCGAAGATCCGCGAGCGCATCGCGCACATCCTCCGGGCCGAGGGCTTTCGCTTCGACGACGCGGCCGTCTCGCTCGTGGCGCGCGAGGCCGCGGGCTCGCTCCGCGACGCGCTCTCGCTGCTCGACCAGGTGATCGCCGGCGTGCAGGGCGAGATCACCGGCGCCGCCGCCGCGAAGCTCCTCGGCGTGGCCGACCGCAAGGTGCTCTACGACCTCGCCCGCGCGATGCTCCACGGCGACGCGGCCACGGCGCTGCGCACCTTCGACGCCATCGCCACCGAGGGATACGACCTCCCCAACGTCGCGAAGGGCCTGCTCTCCGTGCTCCGCGACCTCGTGGTGGCGCGCGCCGTGAGCGACCCCACCGACCTCCTCGACCTCGCCGACGAGGAGCGCGCCGAGGTGGTCGCCCTCGCGAAGACCGCCGACCCCATCGACCTCGAACGCCTCTTCGTCGCGTGGTCGAAGACCACCGAAGACGTGGCCCGCGCCCGCGAGCCCCGATGGGTGATGGAGATGGCCGCCGTGCGCCTCTCGCACCGCCCCGCGCTGCTGCCCGTCGACGAGCTCATGAACCGCCTCGTCGACCTCGAACGCCGGCTCTCGTCGGGCGGTGCCGCGCCTCCGCCGTCGGGTGGTGGTGGTGGTGGCGGTGGCGGCGGTGGTGGTGCGCGTCCCGGCGGTGCTGCGCCGCCTGCGCCCGCGACGCCCCGCGCGCCCGTGCAGGGAGCGCCCGCGAGCCCTGCGGGACCGCCTGCGAAGTTCACCGCGCCGCGTCTTCCCGAGGCGCCCCGCGCGCAGGCCGAGCCCACGCCCATGGCCCGCTCGTCGGCGGCCCCCGCGGTGGTGTCGCAGCCCCAGGCCGAGGGGGTCTCGTGGCTCGATCAGCGACGCGCGAAGAGCCCCGACGCGAAGCCCGCGCCCCTCGTGAAGCCCGCGGAGCCCATGGCCCCGCCGCCGCCGCCCGAGCCCGACGTCGACACCTCGATGGCCCCCGCCGTGATGGACGTGTGGAAGTCCGTCGTGGGCGCCGTCGAGGGGAGCCTCGTGCCCGTGCTCAAGGGCGCGGTTCCGCTCGAAGTGACCGGCGCCGCGGTGCGCATCGCCATCGACGATCGCGACAGCTTCTTCAAGCGCAAGCTCGCCACGCCCGAGGCGCAGGAGGTCATCGCCGAGGCCGCGTCGCGGATCTTCGGCGTGCGCCCCACAGTGACCCTCGTGCAGGGCACGCTCCCCGACGGATCGCTCAGCATCGCGCGCCTCGAAGAGAACCTCCGCAACGAGGAGCGCCGCCGCCGCGAAGAGGCCCTGCGCGCCAACCCCCTCGTGCTCGCCGTGTGCGAGGTGCTGGGCGGAGACGTTCAGCGCGTGCGCCTCGACGGCGATCCGGTCTGACATAGTCCGTCCCACGCTTCGGGGAGGCTCTTCGAAGCGCCGACGCCCCGCGCGCCGCTGAAAACCAGGGCGTTCGGGGCGTCGTGGGGGGGGCGGTGACTGCCGCGCGCGGCGCGCTCAGCCGCCGTTGACGCAGTTGGCGAAGACGAACTCGGCGAGGTCGGGGTTCGTCGCGTCGGAGCCGCCGCGGATGAGGCGCGCGCGGGGCGGGGTGACCGACGTGTCCTGCACCTCGGGGCACGAGAGCGTGCCCTTGAAGCCGCCGTTCGAGAGGTTGGTGATGACCACGTGGCAGGGCGCCGTGGGGCCCAGCGCGGCCTCGTTGATCACCCAGCCCAGGCCGCGGATCGTCGCGGTGGCGGAGTAGTCCGTGGCCGAGCGAAGCTCCTGCCCGACGGCGGGGAGAAAGCCCTTGATCGAGAGGCCCTCGGTCGACTGGTCGAAGTTGGCGCCCTCGGTGATCGACGCGATGCGGAACGTCACCCGGTATCCGCCGCTCACCTGCGCGAGCGAGCAGTCGACGTCGACGGTGGGCGAGCCCGCGGCGCCACGGACGGCGTGCGTCGACGAGGTGCACATGCTCATCGGGCAGCCGTCGCTCCACGAGGCCTGGCCGGTGAGGGGCTGGGGGTCATCGCTGCAGCTCGCGGCGACGACCGCGAGCAGGGGCATCCAACGCATCGAAGCACGCATGGGGATCATCGCTCCGTCAGGGTGAGAAGAAGGTTCGAGGTCAGCGCGAGGCGTCGAGGGCCTGCGCGAGGTCGTGCTGAAGGTCATCGACCGACTCGATGCCCGCGGAGAGTCGCACGAGCCCGTCGTCGATGCCGAGGGCCGCGCGCGTCTCGGGCGGCAGCGAGGCGTGGGTCATCACCGCGGGCAGCTCGATGAGCGACTCGACGCCCCCGAGGCTCTCGGCGAGGGTGAACACCTTGAGGGCCTTGAGAAAGCGCCGCGCGCGCTCGGCCACGGTGCCCGTCGCGCCCGCCCGCAAGACGAACGACATCATGCCGCCGGGCAGCGCCATCTGTGTCGCCGCGAGGTCGTGCTGCGGATGACTCGCGAGGCCGGGGTAGTGCACCCGCGCCACGTCGGGATGCGCTTCGAGCCAGCGGGCGAGCGTCAGGGCGTTCTTCGCGTGACGCTCCACGCGCACGTGCAGGGTCTTGAGCCCGCGCAGCACGAGGAAGCAGTCGAAGGGCGAGGGCACCGCGCCCATGGCGTTCTGCAGAAAGCGCAGGCGCGCGGCCACGTCGTCGTCGGAGGTCATCACGAAGCCGCCGACCACGTCGGAGTGGCCGTTGAGGTACTTCGTGCTGGAGTGCACCACCGCGGTCGCGCCGAGCGCGAGGGGCCGCTGGATCACCGGCGTCGCGAAGGTGTTGTCGACCACGCTCATCGCGCCGCGGGCCTTCGCGAGGGCGCACACCGCGACGATGTCGAAGACCTTGAGCATCGGGTTGCTCGGGGTCTCCAGCCACACGAGCTTCGTCTCGGGGCGGAAGGCCTCCGCGGTGCGCGCGAGGTCGCGCATGTCGACGAAGGTGGCGGTGACGCCGAGGGGCTTCATCACCCGGTCGAGGATGCGGAACGTGCCGCCGTACACATCATCGCCGCACACCACGTGGTCGCCGGGGCGCAGCAGGTGGAGCACCGTGGTGGTGGCCGCGCAGCCCGACGAGAACGCGAGGCCGTGCGTGGCCCCTTCGAGCGCCGCGCCGCACGCTTCGAGCGCGTTGCGCGTGGGGTTGCCGCTGCGGCTGTAGTCGAAGCCGCGGTGCTCGCCGGGACCCTCCTGCGCGAACGTGCTGCTCAGCACGATGGGGGTCATCACCGCGCCGTGAACCGGGTCGGGGTGTTGACCCGCATGGATCGCGAGGGTCTCCGGGTGCATCGCGCGCGGGGTTATCCATGAACGGCCCGCGAAACACAAGAACGGCCCGGAATCCGCGGGGTGCTCAGCCCTCGCGCAGGATCTTGAGGATCGCCTCGGCGACGCCGCCGCCGGTGTGGTGCGTGGCCGTGAGCCGCTCGGTGGCGTGCTCGGCCACGTGGTCGGGGCTCTGCCCCATCGCGAACGATCGCCCGGCCCAGCGGAACATCGGGATGTCGTTCACCCAGTCGCCCACGACGGCCACCTCGTGCGGGGCGATGCCGCGCTGCGCGGTCACCTCGGCGAGCCCCGTGGCCTTGTCGTGGCGCGCGCTGCGCACGAGCAGGCACCACGTCTCGCGGTCGGCGGTGATGGGAAAGCGCACGGTCATGAGGTGCTCGCCGTGCTGCGACTCGGCGCGCGCGTGGGCGGCCTTCACGCCCTCGGCGTGTCCGATGGCGACGGCCATGGTGACGTCGGTGCGGCGATCCCACGCGTGCGAGTCGGGCAGGCGCGTGTGCAGCGTGATCGCGGGCGACCACGTGCCGATGTACCGCACGTGAGCCTCTCCATGAGCCTCGCCGTGAATCTCATCGTGGAGGAACCAGAACGACGCGAGCCCGTGCTCGCCCGCCGCGTCGGTGAGGTCGACGACGTGGTGCTCGGCCATCGCGCGCCGCGTGATCGTCTCGCCCGTGACGGGATCGACGATCACCGCGCCCTCGGCGCACACGAGCGGCGTGGTGAGCCCCATGGCCTTCGCCGCAGGCAGGGCGCCGAGCGCGATGCGTCCCGTCGCGATGGTCACGTCGAGGCCCGACGCGCGGGCCTTCGCCACGGCGTCGAGGTCCCACGGAGAGAGCGTCCCATCGGCGCGGTAGAGCGTTCCGTCGAGGTCGACGGCGAGGAGCCGCGTGGCCATTCAGAAGCTCCCCGCGAGGCCGAGCGCGGCGCCGTCGTGCGTGGGTCCCGCGGTGACGAAGAGGCTCCGCCGCTCGGGCGCCTCGCGGGCGAAATAGAGCACCGTCGCGAGCACCCCGAGCGACACGCCCGTGGCCGTGAACACCAGCGGCGGCGTCGCGTCGGCGCCCGGACGCTGCGTCGCGAACATCACCACCCCGATGGTCGTCGCCGCGAGCGCGCCGCCGGTCACACCCCAGAAGAGCCCGTCGGCGCGGCCGTGGTGCCGTGACATCGAGGCGAGCTCGGTGCGCGCGCCGCGGAGCCGCGTGAGGATCCGCTGCGTACGAATGCGCTCCGCGGGATCGCTCACGCTCTCCATGTGCCGCTGGTACGCGAGGATCGCCAGATCGATGTGCCCGAGGCGCTCGTGCACCATGCCGAGGTTCAACAGCAGGTTGGTGCCCGTGCGGTCGAGGGAGTAGGCCGTTTCGAGCTCGACGACGGCCTCGCGGTAGCGCCCCGCGGCGTAGAGCGAACGCCCGCGCTCGTAGTGGATCACCGCGAGCTCGCGGTTCGACGCGTTGGCGCGCGCCGCGGCCGTCGGAGGCGTCGAGGTGCCGGGCTCGGGGTCGGCGTCGCTGACCGCGCTCGTCACCGGCGGCGCGGGGAGCTGCTGTGCCGCACCCGCCGACCCGAAGGCCACGAGCGCCGCGACGCAGAGCGAAGAGAAGAACGCAGGGCGACGCATGGGGCGCGGATCATACAGCGCCTCTCCGCGCGGCAATGGGCCCGAGTGCGACCATGGCGTGGGGTGATCGCCGACCACACAGCGCGCGGTGCGCACACGCGCCGTCGCGGGCGCACGCGGTGGCGGTGTAGCGTTCGCGCCCATGCGTGCCCGCGGCCTCCTTCTCGCGCTCCCGCTCTTCTCGGTCGTGACCTTCGCGCAGGCGCTCCACGCGCAGCGGCTCTCCGATGAGCTCTCGCTGCCGGGCGTCTCCGTCGCGTCGGTGTCGGGCGCCGAGGCCGCGCGCGTGAACCCCGCGGGACTCACCCTCGGACGCGCCTCCTCGCTGCGCCTCACCCACGTCAACGACCTCGGCGCGCGCAGCACCGCGGCCCGCGGCGAGAGCCTCACGTGGGCCACGCCGCTGCCCCTCGGCTTCGCACTCTCGCTCGGCACCTCGTGGGTGCGACCCGTGGTGAACGACGGCTCCGCGGGCGCGTGGGGCAGCGCCGAAGTGGGCCTCGGATACACGCTCCAGCGCACGGTGCTCCTCGGGCTCCGGTGGCGCCTCGTGGGCGGCGGCGGCGCGCTCGTCGACAGCCGCGGAACCCTCGACGTGGGCGCCCTCTGGCGTCCGTCGTCGTACGTGATGGCCGGTGCCGTGGTGCGCGGCGCGGTCGGTCCCGAGGCGCCCGCGCAGGGCCTCTCGCGCGTGCTCGTGGGCGGCGTCGCGGTGCGTCCCACGGGCACCGACGCGCTCACCCTCGGCGCCGACGTGGTGGTGCCGTGGGAGGGCAACGTGGGCGCCCGTGTGGCGGCGCGCGTGGCCCTTCCGCACGTGGGATTTCTGCGCGCCGAAGGGGGCTACGAGTTCGACGCGAACGTGTGGCGCGCGGGGGCCGGCGTCGAGGTCGCGTGGGGACGCGCGCGGGCCGCGGGCGCGGGCTTCGGTGACAGCGACGGCGGCGCGGGCTACGCGGCCTCGCTCGCGTGGGACGGCGATCGCAGCGCGACGGGCCTCCCCGAGGCGCCCGTGGCGGTGACCATCCCGTTGGAGTCGTCGCCCGACGCGCGGGCCATGGTGCGGCTCCTGTGGCGTCTCGAACGGCTGCGGCGCGATCCGTCGGTGCGCGCGGTGCTGTTCGCGCCCCGCGCCGAGGTCGGCGGACTCGCCCACGCCGAGGAGCTCCGCGAAGCGTTCAAACGCCTTCAGCGAAGGGGAATCCGCGTGGCGTGCCACCTCACCGAGGGCACAGCGAGCACGTGGTACGCGTGCGCGGGCGTGAACCGCGTGACCGTCGACCCCGCGGGCGGCGTGCGCCTCGCGGGCGTGCGCACGGCGCGGTACTTCCTCGGGCACACGCTCGCAGACCTCGGCGTGCGCGCTGATTTCGTGCGCATCGGCGACTGGAAGAGCGCCCCCGAACAGTTCACCCGCGGCGCGTCGTCACCGCCCGCCCACGAGCAGGAGGAGCGCCTCCTCGACGACGCCTTCGCCAACCTCGTGGCGGGCACCGTCGAGAGCCGTCACGTCACCGCCGACGAGGCCCGCGCGATGATCACCGGCGGGCCCTACACCGCCCGCGAGGCCCGCGCCGCGCACCTCGTCGACGGCGTGGCGACCCTCGACGTGGCCGAGCGCGCGCTCTCGCTCGCGAGCAACGCGCAGAGCGTCGACCTCGACGACTACGTTCCGCTGCGGGCGCGGCGATGGTCCACCGGACGCGCCATCGCGGTGGTGCATCTCGACGGAGACATCGTCGACGGCGAAGGCGGCGACGTGCCGGGCCTCGGCATGCGTCGCGTGGGCGATCGCACGCTCATTGAGTCGCTCCGCGTGGCGGCCTCGGACTCGCGCATCGCGGCCATCGTGCTGCGCATCGACTCCCCTGGCGGAAGCGCCCTCGCGAGCGACCTCATCTGGCGCGCGGTCTCGCAGGCCGCGCGTCGCAAGCCCGTGATCGCCTCGTTCTCGCGCATCGCGGCCTCGGGCGGGTACTACGTGGGCGTCGGCGCGCGCGAGATCGTCGCCGACCCGTCGTGCCTCACGGGCTCCATCGGGATCTTCTACGGCAAGGCCGACGTGGTGGGCCTCCTCGGGCGCTTCAACGTGGGCGTCGAGCTCTCGCGCCGCGGCGACCGCGCCGACATGGAGAGCGTCTTTCGCCCCTACACCCCCGAGGAGCGGGCCTTTCTCGCGGGCAAGATCGGCGAGTTCTACAACCTCTTTCTCTCGCGCGTGGCCGCGGGCCGTCACCGCGACGCCGCCGACATCGACGCAGTCGGCGAGGGCCACGTGTGGAGCGGCTCGCGCGCCCGTGAGCTCGGCCTCGTCGACCGTCTCGGCGGACTGATGACCGCCATCGACCGCGCCCGCGCCCTCGCCAACGTGGGCGACGACTGGGAACTCTTCGAGCTCCCGCCCGAGTCGACGGGGCTGCTCCAGACCGCCGCGCGGCTGCTCACCGACGAGACCACGTCACCGCCCTCGGCCGCGGATCTTCTCGTGGGCGCCGAGCTCCGCGCGCCCCTCCGCTGGCTCGCCACGGTGTCGTCGCACGCGGGCGCGCCGATGGCGCTCACCGACTGGCCCGTGCTCGCGCCGTGATGCGCTGAAACGTCTTGCTGGAAGGTCTTTTCGCGCGGTCAGCGACGGCCCGCGAGGAGCAGCACCAGCGCGCTCACGCTCACCGTGAGCACCACCACCGCGAGCACGAGCACCACCCAGTCGAAGTTGCCGCGCGACACCGTGGGCTTCGCCGACGTGAGCGCTGCGCGGTCGAGGGGAGCGCCATCTTCCGCGGCCTTCTCGATCTGCGAGACCGTGGCCGAGAGCGTCTCCGCGGGCGCCTCGGGGGCCGCGGGCGGAGGCACCGACACCGCCGCGGGCTCCACGGGCGCGGGCTCCGCGGGCATCTCGGGCGGAGGGTCGTCGCCGCCCACTTCGAGCGAGCGCAGCAGGGCCTCGGTGGGCTCGTGGTAGCGCAGCACGGTGCGTCCCATCGCGACCTCGTCGCCGTGACGCAATCGCCGCTCGCGCACGGGCTGTCCGCCCACGAGCAGGGTGTTCCGGCTCCCGAGGTCGCGCACCACGATGCCCTCGGCGTCGCGCAGAAGCTCCGCGTGCTGCTTCGAACACTCGCGGTCGTCGAGCACGATGTCGCAGCCCGGCTCGCGGCCCACGACGAGGCGCGCGGGGGCGGGCGGGAGCATCCACGCGGCGCCCGCTTCTTTGCCCGTGAGCAGCACGAGTCGCGGGGGCGCGGCCTCGTCGCTCTGCGTGGCGAGCGCATCGAGGAGCAGCCGTCGCGCGAGGCTCGCGGTGCGCTCGGGCGGATCGGGACGCGCGAAGCCCACCTGCACGCGCAGGGTGAAGGGCGCCACGGTGATCACGTCGCCGTCGCGCAGGAGCTTGCGGCGCCCGCGCGGGAGCGGCGACCCGTTCACGCGCGTGCCGTTGGTGCTGCCCTCGTCGACGATGGCCACCTCGTGCTTGTCGCTGTGGAGCACCGCGTGGAGGTCGCTCACGGCGCGCGACGGGAGCCGCACGTCGGCCGACGCCCCGCGGCCCACGACGATGCGCGGGAGGTCGAGCGTGATGGATTGAGGTTCACGACCCGTGGTCGAGACGATCAGCGTAACCGCCACGGCGACGCCCATAGGCCACCGGGCGCGCGGCGGTCAACTTACCGGGGAGCGGTGTTCAGTCGGGGTTGCAGGTGCCCTCGCACGACTGCACCACGCGGCCGGTTTCGAGCAGCGCGCGCACCTGCGCGAGCGCCGACGGGAGCGAGACCGAGTCCGAGTGGGTGTTGTTGTCCATCGTGGGCACGAGGTTGGTGTCCGGCGGGGTGTACGCGCGGAGGTTCGTGGGCAGCTCGTACTGCGCGAGCACCGAGGTGTCGGCGGGGCTGGTGACCGGCGTGAGGCCGAAGACGGGCTCCACCGCGGGGGTCATCTGCGAGACGCCGAAGGCCCGCGCGAGCATGCGCGACGTGAGGTTGGGCACCTGGCAGTCGCCGATGGCTTCCTGCATGACGACGAGGCGATTGCGGGGCGCGTCGGGCAGCGGATCGCGGAAGGCCAGCGTCGCGAGGTTGATGCCGTCGGTGTGGTCGAAGCGGCCCTGGAGCAGCGCGATGAACTGCGCCTGGAGCAGCGGATCGGGGTACCGCATGTCGACGAAGGTCTTGATCGGCGAGTACACGATCGAGCGCGGGAGGATGTTCGACCACGACCCGCCGGGCACGGCCACGATGGCGCGCGCGATGTGACGCGAGACCGACACGAGCGACGAGCCCTGGATGCCTCCGAGGCTCACGCCGTAGTAGTAGACCCGCGAGGGGTCGATCACATTGCCCGCGCCCACGCGCACCATGGGGTCGCGGTTGAGCTCGTCGAGCGAGAGCTCGATGAGCGAGAGGTTGTTCACCAGCGACTGCGTGAGGCGGTCGGTGATGAGCGTGACGCGGTTGATGTTGGGCACCACCTGCGTGACGAGGAGCGCCTGGTCGTCGCCCGAGAGACCGATCCAGTTGGTGGCGACCACGACGGCGCCGGCCTGCTCCGCGAGGGGCTGGATGATCTCCGTGCCGATGGAGCCCGTGAGGTACTCCTCGCCGCGACCGAAGACGCCGTGGCCGAAGACCACGAGGGGCAGCGGGGTGTTGTCGCGCTGCGCCCGCGCGGGAATCACCATCGTGAAGGGATACGAAGGCGGCGCCTCGGACTGCACCACGGCGCTCCCATCGGCGGCGAACTGGAGCGTGTTGTCGGGGCGGAGATAGTTCGGCGGGGTGAAGGTGCCGTACACGATCCGCGCGGTGTTGCGGTTCGGCGCGTTCTGCACGCGGTCGATGGTGAACGGAATGGCGCCCTCGACGCCCGCGCGGCGGAACACCTCCTGGCGCATCGAGAGGATGGGGCCGAGCACGTGCTGACGGCTCGCGGTGGTCCAGTCCCAGGCGAGGTAGAGCTCGTTGCGCGCGAAGCCGTGCGCCGCGAGAAAGGTGAACAGCTCGTCGTAGCGCGCGCGGGCCGCCTCGATGCGCGGATCGCTGGAGGGCGTGCGGTCGCGCAGGGCCACGAAGCCCGGCGACGGCGGCGGCGTCGATCCGTCGGCGGCGCGCACCGTGTTGCGAAGGGCCACCACGTAGCGCGACCCGAAGGCCAGCGGCTCGATGGGGCGAATGAACAGCGCGGCGCGCGCGGGGTCGCGGGCGTTGGCGTCCATCTCGGCGAGGTAGGGCACGCGGCGCCCGGTGGCGAGGTTGAAGACCGCGATGGGGTTGCTGTCTTCGACCGAGCGCTCGGGGTGACGGATGTCGGTGAGATCACTCGCGCGAAGGGCCACGCCGAGGTGCACCACGAGGGGCTCGGAGGTGGGCCACCCGTCGGCGCGGTTGAAGGGCGCGACCTCGATGCCGGGGCTCCCCGCGGGCACGTTCAGCGCGCCCTGCGGGAGGTACAGCCGTCGGCGCGTGGGCGTCGTGGGGTCTTCGCGCGTGAGAAAATCGTTGGGAAAGGGCGGCAGGCATTCGCGCGTCACCGCGAGGGGGTTGCACGTCTCCGCGGAGGCGTCGGGCGTGACGATCACCGACGCGTCGCCCGCATCGGTCGAAGCGTCCGCGGCGCCATCGCGCGCGGCATCGGACGACCCGTCCGACGACGCATCGACGGCCGTGTCGGGTGCGGCATCGGCGGGCGTGGCGGCGGGCTCGGACCCGCAGGCTGCGAGGCCCATCACCACGAGCGGCGTGAGGAAGCGTGACCAGCGGAGAGCGTTCATCCCTCGCGGATATCACGGTTCGCGCGCGACACCGAAGGGCCCTTCGCAGGGCTACGCGGGCTTCTTCTCGACCATCGCCTTGAGCTGCGCGACGAGGTGCAGCGCGTCGAGGGGCGTGAGGCGGTTCACGTCGGCGCTGGCGAGCGCGTCGAGGGCGGGATGGCTCACCGGCGCAACGGGCGCCGGGCGCTCTTCGAAGAGCCCCATCTGCTTCGCGGGGCGGCGGAAGGGCCCCTCGCCGCGCTCCATGTCTTTGAGCAGGGCGCGGGCGCGCACGAGCACGGGCTCGGGCAGCCCCGCGAGGCGCGCGACGGCCACGCCATACGACCGGCTCGCGCCGCCCGCGGTGAGCTTGTGGAGAAACACGATGTCGTCGCCGCTCTCGCGCGCCGAGACGTTCACGTTCTCCGCGTGCTTGCGGGTGTCGGTGAGCGCGCAGAGCTCGTGGTAGTGCGTGGCGAAGAGGGCCCGCGCGCGCACCACGTCGTGGAGGTACTCGGCCACGGCCCACGCGATCGAGAGGCCGTCGAAGGTGCTGGTTCCGCGGCCGATCTCGTCGAAGAGCACGAGCGAGCGCGCGGTGGCGTTGCGCAGGATCGACGCCGTCTCGCGCATCTCGACCATGAAGGTGCTCGCGCCGCGGGCGAGGTCGTCGCTGGCGCCCACGCGGGTGAACACGCGGTCGACGCGTCCGATGCGGGCCTCGCGCGCGGGCACGAAGCTCCCCGCCTGGGCCATGAGCGCGACGAGGGCCACCTGGCGCATGAGCGTGCTCTTGCCCGCCATGTTGGGTCCCGTCACGAGGAGCAGCCGCGCGCCGTTCATGTCGAGGGTGACGTCGTTGGGCACGAAGGCGCCGGGTTCGAGCATGGTCTCGACCACGGGGTGCCGCGAGTCTTTGAGCGCGAGCACGGTGCCATCGTCGACGACGGGACGGGTGTAGTCGCAGCGGTGGGCCACCTCGGCGAAGGCCGCGAGCGCGTCGAGGTCGGCGAGCGTTCCCGCGAGGCGTGAGAGCCGTGCGGCGCTCTCGGCCACGCGGGCGCGGAGCTGTTCGAAGCGCGCGACCTCGATCTCGCGCACCTTCTCCTCGGCCTCGACGATCTCGCGCTCCAGCGTGACGAGCTCTTCGGTGACGAAGCGCTCGCCCGTCGAGATGGTCTGCTTGCGCTGGTAGTCCCTGGGAACGAGGTGGAGGTTCGCCTTCGTGACCTCGATGTAGTAGCCGAAGACGTTGTTGAACCGCACCTTGAGCGACGAGATCTTCGTGCGCTCGCGCTCGCGCTCTTCGAGCTTGAGGATCACATCGCGCCCGTGGGTCATGAGCCCCGTGAAGCGATCGAGCTCGGCATCGAAGCCCGCGCGAAAGATCCCTCCGTCGGCCACGGCGGCGGGCGGCTGATCGGCGAGCGAGCCCGCGAGAATCTTCGCGAGGTCGTCGCACGCATCGGTGACGCGCGCGCTCTTGAGGGCCTCGTGCGCGTCGGGCTGCGAGGCGAGCGCGTCGCCCACGTCGGGCACCTTGAGGAGCCCGTCGCGGAGCATGCCGAGGTCGCGCGGCGTGGCGGCGCCGAGGGTCGCGCGGATCGCGATGCGTTCGAGGTCGGGCACGAGGTCGAGGGCCTCGCGCAGGCGACGGCGCACCTCGGGATAGGTCACCAGCGCGTCGACGGCGTCGTGGCGTCGGCGGATGCGCCGCGGGTCTTGCAGCGGAAACGCGAGCCAGGTGCGCAGCCGCCGCGCGCCCATCGGGGTCACCGTGCGGTCGAGGTGCGCGAGGAGCGATCCCTTCTTCTCGCCGCGGAGCGTGCGAAAGATTTCGAGGTGCGCCTGCGTGGTCTCGTCGAGGTGCAGGTGATCCTTCACATCGAGCCGACCCACGCGCTGAACAGGGAGCTCGCGACCGGGCTGCGTGACGAGCGCGTAGCGCAGGGCCATGGCCGCGGCGATGCGCGCGTTGAGGCCCAGGCCATCGAGCGACGCGCGGAGTTCTCCCTCGGGGAGCGTCTTCGCGAGCAGGTCGTTGGCCGCGGTGGGGAGCATCGCGGGCGCCGTGCGCACGAACACCCGCGAGAGGAGCTTCACCTGCGCGCGCACGAAGGTCTCGGCGTCGTGGGTGCAGAGGATCTCTCGCACATCGAGGCGCGCGAGCTCGCCCACGAGGCCCATGGCGTCGGGCACGTCGGTGCAGAAGAGCTCGCCGGTGGTGAGGTCGTACGCGGCGAGGGCCCACGCGCCCGGCAGGTCGGCGCCCCCTTCGGGCGGAACCACCGCGGCGAGAAACTGGTTGGCGCGCGCGTCGAGGGCGTCACCATCGAGCACGAGGGCGGGCGTGAGCACGCGCACCACGCCGCGCTTCACGATCCCCTTCGCCTTGCTCGGGTCTTCGAGCTGCTCGCAGATGGCCACCATGTGACCGAGCTCCAGCAGCCGTGACACGTAGGTCTGCGCCGCGTGGTAGGGCACGCCGCACATCGGAATGGAGTCGGGCTCGTTCTTGTTGCGCGAGGTGAGCGTGAGGTCGAGCGCGCGCGCCGCGGTGATCGCGTCGTCGAAGAAGAGCTCGTAGAAATCGCCCATGCGGAAGAAGAGCAGCGCGTCGGGGTGCGCGGCCTTCTCGCGGAGGTACTGCTGCATCGCGGGCGCCTGCGCGCCCTTCGAGGTCGATCCCGTGGTCATGGCAACGCTCCCGGCGGAGGGCCGCGGACCATATCTCCGACCGCGCTCCGCGCGCCCTTTTTGAGCGGACATATTCCGTCAACCGAGGAGGCGCTGTGCGAACGGGGGCTCTGTGATAGGTGTTCGGGCCCTGACGCCATGGCCAACACCGCTGAACTCCTGAGCCTCGCCGGGCAGTACATGCTCAAGAACTACAAGCAGCCTGCGCTCGTGATGACGCGCGGCGAGGGCTGCTACCTGTGGGACACCGAGGGCCGCCGGTACCTCGACCTGTACGCAGGCATCGCGGTGTGCGCGCTGGGCCACGCGCACCCGGCGCTGGTGAAGGCCGTGAGCGAGCAGGTCGCGCGCCTCGGACACATCGCGAACTACTACTACAACGACCGTCAGATCGAGCTCTCGGCGGAGCTCTGCCGACGCTCGGGGTACGACCGGGCGTTTCTCTGCAACTCGGGCACGGAGGCCAACGAGGCCGCCATCAAGCTCGCGCGTCGCTACCACTTCACCCGCGGCGACAAAGACCGCGCGCAGCTCGTCGCGACGTGGAACAGCTTTCACGGCCGCTCGATGGGCTCGCTCGCGCTCACGGGCCAGGCCAAGTACTGGGAGGGCTTCGGCCACATGCTCCCGGGCGTCTCGCACGTTCCGTACGGCGACCTCGAGGCGATGCGTCGCCGCGTGAACGACCGCACGGCGGCCGTGTTCATCGAGCCCGTGCAGGGCGAGGGCGGCGTGCTCCCGGCGCCCGACGGCTACCTCGAAGGCCTGCGCGCCCTCTGCGACGAGCGCGGCGCGCTGCTCGTGGTCGACGAGATCCAGACGGGCATCGGGCGCACGGGGCGCTTCCTCGCGACGCAGCACCACGGCATCCAGCCCGACATCACCACCATCGCGAAGGGCACCGCGGGCGGCGTTCCCATCGGCGCGCTGCTCACCCGCGAGCACGTGGGCGACGCGCTCCCGCCGGGCACGCACGGCAGCACCTTCGGGGGCAATCCCCTCGCGGCGGCGGCGGCCCTCGCGGTGCTCCACACGCTCGACGCCGAGGGGCTCCTCGACCACACGACGCGCATGGGCGAGCACCTCGTGGCGGGCCTCCAGGCGCTCTCGAAGAAGCACCCGCACGCGGCCGTGGGCGGTCGCGGTCGCGGACTCCTCGCGGGGCTCATTCTCGCCGACGGCGTCGATCCCCGCGGCGTGCTCACCCAGCTCCGCGAGCGCGGCGTGCTGGTGAGCCAGGCGGGCGAGCGCGTGGTGCGCTTCGCGCCGCCGTTGATCGTCACGGCCGCGGAACTCGACGAAGGCCTCGCCGCCCTCGACGCGGTGCTCGCGGACCCGCCGCGCGTGTCCAGCACGTAGACCGTTTCTTTCCAGACAATCGCGAGGGCGCGCGCCGAGTGTCACCGCCGTGTTTCGCGGCTTGTGATGGGCGTTGCGCCTTGCGATGCTCGCGCGCTGTGGGCCGCCGCGCGCGAGGCGTCACCCACACCACGCGGCCGCGTCGATGCGACGCCCCGGGAGTTCACGATGAAGACCGCCAAGAGGGACTTTCTCAAGCTCAGCGACCTCCGCGCCGACGAGATCGTCACGGTGCTCGACCACGCGAAGGCGATGAAGAACCAGCGCCTCACGGGCGGGCGTCGCACGCCGCTCGCGGGCCGCTCGGTCGCGCTGATCTTCGAGAAGCCCTCGACCCGCACGCGGGTGTCGTTCGAGGTCGGTGTGTACGAACTCGGCGGGCACCCGGTGGTGCTCTCGTCGCGTGACATGCAGCTCGGGCGCGGAGAGTCGGTCGAAGACACCGCGCGCACGCTCTCGGGGTACGTGCACGCGATCGTGATTCGCACCTTCGGGCAGGAGCGCGTCGAGGCCCTGGCCCGCTGGGCGAAGGTGCCCGTGGTGAACGCGCTCACCGATGAGCACCACCCGTGTCAGATCCTCGCGGACCTGATGACCGTGCGCGAGGCGCGCGGGCGCTTCGAGGGCCTGCGCTACGCGTGGGTGGGCGATGGGAATAACGTCGCGCGGAGCTGGGTCGAGGCCGCGGGGCTGTTCAACCTCCCGCTCACGCTCGCGTCGCCCGAGGGCTACGAGCTCCCGGCGTCTGAACTCCCGGCGGGGGTGAAGACCGTGCGAGACCCGCGCGAGGCCGTCGAGGGCGCCGACGTGGTGATCACCGACGTGTGGGCGAGCATGGGGCAGGAAGACGAAGCCGAGCGGCGGCGCAGGGCCTTCGAGGGATACCTCATCGATCCGGCGCTCATGGCCCGCACGTCGCGCGACGCCGTGGTGCTGCACTGTCTGCCCGCGCATCGGGGCGAGGAGATCGACGCGGTCTACCTCGATGGGCCCGACGCGGTGGTGTGGAACGAGGCGGAGAACCGACTGCACACGCAGAAGGCGCTGCTCGAACACCTGGTCCGCTAGGGGCGCAACCGGCGCGCGGTGGCGCACGTTCCCGGTTGCGAAAAATACAAGACTGACGGACGGTACACAGGTAGGACGCTACCGATCGGGATGGAGATGGAAAAGGTCATCGGCATCGATCTGGGCACGACGAACTCCTGCGTGTCCGTTGTGGAAAACGGCGCGGCGGTGGTGATCCCCAACCGTGGGGGTTACAAAACCACGCCGTCGATGGTGGCCATGACCGAGGCGGGCAAGCGCCTCGTGGGGCACCTCGCGAAGCGGCAGGCCATCACCAACGCCGAGAACACGGTGTACTCCGCGAAGCGCCTCATCGGGCGCAAGTGGAACTCGCCGCAGGTGAAGCAGGTGGCGTCGAGCGCCTCGTACTCGATCGTGGAGGGGCCGCACAACGACGTGCGCATCCAGCTCCGCGACAAGCCGCACTCGATCCCCGAGATCTCGGCGATGGTGCTCGCGGAGATGAAGCTCATCGCCGAGGAGTACCTGGGCCACGAGGTCACGAAGGCTGTCGTGACCGTGCCCGCGTACTTCAACGACAACCAGCGCCAGGCCACGAAGGACGCGGGGGCCATCGCGGGCCTCGACGTCATTCGCATCATCAACGAGCCCACGGCGGCGGCGCTGGCCTACGGGTTCGGGCGCAACATCGACCGCACGGTGGCCGTGTACGACCTCGGCGGTGGCACCTTCGACATCTCGGTGCTCGAGATCGGCTCCGAGGGCGTGTTCCGGGTGGTGAGCACCAACGGAGACACGTTCCTCGGCGGTGAAGACTTCGACGCGCGGGTGATCGACTGGCTCGTCGACGGCTTCAAGGCCGAGCACGGCATCGACCTCCGCAAAGACCGCATGGCCCTCCAGCGCCTCAAGGACGCGGCGGAGAAGGCCAAGATCGAGCTGTCGAGCGTGCGCGAGGTGGAGATCAACCTCCCGTTCATCATCTCGTCGGGTCGCAACGAGGCGCTGCACCTTCAGCGCGTGCTGACCCGCGCGGAGTTCGAGAAGCTCACCGGCGACCTCGTGGATCGCACCGTCGAGATCGTGCGCCAGACCCTCGACGACGCGGGGCTCTCTCGCGACGACGTCGAAGACGTGGTGCTCGTCGGCGGCATGACCCGCATGCCTCGCGTCGAGCGCGCGGTGGCCGAGTTCTTCGGTCGCGAGCCCAGCAAGGGCGTGCACCCCGACGAGGTCGTGGCCGTGGGCGCGGGCATCCAGGGCGCGGCCCTCGGCGAAGAGTCGTCGATGCAGAGCAAGGTCGTGCTCCTCGACGTCACGCCGCAGACCCTCGGCATGATGGTGGCGGGCGGGCTCTTCGAACCGCTCATTCCGAAAGACACCACCGTGCCCACGATGCGCACGAAGAGCTTCACCACGTCGCGCGACAACCAGACGGCGGTGAAGATTCTGGTGATGCAGGGCGAGAACGACCAGGCCGACAAGAATGAGCTCCTCGGAGAGTTCATTCTCACGGGTTTGCGCCGCGCCCCGGCGGGCGCCGTCGAGATCGAGGTGACCTTCGAGATCAACGCCGACGGCATCGTCAGCGTGCACGCGAAGGACCTCGAGACCGGCAAGGAGCAGTCGATCACGGTCACCGCCACCTCGGGCCTCACGCCCGACGAGCTGCGCGACATGATCGACGCCGGCGAGCAGTACGCCGTCGAGCGCAAGCGCGACGAGGAGTACGAAGGCCGCAAGCAGGAGGCCGAGAGCCTCATCCACGAGATCGAGCGCCTCTTCGAGAAGGTCGCCAAGGTCGTGGGCGGCAGTGACTACGGTCGCGACGCGCTCGACAAGGCCCACACGGTCATCGAGAAGACCCGTGCGGCGATCGCGCGGCGCGACACCGAGGCGCTCACCCAGCAGGTCGACGCCCTCTCGCGCACGCTGCGGATGTTCAAGGGCGTCGTGCAGAAGGCCTGACGCCACCGCGCGGAGGAGCTGTCTCCCCGACGGGCTCCTCCGCCGCTCCAACTGCGGAACACACACAGGCACCGGATGGGCAAGCGCGAGCGAAGCAACGACCCCTCGGCGGAGGTCGAGATCGACGGCTGGCTCGACCTCCTCGACGAGGAGGCCGAGGCGCCGCGCTCGTCGCAGCCGTCGCCCGTGGTCAATCCGCAGCCCACGAACCTCAGCGCACTCAACGAGATTTCGAACAAGGTCACGCCGGTGATGCTCGCGCCGGTGCATCACCTCCTGCCCACCATCGAGCCCTCGCACCCCACCGCGGAGCCCCGCGA
>CAMFHP010000105.1 GCA_945952225.1 uncultured Myxococcaceae bacterium
GACGTCGACCCCGATCAGTTCACGCTGCGTGTGCTCGACGGCAGCGGCCTTCCCGAGGGCGATGCGTGGGTGCGCGAGACCGTGGCCGTCATCGCGCGCTCGGGCGCACTCGCGGGCGTGGTTCTCGGTGCGCCGACGCCGGGCACGGGGCTCGTGCGCGCGGCCTCGTCGCGGCTCCTGGGCACGATGCTCGATGACTGCGAGACGGCGATCATTCCCGCGGCGTGCGTGCGCGAGACCCCCGACGCGCCCGCCCCGGAGCCCGCCCGTCGTCGACCCACGGATCTCATCGAGGCCTCGGTGATCGTGAGCGGATTGCTCGCCGTGGCGGTGCTCTCTGCGGTGGCGATGTTTCTCGCGCGACGCTTCGCGCGCCCACTCGGATACACGGCCCCGGCCATCACGCCGAAGCCCCGTGAGGGCGCGCGCTACGAGCCCCTCGCGGGCTGCGCGAACGACGGTCTCGCCGACGTGGTGGAGGCCGCGCTCGACGGCGGACGGCTCTACGTGGTGAGCGATCTGCACGTGGCCCGCGGGCTTCGCGAGGGCACCTACGCGGGCACGGAGAACTTCTTCGCCGACGAGGCCTTCGGACGCTGGCTCGACGCGCTGCGGGCCCGACCCGGCGCGAGCGAGCGCGACGCGCTGGTGCTCAACGGCGACGTGTTCGATTTTCTCCGCGTCACGCACGTGCCCACGCGCGACGACGACCTCGCGCGCTGGTGGCAGCTCCTCGCGCACCTCGACGCCGCGCCCGCGATGGAGGAGCTCCGCGCGCTCGCCCACGCGCCCGACGCGCGGCGCTACGGGCTCCACACCGAAGACCTCGCCTCGGCGTGGAAGCTCTACGAAATGCGACGTGGGCACGCGGTGTTCTTCGCCGCCCTCGCGCGCTGGCTCGACGCGGGGCGCAGGCTCTACGTCACCCGCGGCAACCACGACCTGGAGTGGCACTGGGCCGTCGTGCGTCGCTGCTTCCTCTGGTCGCTCGCCGAGGAGCGATGCGTCGCGCGCGACGGAGATCCCGCCGTGCGCGGGTGCGCCGACGATGCGTCCGACCGTCGTCACGGCGCGGTCTTCGACGCGTTGCGCGCGCTCGCGCCGCGGGTGCACTTCGCCTCGCGGGCCGTGGTCTTCGACGGTCGCGTTCACGTCGAGCACGGCAACCTCTTCGACCCCTTCGCGCGGGTCTCGACGCTCTACGACGGCGCCGACAGGCGGCGGCTGATGATCCCGCCGGGCTCGGAGTTCAACCGCTACGTGCTCAACGGGCTGGAGCACGCGTACCCGTACCTCGACAACGTGCGCCCCAACGACAACGTGGTGCCGCTGCTGCTGCGCGAGCGCTTCTCCGACGCGATGGCGCTCCTCGCGCGCGCCGCGTGGAGGCTCCCCGGGAGGATCCTGCGTCAGTGGCGCTTCGCGCTCCTCGGCGCGCAGCTCGCGGCGGTGCTCGTGGCGCCCACGGTGTTGTTCCTCTGGATCGCGGGACGCAGCGCACTCGCGGTGGCCGACGGGCTGCGCACGGGCGCGTCGGGCGCGGTGCTCACGGCGGCGTTTGCGTCGGGGCTCCAGGCCCTCGTGCTGCCCGCGTTCGGCTATGCGCTCGCGCGGCTCATCGGGCGGCTCTACCTCCGCGAGCCCGCGTCGCTCGACCGCGAGGCGCGGGCGGCGATGCGCCGTCGCACGGACTCCCTCGACGTGGTGACCTTCGGGCACACGCACAACCCCGAGGTCGAGCTCCACGAGCGCCCGCACTACTTCAACACCGGCACCTGGATCCCCATCGTGGAACTCTCGATCGGCGACCTGCGCGCAGACCGCGCCTACACCTTTCTCGACGTGTCGCGCGACGCAGACACCGACCGCTACGACGGCCGTCTCTGCCGCTGGAACGACGACGCCGCGCGCGTCGATCCCGTGGTGCTCGTGACCCGCCGATGAGCGCCCGTCGACGTCACCACTGGATCCTCTACGCGACGGTGCTCGCCACGTCGTCGGCCTGGGCCGATCCGCCCGACGCCGTGCCCGTGACGGCCACGGGGCTGTGGCTCACCACCGCGGATCGTGCGTCGTCGGCAGCCCCGGGATGCGCCACCCCCGACGGCGCGCGCCTCGTGGCCCGCGATGGGAGCGCGGGGTGGGCCGTCGTGCAATTTCCGCTGGAAGACAGCGCCTCCGTGCGGTTCATCGCCGACGCGCTGCCGCTCGTGGGGAGCCGCGTGCACGTGGTCGCCGGCGCCGCGCGCTACGACGGCGCCGTGGAGCGGGCCTCGGTGCGCAGTCTCTCCGTGCGCCTCGACGCCGAGCCCCGCGACGTGACCCGCGCGGCCGTCTTCGACGACGACGGCCGCCTCCTCGCGCTCGTGCTCCGCGCCTCGGGAACGCTCCTCGACGCCGTGCCCGCCCAGCTCGCCCTCGGCGACGTGCGCGACGCCGACGCCCATGGAATCCCCGCGTGTCCGGGCGCTCCGCGCGGTGTCATTCTCCGTCCATCCGTCACACCGCCGCGCTGCGAGGGACCTCCGCGGGGTGCGCTCTCCGACGACCTCCGTCGACGGGCCTTCGCGGCGACGGTGACCGCGGGCGCACACCGCGGCGTGGCCCTCGACGGCGACGGCTTCGTGGCGCTCGCTGCCTCCGCGGTGCCCGACACCCTGCGCGGGTGCCCGGTGGCCCTCGACGACGCGCGCGCGACGCTCCGCACGGTCGATGCAACCACGGGCCTCGCGCTGCTCCGAGCGCCCGCGCGTGCGGCCTCGCAGACCCTCGCGCTCCGCGCCGATGCGCCCGACGGATGCACCGCGCTCTTCGCCGTGCTCGACGCGCAGACGGCCGTTCCCCTTCGCGTCGTACGCGCCGAGGGTGCGCGTCTCTCGCTCCGTGCGAGCCCATCGACGGTGTGGCCCGCGTCGCTCGAAGGGCTCCCGCTCGTCGACGACCGCGGATGCCTCGTGGCGATGCTCCGCCGCGTCTCGGGGGCCGACGTCGAGGCCACGACCCTCACCGCGCTCGCCGACGCGCTCGCCCACGACGACCCGCGCGCGGGGCCTTCGTGTGCGAGCGATCGCGCGATGCCCGATGCGCAGCGCGCGCCGTCGATTCCGCCCGACGCGGTGGTGCCCGTCGACCCCGAGGGGCGCGCCGTGGCCGTGCACCTCGCGAGCGATGCGGTGTATGCGACCACGGCCGATCGTCTGCGCGACATGGCTTCGGGCTGCGTGGTGCGACGGCGGGCCACGCGCGACGGACGTCCCCTCGCGGGCGAGGTGCTCGACGTGAACCCCGCGGCGAACCTCGCGCTCTACCGCCTCGTGGCCGCGGAGTCCGACGCCGTTCCGCCGCGCGACGAGGGGCCGCCGCTGGTGATCGCCTCGACGCGTCCGACCGCGGGCGCGCGGGTGTTTCTCGCGACGGTGCCGTACGCGACGCAGGTCGCGCGCGGGGCCACGGTGCGCGAGGCGAGCGCCGACGAACTCTGGCTCGACCTCGATGCGGGCGAAGCGTCCGTGCCCGAAGGATCCCCCGTGCTCGACGGCGGCGCGCGGGTGCTCGGCGTGGTCGATCGCACGGTCTTCGAAGCGGGCGTGGTGCGGGCCCACGCGCGCGCGGCGCCGCTGCTGCGTCCGAGGCTGGCGGCGTTGCATCGCGAGCAGGCCACGCCGACGTGCTTTCCCACGTACGGCGCGCCGCAGGGCAACGTGGTGGCGGTGACGGCGACGGCGGGTCTGGGCCTGGGCACCGAAGACGCGCAGGGCCTCGTGACGGCGCTCGCGGTCGGCGCGCTGTGGTTCAACACCTGGTACGCGCACGGAGAGCTCGGCACGCGGCTCACGCCCGCACCGATGCTGCGCCTCGCGGTGGGCGGAGGGCCCGTGCTGTTCCGTTCGCCGGGCGATGGCGAGGTGGGCGTCGGGTTGCGGTTGGAGGTCGAGCCCGAGCTCGGGTCATCGCGCACGGCCGTGACCTCGCCGGGGGCGCAGCGCTTTCTGTTCGGGGCCGAGGTGCAGGGCGCGCCGTACCTCTCCGAGCGGCTCGGGCTGACGTTCTCGCTGGCCCTCGGCGTGGCGCAGTACGGCAGCTTCGACGAGAGCCACTTCGCGTTCGGAGGAACCTTTCAGCTCGGGCTGATGTTCGGCCTCACGCGCCTCCGTCACGACCGTTGAGCGTGAGGGGTCAGCCGTCGCGGAGGCTCGCGAGGTCGATGACGAAGCGGTAGCGCACGTCGCTCTTGAGCATGCGCGCGTAGGCCTCGTTGATCTGCTGGATCGCGATGCGCTCGACGTCGGCGACGATGCCGTGGGCGCCGCAGTAGTCGAGCATCTCCTGCGTCTCGGCGATGCCGCCGATCATCGAGCCGGCGAGCCTGCGGTTCGCGGGAATGAGCGAGAACGCGTGGAGCCCCGTGGGTTCGGCGGGCGCGCCCACGAGCACCATCGTGCCGAAGGGGCGCAGGGTCGAGAGGTAGGCGTTGTAGTCGTGCGCGGCGGAGACCGTGTCGACGAGCAGGTCGAACTTCGACGCGAGGGGACCGAAGGCCGAGGGCGACGCGGTGCACACGAAATCGTCGGCGCCGAGGCGGCGTGCGTCGTCTTCTTTGCCCTTCGAAGAGCTGAACACGGTGACCCGCGCGCCCATCGACGCGGCGAACTTCACGGCCATGTGCCCGAGGCCGCCGAGGCCCACGACGCCGACGCGCTGACCGGCGCGGAGGTTCCACTGGCGCAGCGGGGAGTACGTGGTGATGCCCGCGCAGAGCAGGGGCGCGGCGGCGGCGAGGTCGAGGCCGTCGGGGATGCGCAGCGCGAAGTGATCGCGCACCACGACGCGGGTGGAGTAGCCGCCGTGCGTGGGCGTGACGCGGTCCATCTCGGTGCTGTTGTAGGTGAACGCGGGGCCGCGCTCGCAGCACTGCTCGTGGTGGTCGTGGCAGGGGTCACACGCGAGGCACGCGTCGACCATGCACCCGACGCCCGCGTGGTCGCCGGGCTTGAAGCGCGTCACGGCGCTCCCCACCCGCACGACGCGCCCCACGATCTCGTGGCCAGGCACCATGGGAAAGGTCGCCCCCGACCACTCGTCGCGGGCCTGGTGCACGTCGGAGTGGCACACGCCGCAGAAGAGCACGTCGAGCTCGATGTCGTGGGGGCCGGGCTCGCGGCGTTCGATGGAGAGCGGTTCGAGCGGCGCGCCGGCAGCGCGCGCGCCCCAGGCGCGTACGGTCGTCATGGGATGGGCTTTCTTCCGCGGAGCCGACAGCGCCCGACGCGCGTCGCTCCCCGGCGGGCACTGCTCTAGTGCGTCGAGGCACGGGGCGGCAACGGGCGCCCGACTGCACAGACTCTTCAGCGCAGCTTCACAATCGACGCGGCGGTCTCCGAACCGCCGTTGGGGAGTAACGGTGGTCGTCGTTGTGGGGTGACGCTTGCGAGGTCGCCGCGGGCGCGCCGATGCTCGCGGCCATGTCGAACGAACAGCGTCCAGTTGCGGTCGTGGCGGCCGAAGTTCCGCCGCGCACGAAGCCCTCGAACTACCCCGACGTCTTCGCCGCGCGCGTGGCAGGGCGCGAGAAGCGCATCCTCGGAGACCGCTTCGGCCTCACGAACTTCGGAGTGAACCACACGCGCCTCGCGCCCGGTGCGATGTCGGCGCTGCGCCACGCGCACGCCACGCAGGACGAGTTCATCTACGTGCTCGAAGGCAACCCCACGCTGCGCACCGACGCGGGCCCCACGGTGCTCGCGCCGGGCATGTGCGCGGGCTTTCGCGCGGGATCGGGCGACGCGCACCAGCTCGTGAACGAGACCGACCGCGACGTGGTGTACCTCGAAGTGGGCGACCGCACGCCGGGCGACGCGGTGGTCTATCCCGACGACGACCTGCAGGCGGTCTACGTCGACGGACGCTGGGTCTTTCTGCGCAAAGACGGGACGCCGTACTGAGCCGCGGTCACACGCCGAACGCGCGGTTCACGGCGTCGGCGAGGGAGATCGTGGGGCGTCCGAGGAGCGCGCGCAGGTCGCCGCCGTGGTCTTCGAGCGCGCCCTTCGCGATGCAAGCGTCGGCGTCGGCGAGGATCTCGGCGCCGGCCGCGGGGAGGCCCACCTTCACGAGCGTGTCGCGGTACACGGACTCGGGCATGTCGACGTAGGCGCAGGGACGTCCGCTGGCGCGCGCCACGGCCGCGGCCACCTCGGCGAGCGTGTGCGCGGTGTCGCCCGCGAGCTCCCAGGTGCGGCCCTCGTGGCCCGGCGTGGTGAGCGCCACCGCGGCGGCCTCGGCGTAGTCGTCGCGCGAGGCCACGGAGACACGACCTTCACCCGCCGCGCCGATCATCGCGCCGTGGGCGAGCGAGGCCTCGGCGTGGTCGGTGTAGTTCTCGGTGTACCAGCCGTTGCGGAGCACGGTGAACGGAACCCCCGACGCGCGCAGCACCGCCTCGGTGCCCACGTGCTCGCCGGCGATGCGCATGGGCGAGCGGTCGCCCTTCAAGATGCTCGTGTACGCGAGCTGCTTCACGCCCGCGCGCTTCGCGGCCTCGATGACCGCGGTGTGCTCGGCCACGCGCTGGCCGAAGTTCGTGCCCGAGATGAGCAGCACGCGCTCCACGCCCGCGAGCGCCGCGTCGAGGGTGTCGGGGCGGCTGTAGTCCACCGCGCGCACGGTGACCGCCGGGTCGAAGAGCCCTGCGGCCTTCTCGGGGCTCCGCGCGCCCGCGATGACCTTCGAAGCGCCCACGCGGCGCACCAGCGCCTCGACCACCCGCCGCCCCAGCTTGCCCGTCGCTGCCGTGACCAGAATCATGACGTGTCTCGCGTTCCTTCTGCGCGATCGTCGCGCCACGCACTTCTAGACACGTCACTTGCGATGCGTAAGTACGCACCTTCTGGTAAGTGACCCACCCGTGGGTACGAAATCGCCGCCGCGCATCGGAGACCTGGGGGCGCCGCAGTGCCCTTCGCGCGAAATTCTCGACCACCTCACGAGCCGCTGGGCCGCGCTGGTGCTCATCATGTTGCGCGAACGCACCTGGCGCTTCGGCGAGCTGCGCGACCGCATCGGCGGCGTCAGCGACAAGATGCTCGCGCAGACGCTCCGCACGCTCGAAGACGACGGCTTCGTCGACCGTCGGGTGTTCCCCGAGATCCCGCCGCGGGTGGAGTACTCGCTCACGGCCATGGGGCGCGAGGTGGCCGCGCTGGTGCACGCGCTCGGCGACTGGGTCGAGCGCAACGCGGGGCGCGTGAAGACCGCGCAGGGCCGTCGGCGCAGCGCCAGGGAGCGCGCGGCCCGCGGGTGAGGGCGGGAGGTCGGCTGTTCAGCCGTCGAGGAGGGGGGCGATGCGGGCGAGCACCGCGGGCCATCCCGACTTCATGCCCTCGAAGGCGCGCACGCCCATCGGCGAGTCGAGGTCGAAGCCCTCGTGCGTGAGCGTGAGCACGGTGCCGTCGCCGTCGGCGGCGAGCGACCAGGTGATCACCGTGTCGAGGCTCGTCGTCGCAAAGCGGAAGCGCAGCATGCGGTGCGCTTCGACGGCGACCACCTCGCAGGGCTGGCGACCCCACGGGCCCATGTCGACCTCGAAGCGGTGCCCCACCTCGGCGCGAATGTCGCCTGCGCCCCACCAGCGCGCGAGGAGCGCGGGCGTCGTGAGCGCGCGCCACACGCGGTCGGGCGCGTGGGCGTAGCGGTGTTCCAGTCGAACGGTGCCATGGGTCTTCACGTGTCGTTCTCCTCGTCGAGCAGGCGTTCGAGGTCGTCGAGGCGCCGCGCCCAGTAGCGTTCGAAGCGCTTCATCCACGCCTCGACCTCGGCGAGCGGACGCGGGTCGAGGTGGTAGTACCGCTCGCGGCCGCGGGGCTCCTCGCGCACGAGCGCCGCGCGTCGCAGCACGGCCAGGTGCTCGGAGACGGCGGGGCGCCCGAGCGAGAAGTTCTGCGCCAGGTCGCCCACGTTGCGCGGGCCGCGGCGCAGGCTCAGCAGGATCTCGCGGCGCACGGGGTTCGAGAGCGCGGCGAACACGTCGACCTCGTTCATGGCCGCGGACGATGCGTCGGAGATTTCCGACGCGTCAACTTTTTCCGACGCGTTCTCCGGGGCGCGTGCGGGCCTCGCGGTCGAGGAGCGCGCGCTTGCGCTCGACGCCCCAGCGGTAGCCCGAGAGGTCTCCGTCGCGGCGCACCACGCGGTGACACGGAACCACCACGGCGAGGGTGTTCGCCGCGCACGCGCCCGCCACGGCGCGCACGGCCTCGGGCGCTCCGATGCGCGCGGCCACCTCGGTGTACGTCGTGGTCTCTCCGGGCGGAACGCGCTGGAGCGCCTCCCACACCCGCTGTTGAAACGCCGTGCCGCGGAGGTCGAGGGCGAGGCCGTGGTCCGCGCGCGGCGCCTCGACGTGGGCGAGCACCGCGTCGACGAGCGCTTCGAAGTCTCCATCGCCCGCGCGCACCGTGGCCTTCGCGAAGCGCGCGCGGAGGTCGGCCACGAGCGCTTCACCGTCCTCGCCGAGCGCGATGGCGCACACGCCCTTCTCCGTCGCCGCGACGAGCGCCACACCGAGGGAGCACGGCCGCGTGGCGAAGCGCACGGTCTCTCCCTCGCCGCGTGCGCGGTAGCGCGTGGGCGTCATGCCGAGGCGCGCGGTGGAGGTCTCGTAGAAGCGCCCCGACGAGCCGTAGCCCGCTTCGTAGAGGGCCTCGGTGACGGGGGCGCCGCGGTCGAGGGCCTCGCGCGCCTTCGCGGCGAGCTGTGCCGCACGCCACGCCCGCGGGGTCACGCCCATCACGCGCTTGAAGAGTCGCTGCGTGTGAAAGGGGCTGAGTCCGACGTGGGCCGCGAGCGCGTCGAGCGTGGGCGCGCCTTCGGAGGCATCGAGAAACGCGCAGAGCGAGGCCACCACCGACGCGTCGCGCTCGGCCTTCGAGGGCCCGTCGGGCGCGCAGCGGAGGCACGCGCGATAGCCCGCGCGCACGGCCTCGGCGGGCGTGTCGAAGAAGGTCACGTTCTCCGGTCGCGCGGGGCGCGCGGCGCACGAGGGGCGACAGTAGACGCCCGTGGAGCGCACGGCGTAGACGAAGGTTCCGTCGGCCTTCGGGTCGCGTGCGCGGAGCGACTGCCAGCGGGGATCGGTCGGTGCGGTGCGCGGTGCGGTCATGGCGGTGATGGCGTGCATGGCCCGGAGATAGAGCCCCGCGCGGGCGGCGCGCACTCCGGGGCTTGCGCGCGAATTCGGGGAGGAGATCGCGACCGATCAGCGCGGGTGCACGCCGTCGAGGTGCAGGGTGACGAGCGACGCGAGCCATCGCGGGGTGACCGCGCCGTGTTCGAGCATCACCCGGTGGATCACCGCGCCCACGAGGGAGCCGAAGAGCAGCGTCGGGGCGACCCCGCGGCGCCACTCTCCGCGGCGACGGGCGCGGCGTACGAGCGAGGCCAGGGGACCGCGACCGCCGCCCTCGACGGCCCGCGCGGCGACGTCGGCCACGGCCAGCGCCGACGACGAGGCCATCGCCGCACGGAGCACCGCGCGCCCGGTGTCGCTCGCGAGAAACTCCGCGATGGGGGTCACGAGCGCGAGCACGTCGCCGCGGAGCGATCCGGTGTCGGGCATGGCGGTGGAGAACGACGCCAGCACGCCTTCGAGCGCCGCGGCCACGAGGGCCTCGCGCGTGGGCCAGCGGCGGTACACGCTGGTCTTGTTCACCTCGGCGCGGGCGGCGATGCGCTCGACGCGCATGCCTTCGAGGCCCACCGCGGCGAGCTCTTCGAGCGTGCGCGAGAGCACGGCCTCGGTCACCGGCGCGCCCCGGGGGCGACCGGCGTCGCGGCGCGGAGCGGCAGGGCGCCGGGGAGTGCGAGCCATCGCGCGGACCTTCGCACCGGGCGGTGGGGTGTGTCCACGGGGGAGGATGCGCAGACGTGGATTGCAACGAACGGTTGCAATCGTCGTGGCGGCGCTTGTGTGGTGTGCGCGGTGGCGTTACACCCGGGGAGCGATTGCAACGACGGGTTGCAATGAAAGGCGGAGACGGCGATGCGGATTGCGGTCGTGTGCAACGATACGCGCGGCGGGGTGCAGCCCTACGTGGCGCTGGCGCGGGGGCTCCGCGAGGCGGGGCACGCGGTGACGGCGATCGCGCCCGAAGACCTGCTGCCGATGTTCGACGCGGCGGGCGTGCGCGGGGCGGCGCTCGAAGGGAGCGTCGAGGCCGTGATGCGCGCGTCGCAGGGCGTGGCCGAGAAGGGTGCGCTCGCGGCGATGCGCTTCGGGGCCGCGCAGATGGAGCGGCTGCTCCCGCGGTGGACGCGCGCCACGCTCGAGGCGTGTGAGGGGACGCGGGCGGAGGTGATCACCGGGGGCATCGGCGGGTCGCTCCTCGCGCGGGGCGTGGCCGAGCGCATGGGGGTTCCCTTCGTCGAGACGCACCTGCAGCCCCTCGACGCGCCGACGGACGCGTACCCCGGACCGCTGTTCGGAAGTGTTCCGCGATGGCTCGGCGCGGTGGGGATGCACGCGAGTCACCGGCTGTCTTCGCTGGCCCTCTGGACGCCCTTTCGCGGCCCCGTGAGGCGCGCGCGACGCGCGGTGCTGGGCCTCGACGGCGACGAGGCTCCCCTCACGACGCCGGTGCTCTACGGGTTCAGCCGAAGGGTGGTGCCCGTGCCCGACGAGGGACCGCGACGGCGCCACGTCACGGGCTACTGGGTGACGGCCGACGAGGCGTGGCGCGCGCCTGCGGCACTGCAAGACTTTCTCGCGCGCGGCGGCGACGTGGTGAGCATCGGGTTCGGGAGCATGTCGAGCGCCGACGCGAAGGCCACCACCGCGCTCGTGCTCGACGCCGTGCGACGCGCGGGCGTGCGGGCGGTGCTGCTCCAGGGGTGGGGAGGCATCGAGGCCGACGGCGCGCGCGACGACGTGTACGTGGCCGATGCGATGCCGCACACGTGGCTGTTTCCGCGCGTGGCGGCGGTGGTGCACCACGGCGGCGCGGGCACGACGGGGGCGGCGCTGCGTGCGGGCGTTCCCGCGGTGGTGGTGCCCTTCATGATGGACCAGGTGTTCTGGGGCGGTCGCGTGGCGGCGCTGGGCGTCGGGCCCGAGCCCGTGTCACGGCGACGGCTCACGGCCGCGCGACTCGCGGAGGCGCTGCGGCGCGCGGTGGGCGACGGTGCGATGCGGTCGCGCGCGGCGGCGCTCGGGGAAGCGCTGCGCGCCGAGGACGGCGTCGGCAACGCCGTGGCGGTGTTCAACGCGATGGCGCGGTCGTAGCGGCGCGCTGAGCCTCCTCGCGCCACACGGCATCGAGGCCGTAGAGGAACACCGGGTACGCGAAGTCGGGGTGCTCCTGCACGATGCGCTGACGGAGCGCTTCGACGGCACCTTCGGGCGTGGGCTCCGTGGGGTGCGCGTCGTCGACGAGGGCGAGCACACGACGGAGGTAGGCGCGCGTTTCGTCGAGAATTTCCGACCCGCCGGAGGGGCCGCGGCCGGGGTGAACGTGGCGGGGGTGGAGCGCGGCCATCTCTTCGACGCGGTCGAGCCACGCGCGCACGTGACCGAGCTCCAGCCACGCGTGGGTCTGCGAGACGAGCAGGTCGCCGCCGAAGAGGTGGCCGTTCCACTCGACGACGACGTGGGCGTCGCTGCATCCGGGGCCGAGCACGTGGAGGTTCAGTTCGAGCCCCGCGGCGCGCAGCGTGGTGGTCTCCGCGCCGAAGCTGTCGAGCGTGGGATCGCGGTCGGGATAGTCGGGCGCATACCGCGAGAGAAAGGCCCGACGACGCATCGCCGCCACCGCGGGAACGTGGGCCCGCACCTGCTCCGAGGTGACCACCCGCACGCCCCGCGCGCGCAGCACGTCGGCGCCGTTGAACTTGTCGGGGTTGGGGTGCAGCACCACCGCGAGCACCACCCGCTTGCCCGTGCGTCGCTCGATGAGCTCCACCGCGCGCAGGGCCTCGGAGGGCAGAAACTGCGTGTCGATGAGCACCACACCGTCGGGTCCCTCGATCCAGAAGGTGTTGGTGTCGAAGCCCCACGGAATCGACGTGAACACCCCGACGCCGTCGCGCCGGTCGTCGTCGCGCGTGAGCCGCGTGGGGTCGCGTGCGAGGGCGGGCGGAACCGTCGGCGCGGCCGCGTGCGAGGCGCATCCCGCGAGGGCCGCGAGGGCGAGGGCGAGGCGTGCGAGCTTCATCGTGGATCGCGACGCTACGACCCCGATCCCCGTGCGCGAAGCCCCTTTGCGCAGACGGTGTCCCGCGCCGCGGGGGACGTCGTAGAACACACGGCGCCGTGCTGCTCCGCACCGTGATTCCCCACCCGGCCATCGCCCGCTACGTGCACCATTTCTGGGTCTTCGAGAGCGCCACGGGGCTGCCCTCGGGCGACGCGCGCGTGGTGGTGCCCAACGGGCGTCCGAAGCTCATCGTGCCGTACCGAAACGGTCTCTGCGCGCGACGCGCCGTCGACGACGACACCCGCGCCTCGCAGCACGACGACCCCGTGCTCGTGGGCCTCTGGGAGGAGCCCTCGGTCATCGCCTCGCGCGAGGCCCCGACGGTGACCGTCGGCGTGGAGTTCACCTCGGCGGCCATTCCTCGCTTCGTGCCCGTCGAAGCCCACGAGCTCGCGGGCCGGGTCACGGACCTCGGTGACATTCTCGGTCCACCCGGTCGGGCGCTCGCGCGGCGGGTTCGTGAGGCGCCCGACGTCGACGCCGCGGTGGCGATCGTGCAGCGCTTTCTCGTCGCGCGACTCACCGACGAGACCCCTGCGTCGCGGCTCGTCGACGCGGCGCTCGCGATGCTCCACGAGGGCGCGCGGCGCGGGGAGGTGGCCTCGCTCGAACGGCGCACGGGCTACTCGCAGCGGCACCTGCTCCAACTGTTTCGCGCGCACGTGGGCCTCGGCCCCAAGCGCCTCGCGAGCGTGCTGACCTTCGAGCGGGTGTACCGACGCTTCTCGCAGCAGAAGTCCGTGGCGCAGCTCCGCAACGACGCGCTCGACCTCTTCTACGACCAGTCGCATTTCATCCGAACGTTCCGGCGCTTCACGGGCTTTGCGCCCACGCGCTTCGCCGAGCTCGACAACGAGTTCGGGCGGATCTTCTACGTCGCGCCGCGGTGACTTCCGTTCGGTACAAGCGCGCGTCGAGGGCTCTGTGCGAGGGTCCCGCTCACGGCGCGAGGGTGCGCCGCGAAGGAGCGACGACGATGCGAGAGGACCACACCCCGGTGCGCGACGACGAGATGCAGGCGATGCTGGCGGCGAAGGCGCCGGGCGTGAGCTTTCTGCTGCGACGCGGGCCGCGCTACGACGACCCCGCGACGGCGCCGCTCCAGTGGGAGCACGCGCGGAACATGTTCTCGCTGCTGCGCGCGGGCGTGCTCGCGCAGGTCGTTCCGCTGATGGATGGCACCGACGTGCTGGGCTTCGGGCGCTTCGTGGTGGGGGATCGCGACGAGGCGGCGCGCGTGCTCGCCGACGATCCCGCCGTGCGCGCGGGGCGACTCACGGTGCAGGTGCTCGCGAGCGTGTCGTTCGATGCGTCGGAGCTGAAGGGCTGAACCGCTACGTCGTGGCGCCGCCGCAGCTCGATCCTGCGCCCGCGGTGCAGCCGTAGCAGTGGAGGTCGGTCTCGATGCTGCGCGCCGTGAGCGACGCGAGGTCGAAATCGCGGATGTGCCGCGGCGCCGTCGAGGCCACGGGCATGTCGAGCATCTGGTTGAAGTCGCAGTCGTAGAGGGCGCCGTCCCAGCCCACGGAGAGCGTGTTGCGGCACATGGCGCCCGCGGCGGCGGCGGGGTTGAACGCCTGCACGAGCGCGTCGAGGTACGCGCGGAGGTTGTTCGACTCGACGAGCCACTCCAGGTAGCGCGCGATGGGCATGTTCGCGAGGCAGTAGAGCGCGTCGAACGAGACGCCGTAGCGGGCCTTGAGCACGCGGCGAAACTCGGACTCCATGCCCTTCTGGTCGGCGATGGTGAAGGCCCCCACGGGGTTCGCCACGAGCACGAGGCGCAGGCCCGACGCGCCGTCGCCGTAGCCCTCGGCGTTGAGCCGTTGGAGCGCGCGCACGGAGTCTTCGAACACGCCGTCGCCGCGCTGCCGGTCGGTCTGCGAGGCCATGTAGTGCGGCAGCGAGCACACGACCTCGACGCGGTGTTCCGCGAAGAAGCGCGGCAGGTCGCGGTGCGAGGGGGTCTCGAGGATCGTGAGGTTGCAGCGGTCCATCACGTGGCGACCGAGGGCGCGCACCTCGGTGACGAACCAGCGGAAGTGCGGGTTCATCTCCGGCGCGCCGCCCGTGATGTCGACGGTGGGGATGTCACTCTTCGCGAGGGCGTCGAGGCAGTGCTGCATCGTCTCGCGCGACATCTGCTCGCGACGGTCGGGGCCCGCGTCGACGTGGCAGTGACGGCAGGTCTGGTTGCACACGCGCCCCACGTTCACCTGGAGCACCTCGATGCGCGACGGACGCAGCGGCGCGAGGCCCGCCGACGCGAGGTGGTCTTCGAAGCGTCGCGGGAGCCCGAGGGCGTGGAGCGTCGCGCGCTGCGCCGCGGGCTCGGCGAGGGGAACGTGGCGCGCGTGCAGGGTCGGCAGGGGGCGGGGCATGGGCGATGGTGCGAGTGGGAGGCGTCGCGCGGGGCGACGGTTACATCCCGGTCTTCTTGTCGAGGTTGTGGGCGACGAGGGCGTGGGCGAGGGTGACGCCCGCGCGCAGCGAGGCGGTGGCGTGACCGGCTTCGGCGAGGTGCTCCATCGTGAGGCCCGCGGCCTGGGCCTGCGACGTGTACGAGTGGATGCAGTAGGGGCACTTCTCGGTGAGCGCCACCGCGAAGCCGATGAGGATCTTCTCGCGCTTCGTGAGCAGGCCCTCTTCGAAGGCCTGGCCGTAGTACTTGAGCCAAAGGTTCCAGAGCTCGGGGTGGTGCTTCTCGAGCTCGCCGAAGTGGGCGAGGTCGGCGTCGTCGAAGTAGGCTGCCATGGCGCGCACCGTAGTCTCGGCGACGCGCGCGAGGCAATCGCGGAACGCCTTGAAAAATAGGTGAAACCGAAGCGCCGCGGGCGGCGTATCGCAGGGTTCTCTCGCGCCCTGGAACGCGCGACACTGGGCGCACGATGGTGCAGCCCTACCTCTTCGAGAACGACGAGCACGCGGCCCTCCGCGCGCAGGTGCGACGCTTCGCAGCGCTGGAGATCGCGCCCCACGGCGCGGCGTGGGAGGAGGCCGAGGAGTTTCCCGTCGGGCTCTACGCGAAGGCCGCGGAGGCGGGCGTGCTGGGCATCGGCTACGACGAGTCGGTGGGCGGCTCCGGGGGCGACCTCTCGCACATGGTCGTGGCGAGCGAAGAGATGATCCTCGCGGGGCGCTCCGTGGGCACCACCGTGGGCCTCGGGAGCCACGCCATCGCGCTGCCGCCCATTCTTCGCGCGGGCACCGACGCGCAGCGGGCGCGCTTCGTCGAGCCCGTGCTACGCGGCGCGCGCATCGCGGCCCTCGCGATCACCGAACCGGGGGGTGGAAGCGACGTGGCGGCGCTGCGCACCCGCGCCGTGCGCGACGGCGACCACTACGTGGTGAACGGTTCGAAGACCTTCATCACGTCGGGTGTGCGGGCCGACCAGGTGACCGTGGCGGTTCGCACGGGCGACGCGGGGCACGGCGGTCTCTCGCTGCTCGTGATCGAGCGGGCGACGCCGGGCTTCACCGTGGGACGCAAGCTCAAGAAGATGGGCTGGTGGGCGAGCGACACCGCGGAGCTGCACTTCGAAGACTGCCGCGTGCCTGCGGAGAACCTTCTCGGCGGCGAGGGCGCGGGCTTTCTGGTGATCGTGCAGAACTTCGCGATCGAGCGGGTGCTCCTCGCGGCGCAGTGCGTGGCCATCGCGCAGCTCGCGTGGGAGGAGTCGGTCGCGTGGACGCGCGAGCGCCAGGCCTTCGGGCGCGCGCTCACGGGCTTTCAGGTGACGCGCCACAAGCTCGCGGAGATGGCCATGCGCATCGCGGCCGCGCGCGCGCTCACGGGCGAGGTGGTGACCCGCGTGCAGCGCCTCGGCGACGATCCCTCGCTCGCGGGCCTCGCGGCCATGGCGAAGAACGTCGCGACCGACGCGTGCAGCTACGTGTGCGACGAGGCCGTGCAGCTCCACGGCGGCTACGGCTACATGCGCGAGAGCCTCGTGGAGAGGCTCTACCGCGACGCGCGGCTCTATCCGATCGGTGGGGGGACGCGCGAGGTGATGCTCGAAATCATCAGCCGCACGAGCGGCTTCTGAACGGTCAATCCGTAGCGGCGTCGCCCACGTCGGCGTCGCTCACGTCGGTGATGCTCACGTCGGCGTCGCCCGCGTCGGCGGCGCTCACGTCGGTGGCGCTCACGTCGGTGGTGCTCACGTCGGCGCGCGCATCGGTGCCCGCGTCGTTGGTGCTCGCGTCGTTGGTGCTCGCGTCGGTGATCACGCTGCCGTCGGGGAGCTGACCGCGGCCGTTGGGATCGAAGTACACGTCGGGCGGCGCGATGTCTTCGTTGCGGCACGCGAGTGCGAGCAGCGACGAGAGCGCGAGGGCGGCGAGAGGGCGGCGCATGGGCAGAGGCTACTGCTGCCCGACGCGGGCCACGGCGTCGATGGCGTTCTGCACGTCGCGGAGCAGCGCGGCGGCGCCCGCGTGGTCGTTCGCGGTGGAGCGGGCCTCGGCGGCGATGAGCTTCATGCGGAGGTCCGCGGGGTTCTGCGACGCGAAGGCGAGGGCCTCGTCGAGGGTGTCGACGGTGCCGCGGAGGGTCGAGCGCGTGGCCGCGCGGTCGGCGTCGGAGGCCGTGACGTAGTTCGTCACGCCGTCGGCGGTGAGCAGGGCGTAGAGGGCGGCGCTGTCGCGCACGGTCGAGAGGCGCGTGGGGCCCTGCGCGGCGGTCACGCCGAAGGCCCAGCGGGCGCGTGCGGTGGAGGCCGCGGTGGCGACGGGCGTGCCCTGCGCGGCGCGCGCGTGGAAGGGCATGATGACGCCTTCGAAGAGCATTCCGCCCTCGGCGCGGGGGTACTCGAGGTCGCCCATCATCGCGGCGCGGGTCTCGAACACGTTGGCGTAGTTGATCGCCGAGAGGAACGCGTGCTTCGTCGAGTACACGAGGAGCTGGCGCGCCACGTCGCGTGCGTTCACCGCGCCGCGCGCGTCGAGGAGGGCGGCGCCTCGCGTGAGGAGCTCGGTGGTGCGCGTCGCGAGGTTCTCGTCGGTGACGTTGTTCATGCCCGCGCCCCACACGTTGGGCACGGTGGTGTCGGAGCGGCGGCCGAAGGTCGTGTCGAGGCCCACGTACCAGGCCGCGGCGGCGTCCCAGTGGGCGCGCGCGGAGGTCCAGTCGTTGGCGTCGATGGCCGTGAGCGTGGCGCGCACCTCGGTGTGCATCGAGAGCAGGTGGCCCACCACGAGGGCCTTCTCGAGCACCTCGGAGACGCCCGTCGCGATGGCGTCATCCATCGGCGCCGCACGCCAGCGGGCGAGGGCCGCGCGGGTCATGCCCTGGAGCGTGCTCGCGCCGGTGCCCATCGCGTCGTTGGCGTAGGCCGCATCGAGGCCCGAGAGCCACGTGGCCACGGGCATGCCCGCGCGGAGCATCGTCTCGGCGTCGGCGAAGTGCTTCATCTCCGCGTGCTCCGAGACCTCGCCGATCTCGACCCGCAGCGTCGCGATCGAGGCCACCGACGTGCGCGCCGTGTAGCGCCCCGAGAGCAGCGAGGTCGTCGCGGGCGCCGCCGTGCCGTCGTCGCCACCACACGCCGTGAGCGAGAGCGCCGCCACGAGCAGCGCGACCATGCCTGAACGCTTCATCGAAGTACCTCCAGCGACGGGCGATCTGCCGCATCCGACCCGTCGCAATGGGGCGGTACATATTGAAAACAGGAATCAGGATCAATCCCAAAGCAATCTTGACTCTCGTTATCAGATTGAGTAGTTCCCCGCCCGTGAAGGCACTTCGCGCGATCGGCATGGCGGCGCTCCTGGCGCTGACGGCGGCCTGCGGCGACGAGGCGCGCGTGTGCGTGCCCGGCGACCAGATCCAGTGCCGCTGCGGTGACGGCACGTGGGGCTATCGCACCTGCGCGTCGCAGCCCGGCGGCGGCGAAGCGTACGGCGCGTGCGCGTGTGTGGTGGGCCTCGCGCCGAGCACCACGTCGCCCCTCACGTCGCCGTACATGAGCGGCACGGGCACGGGCAACGGCAGCGCCGACGCCGGACGATGACCCCCCGCGCCGCGACGGCGCTCGTCTTCGCACTCGCGCTCACCTCACGGCTCCCCTGGCTCGCCCCCACGGAGCAGGACCTCGACGGCTCCCGCTTCGTCCGCGCGCTGCTGCGCTTCGACCTCGCGCAGGGCCATCCGCACCCGCCGGGCTATCCGCTCTTCGTCGCGCTCGGACGTGTGGCGCAGTCGCTCGTGCACGACCCCGCGCGGGCCCTCTCGCTCGTGAGCGCGCTCTCGTTCGCGACGGTGTGCGCGATCACCTTCGCGCTCTCGTTCGCGGCCACGCGCTCGCGCCTCGCGGCGGCGGTCGCGGCGCTCTCGTTCGCGTCGGGCACCACGGCGGCGGTGCACTCCACACGGCCGCTCAGCGACATGCTCGGATGCGCGCTCGCGTGGTCGACGGTGGCCCTCTCGCTGCGCCCCGCAACGCCGCGCACGCCGTGGTGGCAGGGCGCGCTCACGGGAATGCTCGCGGGGGCGCGTCCCTCGGCGCTGCCCCTCGTCGCGCCCGATCTCGTGCGCCTCGCGTGGCGTCGGCGCGCGCTCCGTCACGCGATGTTCGCGGCCGCAACGGTGGCCCTCGCGCTCTACCTCCCGGTGGTGATCGCCACGGGGCCCGCGCGCTTCGTCGCCCTCGCGATCGACCATGTTTCCGGGCACTTCACGCGCTTCGGCGGAAGCGTCGTCACGCGCCCCGACCTCGCCGAACGGCTGCGCGCGATGGCCTTCGGGCTCCAGGCCCACGCCCTCGGCGGCTGGTGGAACGACCGCCCCTGGTGGCTGCTCCCGGGCTCGCTCGCGACGTGGCCGATGCTCGCGTGGGGCGCCTCGCAGCTCCCGCGCACGCGACGGTGGAAGCCCATCGCCCTGGCCGCGCTCACCTACGGCGCGTGGGCCTTCTTCGGGCAGAACGTCGTGTGGCAGCCGCGCCATCTGCTGCCCCTCGCGCCCGCGCTCTCGCTGCTGCTCTCGCTCGCGGTGCCGTCGCTGCGCGCGCGCGGCCGTCGCGTGACGTGGGCCGTGCTGCTCGTCGCGCTCGCTCCTCCGTCGGCGGAGTCGCTGCGTCTGCTCGCGGCGCAACACCGCGTGACGCCTGCTGCGATCGCCCTGGCCCGCGCGCTGCCGCGACAGCACGCGCTCGTGGCGACCGCGCAGCTCGGCACGTGGCTCCGCTGGCGCGCGTCGACGGAGACCGTGGTCGACGTGCGCGACGTCGACGAGGCCCTGGCGCTCGCGCGTCGAACGCATCGTCGGGTGTGTGTGACGAGCGAGGTGTCGGGGGCCGCATCGCGCGGGCTCACGCGTGTGGCGCACGCGACGGGCGATCGGTACGTGTCGCCCGCGCTGTGGGATCTGTCGCTGTGGTGTACGTCAGCGCCCTGAGTGCTCGGCGCGCGCGCGCACCATCGCGAGCTTCACGCGCACGCCCTCGTCGGCGAGGAGCGCGTCGGTGGTCGCGGGGAGGCGCCACGTCCAGTTGTGCGGGCCCACGGTGCCCGGCACGTTGATGCGATCGAACGCGCCGAGGAGATCCTGCGCGAGCAGCAGCACGAGCTCGCTGCGGCTCTCGAGGAGCAGCGCCATGAGGGCCTCGTGCACCGCGGGCGTGAAGCGCGCGCCGAGCGAGGCGCCACCGCGTGCGGCCATCACGGGAAGACGGCACACGGCCTCGCGCTCCCACTGCGGGAGGGCCTCCCACCACGCGGCGACGGGCGCGGTGTCGTGCGTGTCGAAGCACGCGACGGAGAGCGCGGGATAGTGCGCGGGATCACGAAAGCGCCCGTGGTCCTGCTCCCAGATGAGCACCTTGTAGCCGGGCACACCCATGGCTGCGAGCGAGGGGCGCACGTAGTCGGGAATCACGCCGAGGTCTTCGGCCACGAGCCCCGCGCCGGTCTCCTTCGCGGCCTCGATCATGGCGCCGATGACGGCCTCGCCGTGGGCCTTCTGCGCGGGCTCCTCCGACGGATCGAAGTACCCCGGAAGGAGCTTTCCGTCGGCGCCGCGGAGGCGATCCACCGGGCGCATGTACGTGCGGTAGAAGCCCACGAGGTGGTCGATGCGAAAGCGGTCGTAGAGCACGCCCGCGTACCGTGCTCGCGCGCGCAACCAACGGAACCCGTTGCCGCGCATCACGCGCCAGTCGTACGGGGGCAGGCCCCACTCCTGGCCCTCGGGGTCGAACTGATCGCCGGGCACACCCACGGACGCATCGCTGCGGAACTCCCCGCGGTTGGCCCACACGTCGGCGCTGTCGCGTCCGACCATGAAGGGCAGATCGCCCATCACCTCGACGCCCATCGCGCGGAGCTCGGCGCGGGCGCGGTCCCACTGCCCGTGTGCGAGCCACTGGAGGTAGCGGTGCCGCAGCACGCCCTCGCCGTACGCAGCGCGCGCGCTCGCGAGGGCTTCGGGGTTGCGCTCGCGGAGCCCCGAGGGCCACTCCCACCACGCGCGCTGTTCGAAGGCATCTTTGAGCGCGCGAAAGAGGGCGTAGTCGTCGAGCCACGCGCGGTGCGTGTCGTTGAAGCGCGCGAAGTCTTCGTCGCGCGGTCCGCCGCGGCCGTGCACCGTGTCGCGAAAGCGTCGGAACGCGGCGTCGAGGGCGCGCTTCTTGAGCCAGCGCACGGGCTCGTACTCGACCTTCGTCTGCGCGCGGAGCCAGTGGAGCGTGCGCACGCCGTCGTCGCCGAGGAGGGCTTCGTACTCACCCTCGGGGAGGTCTTCGACCTGCGAGAGCGAGAGGTACATCGGGTCGATGCCGAAGGCCGTGAGCGCGGAGTACGGCGAGGTCTCGCCGCCCGCGATCTCGCCGAGCGGAAGGAGCTGCACGAGCTTCGCGCCGGCCTCACGGGCGACGCGCGCGAAGGCGCTCAGGTCACCGATTTCACCGATGCCCCATGAGGCTCCGGTGCGGAGCGAGAACAGCGGAACGGTCACGCCGAGCACGCGGCGCGAAGAGGGATTCGTCGGGGTGTTCATGGCCTGCGAGGGAGGGCGAGACGTTGCGGGGACGGAGAGAAGACCGCGAGGCTCAGCGCACGCTCACGTGGCCGCCCGCGCGGAGCTGGGTTTCGAAGCGCACGGCGCCGCCGTTCTTGTTGCCCTTGTTCTGCAACTGCGCGGTGATCTGGAACTTCAACACCAGCGACTCGTCGTCGCGCACGTGTTGAACCACCACGTTCTTCAGCCGCGGCTCGTACTGCAGGATCGTCGTGCGGATGCAGCGCTGCAGGAGCTGGATCGCCTCGGGGAAGTTGTGCACCAGGTCGGTGAAATCGATGACGCCGAAGTCGGGCACCGACGGCGACTCACCCTGACGGGTGTTGAGCAGCGCGCGCAGGTGCTCGACGATCGATTCGAGCTCGTTCACCGGCCGCGCCTCGCTGACGCTCGTGGCCGTGAGGCGACTGAGGAGACCGCGTCCCATCGGAGGCTTCGACTGCTCCCTCGCGTGGCGCCGCGTGCCGTCGATGGCACGTGCGAGAAAACGCCGCGCGCGGGCGTTCTATCGACCCTGCGACGAGGGTGTCAAGAAAAGACCAGGAAGCCCTCTCGCGGTGTGCGTCGCGGGCCTTGAAACAAGAGCTCCGCGCGCGCCCCGCGACGCCGGGATCCGCTGTGGTTGAAGTGTTGATTCGCGCAGAGCGCGTGTGCGATGCTGGCTCGTGGCTTCGGCCTGCCGTGACAAATCGTGTTCTGTGCGGTGGCGGCGGCAGGGGCAAGCGAAGACCCATCGATGGGGTAGAGGTCGGTTCACGTGTTCACTCCGAAGGTTCAACACGGTCTGCGCCTGGCGTTTCTGAGCCTCGCGCTGACGGCCCCGGTGCTCTCTCAGTGCAGCAGCTCTCAGCGACCGGAGGCCTCGCAGGGAGGCACGTGCGCGCTGCCGCAGAACATCCAGATGGTGGTGCGCGGTGGCGACCATCTGAACCCCAATGAGGAGGGTCGCGCGCTGCCCGTCGAGGTGCGCGTCTACCAGCTCAAAGCGCCTCACAAGATGGAGGAGTCGGAGTTCGAAGCGATCTGGCATCGCGACCGCGACACGCTCGGTCAGGACATCGCCAAGGTCGACGTCTTCTTCCTCTATCCGAACCAGCGTGTGGCGCGCGCGTTCCGTCGTGAAGACGGCGTGACCCACGTGGTCGCGATGGCGATCTTCCGCCATCCGTCGGGCCAGTCGTGGCGCACGATCTACGAACTCCCGCCGGCCCCGGGCGACGCGCAGTGCGCCGCGCAGCAGGGCGCCGACGCGGGCGCGATCCGCGAGCCCCGGTACTACTTCTTCCTCGACGACTACTACATCGAAGCCCTGGGCGATGACCCCGGCGAAGACCGTCCCGACGGCGGGCGTCTCCCGGGTCGACTGCCGGGCATCCCCGAGGCGCCGCAGACGCCGAGCGTGCCCACGCTGCCGCAGACCCCGCAGGTGCCGCAGGTGCCCCAGGCGCCGTCGCTTCCGCAGGCCCCGCAGGCGCCGTCGCTCCCAAGCGCGCCGTCGGCTCCGTCGGTGCCTACACCGCCGAGGCTCAAGCCCGCGGCCGCCACGATCGTCGTTCGCAGCACCGGGGTGCGCGCATGAAGGTCCCGCAGCGAGTGATCTGGTCCGAGGGGATGTTCATGTCCCCGCAGCACCTTCAGCAGCTCGATCGCTACCACGAGGGCTTCGTGGGCGCGCGACTCGGCGCGCTGTTCCCCTACGAGTGGGGCGTGGTCGCCGTGGAGCTCGACGAGCGCGCGCTCGTGGCCGGCCAGGTGCGCGTGCAGCGCTTCGAGGGCGTGCTCCCCGACGGCCTCCCGCTGGCCTTCGATGGAACGCACCCCGAGGTGCCTGCGATCCGTCCCGTCGAGGGCCACTTCAAGCCCACACAGCAGTTCCTCGAAGTGTTCCTCGCGGTGCCCTCGGAGCGCGAGGGCGCGCCTGCGATCTCGGGCGCGGGAACGCCCACTGCGGGCCTCCGCTTCTTCACCTCGTCGCGCGTCGTGGTCGACGCCGCGGGCGGCCCTTCGGGCGGCGCGGCCGATGTGCCCGTGAGCTTCGCGCAGCGCCACGTCGCGCTGCTCTTCGGCAGCGAGTCTCGTGACGACTTCGAAGCCGTGAAGATCGCGGAGATCTACCGCGACGCCTCGGGCGCCCTCGCCGTGCGCCAGGAGTACATCCCGCCGATCCGTCGCATCGGCGCCTCGCCGTGGCTGATGAACCGCCTGCGGCAGCTCATCCAGGTGATGGCCGGCGCGCAGCGCTCGCTCGCCGAGAAGCAGCGTCACCGCGACAACGCGCTCATCGAAGTGCGCGAGGGCGACGTCACGAGCTTCCTCAAGTTCTACTCGATCAATGCGTTCATTCCGATCGTCAACCACCTGATCGAGCGCGCCGACACCTCGCCCGAAGACGCCTACCTGCTGCTCTCGCAGTTCGCGGGACAGCTCGCTTCGTTTGCGGTGGGCGCCGATCCGACGAAGCTCCCGAAGTTCTTCTACACCGACCTCGCGACGACGTTCGGCGAGCTCATCGCAGAGATCATCCGGCTGCTCAACGTGATCGAGAAGCCGCGCTTCGTGAAGGTGAACCTCGAGTCGCGCGAAGACGGCCTGCACTTCGGCCGCCTCGACGACGAGCGTCTCACGCGCGGGGCGACGTACTTCCTCACGCTGCGAACGAACCAGCCCGAGCAGCAGACGGCCATGCAGGTGCCCGCGATTTCGAAGATCGCTTCGTGGGGCAACATCGCCGACATCGTGGCGTCGGCGCTCCCGGGCGTGCCCATCAAGGTCGAATACCGCCCGCCCTCGGAGATCCCCGCGCGCGCAGGGGTGCTCTACTTCGCCCTGCAGCAGACGGGGCAGTACTGGCAGAACGTGGAGGGCGAACGGACCATCGCCATCTACCTCCCGCCGCCATACGACCCCTCGCAGATCCAGCTTGAACTGCTGGCGATCCCGCGCGCCGCCCCGGTGCAATAACCCGCCTCCCCGCACAGGAAATCAGCGGACATGGACCGAATCGACGAGCTCACCGCAGACTGCTTCAACTTCCTCATCCAGCTGCGGAGGACGGACCCGAACGCGCAGCCGCCCCCCGAGACGGTGCAGCAGCGCATGCGCTCGCTGATCGAGAACATGCAGCGCCGCGGGCTTGAGATGAACCTCCCGCGCGAAGACATCCTCGAGATGTCGTACGCGATCGTGGCGCTCGCCGACGAGATCGCCGTGTACTACGGCTCGCCGCAGCTCCGGCAGTTCTGGCTCTCGCGCCCGCTGCAGCTCGCGCTCTTTCAAGAGAACGTGGCGGGCGAGAACTTCTTTCTCCGCCTCGAAGCGCACCGCCAAGAGGCCCGCCGCATGGACGTCGTGCGAGTCTACTACATGTGCCTCGTGCTGGGCTTCCAGGGGAAGTTCCGCGTGCAGGGCGGCGACGCGCAGCTCCAGGCCATCGTCGAGCGTCTCGCCTCGGATCTCCAACGCGCCAACATGTTCGGCCCCGAGGCCCTCTCGGCGAACGGCGACCGTCCGCCTGGCGAGGCGCAGTCGGGCGCGCGCGCAGCGCTCCCCATCGTGGCTCTCTCCGTGGGCGCCGTGGTCATCGCCCTGGTCTTCTACGTCGCCCTTCGTATCTCGCTCGGCAACGAGGTCACGTCGGTGCTCGACCGCATCTCGCAGCTCGTCGGCCCGCAGACCTGAGTTCCCCGCTCTGAGGGAGTGAGAGAACCCCGTGCTCAAGTACATCATCGCCTTTGTCGTCATCGCGATCGCATGGACGGTCGCGTACGTGCTCAAGCTCCCGTGGATCGTCGCGATCGCCGCGACGCTGCTGGTCTTCTTCGTCCTCTTCGCGATGTGGCTCTACCGCCGCTACAAGGCCCGCAAGGCCGCGAAGGAGATCGAGAAGGCCCTCAACGCACAGGCCGAGGAGCAGGCGCGCAGCGTCCGCCCCGAGCAGCAGGCCGAGGTGCGCGCGATCCAGGCCGAGTTCAACCGCGCGGTCACGGCCCTCAAGGGCTCGCGCCTCGGGCAGAACGGCGTCGACGCCCTCTACGCCCTGCCCTGGTACGTGATCATCGGTCCGCCCGGCGCGGGCAAGAGCACGGCGCTGCGCAACTCGGGCATCCCCTTCCCCTACATGAGCGCGCAGACCGGCGGCGGCGTGAAGGGCGTGGGCGGCACCCGCAACTGTGAGCTCTGGCTCTCGAACGAGGGCGTGCTCGTCGACACCGCGGGTCGCTACACCACCGACGACGACGACCGCGACGAGTGGTTCAGCTTCCTCGACACGCTCAAGAAGAGCCGTCCGCGCAAGCCCCTCAACGGCCTCATCGTGGCCGTGAACGTGGCCGAGCTCGGCACCGCGCGCGAGCAGCAGGTCGAGCAGATCGCCAACCGCGTGCGCGAGCGCATCGACGAGGTGCAGGCGCGGCTCCAGCTCTCGCTGCCCGTGTACGTGCTCTTCACGAAGTGCGACCTCGTGCAGGGCTTCACCGAGTTCTTCGACGACCTTCGCAAGAGCGAGCGCGGACAGATCTGGGGTTTCACCGTGCCCCTCGCGCGCCCCGCCACCGAGCCCGTCGGCGGCCTCTTCAACGAGCGCTTCGACGAGATGGTGAAGACCGTCGAGGCCCGCATGCTCAAGCGCATCGCGCAGGAGCCCGCGCTGCCGCGTCGCGAGGCCGTCTACCAGTTTCCGCAGCAGTTCGCGCAGCTCAAGCAGAACCTCGGAGACTTTCTCGACGCGCTCTTCGGCGTCGACAACCTCCGGAACCCGTCGCTGCTCCGCGGCGTGTACTTCACCTCGGGCACGCAGGAAGGTCGCCCCATCGACCAGCTCGCCGAGAAGCTCCGCGCGAGCTTCGGCCTGCCCGCCGCTGCGGCCGCGCCGACCGCCGCGCCCACGGAGCAGAAGAGCTACTTCCTCCGCGACGTGTTCGGCCGGGTGATCTTCCCCGACCAGCACATCGCCGCGCTCTCGCCCGATGAGCTCGCCCGTCAGCGCAAGCAGAAGTACTACATCGCCGCCGGCGCCTTCGGCCTCGCGGCACTCCTCTCGATCATCCCTGCGAACTCGTACCTCGAGAACCGCGACCTCGTGGGCCGCGCCGACAACGCCGCGACGCTCATTCGCACGCACGTCTCGCAGCGCGCGAACACGCCCCTCACGCTCGCCGAGCTCCAGCCGCTCCGCGAGGTGGTGTCGGAGCTCAAGGGCTACCACGACGGCCACGCGCCCATCTCCATGGGCTTCGGGATGTTCCAGGGCGAGGCGCTCTACCCGAAGATGTCGGCGCTCTACGCGACCGCGATGCAGCAGCACGTCATCAACCCGCTGTACCTCGCCGACGTGCGCGACATGCAGACCTTCGTGACGCGCGTGGGTGACAGCAACCCGCCGAGCTCCAACGAGCGTCAGCAGTACTACGACGTGCTCAAGCTCCACCTGCTGCTCTCGCAGCCGCACCAGAGCAACGAGCCCGCCCTCGAAGACGAGATCGCGACGTTCACGTCGGATCAGATCGCCCGCGAGTGGGCCGCGCGCGTGTCGCAGGGCACCGTGCTCGACCAGCGCACGCAGGATGCGATGAAGCAGAACGCGCAGCTCTTCACCGGGCTGCTGCACGACAACCCCCGCCTCTCGTTCGCCCGCGACCAGCGCACGGTCACGTCGGTGCGCAACGTGCTCAACCGCACGTCGAGCGTCGACATCGCGCTGAACCGCATCATCTCCGACGTCGAGCCCATGGGGTACGACATCGGGCTCCAGCGCGCCCTCGGCCGTCAGCCCGCGAACGTCTACCAGATCGGTCCCGAAGAGCAGCGTCGTGTGCGCGGCGCCTTCACCCGCGCGGGCTGGGACAACTACGTGCGCGACCGCCTGAAGCAGACCCCCGAGCAGATCGTGGGCGAGGCCTGGGTGCTCGGTCAGGCGCCCAACGTGGACCGTCAGCGCCAGGTGGTCGAGACGCTCATCCAGGTGCGCTCGCAGTACTTCGCGCAGTACATCGCCGAGTGGCGCAACTTCATGGCGACCCTGCGCGTGCGCGAGCCTGCGAACGCCCAGGAGGCCCACGACATGCTCACGTGGTTCACCGGCGGCGTGCAGCCCTCGGCGTACCCGTATCTCTTCCGCACGCTCGCGGAGAACGTGCACCTGCTCGACCCCGACACGGCCTCGGCCAACGCGGCGACGGAGACCTTCCTCCAGGTGGCCGAGCGCGAGCTCAACAACCGCCTCAACCGCACGCGATCGGGCATGGCCGCGAACCAGATCGGCCGCTCGGCGCTCGGCGCGCGTGAGGCCGACCAGGGCGTGAGCACCTTCGTGCATCGCGAAGACGTCGAGCGCGATCCGGTGCTCCACGGGCTCATCGAGTTCGGCGTGCCGCCCACGCCGCGTCCGCCGGCGCAGACCGACCCCGGTCAGCCCGCGCCGCCGCCTGCGCCCACGACCGCGCCCGTGAACGAGTACCAGGAGCAGCTCCAGCTCGTGCGCGATCGGCTGTACACGTACCTCAACAATCCCCGCGAGGCGTCTGCGCCGCTCATGCAGGCGATCACCGACGCGCAGGCCAAGGTCGAATCGCTCATCGGCACCGCGGGTGTCGAGTCTCGTCCCGTGCTGCGGAACCTCCTTCCGCCGCCGATCGAGTTCACCGTCTCGCGTACCCTTGGCGCGCTCGGCGGGGCGGGGAGCGACCGCTGGTGCAGCGCCGTGGTAGTGCCCTACACCCGCACGCTCCTCGACCACTATCCCTTCAATCCCAACGGGCAGGACGCGGCCCTCGCCGACGTCACGCAGTTCTACAAGTCGGGTGATGGCCTGCTCTGGGCCTTCTACACCACCGAGCTCGCGCAGTACGTCCCGCGCGTCGGCGACGAGTACCAGTTCTCGACGCGCTTCGGGCACGACACGTCGGAGATGTATCGCCCCGAGCTGCGCAACTTCCTCAACCGCTCGCAGGACATCACCACGGTGCTCTTTCCCCCGCAGGCGCCCCCTGCAGCGGGGCAGCCCGCGGCGCCTTCGACGGGCCCGCAGGTGGAGTTCGAAGTGCGCATCCGCCCGACGCCCCAGATCGCGGAGACCATCTTCGCCGTCGACGGCGAGGAGTTCCGCTACACCAACGGCCCCGAGGAGTGGCACCGCTTCACGTGGCCCGGCGGCGGTCGTCAGCGCGGCGCTCGCATCCGTGCGCGCGGCGCGAACGGCATCGACGAGACCATCGAGCAGGACGGCGAGTGGGGCATCTTCCGCCTCTTCGAAGTCGGTCAGGTTCGAGGCAGCGCGCGCTCGCGTACCTTCTCGGTGGTGTGGCACCTCCGCGACCAGAACATCGACGTGGGCGTCGACGTGCGCCCGGCCCGCAGCGAGAACCCGTTCTTCGGCATTCCCCGCAGCGACGCCAGCGCCGACCGCTACCTCTCGCCCTTCCGCGGCGACGACGTGGCCACGCCGCACCCGATCGCCCGCAACGGCCGCCCGTGCAACCTCACGGGCGTCGTGAGCACCGGCGGCGCTCCATCGCGCCACCACCGCCGTCACCACTGAGCGCACACGCTCCGCTGCGTGTCTCCGACGCGCCGCGGAGCAACGCCTCTTCCCACCTCCGAACCCTTCAGGAACGCGCGTACCGATGAACTCCTCGGGCACCACGATCCGCGACGCGGTGGGCATCTACGGCAAGATCCCCGCGCAGGGCGATTTCGTCCGCGTGCACGCCTCCGACCCCGCCGCGCAGAGCCTCGACGTCTGGATCCAGGAGTCGCTCGAAGCCCTCGCCCGCGCGGGCGCCGAGTTGCCCGCGGAACCCGTGTATTTTCTCCACCCCGGCGTCGGCAACGGATCCCTCATCGGCGTGCTCCTCCGCAGCGGTGACAGCGTCGGGCGTGTGTATCCGCTGGCGATCTTCGCGCGCGTCGAGCCTGGCACCCTGGGCGGCGCGTGGTCGGGCTTTCCCACGGCGTACAGCCTCTTTCTCGCCGACGCCGCACGGCTCGGCGCCGACCTCGATCGCGTCGATGCGGCGCTCCTCGCGGCCCGTGCGCGCTCGCTCCGCGTGCCCTCGCCGCAGGAGGTGATGCAGGCCGCGAACGTGTGCCAGCACGTGCTCAACGTGACCTCGCTCGGCGAGCTCGTGGGGCGCCTCTTCGCCGACGCGCCACCCTTCGCGCATCAGTACGCGTTCAAGACCGTGCTCGACGCGTGCGACACGACCCGCACGCGCCCGCCGCGCGCGCCCATCACCCTCGACTGTCCCATCGCGAGCGACGTCGACGCGTTCACGTGGATGGAGCTCACGCGACGACGCCTCGCGGGCGCGCCGTGGGTGCCTGCGTGCGTGTGGCGCGAGGGGGCCGCGCCGTCGATGCTCCTCTCGCTCGGCCCGGCGCACGGCAACCTCCTGCGCTTCCTCGTGCGCCCCGAGGATCAGGCCACGCAGCGCTGGCCCCTCCGCTCGCTCCGTGCCGACGCGATCGAGCTCGCGCGGCAGGGCATCGCCGCGCATCACCGCGCGCCCCTCGACACGCCCGTCACGCCCCTCGAAGCGCTGCTGTCTACGCTCGCGCACTGAGGGCGGTCTGTGGTCTCCTCGCGGGCCGCGCGTTCGCGCGTGCACCATCGGGAGACGCACTGCCATGCCCATGTCGGTTGAAGAGATTCTCAAGCTCGCCGATCCGTGGTCCTCGCCCATCTCCGACTCGGCCCCGTCGGGCACGAGCGCGAAGGAAGATGAGCGCTACCTCGTCGTCACGACGGAGATCGCGCGCATCGACTCGCCGAGCACCGAGAAGCTCGATTGGAAGAAGGTCTGGACCACGGTGATCTCGCAGGGCGGCGAGATCCTGCAGGAGAAGTCGAAGGACCTGCTCATCGCGTCGCAGATGGCCTACGCGATGTACCGCCTCGACGGCCTCAAGGGCCTGCTCAAGGGCGTCGCGCTGCTCACCGTGCTCGTCGAGAATTTCTGGCCGACCCTGTGGCCCGAGCTCAAGCGCATCAAGGGACGCACCGCGGCGGTGCAGTGGTTCCTCGACAAGGGCGACATCCAGCTCAAGCAGTACACGCCGGCGCCGGGCGACCGCGACGTGCTCGACAGCCTCGCGGCGATCATCAAGCGCTTCAACGCCTCGGCGCGCGAGAAGTACGGCGACGCGACGCCCGCGATCGGCAAGCTCCGCGAGGCCATCGAGCGCCTCAGCTTCGATGCGGGTCCCTCGCAAGAGGAGCTCGACGCGCAGAAGGCCGAAGAGGACGCGAAGGTCGCCGCCGCCGCCGAGGAGCGCGCACGCGCCGAAGCCGCCGCGAAGGCGAAGGCCGACGCCGATGCGCGCGCCCGCGAGGCCGCTGCCGCACAGGCCGCCGCGCAGGCCGCCGCAGCGCCAGAAGTGCCCGCCACGCCGCAGCAGCAACTGGCCGCGTTCGAGCAACGCTTTGCCGACGAGCGCAGCATGGCGCCATCGCTGGCGCGTCTGCAGGCAGCGGCACAGCGGCGCGGATTCACGCTTGACCAGGCAGAGTTCAAACTGGCCAATGAGGCCACCGAGCCGCTGCTGCGGTACACCATCGGCTTGCCGGTCAAAGCGGATTACCGCGCGTTGCGCCGTTTCAGCCGCGATGCGTTGCGAGACCTGCCCGGCTTGGCACTCGACGAAGTGAGTCTGCGTCGCAGCGATCCGAAATCGCCACAGCTGGAAGCGCAACTGCGTTTCGTGCTGTTCCTGGCCAAGCCTGCGGCGTCATCGACCGCGGGTGTGGCGGGCACAGAGCGCCAGCCCGTGGCGCTGGTGAATTGAGGCGCAAGCGATGGCCGAGCTGACCCCCGCCCGCAAACGCATGGCCGTGCTGATCATCGTGATCGGCAGTGCGCGGATTGGTGAGCGGGTGGT
>CAMFHP010000106.1 GCA_945952225.1 uncultured Myxococcaceae bacterium
CGGGGTCGCCGTCGCAGTCGCCGAACCCCGGCGCGCAGGTGAACCCGCAGCGTCCCGTCGCGCACGTGGCCACCGCGTTGGGCACCATCGGACACGCCGCGCCGCAGCGCCCGCAGTGCTGCACGTCGGCCGTCACATCGACGCACGCGCCCGCGCAGTTCGTGAGCCCCGCCCCGCACGTCGACGCGCACGCGCCGTTGGAGCACACCTCGCCCGCGGGGCACGCGCGTCCGCAGCCGCCGCAGTGCGCGGGGCTCGTGCGCACGTTCACCTCGCAGCCGTTGGGCATGAGGCCGTCGCAGTTCGCGATCCCGACGCTGCACACGAGCACGCACGCGCCCGACTCGCAGTGCGAGAGCGGATTGATCACCTGACAGTCGTAGTCGGCCTGACACGCCGGGCGACACACGTTGCCGAGACACGCCTCGCCCGCGCGGCAGTCGCTGTCGCGCACGCATCCCGTCGAGGCCGCGGGCGGAGGCACACACGCGCGGCTCGCGGGGTTGTCGGCGAGCATGCAGCGCGCGGGGGCCGTGCAGTCCGAGTCGGCGCGGCACTGGGCGCGGCACACGTGCGAGGCGCACACGAAGCCCGACGCGCAGTCGGCGTCGAACTCACACTGGTTGGCGCCGAGGCGCTCGCTCGTGCAGGCCGCCACGAGCAGCGCGAGCAGCGCGAGCATGGCGAAGAGAATGGGTCTGCGGGTCATGGTGGGTGCGTCGCGATCCTGCGGGCCGCGCAACAACACCGCGCTCCCCTCCGCGATGGAGGGGCCGCGCGCCGTGCGACACCCGCCGCGCAGCAATGCACCAGCCCGCGACAGACCGTCAACCTCCCCACGGTCGAACCCGCGGACGGAATACGTCACCCAGCACTCTGGTACCGTCGCGCGCTCCGATGGCACCCGACGCGCACTTCGACCGCCTGCTCCGTCTGCTCGACCTCGAACGCGACGAGGAGCGCCAGCGCCTCGACGCCCTGCTCTCGACGCTCTCGCCCGAGGAGCGCGCCGCGCGGGGCATCACCCTCCTCGACCTCGTGTGCGTCGACGAGTCGTGGGGCCTCGGCGGCCGCGCGCGCCTGGACTTCGAACGCGAAGACCGCTCGCCCCTCGGCGCCCGCATCGACCAGGGCGATCTCGTCGACCTGCGACCGCGCCGCGCCGACGTCACGGCCCCCGCGCGGGGCCTCGTGCTGCGACGCGCGCGCACGCGCCTCACGGTGACCTTCGACCGCCCGCCGCCGCCGTGGGTGCGCGAGGGGAGGCTCCTCGTCGACCTGCGCCCCAACGACGTGACCTTCACCCGCGCGCGGCAGAACGTGCTCACGATCCGCGACGAGGCCGTGTCGCGCGGAGACTCGCGGCGCGCGATGCTGCTCGGGGAGCGTCCGCCGCACGAGGGTCGGGTGATCGCCGCGGAACATCCGCGCTTCAACGCGGAACAGCGCGAGGCCCTCGGGCGCATCGCCGCCGCCGAGGAGCTCTTTCTGCTCCACGGTCCGCCGGGCACGGGCAAGACCACGGTGCTCGTCGAGGCCATCGTGCGCGAGGTGTCTGCGGGTCGCCGCGTGCTCGTGCTCGCGCCCAGCAACGCCGCCGTCGACCTGCTCGTCGAGCGCACCGCCGCCGCGGGGCTCTCCCCCGTGCGCATGGGCCATCCCGCGCGCGCCGCCGAGCGCCTCTACGACCTCACGCTCGAAGGACGCGTCGAGGCGCACCCCAACCGCGACGCCGTGCGCGACCTCTTCGACGACGCGTTCGAGCTCCTGGGCTACGCGCGCAAACAGCGCTCGCGCGGACGCAGCGGGCAGCGCTTCGCCAACGCGCGCGAGGCCGGTGGAGAAGGGCGACAGATGCTCTCCGAAGCCCGCGCCCGCGAGCGCCAGATGGTGCGCGAGGTGATGGACCGCGCGCGGGTCGTGTGCGCCACGTGCAGCACCGCCGCGGGCGACGACCTCGACGGCGAGCGCTTCGACGTGGCCTTCTGCGACGAGGCCACGCAGGCCAGCGAGCCCGTGACCCTCGTGGCCTTTCTGCGCGCGCCGCGGGTGGTCCTCGCGGGCGACCACCGACAGCTCCCGCCCACCGTGCTCTCGCGCGCCGCGCAGGAGGGCGGCCTCGGCGTGAGCCTCTTCGAACGCCTCGTGGCGACCCATCCGAAGGCCCGCACGATGCTTCGCGAGCAGCACCGCATGCACGAGACCCTCATGCGCTTCGCCTCGGAGCAGATGTACGACGGCGAGCTCCGCGCGCACCCCGATGCGGCGACGCACACCCTCGACGACCGCCTCGCGAAGGGCCACGCGCTCGACGCCGGTCCCCTCGTGCTCGTCGACACCGCGGGCCGCGGTTGGGATGAGTCGCGCGCCCCCAACGACGACTCCACGCGCAACGAGGGCGAGGCCGAGCTCGTGGTGCGCCACCTCGCGTCGCTGCTCGATGCCGGGCTCGATCCGCGCGAGGTCGCGGTGATCACCCCCTATGCGGCGCAGGCCACGGCGATCCGCGACCGCGTGGCGGCGCGCGGCCTCTCGCCCGACGTCGAGGTCGACACCGTCGACGCCTTTCAGGGACGCGAGAAGGACGCCGTGCTCGTCTCGACGGTGCGTTCGAACGCCGAGGGACAGGTGGGATTCCTCCGCGACCTGCGGCGCATGAACGTGGCGCTCACCCGCGCGCGGCGTCACCTCTTCGTCGTGGCCGACGGGGCGACGCTCGCCTCGGAGCCCTATTTTCAAGCGCTGTTTGCGTATGCCGAGGCGGCGGGCGCGTACCGCAGCGCGTGGGCCTGGCCCGGCGCCGACGACATCGCGTGAGCGGCGCGGTCAGACGGCGGCCTTCGCGGCCTCGTCCTTCTTCGAGATCCAGTTGCGCGAGAGCAGGATGCCCACCGGGCCCACCATGGTGATGGCGCCGATGACGGCCCAGAGCATCGCGGGGTCGCGCGGTCCGTGTTCGGGCACGTAGCGCCCGAGGAGCGTGCCGCCCACGGGGCCCACCACGAGCTTCGCGAAGAAGTACGGCAGCGACGCGAGGCTCACATACGTGGCTTCACGGCCCGGCGGCGCGATGGAGACGTTGTACTCGTAGAGGCGCGGCGACCAGAGGGCCTCGCCGATGGTGAGCAGCACGATCATGCCGAGCTGAAAGGGCATCGACGAGCCGAAGCACAGCACGAAGGGCGACGCGGCCGTGAGGAACGCGCCCACGAGCAGCACGTCGAGCGGGCGGTAGCGACGGGTGATCGCGGTGCCGAGGGGCGCGAGCACGAGGATCATCCACGAGTTGAGCGCCCACACCTTGCCCACGGGAAAGCTCTCGCCCTCGGTGCGCGTCACGTACGAGGGCCACGTGAAGTGCATGTGCTGAAAGATCATCTTCACGAGCGAGAAGAGCAGCAGCATGAACATGAAGCGCCAGAAGGGCGGATCCTTCAGCACGCTGCCGAGCACCTTGAGGGGGTTGGGCTTCTCGACCGCCGCGCTCTTCTCGTCGCGCGGGAGCTCGCCGAAGTTCTTGCGGATCGTGAGCACGATGAGCGCCGCGATCGTCGCGAAGAACACGCCCTCGCCGAGGATCGCCGCGTGCGCCGACATCATCCGCTCGCCGAGCACGGGCAGGTGCACGGCCCTGCGCACGAGCGCGTGGGTGACCGGGTCGCGAAAGGCGTCGCGCGTGCCGTCGATCATGAAGCCCACGAGGGCCCCGGCGAGGTTGAAGCTCACGTACCAGAGCGAGAACGCGAAGGCCCGCGAGCGCGGCGTTGACGCGCGCTGCACCGCGGTCTGGAGCACCGGCGACGAGGTGGCGTACGCGAAGCCGAAGGCCATGAGCGTCGCGATGGCCATGGTCTAACCGACCGCGAGCGACATGCCGAGGCGCGTGATCGCCGCGAGCGCGAAGGAGCCCACCAGCATGGTGCGCACGCCCACGGAGTCGGTGAGCGGACCGACCACGAAGACGAAGGCCGTGAGCAGGCTCGAGAAGGTCGACGCCCACCAGCCGGCGTTCGCGTCGCTCATGCCGTGGTCGGTCGAGAGCCAAAACTTCAGCGTCGAGAGGAACGAGTAGATGCCGAGGTATTCGAAGAAGGTCGCGGCGTAGACGATCCAGAGCTCGCGCGGAGCCTTCATGAGCTCGGCGAGGTCTTCGCGCAGCGTGGTCTTCGGGGCCGTGTCGTCGGTCATGGGCGCGACGCTACGATGGTCGCGCGGAGGGGCAGAACAGTTATCCGCGGACCATCGCTTCGAGGCGGTCGAGGGCGGTGGAGATCACCCTCTCCTCGGGTCCGAAGGAGAAGCGCACGTGGTCGCGGAAGCGCGACGCGCGGCCGAGGCGACGCTTGCCGGGGTTCACGTCGAAGAACTCGCCGGGCACGGTGATCACCTGGCGCTCCAGCGCGGCGCGAAAGAACCCGAGGCCCGTGTTGTAGGGCGCGGGCAGGCCCGCCACCGAGCCCCAGCCGTAGAAGCCTCCGTCGGGGTCGCGGTCGAAGCGCACGCCGAGGGCCTTGAGGCGGCCGAGCAGCAGGTCGCGCTTGCGGCGAAACACCTTCTGGATCGCCGCCGTCTCGGCCCGCGCGTGCTCCGCGGAGACCACCTCGCAGGCCGCGCGCTGCATGGGCTTCGAACCGCCGCCGTCGAGGAACGACCCCGCGCTCGCGACGGCTTCGATCACGGGCTTCGGCGCGACGGTCCACGTGATGCGCCAGCCGGGGTAGCGCCAGTTCTTGGTGAAGCCGTCGAAGATCACCACGGGGTCGCGGTCGACGTCTTCGACGTAGCGCGCGGCGCTCTCCATGGGGGCCTCGGTGCCGGGCGCGGCGTTCCAGATGTAGTGCGAATAGAACTCGTCGATGAGGAGCGAGCAGTCGTACTCGCGCGCCACGGAGAGCCATCGCCGCAGGGCCTCGCCACCCACGAGACGCCCCGTGGGATTGCACGGGTTCGAGAGCAGCACCGCGCCGAGCCCGCGCCCCTGCACCTCGCGTTCGAACTCGCCCGCGGTGAACTCGTAGCCCCGCGCCGGGTCGAGCAGAATGGGAATGGGCGAGAACAGACGGAACACGTCGAGCAGCTCTTCGTACGCCGTGTAGTCGGGGAGAAAATGCCCGAGGTTCACGGTGCCGAGGGCCGCCGCCGCGCGCAGCAGCGACACGCGACCGCCGCCCGAGATCGACACGTTCTCCGCGCTGTACTTCGACGGCATCCCGCGGCGGTACAGCTCGTTGTACATGCCCGCCACGGCCTCGCGGAGCTCCCAGAGGCCAGGCACCGGGGCGTACTCCTGGTCGTCGGTGAGGATGCTCAACGACTGGATGCGCGCGGGCGCATCGGGCAGCGGGCCGGTCTCGGGCTGGCCCTGACCGAGGTTGCACCAGCCCTCGGCTCCGTACCGGAACCCGAGCTTCTGCGCCTCGGTGGTGACGTAGATCACGCCGGTGCGGGGCACCGCGCGAAAGGCCGCAAACGGGGTGTCGCTCACGGCGCGCAGTGATCCCACACAACCGCTTCGGAGATCAATTCACGATGCGTCGGAAGGGCCACGCGAGCAGCGCGCCGAGTCCATCGGGCGGGGTCTCTCCCGCGACGCCGAAGCGCTCGGGCTCGTCGCCGCGCGGGTCGCGCCAGGTGCCGAAGAGACGGTCCCAGAGCACGAACATCCCCGCGTAGTTGCAGCCCTCCGACGGCCCCTGCGCCGCGTGATGCCAGCGGTGCGCGCAGGGCGACGTGAGCACCCCCGCGAGCGGCCCGAGGTGCCACCGCAGCGCGGCGTGCGTGAACACCGTATGCACCAGCAGCACGGCGCCGAGGCCTTCGAACACCGCGCGGTCGAAGCCCACGAGCGCGACGGCCCCCACGAGCACGTTGTCGATCGCGTCGTCGACGGGATGCATCCGCGCGCCCGAGAGCCCGTCGAGGTGCGCGGGGCTGTGATGCACGGCGTGAAAGGGCCAGAGCCATTTCGTGTGGCGCAGTCGGTGGCTCGCGTAGCCCGCGAGGTCGCACACCACGAGCGCGCAGGGCCACTGGAGCGCCACGGGCAGACGCCACGGCCCCCATGGGAGCGCGGCGCGCAGCGCGGAGAGCATCGCGCCCTGGTCGAGTCCGTAGCCGAGCGCGAGGGCGAGCGAGCCCACGAGACCGAGCGTGAGCACGCGCGTGAACGCGCCCGTGACGAGCGGAGAGAACAGCCACCACGCGAGGTCGCCGAGGCGCGTGCGGTCGACGGGCGGAACGTCGCGCGCGGGCCATCGGCGCTGCGCGAGGAGGGTCAGCGCGTAGACGAGCGCGGCCGCAGCCCACACCCGCGCGAAGATCATCGGCTCACGACCGCGACCGCGGCGGAGAGAGGCGCGCGATCTCGTCGCGGATTTCACCGAGCTCGACGTCGAGCTCCCACACGCGGGTCTTGAGCATGAACCATCCGGCGATGCTCACGAAGACCGCGCACCCGGCGCCCCAGACGCCCGCGCGGAGGCTCACGGCGAAGCACGCGAAGCCCGCGGCCGTGAGCGCGAAGAAGCCCTTCTGGTACAGCGGATGGCGTCGGAGGTAGTCGGCCCGCGTCGCTTCGAGCTTCGCGCGCCAGGCCTCGTAGCGGGCGATGCGCGCGGCGCGGTCCTCGGACGCCATCTCAGTGACCGCCGCAGAAGAGGTCGATCGCTTCGAGCACCGCGTCCTCCTGCTCGTAGAGGAGAAAGAACCCGCCGGGGAACTCCATGTTCTGCGTGCGATCGGTGTTGGCGAGGCCCTCGACGCGATACGGAATCGTGCGGGCGTCTTCTTCGCCGCGGAGGATGAGCATCGGCATCGCCGCGCGGCGCACGTCGTCGTAGTAGTGCTCGTCGAAGCCCGAGAGCAGCACGCCGCCCGAGAGGTGCCCCACGAGGTTCGCGTGCAACAGGTGGAGGAGCCCTCGGCCGCCGTATCCGTTGCCGATGGCGTACACGGCCTCGGCGCGCTCGCGGGTGTACGTGAGCACCGTCTGCCACGCGGTCATGCCCTCTTCGTTCGCCCACTCGCCGCTCATGCCCACGGTGGGGCACACGATCATCGCGTCGGGCATGCGCCGCGCGAGGAGGTAGCAGGGGAGCTTCGACGAGCCGCCCGCGCCGTGGAGAAAGATGATCGCCCGCGCGGCCTTCGCGCCCGCCGCGGGAGGGTTCAGCACCAGCGTGTGGAGGTTCGTCGGCGAGGTGCGCGCGAGGAGGTTCGTGGGGATCGGCGAGGGCACCGCGGCGTACTCGGGATCGCGGCGCATGCGCAGCCACGCGGCGCGCACGTACGGTCGCGCGCGGCGGCGGTCTTCAGCGGAGATCGCGCCGAAGTCACCCATCGCGATGAACTGCATCATGCCGAGGTCGCCGTCTTCGGCGAGGCGGTCGATCCACGGGCCCGGCGCGCCCGAGGGGAGCATCACGGTGGTGCCCACGGCGGTCGGGTGCACGCGCGTGTGGCGCACGCCCACGAGGAGCGCGAGGAGGCCCGCGGCGATGGCGCCTGCGATCTTCGCGCGCCGCGGGTTCGACTGGGCCTGGAGCGCGGCCACGTCGGCGACGATGAAGATCACCATCCAGAGCCAGCCCCAGAACGACACGCCGCCGCGGGCGCAGAGCGTCACGAGGTAGACGCCGACGGGGATGCCCAGAAGACCGAAGAGAGACAGCAGGACCGGCACGGTGTGCTCACTGGTCGGCGCACGGTGGTGTCGCGGTCGTGCGGCCGCAGGGGGACACTAACAGCAAGTTCCGGCTCGTGCGTAGAAGTCGTTGCGGGGTGCCACGCATGCGCGCGTCTGGCGGCGCGGTCGGGCCGTGCGGTAGTGTCCGCGCCCGCAAAGCCCGGCCCCCGCTCGTGGCCCTGTCGCGAGCGTTCGGTGACCGGTGAAGGAAGGCATCGACATGAGCACGACTGAGCAGCCGACCACGGTCGGCACCGTGAAGGTGAACAACGACGGACTTCTCGCGTGGGTTCGCGAGATGGCCGCGATGTGCAAGCCAGACCGCGTGGTGTGGGTCGACGGCTCGGCGCAGGAGAAGAAGATCCTGACCGAGCAGGCCGTCGCCGAGGGCGTGCTGATCCCGCTCAACCAGGAGAAGCGCCCGGGCTGTTATCTCCACCGCTCGAACCCCAACGACGTGGCGCGCGTCGAGCACCTCACCTTCATCTGCACGCCCACGAAGGACGAGGCCGGTCCCACCAACAACTGGATGGCCCCCGACGAGGCGTACGCGAAGCTCTCGAAGCTCTACGACGGCGCGATGAAGGGCCGGACGATGTACGTCATCCCGTACGTGATGGGCCCCGTGGGCTCGCCGTACGCGAAGATCGGCGTCGAGCTCACCGACAGCATCTACGTGGTGCTCAACATGGGGATCATGACGCGCATGGGCGCGCAGGCCCTCGCGATGCTCGGGAGCTCCGACGGGTGGAACCGCGGGCTCCACTCGACGCTCGACGTGAACCCCGAGCGGCGCTTCATCTGCCACTTTCCGCAGGACAACACGATCTGGTCCGTGGGGTCGGGCTACGGCGGCAACGTGCTGCTGGGCAAGAAGTGCCTCGCGCTGCGCATCGGGTCGTACCTCGGTCGCACCGAGGGATGGCTCGCGGAGCACATGCTCATCCTCGGCGTGCAGGGCCCCAACGACAAGGAGCCCACCTACGTCGCGGCGGCGTTCCCGAGCGCGTGCGGCAAGACCAACTTCGCGATGATGATCCCGCCGGAGAGCTTCAACGGCTGGAAGGTCTGGACCGTCGGCGACGACATCGCGTGGATGCGCGTGGGCCCCGACGGGCGCCTCTGGGCGATCAACCCCGAGGCGGGCTACTTCGGCGTGGCGCCGGGCACGAGCATGAAGAGCAACGCCAACGCGATGCTCTCGACCGCGCGCGACACGCTCTTCACCAACGTGGCGCTCACGCCCGACGGCGACGTGTGGTGGGAGGGCATGGACGGCGACGTGCCCGAGACCCTCACCGACTGGAAGGGCAACCCCTGGAAGAAGGGCTCCGCGGAGAAGGCCGCGCATCCGAACAGCCGGTTCACGGCCCCCGCGCGCAACAACCCCGCGCTCTCGCCCTTCGCCGACGACCCCGCCGGCGTGCCCATCTCGGCGATCATCTTCGGCGGCCGCCGCTCGACCACCGTGCCCCTCGTCATGCAGTCGTTCAACTGGACGCACGGCGTGTTTCTCGGCGCCACGATGGGCTCGGAGACCACCGCCGCGGCCACGGGCAAGGTGGGCGTCGTGCGCCGTGACCCGATGGCGATGCTCCCCTTCTGCGGCTACAACATGGGCCGCTATTTCGGCCACTGGCTCTCGATGCAGAACCACATCGCGAACCCGCCGAAGATCTTCCAGGTCAACTGGTTCCGTCAGGGCCCGAACGGCAAGTTCCTCTGGCCCGGCTTCGGCGACAACATGCGCGTGCTGAAGTGGATCCTCGACCGCGCCGCGGGCCGCGTCGGCGCGCAGGAGACCCTCCTCGGCTGGGTGCCCAAGGCCGGTCACCTCGACCTCGCGGGCCTCGACATTCCGCACGAGCAGGTCGACGCCGCGACGCACATCGACCTCGCCGAGTGGCGCCAGGAGTTCGAACTCCAGGCCGAGTTCTTCAACACCATCGGCGAGTCGATGCCCGCGGCGCTCAAGCTCCAGCGCGAGCTCCTCATGGCCCGCATCGGCTGAGCAGAATCCCTCCGCGACGGGCCACCGCGCCCGACGCGCTTCCGCGCTCCTCTCCCGCATCCCCTCGACACACCTGCGACACCCTCCGCGGCGCCTCTTCACGGGCGCTGCGAAGGGCGCCAGTGTCACCGCGCGCGGCCGCGAATGAATGGCCATTCAGCGCGCGTCGCGTGTACGATGAACCGCCATTCAGTGCACGGAGGGTTCGAAGATGCCGGGTCCCTACACCGAAGCCCATGACCTGTTTCGCAAGACGGTGCGCACCTTCGTCGAGAAGGAGCTGAAGCCCCACATCGACGCGTGGGAGGAGGCCGAGATCTTTCCGCGCGAGGTGTTCCAGCGCGCGGGCGAGCTGGGCATCCTGGGGGCGCACTACCCCGAGGAGCACGGCGGCTCCGGCGGCGACTACTGGTTCTCGATGGCGAAGGCCGAGGAGCTTCCGCGCGTGGGCGCCGGCGGGCTCCCGATGGCGCTGCTGGTGCAGAGCGACATGGCCACGCCGGTGATCTCCGACCTCGGCACGAAGGAGCAGATCGAGGAGTTTCTCAAGCCCGCGCTCCGCGGCGAGAAGATCGCCTCGCTCGGCGTGTCCGAGCCCGGCTGCGGCAGCGACGTGGCCGCGATGCGCACGTGGGCCCGCAAGGAGGGCGACGACTACGTCATCAACGGTTCGAAGACCTTCATCACCAACGGCACGCGCGCCGACTTCATCACCCTGATGCTCAAGACCGACCCCGAGGCGGGCCATGCGGGCATCTCGATCGTGACCTTTCCCACCGACGTGCGCGGGTTTCACGTCAGCAAGAAGCTCAACAAGATCGGCAACTGGTGCAGCGACACCGCCGAACTCTTCTTCGAAGACTGCCGCATTCCGCAGCGCTACCTCCTCGGCGAAGAGGGCCAGGGCTTCGGCTACCTGATGCAGAACTTTCAGAGCGAGCGCCTCATCGGCTCGGCGTCGGCCATCGCGGGCGCGCGCTACACGCTCGAAGAGGGCATCGCGTACGGCACCGACCGCACGGCCTTCGGCAAGCCCATCGTCAAGCGCGAGGTGTGGCAGCACAAGATCGCCGACCTCGCGACGAAGCTCGAAGCCGCCGAGGCGCTCACGTACCGCGCCGCCGAGGCCTACAACACCGAGCGCTACGTCAACCGCGAGCCCGTGTCGTTCAACACCACGAAGCTCATCTCGATGGCCAAGGTGTTCGTGGGCGACGTGGCCGGCGAGATCGTCGACACGATGCTCCAGTTCCACGGCGGCTGGGGCTACATCGAAGACTTCCGCGTGGCGCGGGCGTGGCGCGATCAGCGTCTCTTCCGCATCGGCGGCGGCACCACCGAGACCATGAAGTACTACATCGCCAAGCTCATGGGGCTCTGACCGTGACCATCCGCAAGATCGCGCATCTCGGTCACCCGGTGCTCCGTCAGGTCGCGCGCCCCGTCACGCGCGAGGAGCTCGCCACGCCCGAGATGCAGCGCTTCATCGACGACCTCGTCGAGACCATGCGCGACGCGAACGGCGCGGGCCTCGCGGCGCCGCAGATCTACGAGTCCGTGCGCATCTGCGCCCTCGAAGTGAAGAAGAACCCGCGCTACCCCTACAAGCCCGACATCCCGCTCACCATCGCGGTGAACCCGGTGATCGAATCGCTCACCGACGAGCGCTTCGACAACTACGAGGGGTGCCTCTCGGTGCCGAACTTTCGCGGGGTCGCGCCGCGCTCGACGCAGATCCGCGTGCGCTACTGGGACCGCCACGGCCTTGAGGTCGACACCGTGGTGAAGGGCCTCACCGCGGGCACCTGGCAGCACGAGTGCGATCACCTCGACGGCAAGGTGTTCCTCGACCGCGTGGTCGACACGTCGACGCTCACCACCTGGGCCGAGTTCGAGCGCTACCACATGGCGGATTTCGTCGAGCGCGCGAAGGCCCTCGTGGCCCGCTACGGGAGCTGAGTCCGATCGTTCGCCGCCGTCACGGGGCGTCTTCGTGGCGGCGGCGGTGCGAGCCGTGGTGACGGCGACGGCGCGCGTTGGGGGCCTCGTCGGCGCCCGCATCGACGACGGGCGCAGCGGGCGCCACAGAGGCGTCGTCGACGGCGTTCACGGGTGCCGCGGAGGCGTCGGTGACGGCCGTCGGCGCGGCGTCGGGGGCGGCGGCGTCGGGGGCGGCCGCGGGGCGCTGCGTGTCGGGCACGAGCACGATCTCGGGCGATGCGAAGTGGTCGCGGAAGGAGAACTCCGCGCGGCGGTATCCGGGCGCCGACACCACGAGGCGATGGATGCGCCCGTCGATGGGGAGCGCGCGGTCGATGGAGCCCGTGACCGGCGCCTCCTGGTCGAGGGAGATGGCCGCACCGGGCGGGTCGACGCGGGTGATGACGTGAAAGACCGTGCGCTGCGCGGCGGCGCTGTTCGCGGCGGCGGTCTCGCGCGGGCGCATCGCGAACCATCCGCCCACGACGAGGGCGCACACCGCAGTGGCGACGGCGGGGATGATCCATCGGCGCGAGGGCGCGGCGACGGGCGGCGCGAGGGGCGCGACGGGGGTCTCGCGGGCCGAGAGCGAGAGCGTGCCGGGCGCTGCGCCTGCGGGGGCCGTGGAGGCCGCGAGGGTGGCGCTCGTGGCGAGATCGCTCGTGCGCGCGCGGAGGCTCGCGCCGTGCGTGCCGCTCGACGAGTTGGCGGAGTTCGAGAAGATCTCGATGTCCTGCGGGCCCGTGGCGACGAAGGCCGGACGCACCGAGGCGCGCGCGGAGATGTTGTTCGCCGACGAGGCCATGGCCGTCGCCGCGATGCCCGAGGCCACCGCGTCGTCGATCGCGTCGAGGGTCTCGGCCGGGGCCACCGTGAGGCGACCGTGAAACTCGTCGCTCCAGTCGGTGCGGGCCGCCGCGCTCGCGAAGGGAAGCAGCGCGAGGCCCGCGGCGCGGAGGTCGGCGAAGCGCGCGTCGGGGTCGCGCTGGAGCATCGTCGCGAGGGCGGTTTCGAAGCCCTCGGGGAGCTCGGGCATGAGCCGTCGCACGGGCGCGTACTCGGCGCTCGCGATGCGATTGAGAAGTTCGAGCAGCGAGTTGCCCGCGAAGGGCCGACGGCCGATCACGCACTCGTAGAGGATCACCCCGAGGGTCCACTGATCGCTGCGGGGGTCGATGTGCTTCGACTCGCGCGCCTGCTCGGGAGACATGTAGTACGGCGTGCCGAGGAGGGCCGACGTGTTCGTGAGCGAGAGCGCCGCGTCGCCCTCGGCGCCGCTCACCTTCGCGATGCCGAAGTCGAGTACCTTGGGGTTCACCCCTCCGCCGCGCACGCGCACCAGAAAGATGTTCTCGGGCTTGAGGTCGCGATGCACCACGCCGCGCTCGTGCACGGTGTACATCGCCGAGAGCACCGGGAGCATGAGGTCCACGGCCTGCTCCATCGGGATGCGCGTCTCGCGCTTCAAGCGACGGGAGAGGGGCTCGCCTTCGAGGAACTCCATCGCGAGGTAGGGCGCGCCCTCGAACTGCCCGATGTCGAACGTGTCGACGATGTGCGGGTGCTGGATCTGCGCCGTCATCTGCGCCTCGCGCAGAAAGCGATGCAGCGCCTCGTGCTGCGTGACGAACTTCCGGTGCAGCACCTTGAGGGCCACGCGCTTGCCGAGGGGCTGGCGCAGGGCCTCGTACACCACGCCGAAGGCCCCGCGACCGAGCACGCGCACGATCTGGTAGGTGCCAAAGGCCGTGCCCGCGGGCATCGCGTCGTCTTGTTCGCTCATGCAGTGGCCTCGACCGCGCGGACCGGACGACGCTTCGGCGCCCCCCGCATAGGTCGGCGGTGACTGTACACCGAAGCTGCACGCACCCGCACCGTGCACCGCGCGTACATCCTGTCGAGGAGCGTGTTGCGAACGGACGCCCACCCCGTCGCGCCGCGCGGTTGCGGCAAAGGCTCTCCGCGCGGTGACAGGGGTCGCGCGCACCCTCTCTCTGCTTGCGGCTGCGCGCGGGGCCCCCGTACGATCCCGCGCCCCATGAAGCCCGCCGCAGGACTGGTGCTCGCCCAGCGATACGAGCTCGTCGCCCCGCTCGAAGACCGCGGCCTCGGCGAGTCGTGGCGTTGCGCCGATCGGCAGCAGGGCGGGCGCGTCGTGGCGCTGAAGTTTCTGAACCCCGTCGCGGGCGATGCGCTCCCCGCGGAGCTCACGGAGTACTTCAAGACGCTCCGCGCGTTTCGCGACGACCACGTGCCCGCGGCGCTGAACCAGGGCATCTGGGAGAAGCGGCCCTACCTGGTGTTCGAACACTTCGAAGGTCGCTCGCTCGGCGCCGCGCTCGACGAGACCCGCGGCCTCGGACTGCTGCTCCCGCTGCCCTCGCTCAAGATCGTGTTCGACACGCTCTGCGAGGTGCTCCACGCGGCGCACACGGCGCCCCGACAGCTCCTGCACCTCGGGCTCACGCCGGGCAGCGTGCTCGTGTCGGGCGAGATCGACGCGCCCTCGGTCTCGCTCGTCGACTTCGGCATCGCGCGCTACGCAGGGCCCGATCCGCTCGCGCCGGCGAGGAGCGCGCGGGTGCTCTCGTTCCCCTCGCCCGAGCAGCTCTCGAACGACCGCGTCGGCCCCCACACCGACATCTTCGCCCTCGGCGCGATGCTCCTCGAAGCGCTCAGCGACCCGCCGCAGCCCGGGCTCACCATGGCCCCCACGAGCCTCGACCGCCGCCGCGACGACGTGCCCGGCGGCCTGTGGACCGTGGCCTCGCGCGCGATGGCCGCGAACCCCGACGACCGCTTCGCCTCCGTGGCCGCGATGCGCGCGGCCCTCACCGCCGCGTGGGACACGCCCGTTCCACCCGTACGCGCGCCGACGCCTCCGCCGCCCCCGCCCGACGACGACCTCAGCACCACGGAGACGCCCATCTCCACGGCCGATCGGCTCGCCGCGAAGGCCGCGCTCGAAGGCCGCATGGCCCCGAAGCCTGCGCCGCCTCCGCCCGCGGGTGCGTTCGTGTCGGCGCCGATGCCGCCCACGGCTGCGCCCGGTCTCGCACCGCTCCCGAGCGCGGCGTTCGTGGCGCCGCCACGCGCACCGGCCGCTGCGTTCTCGCTCACCGACGGACCGACCTTCACCGAGGGATACAACCCGGGGCTCCGTGCGGCGGGGCTCACCGATCGACCGTCGGTGCCCGAAGTGGGCGGACGCACCATGGCCCTCGATGCGAGCGCGATCCTCGGCGGAGACCGTCCGTCGGCGGCGCCCGACGAGATCGAGCGCACGCGCGCCATCGAGACCGTGGGACCCGCGGTGCCGAGCTTTCCCACCGACGACGACGACGAGCTCCTGCAGACGATGGCCGTCCCGAATCCCCGCGAGGAGCGCGAGCACGGCACGGGCACCATGGTGGCCTCGTCGCACTTTCAGCCGCCCGGCGACGAGATCGAGAGCACGCAGGACATGGGCAACGCCGAGGAGCTCCTGCGCACCATGTCGATCGACGACAAGCTCCAGGCGCAGATCGCCGCGAGCTCGGCCTCCGCCGCTGCACCGCGCACTCGCGTCGCCACGCAGGCCGCGCCCCTCGCACACCGCGGCGGCCTCGTGGTGGGACCGCCCGTGCGCGCCCCTGAAGTGAAGCCCGCGCCCGCGGCCGACGTGAAGCCCGCGGCCGATGTGAAGCCCGCGCCCGACGCGAAGCCCGCTGCGCCCTCGGACCCCGCGCAGACCACGCGCTACCGGCTCATCGTCGCCATCGGGATCCTGTTCATCCCGGTGCTCCTCGGCCTCTACGTCGTGCTCCGCAAGCACTGATCCGCGACCCGTGCGGGCCCCGGCGTGCGTCGTCCTCGCCCTCGCGCTCACCGCGTGCGGCGGAGACGCGCGCACGCTCGCATGGCCCACGCTCCTCGAACCGTTGCGCGTGGGCGCCGAGGTCTCGCGGGGCTACGTGCTCGCAGCTCCGACGCGCGGCTCGGAGCACGACCTCGTGCTGCGCGCGGTGGCGCCCTCGGGGGCGCAGGTCGAGGTGCACGTGCTCGACCGCGGGCGCTGGTCGGGCGTGCGCGAGACGCGCTCCTACGGCGTGGCGTGGGAGGAGCCGCACACGACCGCACCGCGCGACGACGCCGAGGCCGTCACCGCGCGCATCACCGACGCGCTCGCCGCGCACGACCACGGACTCCCCCGCGTCGACGACGTGGCCCTCGATGCGCGCACTGCGTCTCCGTGGCGCGCGCGGGCGCTGCGTCTCCTCGGCGCGATGGGCTCGTGGCGCGTCGTGCCGTGGTGGACGCTCGCCGTCGTGGCGATGCTCTGGTCGCTCACGCGCGTTCGCGACGCGCACCGGGCGTCGCTCGCACTCACCGCCCTCGCGCTCTCGCTCCGCGTGGTCTTCGCGTCGTGGGGACCGTTCCACATCAACGGTCAGGGACCGCTCTGGATCGACGGCGCGCGCCACCCCGAGGAGCTCCGCGCGTACGGCCCTGGCTACGCCGAGCTGCACCTTCTCGCGCGTGTGTTCGCCCCCGATCGCGCGGTCTTCGCGATGCACCTCGCGCTCTCGTCGCTCACGCCTGCGCTCGTCGCCCTCGCGGCCCTCCGCGCAGGCGCGTCGCGTCGCGCGTCGCTCGTCGTGGGGGTGGTCTGCGCGTGCGCGCCGTCGCTCGTTCGCATCGCCACCACCGAGTCGTACCTCACGCCCCTGATCGCCTTCGCGCTCGCCTCCGCCGCGTGCGCGCTCACGCCCGCCACGGAGCGCGTCGTGCGCGTCGTGTCGCTCCTCGCGTCGGCCCTCTTCGCGGTGGCGTGCGCGCGCATCCATCCCCTCGCGTCGGTGGCGCTCGCGCCCGTGGTCCTCGTGGTGCTCGCGGCGCGGGGCGTTCGCGACGCGATGCGCGTCTCGCTCACGGTGGCCCTCGCGCTGTGGCTCACCAGCGGGTCGGTGCTCGCCGACGTGCTCCGCGCCGTCGGCGATGGAACCGTCGCGGGCCCCTCGCTCTGGCGCCCCGCCGGGTGGGCCGCGCTCGCGCTCGCGCCGATGCTCGCATGGCGCCGCACGCGCTCGTGGACGCCCGTCGCCGCGCTCACGGTGGCCTCGATCTCGCTCGTCGCTGCGACCTTCGCGCAGAGCGACACCTGGCGCGCGGCGGCCCTTCACGTCGCGCTGTGGCCCGTCGCGATCCTCGTCGCGATCGCACTCCCGCGCGCGCTCACGGCCTCGGCCTCGCGTGCGCTTGCGACCTCCGCGGCGCTCGGTGTTGCGGTCTTCGCGCAGGGCGCTTCGACGCTTCGGGAACACACCACCGATCAGGACGAGTACCGACTCACGCGCGCGTGGATCGCCTCGCTCCCACCGCGATGCACCGTGCGCTGGGTGGCCTTCGCAGGCCCGCGCCGCACGGTGTTTCTCCCCACGTGGGCCGGTGACGTGACGGCCGTACGCCTCGACGCGCGCGGGCCCGTCGACGTGCGCGCGCTGCGACCGCGGACGGGATGCGCGGTGTACCTCCACACCAGCGCGTGCGACTCCCCCGACGGACGCGCCGCGTGCGAGCGCGTGGAGCGCGCCCTCGACCTCGGCCCCCCGTGGCGCGAGGCCGTGGTGCCCGCCCGCGCGAGCCACCGATGGCTCCCCTACGCCGCCTCGACGGTGCACCTCCGCGCATGGCGCCTCGACCCCGCGCCCGCGGCCCCTTCTGCCCCTGCCCCCTGAGACGCGACTTCGCACGCGGGGCGCAACGCTCCGCGATGCCCTATTTTTCCGACGGATTTGCGCCCCTCCGTGTGCGGCCCTGCCCTTGCTATCTGCGCCGTTCATGGCCTCCCGTGTCGGGCATCTCGTGGTGTTTCTCTCCCTCGCGTTCGTGACGGGCGCGTGTCGTCCCCCTCGCACACAACCCTGTCAGACCCCGCCTGCCGCGACGGCGAGCGCGTTCGTGCGGGTCGAACCCGTGGCCCTCGACGCCGAGGGTGCGGCCATCGTCGCGCCGGGCAACGTGACCTTCGACGAGGAGCACGTCGCCGCCATCATTCCGCCGGTGCAGGGGCGCGTGATGCGACTGCTCGCGGCGCCCGGTGACCACGTGGCCGTGGGCGCGCCCCTCGCGAGCGTGTACTCCGCCGAGGTCGCAGGCGCGGGCGCGGGCATGAGCGAGGCGCGCATCAACCGCATCGCCGCGGAGCAGAGCGTGGCGCGCGCCGAACGTCTCGCCGCCGAGGGCGCGGGCTCGCAGCGCGACGTGATCGATGCGCGCACGGCCCTCGCGACCGCGCGCGCCGAGGAGCAACGGGCCGCGGCGGTGCTGCGCAGCCTCGGGGCGCCCGCGATGGCCGTGGGGCTCTACACCCTGCGCGCGCCGCTGTCGGGCACCGTGGTGCAGCGGTCGTTGCGCGTGGGCGCCGAGGCCCGCCCCGACGCGTCGGAGCCCGCGTTTCTCGTGGCCGACCTCGATCACGTGTGGGTGCTGGCGCATCTGCACGAGGCGCAGGGATCGGCCGTGCGCGTCGGTGACCGCGCGCAGATCGAGGTGCCCGCGCTCCCCGGACGACACTTCACCAGCACCGTCGACCACGTGGCCGACGCGGTCGATCCCAACACGCGCACCCTCGTCGTGCGCATCCGCGTCGAGAACGCCGACCACGCGCTCAAGCCCGAGATGTTCGCGCGCGTGACGCTCCGCACGCGGGCCGCGGGCGTGGTGCTCGTTCCGCTGCATGCGCTCGTCACGCAGTCGCAGGGCTACGCGGTCTTCGTCGAGACCTCACCGGGACACTTCGATCGCCGCGCGGTGACCCTCGGCGCCGAGCTCGACGGACGCGCGCAGGTGCTCTCGGGGCTCCGTCCCGGCGAGCGCGTGGTGGTCGACGGCGCGCTGCTGCTCGATGCGGCCGCAGAACAGGTGCTCTGACCATGCTCCGTCTCGTCAGGCTCGCGATCGACCGGCCCTGGGCCGTGCTGGCGGTGACCGTGGTCGCCGCGCTGGTGGGCTACGCGCAGATGCTCGGCGTGCCCATCGAGGCCTTTCCCGATGTGACCAACCTCCAGGTGCAGGTGATCACCCTCGCGCCGGGACGCGCTGCGGAAGAGACCGAGCGCCAGGTGACCATCCCCATCGAGCGCGAGCTCGCGGGCGTGCCCGACATGGTCGACCTGCGGTCCATCTCGGTGTTCGGGCTCTCGCAGATCACCTGCACCTTCGACGACCGCGCCGATGATTTCATGGCCCGCACGCGCATCGCCGAGCGGCTCCGTCAGGTCGATCTCCCCGATGGAATCGTCGCGCGCCTCGGCGCCGAGACCACGCCCGTCGGCGAGATCTACCGCTACACCGTCGAGGGTCCGGGCATGACCGCGATGGATCGTCGCGGGCTGCAAGACTACGTGGTCTCCCGCGCGCTGCGCCGCGTGCCCGGCGTCGCCGACGTGGTGTCGTTCGGCGGCTTTCAGCGCCAGTACCAGGTGCGGGTGAATCCCACGCGGCTCTCGGTGCGCGGCCTCGGCATCGCCGACGTGGTCGACGCGCTCCAGCGCTCGTCGGGCGCCGCGGGCGGCAACTACATGCAGCACGGCGCCGAGGAGTACGTGGTCCGCGGCATCGGGTACATCCAGAGCCCCACGGAGCTCGCGCACATCGCCCTGGGCGCGTCGCACGGAGTTCCGATGCACCTCGACGACGTCGCCGAGCTCACGCTCGGACACGTTCCGCGACGCGGCGTCGTCGGTCGGAACGAAGAGGACGAGAGCCCCGAGGGAATCGTCCTTCTGCGCAAGCGATCGCCGCCCGCCGAGGTGCTCGATGGGATCCACCGCGAGGTCGAGCGGCTCAACCGCGAGGTGCTCCCGCGGGGCGTGCGCGTGCGGCCCTACTACGACCGCACCGAGCTCATGGAGCGCTCGCTCCACACCGTGCGCCACAACCTCCTCGAAGGCGCGCTGCTGGTGATCGCCGTGCTCGCGGTGTTCCTCGGCGCGCTGCGCGGGCCGCTCGTGGTGGCGACGGTGATCCCCCTCGCGCTGCTCACGGCCTTCACCGGGCTGCGCCTGCTCAAGATGCCCGCGAACCTCATCTCGCTGGGCGCGGTGGACTTCGGCATCCTCGTCGACGGCGCGGTGATCTTCGTCGAGACGGTCTACCACCTCGGCGCCGAGCACCCCGAGAAGCCCCGCGCCGAGATCGTGCGAGAGGCCGCCGCGCAGGTGATCCGCCCGGTGGTGTACTCCCTCGCGATCATCACCGCCGCGCTGCTCCCCATCTTCGCGATGGAGCGCGTCGAGGGACGCATCTTCGCCCCCATGGCGCTCACCTACGGCTTCGCGCTCGTGGGCGCGCTCGTGTGGTCGCTCACCATCGTGCCCGCGCTGGCCCGCCTCGCGATCCGGCTGCCCACCAACGCCTCGCACGCCGAGCCCCGCTGGGTCACGCGCCTCCGCGGACGCTACGAGCGCACGGTGGCCTTCACGCTCCACCGCCCGCGCTTCGTGATCGCCGTGGTGGCCGCCGCGCTCATGGTGGCGATCGGCGCGGGGCGCAGGCTCGGGAGCGAGTTCCTCCCCGAGCTCAACGAGGGCGGGATGTTCATCACCGCGGTGTTCCCCGCGTCGCAGTCGCTCGAAGAGGGCGAGCGCATCGTGCCGCAGCTCCGACGGGTGATCCGCTCGTTCCCCGAGGTGCGCGAGGTGGTCTCGCAGCTCGGACGCCCCGAAGACGGCACCGACCCCGCGCAGGTGAACATCTGCCAGATGATGGTCTCGCTCCGCCCCGAAGAGACCTGGGCCTCGCACCGCACGCGCGCCCAGCTCATCGACGCGATGCGCGCCTCGCTCCATCGCGTGCCGGGCGTCGAGTACATCGTCTCGCAGCCCATCGTCGACAACGTGCTGGAGAGCATCTCGGGCATCAAGGGCAAGGTCGCCATCAAGATCTACGGCGACGACCTCGACGTGATGCAACACCTCGCCGAGCAGACCCGCGACGCCATCGCGCCCGTCGTCGGCGTGCGCGACCTCGGGCTCTACCAGACCGGCGTGGTGCCGCAGCTCCGCATCGACATCGACCGCGAGGCCATCTCCCGCTACGGGCTCCGCGTCGCCGACGTTGACGACGTGATCTCGTCGGCCATCGGCGGCGTCACCGCCACCGAGATCTGGGAGGGCGAGCGCCGCATCGAGGTCGCCGTGCGCATGGCCGAGCCCTTCCGCGTGGGCGTCGACCGCATCCGTGAGATCCCCGTGCGCACGCCCGACGGCGCGCGCGTCCCCCTCGGCGCGCTGGCGACCGTGCACGTGGCCTTCGGGCGCGCGGCGATCCAGCGCGACCAGGCGCAGCGCTTCATCGCACTGAAGTTCAACCTCGAAGGCCGCGACCTCGGATCCGCCGTGGCCGAGGCCCGCGATCGCGTGCAGCGCGCGGTGCACCTCCCCGCGGGCTACTCGATGACCTGGGGCGGAGAGTTCGAGAGCCAGCAGCGCGCGATGCGCCGACTCGCGATGATCGTGCCCATCGCCGTGCTGCTCATCTGCCTGCTGCTCTACGGCGCGTTCGGTCGCGCGCGCAGCGCCCTCGTCGTGCTCGCCGCCGCGCCGCTGTGCCTCCCCGGCGCCGCCCTCGCCCTCTACGTTGCGGGCGTGAACCTCTCGGTCTCCGCGGTGGTCGGCGGCATCGCGCTCCTCGGGCAGACCGTGCTCTCGGGCGTGGTGATCGTGTCGTCGATCAACGAGCTCCGCGAGGCCGGGGTGAACTACACCGTGGCCGTCGTCGAGGGCACCGCGCGGCGCATGCGGGCCGTGCTCATCACCGCGGCCCTCGCCTCGCTGGGGCTCCTCCCCGCGGCCCTCTCGCACGCGATGGGAAGCGAGACGCAGCGGCCCTTCGCGCTCGTGATCGTCGGCGGTGTGGCCCTCGCAACGCCGTTGCTTCTCTTCGCACTTCCGACGATCTACCGCTGGCTCGAACCCGATCGGCCCACGCCCTTCCGCCCCGAGCCCGACCCCCAGGAGGAGTGAATGTCTCGCCGCCTCGCGCTGCTCGTCGCCGCGCTCGCCTTCCCCGCCTTCGCCCGCGCACAGACCACGGCGCCCGCCGCGCAGAGCACCGCCGCACAGTCCGACGCCGCGCCGGGATTCACCCTCGACGACGCCCTCCGCGCGCAGCGACGGAGCCATCCCCTCCTCGCGTCGTCGCAGGCCCTCGCGCGCGCCGCCGACCACGACGTCACCGCCGCGGGCCTGTGGACCAACCCCGTGCTCTCCGCGGCCTACACGCGCTCCGTGGGCTTCACCACCTACGACCCGCGCATCGGCATGCCGCAGGTGACGGTGTCGCAGCTCATCGAGACCGCGGGGCTCCCTTCGGCACGTCGCGACGCCGCGATGGGCGCGCGTGAAGCGGCCCGCGCCGACGTGAACGCGACGGCGCTCGGGCTCGCGTGGTCGCTCCACGACGCAGCGCTCCAGCTCGCGAGCGCGCAGGCGCGGGTGCAGATCCATCGCGAGGCCGTCGACGACCTCGCGCACGCCTCGCAGGTGGTGCAGGCGCGTGTCGCGGCGGGTGCCGCGGCCCACTATGACGCCTCGCGCATGGTGATCGCGCTCACCGACGCGCGCGCGCAGCTCGCCGAGGCCGAAGCCGACGCGCTCCACGCTCGCGCGACGCTCGATGTGACCGTCGGGCCCGACGCGACGACCCTCGTAGGACCGCTGCGCGTGTCGCTCGATGAGCCCCTCACACTGCCTCCGCTCGCGGAGCTGATGAACCGACTCGACGCGCGCCCCGACCTCGTCGCGGCGCAGGCCCGCGCGCGCTCGCAGGGCGCGATGGTCGACGTCGCGCGGCGCTCGGTGACCCAGGGGATCACGGTCTCCCTCGGCTCCGTGGTGGGCGCGGGCACGGGCGATCAGCAGCAGGTGCAGGTCGATGTGATGGCGGGCGTGAGCGTGCCCCTCGCGCTCGTCGATCGCGGGCAGGGAACGATCCCCGCCGCGGAGCAACGGGCCGAGGCCGCGCGGCGCACCGTCGATGCGATCACGCTCGCGTCGCGGCAGCAGGTGGCGGGCGCGTGGCGCGAGGTCGAGCGTCGGCGCGAGGCCCTCGATGCGTGGCGCAGCGGCGGCACGTCGGGCGTGCGCGAGATGCGGCACGAGGCCGAGGTGGCCTACCGCGAGGGCAGGCTCTCGATCCTGGAGCTCGTCGACGCGTACACGTCGTTCCGCGATGCGCGGCTGCGCGAGGTCGTGTTGAGCCTCGATGCGCGGTCCGCGGAGGTGTCGCTCGGGCGCGCCGCGGGCGTCGCCACGTGGGCGGTCACTGCGCGATGAAGTGGTACGTGTATCCGCCGATCACGAGGTCGACGGAGCCATCGGAGGCGAGCGTCGCGGTGTAGTCCGCGTTGGCGGCCGCGTCGTGGAGCGTGGCCACCACGGGCTCGCCCGAATACACCGCGTACGAGCCCGAAGCGGTGAACGTCCCGCGCGTGTCGGTGGTCGCGCTGGTGTCGTGGTGGTCGTAGCGGAAGCTCCAGGTCCAGTCGTCGCGGAGGCTGAAGGTGCCCGCGGAGATCTCGCGCGAGACACCCGGCGTGGTCTCGATGGAGACGGGCACACGCCACGCCCCCACACGATCGAGCGACCACTGCTGGTTCACGGGAACGACGGCGATCGGCGCGGCACCGACCATGGCCACCTCGGCGCATCCGGCGGGCGCGAACAGGGCGGCGACGAGGGAACCGAGGCAGAGCGTGCGAGCGAACTTCATCGTGGGGATCTCCTTCTCGTGAAGGCCCAACGACGCCCCACCGACGACCTTTAGGGTTTTCCCGTACGCCCCCTTCACACCGCCGTCGGAGACGCAGCGGGTGTCGCGATCGCGGTCGATGGAGGTTCGTCGCGATTGCAAGCGTTTCGCGTCACGCCGATGGCCCCTCGACGCGCCCTCTCGACGCGCCACGGACACTGGACGTATGTTCCGCGCCCCCTCGCGCGCACCGCACTCCGACGGTCACGGCGGCGCATCGCGTGGGAACCGCCCTCGACGCAGGGGGCATCGCATCCGCGCGGTCTGTCACCGCCCTACACCCCTCTTCCAGAGCCCCCGACGCATGGAACCCACCCGCCTTCGCAACGCACGCACGCACAACCTCCGCGGCATCGACCTCGACCTCACGCCCGGCGAGCTCGTCGCCGTCGCGGGGGTCTCGGGCGCGGGCAAGAGCTCGCTCTGCCTCGACACGCTCTACGCCGAGGGACAGCGCCGCTTCGTCGAGAGCTTCAGCGCGTACGCGAGGCAGTTCCTCGAACGCCGCGACCGTCCGCCCGTGGGCTCCCTCGACCCGGTTCCGCCGGCCATCGCCGTCGACCGCGGCGCGCCCGTGCGCACCTCGCGCTCGACCGTCGGCACGATGACCGAGCTCTCGGACTACCTCCGTCTGCTCTGGGCCCGCGCGAGCACCATCGTGTGCGAGGGCTGCGGCCGCGAGGTGCGGCGCGGCACCGTGAACCTCGCGACGGACGCCGTGCTCGCGAAGGCCGAGGGAGACGGCGCCCGCGTGGTGGTCACGTACCGCGTCGCGGCCGACGATCCCGAGCGCTACCTCGGCGTGCGCGAGCGGCTGCTCGAAGAGGGCTACCGACGGGTGTTCCTCCACGACACGACGCGCGACCTCGACGAGGTGGCGCCCTCGGAGGTGCTCGCGCAGGGCGGGCTCGACGTGGTGATCGACCGGCTCGTCGCGAAGGAGTCCGAGCGCACGCGCGTGGCCGAGGCCCTGGGCACCGCGATGGCCCGCGGACGCCGCGCGGAGGTTCACTTCGTCGACGCGAAGGGCTCTCCCCCCCTGCGCTTCTCGCGCGGACTCGACTGCGCCTACTGCGACCGGAGCTACCCCGACGCGTCGCCCGCCCTCTTCTCGCACCAGTCGCCGCTCGGCGCGTGCGAGGCGTGCCGCGGGTTCGGGCGCATCATCGACATCGACTGGGACAAGGTCGTGCCCGACGCGACGCTCTCCATCGACGAGGGCGCCATCAAGCCGTGGACCTCGAAGGTCACCGCGATGGAGCGCAAGAAGCTCCTGGAGTTCTGCAAGAAGCAGAAGATCGCCACGAGCACGCCGTGGAAGATGCTCAAGGAGTCGGACCGCACGGCCATCCTCGAAGGCGCGAAGGGCTTCGACGGCGTGCGTCCGTGGTTCCAGTGGTTGGAGACCAAGACCTACGCGATGCACGTGCGGGTCTTTCTCTCGCGCTTCCGCAAGTACGTGACCTGCACCACCTGCCGCGGGACGCGCATGCGCCCCGAGGTCGACCGCTACCGCGTGTGCGGCCTCTCGATCACCGAGGCCAGCGCCATGGCCGTGAGCGAGCTGCGCGCGCGCCTCGGCGAGCTCCCGCCGACCGACGAGCCCACGGACCGTGTCGCGGGGGAGATCCGCGCGCGCCTCGGGTACCTCGACGACGTGGGCGTGGGCTACCTCACGCTCGACCGCGCATCGCGCACGCTCTCGGGCGGCGAGGTGCAACGCGTGGCCCTCACCGCGGCCCTCGGCACGTCGCTCACGGGCACGCTCATGGTGCTCGACGAGCCCACGGCGGGACTCCATCCGCGCGATGCCGCGAAGCTCATCGAGGTGGCGCGGGGCATCGCGGCGCTCGGCAACGTGGCGCTGGTGATCGAGCACGACCTCGGGCTCATCGCCGCCGCCGACCGCGTCGTAGAGCTCGGCCCCGACGCGGGCGAGCACGGCGGAACCATCGTGTACGACGGCGATCCGCGCGGACTCGCCGACGCGCAGACCCCGACGGGTGACGCGATGCGCGCGCGCGGCCCCGCCCGCACCACGCGGCGCACGCCCAGCGGATGGCTCACGCTCCGCGGCGCGCGCGGGCACAACCTCAAGCACATCGACGTGCGCTTTCCGACGGGCGTGCTCACGTGCATCACGGGCGTGTCGGGGTCGGGCAAGAGCTCGCTCGTGGGCGAGACGCTCTTCCCGGCGCTCACGCGGGCCCTCGCGGCGCGCGCGCTGCCCGTGCAGGCTGAAGAGACGCTGCCCTACGACGGACTCGACGGCAGCGACGACGTGACCGCCGTGATGCACGTCGACCAGGGGCCGCTCGGACGCACCACCCGCGGCAACCCCGCGACCTACCTCGGCGTGTACGACCGCATCCGCGCGCGCTTCGCCAACGCGCCCGAGTCGAAGGCCCGCGGATACTCCACCCGCACGTTCTCGTTCAACGTCGAGGGCGGACGATGCCCGGCGTGCGAGGGCGCGGGCTACGAGACCGTCGAGATGCAGTTCCTCGCCGACGTGAGCTTCCTGTGCCCCGACTGCAAGGGGAAGCGCTTCCGCGACGAGGTGCTCGAAGTGCGGGTGAGCGGCGCGTCCATCGCCGACGTGCTCGACATGTCGGCCGACGCGCTGGTCGAACATTTTCGCGACGAGCACGCGCTCGTGCAGGCCGTGGAGCCCCTGCGCGCCGTCGGTCTCGGCTACCTGCGCATGGGCCAGAGCCTCTCGACGCTCTCGGGCGGCGAGGCCCAGCGGCTCAAGCTCGCGGCCGCGCTCGGCGAGGCGAAGAAGGGCGCGGTGGTGATCCTCGACGAGCCCACCACGGGCCTGCACCGCCGCGACGTGGCGCGCGTGTTCGACACCCTCGACGGGCTCGTGGAGCGCGGCGTGACGGTCATCGTCGTCGAGCACGATCCCTACGTGGCCGCGCGCGCCGACTGGGTCATCGACCTGGGCCCCGAGGCCTCCGCGGGCGGCGGCGAAGTGGTCGTCGAGGGAACGCCCGAACGCGTCGCCCAGAGCCCCCGCTCGCGCTTCGCGCAGTACCTCCGCACGGCGCTCGACACCACCGCCGCGGCCCTCGACACGGCGGTCGCGCGACCCCGCGCGCGCTTCGACGCTTCGAAGCTCACGGGCATCGTGGTCGACGGCGCGCGCGAGCACAACCTCCACGTCGCGCACCTCGAAGTGCCCCGCGAGCGCCTCGTCGCGATGACCGGACCGTCGGGGTCGGGCAAGAGCTCGCTCGCGTTCGACATCATCTACGCCGAGGGACAGCGGCGCTTTCTCGAAACGCTCTCGCCCTACGCGCGGCAGTACCTCCCGTCGCTCGGACGCGCCGACGTCGACTCGATCACGGGCATTCCGCCGGCCATCTCGCTCGAACAGCGCACGGCGCGTGCGGGCGCGATGAGCACGGTCTCGACGGTCACCGAGATCGCCCACTACGTGCGATTGCTCTTCGCGCGCGTCGCGACGCCGTACTGCCCGACCTGCGACCTGCCCATCGGCGCGCGTGCGCCCGAGGCCATCGTCGACGAGCTCGCGAAGGATTTTCCCGCGACGGCCAACCTCTCGGTGTGGGCCCCCGCGGTGCGCGCCCGCAAGGGTCTGCACGGCGAGGTGATCGAGCGCGCGCGCAAGAGCGGCATCGAGGCCGTGCGCGTCGACGGAACCGACTACGACCCGATGAAGGTCCCGCCGCTCAAGAAGACGAAGACCCACGACGTGTGGCTCTGGGTGGGCTCCACCGCGGCGGCGGAGCGCGAGCGTCTCCTCGCGATGATCCACCGCGCGGCCTCGCTCGCCGAGGGACACGTGGTGATCGAGCGCGACGAGCGCAGCGGGCGCGTGGGCGAGCCGCGGCAGTACTCCACGCGCCGGGCGTGTCCGTCGTGCGGTCGCGGCGTGCCCGAGCTCGACCCGCGGCACTTCTCGTTCAACACCCCGCAGGGCCGCTGCACCGCCTGCGAGGGCACGGGCCTCGACGCCGACGGCGACCCCTGCGGCGACTGCCAGGGAACGCGCCTCGCGCCCATTCCCCGCGCGGTGCGACTCGGTGATCGGCGCTACCACGAGACCCTCTCGATGACGCCGGGCGAGCTCCGCGACACGCTGCGCGCGATGAACCTCGGGGCCCGCGAGCGCACCATCGCCGAGGCGCCGCTCACGCAGCTCGACGGCAAGCTCACGACGCTGCTCAACCTCGGGCTCGACTACCTCACGCTCGACCGCCGCGCGAACACGCTCTCCGGCGGCGAGATGCAGCGACTGCGGCTCGCGGCGCAGATCGGCGCGGGGCTCACGGGGGTGCTCTACGTGCTCGACGAGCCCACGATCGGGCTCCACGGGCGCGACACGGGACGGCTCATCGACGCGATGCGCGCGCTGGTCTCGAAGGGCGCGAGCGTGGTGGTGGTCGAGCACGACGCCGAGGTGATCCGCGCGGCCGACTGGGTGGTGGATCTGGGCCCCGGCGGCGGCTCCGCGGGCGGACGTGTGCAGGCGAGCGGACCGGCCGACGTGGTGCTGTCGAGTGACTCACCGACGGCGAAGGCGCTGCGCGTCGAGGCGAGCGCGGGCGCGCGCAACCGCGGCGTCGACGGGGTCTCGTGGCTCACGGTGAAGGGCGCGAAGGGTCACAACCTCCAGAGCACGACGGCGCGCTTTCCCCTGGGGCGCTTCGTGTGTGTGGCGGGTGTGTCGGGCTCGGGCAAGAGCACGCTCGTCGAGAAGATCACCCTGCGCGCGGTGAAGAAGAAGCTCGGGCTCACCACCGACGAGCCCCTCTCGCACGCGTCCATCGACGGGTGGAAGAACCTCAAGCGCGCGGTCGCCATCGATCAGTCGCCCATCGGCCGCACGCCGCGCTCGGTGCCCGCGACCTACGTGGGCATCTGGGACGACATTCGAAAGATGTTCGCCGCGCTCCCCGAGTCGAAGGCGCGGGGCTGGGGCATCGGGCGCTTCTCGTTCAACACCACGACGGAGAACGGCGGCGGCCGCTGCGAGGTGTGCGAAGGCGGCGGCGTGCGCCACGTCGAGATGGCCTTTCTGCCCGACGTGGTGGTGCCCTGCGAGGCCTGCGCGGGCTCGCGCTTCACCCGCGAGACGCGCGAGGTGAAGCTCCACGGGTACGACGTGGGCGAGATCCTCGGGCTCACCATCGAAGAGGCGCGGCAGGTGTTCCACCAGGTCGCGAAGATCGCGAAGCCGCTGGAGCTGCTCCACGACCTGGGCCTCGGGTACCTCACGCTCGGACAGGGCTCGCACACGCTCTCGGGCGGCGAGGCGCAGCGCATCAAGCTGGCGACCGAGCTCCAGACCGGCGGCGCGTCGACCCTCTACGTGCTCGACGAGCCCACCACGGGCCTGCACCTCAGCGACGTGGAGCGCCTCGTGCGCGTGATGCAGAAGCTCGTCGACCGCGGCGACTCGCTCCTCGTGATCGAGCACCACCCCTCGGTGCTCGCCGCCGCCGACTGGATCGTCGAGCTCGGTCCCGGCGGAGGCCGTGACGGCGGACGTGTCGTCGCCGAGTGCACGCCCACCGACCTCGCGCAGCGCGGCACCGCCACGGGCGACGTGGTGCGCGAAGCCCTCGCGCAGCGCCTCCCGAACTGAGTCTCGCACGCCACTCCGCGGATCGTGTCGACCCGCGCGCGGCCCTTCGCTACTGCGAGCGGCCCGCGTGGGCGCGCATCACCGTGGCGTCTTCGAGGTTCTCGGTGGTGACGCCCCACACGACGTCGGCGCCGAGCGCGCAGGCCTGGTCGTGGAGCGCGCGGGTGCACACGACCACGTTGCCCATCGCGTCGCCGGTGCAGCGCGCGCGCACCTCGCCGAGGGCGCGCACGGGGTGTTCGCGCGACACGTCGGTGAGCGTCGAGACGGAGCATCCGGGCGGGAGCGCGTCGGCGTAGCGGGTGCGCGTCGGGGCGCCTCCGCAGGCGGCGCACGCGAGCGCAGAGAGTGTCAGCAGCGGAACGATCGGGAGGACGGCGCGCATGGAGGGCGCGGAGCGTCGACGCGGCGGCGGTGCGCTGTCAACGCGCGACGTCGGCGCGAGGCGGGAGGGAGGCGAGCGTGGCGGTCCAGAGGGCGCTGCGGGCGGCGAGGGCCTCGCGGGCGGCGCGGGAGGCCTCTGCGAGGCGCGCGGGGTCGTCGGCGCAGAGGCGCGCGAGGAGGGCGGCGGAGGCGGGTCCGTGCGTTCCCTCGTCGAGCTCGATGTGGCGTTCGAGGTAGCGCACGAGGCTCGGGCTGTTGTGATCCGCGGGCAGCGTCGCGAGCACCCGTCGGAACATCGCGGGCACGAGGTCTTCGCGGCCGTAGAGGAACGACGCGGCGACGGCGTGGAGCGGCGCCTCGCGGGCCGTGCGGAGCGTGTGGGCGACGAAGGTCACGGCGTGGTCGGGCGCACCGGCGCGGCGCATCGCATCGAGGGGCTCGACGCCCTCGCGCACGGCGTGAACGAAGCGCTCCACGGGCGCGGTCGAGGCGCCGACCTCGCGCATGGCGTCGAGGTAGAGTTCGAAGTGGCTGAGCGAGCGTCCGGGGGCGACGGTGTCGGTCTCTTCGCCGAGCACGATCTCGTTGATGAGCCGTGCCGCCTCGCGATCCCGGGGCGGAACCCACGGCACGGTCACACACGTGAGCCCGCGCTGGAGGGTCTTGAGCAGGCACATGAAATCCCACACGGCGAAGACGTGGGCGGCCATGAAGCCTCGCAGCGCCGACACGTCGCGCACGGCGTCGTAGAGCGGGTGCGCGAGCAGCGCGTCGCGCTCGCGGGCGGTGTCTCGACGGAGCGCGTCGAGCAGGTCGTGGGCGTGGTTCACGGGGCGGGGTTGGTAGTCCGCGGTGCGGGCGGTGACAACGGCGGTGATCCCGCAGTGTTTGCGAGCCCCGGCGCATCGGCCGCGGCCCCGGCGCATCGTGCCAGCTCCCGGGAAGAAAACGGCCGATTCCGCATGAAACAAGGCAGATGCGCGAAGACTATGGCGCCATAGCCTTCGTCAGGGAGTGCGTGCGGGAGCTTTCCCTTGCAGCGTCGGAGGCACACGCCGACGCGACCGCCCACCCCAGGGGGTGACCGCAGGGAACGCCGGGCGCTGCGCGCGCCGAACGCCAGCGCCGCGCGCGTGATGTGACCAAGTCCCACGCGCCGCGGACGCGCGACGTGGCCGACCCCACGCGCCGCGGATGCGCGACGTGGCCGAACCCCGGCGCAGCGCGCGTGATGTGGCCGAACCCCACGCGCCGCGGACGCGCGACGTGGCTGGGGTTCCCGTTGGTCACCGCCGGGCTCGTGCGTGAATCGCATCGGGCGTCGCCCGGCGCTCCCAGAAGCGCGCGCAGCGAGCGATGCAGCGTCGGAGGCGACTCCGACGCGACCGCCCACCCCAGCCCGGGGTGACCTTCGGGAACCCCGGGCGCGACGTGGCCGAACCCCACGCGCCGCGGATGCGCGACGTGGCCGAACCCCACGCGCCGC